>JBPOHJ010000012.1:0-205395 GCA_052035725.1 Bacteroidota bacterium | reverse complement strand
AACCCATTTACACAGCAAAGTAAAAATACACCAAAACCATTTTAGCCAAAAATCCTTTGTCAGTAGATTCTTTGGCATATCGTCATTTATGGTATTTGGGCTTTAAAAACGACGCTAGAATTGTATTTGTTGGGGCCGGCGAAACCAACACCACTCTGGCAGCGTATTTCAAAAAACACAAGTTTGCCAATTTTACAGTATTTAACCGCAGTTTAGCCAGAGCGCAAAAACTAGCCGGGGTATTAGGTGGTAATGCCTTTGAACTTTCGGAACTTTTATCTTACAGCAAAGGTTTTGATGTTTTGATTGTGTGCACCGGGAGTTCGGAGGCCATTATCACTAAAACCAATTACCATCAACTAAGAAACAAGGAGGCGGGCAAAAAGGTGATCATCGATCTGAGTTTGCCTTCCAATGTAGAAAACGAAGTGTCTCTTGATCCGCTGGTGACATACATCGACATCAATTCCATTCGCAGCAGGGCTGAGGCCAATTTGCAATTGCGCAAAAACGAGATTGAAAAATGCGAAGAGATCATTGCCGAAAAAGCCAAACATTTTAATGCCTTGTACCGTGAACGTAAAGTGGAACTTGCATTTGGAGAAGTTCCCAAACAGGTGCGGGCCATTAAAGAACTTGCCATCAACGAAGTGTTTGCCAAAGAAATCAATCTGCTCGATGCCAATGGCAAAGAAGTACTTGATAAAGTACTTTCCTACATGGAAAAAAAATACAACGCAGTAGCCATTAAAACGGCTAAGGACGTGTTGTTAGAGAGGGAGTGATAAATCTAAGCGTATACTTTCCTTTACGCATACTTTCTATCAGAACCTAAACACCACCGACAATCGTGCTGAATTACTCACCGAAAGGCCGAATGAATTCTGATTATTGGTAAGACTATTTGTTGCAGAATGAACAGAAGTTTTGGATTGCAAATAAAAAACATTAGGATTTACCTCAGCGGCCAGGAGCAAGTTGGGGTGCAGACTGAACAACAGGCCTAAAGTGTAGGGGATGCTGTAGACCTGAGACGCATTAGTTGACTTTTGTTGTTCGGGACTCAGACTAGGATCGGATAGCACTGTTTGGTGGTGAAAGTAAGCGTAACTTACATTAGGCCCATGAAATACCGATAGTTTTTTGGTGAGGTTTGTTCTGAATTCCAAACCCAGTTCAAGACCTCCTGAGTAGTTCAAAGCTTCAAATGGAAATACGGTGCTGCTTGAGGTGGATTCGGTTTTGGTTTGACTTAAACTAAGTTCAACAAATCCAACTTTAAAAAACAGGTGATTGCCAATTTGTTGTTTGTATTTAAGCTGCAGCCTTAAAGGCGAAAAGTTCGAAACGGTTAGGTAAAATTCTTTTGACCTCACCTTAGAGCTGTCTTGAGCAATTGAAGGGATACAAATGGAGAGTAGCAGAAGGCTGACAATCAGTTTGAGTTTCATAAGCGTTGTTTTAAGATTGGTTTTTCGTTTATTTTATTTAGGTGAAGTTTTATCGAGAAAAATGGTTCTTGTAACCGACAATTCAAAAATAGACTAATCTTTGGTTCGTTTTAGTATGAATAACAGAGCTTGTGTTAGTTTAACAATTAAGTTGAAAATATCAAGTTTGCCATCCGCCGAGCCCTAAGAGGATTGTAATAAACAGAATTTTGAAGATTTGTAGCAATTGCACATTTCTACTTGATAACTGGTCAATTCCATTGAGCAATTAAACAGCTTAAATCAAGGGTTTGAAAAAAATATTTCTGTATCATTGAACTCACAATAGTTCTTCAATTGTTGTAGATCAATGAATTTGAGAATAGGTTCATTAATGGTTTTTCTTTTACCCGGCGTTCTTTACTCTCAAGATCAGGCCCGGGTAAGTTTCTCATTCGATAACAAAACAACCAAGGATAAAATCTCCAACCTCGAACCCAAACTAGTCAACGCGAGTTTTACCGAAGACCGTTTTGGCAATAAAGACCATGCCGTTCATCTTTTCGGAAACCCCAACAGTTACCTTAACCTTGGAACCTCCTCCTTACTGAAACCAAAAGCAGGCAGTATTTCCTTATGGGTAAAAGTGGAAAACGCCCTGTGGTACGGCACCGGCTACAATGCCAATCCCTTAATTCTCACCAAACGCTCGAAGGAGGATGATTTTTTTGAAGCTTACGCCTTCTATTATATGACCGAAAGTAAAAAGGTGGCAGCTGTGTATACCAAGGATTCTACAAATCAGGTCTTTTTTTCAAGTAAAAACAAATTTGAACTCCAAAAATGGCATCATGTGGTATTAACTTACAATACTGACTCTGCCAGCTTTTATGTGGATGGAGAATTGGATAATCGTTTTAAAACTGGATTTGAACTGGAGTTTTTGGAAGAAGATTCTGTTATAGTGGGGGTTACAGGCAATAAAAAAAACAACCGCTTTTTTAGCGGCTCTATCGACGATATTGAGTTTTATCATAAGGTACTTACACCATTCGAAGTAAATAACCTTTATCAGAATCCTGATCCTAACCGATTAAGTGTGCTCTATGCCTCCCTCAAATATGCGGCTATGCTGGGCTTATTGATTGGCGTGGTTTACTTTTTTATTCGTCGTCATTTGAACCGTAAACTAAAACAATACCAGGAAACTTTAAAATTACAAACCCGCTTACTCGAAACCGAATTGCGCGTGAACAGAGCTTTGATGAACCCCCATTTTATTTTTAATTCGCTCAACTCTATTCAAAATCTCATACTCAACCAACATAACGACGAAGCCAATGCGTATTTGCTTAAATTTTCCAAACTCATGCGCAAAATCCTTGAAAGCAACACCACCGAAAACATTAGTCTTGAGGATGAAGTAGATATTTTAAAACGTTACCTTGAATTGGAACAATTGCGATTTCAGGAGCATTTTGTGTATTCTATTGTTCTGGAAGATTCGGTGAAATCCACCAAAGTTCGTTTACCAATTATGATGATTCAACCGTTTGTTGAAAATTCTATTTGGCATGGTTTAATGAACAAAAAAGGCGAACGTAACCTTGAGATCAGATTTGCCGTGCGTGACGAAAAATACCTCTTCGTCAGCATTGATGATAACGGATTAGGCAGAGTGGACAGGGAAAATGTTTTGAAAGAGAAAAAATCACTGGCGACCCTATTTGTGCGTTCGCGACTGGATTTGATCAACAAAATGCATAATTTGGAATGTTACTTGAAAATAATAGATAAGCCTAATTCCGGTGGTACCAGAGTAGAAATTAGTTTACCCCTTTTAAAATGAACTCAACGCCATATCTCAGAGCCATACTCATTGATGATGAATTCATGGGATTAAATTCCCTGCATATCTTATTGGAGAAACACTGTCCGAAAGTTAAATCCGTTGCTGAAACCAGGAACCCTTCATCTGCCATCGAACTCATCGAAAATTATTGCCCCGACATCGTTTTTCTCGACATCAACATGCCACAAATGAGTGGCTTTGAAATGCTGGAAAAATTAAAATGGAAAAAGTTTGATCTGATTTTCACTACCGCGCATCAGGAGTATGCCTTAAAGGCACTTAAGTCAGAAGCGGTGGATTACCTCCTCAAGCCCATTGACCCGGATGAACTGAAAGCAGCAGTAAATAAAGTGCTGCTAAGAAGAGAAAAAGAAATCCAGAAGTCCAATATGGATGAGTACAATATGGCCTTAAATACCTTGCCTCAACTAAACAAACCAAAGTTGATTATCAATTCCAAACTTGGTATTGAATCCATAGAAACCCATCATATCGTTAGTCTTGAATCCAAGTCAAATTATACCCAACTTTTTTTGGAAAATGAAGATAACGTGATGAGTTCTAAAACCCTCAAAGACTTTGAGCAGCTGCTTTGCGGCGAACGTTCTGCTTTTATGCGCGTGCATCATTCGTTCATCATTAATCTCAACAAGGTCATTCGTTACATAAAATCATCCGAGTCGGTTGTGATGGTAAATAATCAGGAAATTCCTATTTCCAAAAGCAGAAAAGAAGATTTTCTAAAATGGCTCGAAATCTGAGTCGAATACAACTCGTGATAAATAAGGTACTTTGAATTCTGAACGAAACTGAGTACATTAGTCTTTGTCAGAAAACACATGAGTACAAAAATATACACCAAAACCGGGGATAAGGGCGAAACTTCACTCATTGGGGGTACCCGGCTACCTAAACAACATGTAAGAATAGAAGCCTACGGAAGTGTTGATGAGCTCAACTCACACCTGGGTTTACTACGCGATGTTGCCGGAGAAAAAACACTCATTGAACTGCTGGTGAGTATTCAGGATCGCCTGTTTACCATAGGCTCTCATTTGGCAAACGACCCACACAAATCAAAGATGAAATTACCTGCCATACACAATGGAGATGTAACGCAACTTGAAAAAGCCATTGACCTTATCGACGGTGTGGTACCTCCCATGAAATCATTTGTTTTACCGGGAGGCCATGTGTATGTGTCGTATTGCCATATCGCAAGATGCGTTTGTCGCAGAGCTGAGCGGGCGGTGCTGCGCTTGGCAGAACAAGAGCCCATTGACGAAATCCATGCCCGATACCTGAACAGGTTGTCTGACTACCTGTTTATGTTGTCAAGGTATTTGAGTCATAAGCTAAATGCCGAAGAAATTCCCTGGCAACCAAAATACGAATGAAGATGGATGCCCGCGATGTTGTGAACACCATGATAATGAACGATAAGTTCTCTCAATGGTTAGGCATAGAAGTATTGGAAATACGCGAAGGTTATTGCAAACTAAGCCTATTGGTAAGAGAAGAGATGACCAATGGTTTTGGTATTGCCCATGGTGGCATTACGTATTCCCTCGCCGACAGCGCACTGGCATTTGCATCCAACTCATGGGGGCGGAAAAGTTTGAGCATAGACACGTCCATTTCTCATCTTCAACCGGTGCATACCAATGATGTGGTGATAGCTGAAGCGATTTGTGAAAACCAGAGCGAAAAATTGGGTCACTATACTGTTAAAGTCTATTTGAAAGCCGACACACAAAAAAATATGGCTTTATTCAAAGGCACTGTTTACAGAACAACAAAAAACTGGGAATAATCATAGTTGGAAAGGAGAATTTAATTTTATTCTTCAGGCAAAGCCCCTACTTTTACATTGAATTTAGTTTATGAAACAAGCCTATATTGTAAATGGTGTACGCAGCGCCATTGGAAGTTTTGGAGGAACCCTTGCATCAGTACGCACCGATGATTTGGCCGCTATAGTGCTCAAAGCCCTGATGGATAAAAACCCAGGCCTGGATTTTTCGCAGGTGGGTGATGTGTTACTGGGTTGTGCAAATCAGGCTGGAGAAGACAACCGCAATGTAGCGCGTATGGCGCTTTTATTGGCAGGGATGCCGATTTCGGTACCCGGCCAAACCATTAACCGTTTGTGTGCAAGTGGCTTGAGTGCTGCGATTGATGCGGCAAGAGCAATACAATGCGGTGATGAAGAAATAATGATAGCCGGTGGTGTGGAAAACATGACCAGGGGTCCTCTGGTAATGAGCAAAGCCACATCTGCCTATGGTCGCGACCAACAATTGTTCGACAGCAGTTTTGGCTGGCGATTTATCAACCCTAAAATGAAAGCGGTGTACGGTGTCGACGCTATGGGCGAAACTGCTGAAAATGTGGCTGAAAAATACAAGATCAATCGAGCCGACCAGGACCGTTTCGCCTTATGGAGTCAGGAGAAGGCAGCCAAAGCGATAGAAAACCAACGTTTTGCGAAAGAAATAGTAGATGTTGCCATACCGCAGAAAAAAGGGGATGCCCTGATTTTTAACCGCGATGAATTTGCCAAACCACAAACTACACTCGAAGGACTATCGAAATTAAAACCTTCTTTTCGTGCAGATGGAAGCGTTACAGCCGGTAATTCAAGTGGATTGAACGATGGGGCAGCAGCTTTATTACTTGCCGGAGAAGACGGTATGAATCGAAACAAGTTGCAACCTTTGGCCAGACTGGTTTCCAGTGCGGTAGTTGGGGTAGAACCCCGCATCATGGGCATTGGTCCTGTTGAAGCATCCAACAAAGCACTAAAAAGAGCCGGTTTAAGTTTTAAAGACATCGACCTGATTGAGCTGAATGAAGCTTTTGCTGCACAGAGTTTGGCCTGCACTCGCAGTTGGGGACTTGATGACCGTGATGCACGCATCAACATCAATGGTGGAGCCATTGCACTTGGCCATCCATTGGGCATGAGTGGCGCAAGAATTTTACTATCGGCTGCACTCGATCTCCATTTGCACAACAAACGTTACGCCTTAGTTACCATGTGCATAGGAGTTGGACAAGGTTACGCTGCCGTGATTGAACGATGTTAAGCAAGGATAATCGGAAAATAATTGTAAATAACAACATATGGTCCATTTGCTAAGTGCCCAAAATTCCATTTTTCAACAGTTCATGAGTGAACTTCGGGATGTTGAAATACAAAAAGACAGTATGCGGTTCAGACGAAACCTTGAACGTATTGGCGAACTCTTTGCTTTTGAAATCAGCAAAACTCTGGATTATAAAGTCACTGAAACCACAACACCTTTGGGCATCGCGAAAACAAAACAACTCAAAGAACAGCCTGTGTTGGCTTGTATTCTCAGAGCAGCAATTCCTATGCATCAGGGTATGCTCAACGTATTTGATAAGGCTGATAATGCTTTTATCAGTGCGCACCGCAGACATCATAAAAACAACAGTTTTGACATTGTAGTGGAATCGGTTTCGAGTGCTGATTTGAACGGCAAAACGCTGATCATTTGTGATCCCATGCTGGCATCAGGCCACTCGGTGGTAAATGTGTACAAAGAATTACTCACAAAAGGCCAGCCCAAACACATCCACCTGGTACACATTTTAGCCAGCAACGAGGGGGTGAATTATGTAAAGGCGCATTTCCCTTCTACCAATTATACGCTTTGGATAGGAGCGATTGACGAAGAGCTCACCGCACATGCATACATTGTGCCGGGCTTGGGCGATGCCGGTGATCTGGCCTTTGGAAACAAACTCTGATGTTTCAACTCCAACACACCGATATTCATACAGCCGGTACTTTAAACCTGTTGGTTTCAGATTACCTGAAACAAAAGAACAGCTTAAAACCATTTTATTCCCATTATCCTAACATGGATGGAATGAATGCAGCCATTGCTCAGGCGCAGTATGATTATTTGGACAGGGAAACACTTGTGAACAAGCTGAAAAAACAGGCAGAAAGTGTTCATAATACCAGTCATGAAAGTACCCTAAACATTGAACGCTTAAAATTAAAAAACACTTTCACTGTAGTAACCGGTCACCAATTGTGTTTATTTACCGGACCACTTTACTTTATTTACAAGATTATTTCTTGCATTCAACTTGCCGAAGAATTAAACCAGCATTTTCCCGCCTATAACTTTGTGCCGGTGTATTGGATGGCGGGGGAGGATCACGATTTCGCCGAAGTGAACCACTTTAGGGTGTTTGGCAAAACCTTAAGTTGGGACTCTTCTCAAACCGGGTCGGTAGGTGAATTCGACACTTCAGAATTAAAAACAGTACTTGAACAATTCAAAGAAGTACTTGGAAATTCTGAAAACGCCAATCAATTAACAACCTTATTCTCGCAAGCTTATCTTGAGCACGCTACTCTCTCAGACGCCACCCGCTTTTTAGTCAACTACTTATTCGGAAGATATGGCCTGGTGAGCATAGACGGCAATGATGCAGATTTTAAACAGCAATTTGCAGGTATTTTAACTGAAGATATTTTTGAGAACAGTTCTGCTAAACACGTACAAGCTAGCATTTCTTCCTTGCAATCTATGGGTTATTCTACTCAGGTTAACCCTAGAAATATCAATTGCTTTTATATGCAAAAAGGCCTCAGGGCACGATTAGAAAAAGAGGAAGAAGGCCTTTTCAAAGTTGTGAATTCCGAACTTCGCTTTACCGCGCAGGAAATTCAACAGAAATTGCAACACAACCCCAGGCTATTCTCTCCTAATGTGGTATTGCGACCGGTGTTTCAACAGCACATTTTACCCAACCTTGCTTATGTTGGCGGCCCAGGAGAACTAGCTTACTGGTTGCAGTTTAAAGCCATGTTTGATCACTACAAGGTGTTTTTTCCGGTTCTGGTTCCTCGAAATTTTGTTACACTCATTGAAAAACCAATCGCAGAAAAGATCAACAAATTGCATTTTTCACCTGAGGACCTCTACTTAAGTGAGCAGGAACTCGTAAAGCGTTTAGTAGATCGCTCTGGTGTTAAGCCCGATTTGAATTCAGAAACCACAGCTCTCTCAGTGGTATTTCAAAACGTGTTGCAAAAAGCGGTTGAGGTTGATAAAACGCTTGATTCATCAGTAAAAGCTGAATTACAAAAGGCCTTAACAGGTCTTCAAAATATTGAAGCAAAAATGAACAAAGCCATTAAACAACGTTCAGAAACAGAAATCAATCAAATTAAAACCATCCGTCAGAAGTTATTTCCGGGCGAACAAGCTCAGGAAAGGGTTGACAACTTCTCACAGTTTTACCTGAAGCATGGGGATCATTTTCTGCGTATGCTTAAAGAGAATTGTTCTGCATTGGATTTTCGCCAAAAACTACTAATCGAAGCTGACTAACGGCTTTTGCACTTTATCTTCTGCCAGCGTGGAGTATTGAACTCAAGGATATTTCAGTAATTTTACATAAACCCTGTTACATGAAACCGATCATCTTTACATTCTTCTTATTTCTTGCATCGTTTTCAAGAAGCCAATCTTTGGTGTTAACCCAAGCCGCTTATGAACCGGTTATTGGCGACAGCAGCTTTTACCATGTACTCGATACCATTGCATTTGGATTGGGACTTCCGTTAAATATCAGTGGCAATAACGTTACCTGGAATTTCGGTAACCTGATTTCGACTGCCGTCAAAGCCAACTCTTCGTATGTTGACCCTAGTACGGTTCCAAGTGCAACCGCTTATGCCGGAACAAGCATGGTACAAAAACAAGGGGCTTTGTTCAATTACTTTAAATCTGTGGTTACCCCTAGTGCGCAAACGGAAATGCTTGGTCTGAGCAGCAACACGTTAAACCTTAACTTCAGTAATTCTGCAATCCTTGTTAAATTTCCATTGAGTTACGGTAACAGTTTCACAGATAACATAGCCGGAACCTTTAATTTTTCGGTAAGCGGTACATTTAATGGCAATGTAAGCACTAACGCTGACGGAGCCGGAACCTTGCAATTGCCGAATGGTCTGGTATTCAGTAATGTGTTGCGGGTAAAAAGCGTTCAAACAATTAATTTGAGTTTGGGTATTCTTCCTTTCGGTACAGCTAAACAAACGGTGTACAATTATTTTCATGGTTCACAGAAATTTCCGGTGCTTACTATTACTTACACCAGTTTGAACGTTATTGGTAGTTCAAGTCCGAGCGTAAGTGCAGTAGTTACCGGCAACAGCAAAACCATCATAGTTGGTTTGGAAGAAGAGAACTCTTTTGTATCGAATTTAAGTTTGTACCCTAATCCCGCAACCGATGCCATTTTTATTGACGCAAATCAAATGGCAGGAGAGGTGGAAATAGAGTTGTTCGATGCAAAAGGTACCAAAGTACTTACAAGGCAAGGTGTCTTGAATGGCACTACCACTCCCGTACTTTCACTTTCAGGCTTGCCAAAAGGCATGTACATTCTAAAATTGCGTTCGGGAACCCGATCCATTCAAAAAAAGGTCATCTTACAAGATTAGTTCGGCAAATCAAAAACTTAAGCTAAGATTCAGATTTGGGATGATCGGTAACTGGTAAATGGTTTTGAACGTCACACGATCAACGTAAAAGATATTTTCTCTGTTGTACACATTAGTTGCGCCCAGCGTAGTTTCTAGTGTGCTGCGTTCATTGATCTTATAACGGTGTTTGACACCGAGATCAAGACGATGATACACCGGAAAACGCCCCGCATTTAATTCAGCAGGAATGTAGTTGAGGGTGCCGTTTGATGTAGGGAAAGGGTAATTGATATTGCCTTGTGGGTTCAGCTGATTAAAATACCCTTGTGTTTGGGTGAAAGGAAATCCGGTTCCGAAATTCCAACGCGCGTTGAATTCAAAATTTCTTTTTTTACCAAACGTGTATGAGCTCACCAAATTCACATTGTGCCGACGGTCAAAATTGGGTGGATAATTATCTACAACACCGCTTGAGGGATTACCGTACCAGCGATCGTTGATGGTAAGTGAATACACTGTCCAGAAATAAAACCGTTTACGATCGTACTTCACTACCACGTCAAAACCTCTTGCGCGGCCTTGTTCTATCACAAAAGTTTTTTTGTACTCATCAGGCCGAGACTCGTTTGTGGTATTGTCTTCGAAAATTTTATCCCTGTTAACATTGATAATGGTATTAAAAAATTTCTGATACACTTCAAGATCCAGTTCAAAGTACTTGAGAAAATCGATCTCTATACCTGCAACGAGATGATTGGCTTTTTGTACCGAAGAATTTACACTTTGCAAATTACCATCCTTATCCAGGTAGTTTTTTGAGAGGTCCTGTGTTTCAGGTGCGTTGATAAATCCATAAAATAGATTCACCACATCCCGGTCGCTGTTGGCGCTCATCAAGGTTTGACTATATAAGCCGGCTGCGCCTTTTACCCTTAGTGAACGGTTGAGGTTCCATTTGGCTGCTACACGGGGTTCAGGTGAAAATACAGCGAGTGTGGCATAATACTGCAGTCGCAAACTGGGCTCAAACAGCAACTTTTTGTTTTTACTTACATATTTGTATTTCACAAAGCCGCCAAGATCGATTGTAGAGCGGCTCATGTTAATTACAGCATAAAATGGGTTCTGCACCTCATATTCTGTGTTGGTGGTTACCCCTTCAATACCAAACCGCATTTCCTGTTTTCCAAAGAACTTCACAAAGGTGAAACCCATGTTGGCACCATTGATGGAACTGAATTTAGAATCGGTTTCAAGTGTAGGGTTAATAAAATTTATCCGGTAATTCGAGTAGGCCACTACACCTTCTACCATCAAATTACTGCCTTGAGGCACCAGCACAAAACTGCTACCAAGACCAACGTTTTTCCAATTGTAAGTGGCTGTTTCACTGTAATCCACCTTATCATTAAAGCTGAACCCGAATAAACTGAATTTACTTCCACCCGATGAGGTTAGCGAAGTTTTTGCATAAAAATCGGTGTAATAAAATGGCAGGCCTTCCTCTCCTGCATAAGGATAAAGCACTTTAGATGTTTGAGGCAGATAAGAATGTTTGAACGAAAGAATATACGAAGCGGCTGTGTTGCCCTCGTCTTTCAATTTCATTAAAGGGCCTTCCATGTTAGCTTTTATGCCAAATGTTGACATGGAGACTTTACCGGCAATTCTTTTTTTGTTCCCGTCACGCGTAGTGATGTCCATAATGGAGGAAGTGCGACCACCATATTCTGCGCCAAAACCGGCACTGTATACATCGGCGTTTTTCATGATGTCGTTATCAAAAACCGAAAACAAACCAATGGAATGAAAAGGGTTGTAAACGGTCATGCCATCCATAATCACCTTGTTTTGAACAGGTAAGCCACCTCTGATATAGAGTTGTCCTCCCTGATCACCGGTAAACACAACACCCGGTAACACCTGTAAGTACTGTGCAATATCAGGTTCACCAACACTGGGCAATTTAGAAATCACCACCGGGTCGATTTTTTGAATAGCAACCGCGGTGTTTTCAGTTCTTTCAGTCGAACGTGTGCTCACTTCCACTTCTTCGAGCTGTATACCGCCTTTGTTGGCATAGTATTTTTTGTTCAGAACTTCCCCTGCCTTCAGGCTGATTTTTTCTTTAATGGTATCGAATTCAAAGCTGGTAATCAATAAGTTGTATTCGCCTGGAGGTATTCTGGTAATGTTAAAAAAACCATTTAAATCGGTGTTGGAACCTATAGTGGTGTTTTTAAAGTACACGTTACAAAAGGGTACCGGTTCACCGCTTGCCTTGTCGTATACTACACCTTTAAAGGTGGCCGAATTTTGGGCAAGGCTACTGAGGGCAGAACCAAGTAAAAGGATAGAAAAGATAAGGACTCTCATAGCTTGAAGGCGCGTAAAAGTAGGAAATTCTACCTTATTGTAACTTTATAATTTTTGAGAGGTATAAATTGTATGATAAGTGGCTGAAACAGGGGGCCGGGCTTCAAAAAACGGGATGGGCTGAATGATATTTCTCATTTGGCATTGCTTAACAGGAGTTTTGAAGAAATTTGCCTGAAAATGATTAAATTTACTTTACAATAACCAATAGAAGATGAAGAAGTTGTATTTAGTGTTTGGTTTCGTGTGGAGCTTTTCATGCACGTTTGCACAGAAAGTATGGGATGGTGGTGGAGCCAACAATTTATTCAGCAATGGTTTGAATTGGGTAGGGGATGTGGCTCCAATAGCCGGTGAAGATGTCATATTTGACGGAACGAATACCAAAAATTGCACATTCAATGTTGCCTTCGCCACTGGTAATTTTTCGATGAATGCCGGCTATACCGGAGTAATATCGATTGGTTCAGCGAACCGAACCATTGGAGGAAATTTTATTATCAATGACGGTACATTCACTTCAACTTCCGGGCAACTGAATGTTGGCGCCAATTTCACATTAGGGGGAACGGGAGTTTTTAATCACAACAATGGTACAGTCATTTTTAGAGTAACGAGTGCTTTCAGCAGAGTTATAACGGGTTCCCCTGTTTTTAATAATTTGATTTTGCTTGATTTTGGTGCCGGAGGCACGTATAATTTTGATTTTGGCACTTCTACAACGGCTAATCTCACCACAGACCAGAGTGGAGGAACAGGGTCGGCGGATTGGAGTTTCCAGGGAAACATTACCATCACCAGCAATTTATTTTTGGAGTCAACCAATGTTGTAAGTCCTGCTTCCAACTCGGGTGTATTTACTTTCAGCGGAGCCGGGCCAATAACCATTGATGCAACCGCCAGTGCTACCGGAGCCAACCGACTACCAAATATGGTTTTTAACACAAGCGGTACCATCGATATGATTGGGGATATTTCGGTAACCGGCAATTGGACACATGTTGATGGGCAACTTACAATTGGCAATGGTTCAACAGTGCATTTTTTCGGAACCTCAACAACGATTGGAGACAGTTCAAGATTTGAGAACTTAAGTGTTGAGACAGGAGCCTCGGTCACCTTTCCTGCAGGGGGCACCTTTAAAATTGCGGGTGATTTTACGAATTCCGGCACCTTTAGTCCTCCACCCACCAGTTGTATGTTGTTGAATGGAGACGGAGCTGCACCACAAAACATTAACGGTACCGGATTTTCAATAGGAAAAATTGAAGCTGCAGACGGCACTAAAACGATAGAATTCAATACACAAGTCACTCTGCTTGATGTCATCACGATTGGCGATAATGTGACACTGGATGCCAATGGAGGCAATCTAATTCTCAATGCTGCCAATGGTGGAACAAAAGCCAGAATAGCGCCATTAGGCACCGGAGCCTCTATTGCAGGAAGCATAACAGTTCAGAATTTTATTCCGGGTGGAAGTCCGGGTTGGGCTAATTTAGGAACACCCGGAATATCGGGTAAAACAGTGCTCGATTGGGACGGACAAATTCCCATTACCTGCACCGGATGCACTTACGATTCAACTGTGATATCACCGCCCTTCACATCGGTGTGGAAATGGGATGAGATCACTGAAACCTATCAATTTGGTGTAGGCGCTGATGCTTTAGCGCCGGGCAAAGGGTTTTACGTATACGTGGCGTCTGATCTTGTTTCAGCCTCAGATTTTACTTTGGTATATACTGGTTCTGCCGTTACAGGTAATGTGAATGTTACCATCAATGTTGCAGGTGCCCCAATTAGTGCATTTACTTCCAACCTGATTTCTAACCCTTACCCTTCACCAATAGAATGGGACAATGTGTATGCTTCAAATGGAAGTAATGCGGATTTGGGTTCAATTTATGCCTGGAATGCACAGGCCGGCGCGTATTCGGTTTACACCCCGGGTAGCGGTGCTTCAGGCGCCGCTGGTTTTGGTGCGAATGGTCTTATCCCGGCCGGACAAGCTTTTTTTCTCGATGCTGATATCACTGGATTCAGTTTTCCATTGACTTTGACCTTCCACGAAAGTGATAAAGCCACCAGCAATAGCAGTGAAATTTTTAAATCCCAAAACACCAATGCTGTTAAATTTAAGTTGCTTTTAACCTGTCCGGGTGAAGAAGTACAAAATACCATGTTGCATTTTAATCCTCAGGCCACCGAGCAATTTGATAACTACTATGATGCACGCCACATTTTTTCTACACCCGGTTATATGGGGTATCCCGGCTCGTACTCCAAATACAACAGCATTTCAACCTATTGGGGCGGACGCGACTATGCCATCAATACCTTACCTCAATTAAATAAAACCTATACGGTTCCGGTTTTGGTTAAAGTAGCTGCAAGCGGAACGCATAGCATTTCGGCTAGTGACTTTCAAAATTTCAATTCTTGTTTGGTATTGCACGATAAATTAAATGGCATTTTCCACAACCTCATGCAGTCGCCATATGTTTTCCAAATTAGCGACACAACGGCTACTCCAAGATTTGAGATCATCATCTGTGAGTCGGGCCTTACCAACCCTACAAGTGTTCAAGAATTCAATGCCTCAAATACTATTTCCATTTTAAGAGATGGGCACTCGGTTAGAGTAAATACCGAATTTGAGACTGACACCAAGGCTGTGATTTCTGCTTATAATTTAATGGGGCAAAAGCTCATGAACGATCTTCACATTCAAGGCACTGAAACCAGCACGCGATTACCCTTGCATCTTTCTGATGAGGTGATTTTTGTTAAGGTCAGCACTAACAAGGAAGTGGTTACTGAAAAATTGCTGATAGGAAGAGAATAGAGCGTAAAGTTAAAAATCAACGATGGTAGTTCGGGTTTCTCAAATGCACTTAAAGTAATCAAACACTTCGAGGCAATCGTGGCATTTGTATAAGGCTTTACAGGCAGTGCTCCCGAATTGGGAAACCATTTCACTGTGTTTACTTTTGCATCGAGGACAGGTTACGGATTTGGGTTCACCCAGCAAGGCCGTTTTGTCTTTACTTCCTTCGGGAGGAGCAATTCCATAGTTTTGCAGTTTGCGACGGGCTTCAGTACTAATCCAATCCGTAGTCCAGGCCGGATGATAAACAGTGTTGATGTTTACATGGGCATAGCCTTTTTCATGCAGTTTTTTAATCACGTCTTCCTCCATTTGTTTCATGGCAGGGCAACCGCTATACGTTGGTGTGATGGTTACCTGAAGTGTGTTGTTAATCAGATTCAGATCGCGTATCACACCAAGTTCAACTATAGAAATAACCGGAATTTCAGGATCAGGAATTTCATGAAGCCATTCCATGATTAGTTTTTTATCTAAAACGGGCGCATTCAACAGCGTTGGTTTAGGTTTTATAAAATAAAAATAGCAGCAATGCCGATAATTAAAATAATCACAAGGTATTGCCAAAAGTCCACGAAATACGGAGCGATGTGTTTTATTTTTTCAAAAAGGCCCACTGCAAATTACCATTTGGCTTCAGGGTAGGCACGCGGTAACGATTGCATTTCTGCCAGAATAAAGCCCAAGTGTTCGCTGTGCAGAGCTTTCGCACTACCGCTGTGCATGTATACATTTTCAGGTATTGGGATGTTACATTCTTGCAACAATGCAGTGATTGTTTTATTCCACTCGGTTTGTATTTTTTTCAAATCGGGAACAAAGCCGTTTAAAACAAGCTCGTCTTCACCTTCAATTGTTTCGAACATATCGCCGGTATAAGGCCATAATTCGCGAAACGCATTTTGCAATCGCGTGTAACTTTCTTCAGTTCCATTGCCAAAACGTTTTACCCAACTGAAGCTGTGACGTTTGTGGTAAGTAATTTCTTTTACCGATTTTGCGGCAATGGCAGCAAGTGTTGCGTCTTTACTTTTGCTTAATTCGGAGTACAACAACAATTCAAAAGCATCCACAAATGCCTGTCTCAACATGGTTTGCGCATAATCACCATTGGGTTGCTCACAAATGAGGTGGTTGTAAAAGTGCCGTTCATTCCTAAAAAACGCGAGGTCGTCTTCACTGCGGCCTTTACCTTCTAACTTACCGGCATAATCAAGTAAACTTCTGGAGCGGCCAAACAGGTCCAATGCAATATTGGTTAATGCCAAATCTTCTTCCAAAAAAGGCCCATGACCGGTCCAGGCACTGATGCGTTGAGCAAGAATTAATCCCGAATCGGAAATGCGTAGCAGGTACTTAAATAACATGGTGTTCATCTTGTATTACATGTGGCCAATGCCATCTGGAATTTGGTAAAAAGTAGGGTGTCTGAAAATTTTGTCGTTTGCCGGTTCGAAAAAAGCTCCGATATCTTCAGGACTGCTGGCTACGATAGCATCACTGGGTACCACCCACAAACTCATGCCTTCGTTGCGGCGGGTATATACATCCCTTGCATTTTGCAAAGCCATTTCTTTATCAAAAGCGTGAACATTGCCGCAATGTACATACGGTTGACCTGATTTTTTTTGTACAAATACTTCCCACAATGGGCCTTGGTTATCGCTCATACTCATTTCTATTTTATGCAGCGGTTGATAATTGATTTTGTTTTTTGGCATAGGCTGCGGCTGCTTCACGAACCCATGCACCTTCGTTATGCGCTTTGTTCCGGGCTTCAAGGCGTTCTTTATTGCAAATGCCATTACCCTTCACAACGTTTTTGAATTCTTCCCAATTAGGAGGACTAAAATCGTAACCCTTTTTGTTTTCGTTCCATTTTAAATTCTTATCCGGAATAGCAAGGTTAAGGTATTCAGCCTGAACAACGGTTTGATCTACGAAACGTTGCCTCAAATGGTCGTTTGATTCGCGTTTGATTCGCCATTTCAGCGCGTTTTCACTATTAGGACTTTCTGCATCCGGCGGGCCAAACATCATCAAACTTGGGTACCACCAGCGGTTGAGTGCATCCTGTGCCATTTCTTTTTGTTCAGGGGTGCCAAAAGCCATGCGTGTCATGATCTCGTATCCCTGGCGCTGATGAAAACTTTCTTCTTTGCAGATCCTCACCATAGCGCGACTGTAAGGGCCATAAGATGAGCGTTGCAACATCACCTGATTCATAATGGCAGCACCGTCTACCAACCAGCCAATTGCGCCTATATCGGCCCAGGTGAGAGTTGGATAATTGAAAATGGAAGAGTATTTGGCTTTTCCGGTATGAAGGGCATCCAGCATTTCGTCGCGCGAAATACCCAGCGATTCAGCTGCGGTATAAAGGTACAATCCGTGTCCGCCTTCGTCCTGAACTTTTGCCAACAAAACCAATTTTGCCCTTAAACTAGGGGCCCTACTGATCCAGTTGCCTTCAGGCAGCATGCCTACAATTTCGCTATGGGCGTGCTGAGAAACCTGGCGGATTAGGTGTTTACGGTAATTGTCAGGCATCCAATCCTTGGGTTCGATGAACTCGTTATTGGCCAGCTTGGCTTCAAAAATTGCTTCAAAATCGATGGTACTCATGGGGTTGATGTGTATACAAATATATTGTGTTTACGGGGCTTTTTCAAAAAAATGCACCTTTTATGACAAACATCATTCAGCTTGGTTTGTTTGGCATAATTTAGTTTTTTTATCGGGCCTAATGCCCTATTTTTGCTCGCAATTTTTTGTTATGGCGAGATTTCACCTGTTAAAAGTTAAAGACATTAAACGCGAGACCCCCGAGGCTGTTTCTGTTGCCTTTGAAGTTCCTCCTCAGCAGCAACCTGAATACCTTTTTAAAATGGGGCAATACATCACGTTGAAACTTAAGGTGAATGGAGAAGAGATCCGTCGGTCCTACAGTATTTGTACCGCACCGCACGAGAAAGAACTAAGAGTTGCCGTAAAAGAGGTTCCATCCGGAAAAGGTTCTGTTTTTATTAACCAAGCCCTTAAACCGGGTGATGAATTGGAAGTAATGACCCCAATGGGCACCTTCAACACAGTGTTAAAAGGCGCCAATAAAAATCATTACGTGCTGTTTGCCGGAGGAAGTGGTATCACCCCCATGATGAGTATCATTAAAAGTGTGTTGTACGTTGAAAAGCAAAGCAGCATCACCTTGTTTTATGCAAACAGAAATGAATCGAGCAGTATTTTTAAATCTGAGCTCGAACAACTTGTTGCAACCCATCCTCAGTTAAAATTGGTAGAGATCTACGATGCGCCTCTTTCTACTTACCCAGAGTTGAATTGCGGAATTGTTTCGCAACAAAAAGCCGAACAGCTGCTTAAGACCATGGCTTGTGAAAAGGCCGATGAGTATTTTATTTGCGGCCCCGGTCCATTGATGGAGAATGTAAAATTGGCATTACAGGAATTAAAAGTGGGAGCAGAAAAAATTCACATTGAATATTTTACTGCCGTATTGGAAGCGGTTGAAAAGGCAGGGGCCCCGAGTGGTGCCGATGTGAAGGCACAAATTAAGGTGATTCAATATGGTGTAGCAACCGAATTTCCTCTTGAAACTTCAGGTTTGAGTATTCTTGATGCTGCTATTGAAGCTGGAGTTGATGCACCTTTCAGCTGCAAGGGCGCTGTGTGTTGCACGTGCAGGGCAAAGGTATTAGAAGGCAAAGTGAAAATGAATGCTAATTTCGCCCTAACAGATCAGGAAGTTGAAGAAGGCTATGTTTTAACTTGCCAGTCACACCCTTTAACTGAAACCGTAATCATCGATTACGACGCGTAACCCGGAGATGTAATAGTTGGTGCTCAGGTTATTGATTTGAAATCCATCACATTCAGGGAAGTGGTACAAAAAAAGTACTCTTCCTCCACCGCGTTTGAGCACACAATCACTGTTCTATCTGCCGTGTAGGTTTCCATCATAGAGGTGTACCATTGGATCCCATTCTTGTCAAGATTAGACAAAGGTTCGTCGAGCAACAACAACGGTGTTTCACTGAGCAAGGCAAGCCCAAGCTTTAAACGCTGTTTCATACCACTTGAAAATTCGCGGATGTATTTGTTCTTAGCCTGTGGCAGTTGAATGTATTCAATACATTCACGCGTGCCAATTCCTTTTTGAAAGGGTTTAAATGTTTGAACGTGTTCAACCATTTCCTGAAGTGTATATTCTTCGATAAGCTGAAGGTAAGGGGAGGCAAAAGCCAGGTTACGGTGAACTGTATCAGAAGCCAGCGGCGTTTTATCCTTGGAAAAAACAACCGAGCCTTCGTTGGGGGCTATAAACCCACTGATCACTTGCAATAAGGTGGATTTTCCTGAACCATTCCCGCCTAATACCACTAGTTTTTGACCCGGTTGAATTTCATAATTCAGGTTCCGGAAGATCCACTCCCGTCTGAATTTTTTACCAATGGTATTTAAGTGTATTGCAATCAAATCAGACGCCCAGGCGCTTAAATTCCTTTTATAATGCCATCTTTCTGGCTTTTAATAAAATCCAGAATCTGTCTTCTGATGTCTGTGTCAGGCATTTCGTTCTCAACAATTTCAAGTGCGTTGCTGAGATTGTGTCCTCTCACAAAAATGATGCGATAGATGTCTTCAATTTGTTTAATCACCTCTTTGTCAAATCCTCTTCGGTTCAGACCAATGGTATTAACTCCAATAAATTGCAATGGTTCGCGCGCTACACGCACATAAGGAGGAATACTTTTACGCACCAAGGAAGCACCGGCTACAAAGGCGTGTGCCCCGATTCTTACAAATTGTTGAGCTGCCACTACACCTTCAATAACCACAAAATCTTCAACCGTGATATGGCCTGCCAGACTACCGTTATTGGCGATAATGACATTATTACCAACTATACAATCGTGTCCTAAATGTGTGTAACACATAATTAGGCAATTGTCTCCCACCTTCGTGGTCATTCGGTCGGCAGTGCCTTTGTGGATGGTGACATATTCCCGGATGACAGTGTTGTTGCCAATCACAGTATTGGATTTTTCACCCCGGTACTTTAAATCCTGATTCACGATTCCGATGATGGCTCCTGGAAAAATTTTGCAAGCTTTTCCAATGATGGTGTCAGGGTAAATAACAGCGTTGGGATGAATGTAGGTATCGTCACCAATTTCCACATCTTCGTAAATCGTTGCGAAGGCTTCAATGGTCACATTTTTGCCTATTCTGGCTTTAGGGTGGATGTTGGCGAGAGGAGATATCATAGTTAAACGGCTACAGCACTTTGTTTTACTTCCTTGCCTTTCACCTTTGAAAGCAATGCCATCATTTCTGCTTCCATCACCTGCTTTTCACGCACAAAGGCTTCGCCTCTCATGTGCACAATACCCCTTCGAATGGGAGTGAGTAAGGAGAGTTTAAACACGATGGTGTCACCTGGAATTACCTGGTTTTTGAATTTTACTTTATCAATACTCATAAAATACGTCAGGTAATTCTCAGGGTCAGGTACTTTGCTAAGAGCAAAAATACCGCCTACCTGTGCCATGGCTTCAATTTGCAGAACACCCGGAAACACAGGCGCATCAGGAAAGTGCCCCCGGAAAAAATCTTCGTTCATGCTTACATTCTTCACCCCAACAATACCGTCTTCATTGATTTCCATGATTTTGTCGACAAACAAAAATGGTTGGCGGTGTGGTAAAATTTTCTGAATCTGATTAACGTCGTAAAGCGGCGTTTTATTGAGGTTGTATGGTTCGTAGATGTTTTTCTTTTTTCGCATCGCCTCCTCACGTACCATTTCTTTGATTTTCCTTGCAAAAGCCACATTACCGGCATGTCCGGGACGCGCTGCAAGGATGTGAATTTTCATGGGTTTGCCCACTAATGCAAGGTCACCAACAATATCGAGTAATTTGTGACGAGCGGGCTCGTTGTAAAAATGCAGTTTCGTATTATTGAGTACACCGCGGCCTTTTACTTCCACATCCGGTTTATTGAACACTTTACGCAGGTAATCCAGTTTTTCTTTTGGCAGCTCACTATCTACTAGCACAATGGCGTTATCGAGGTCGCCCCCTTTGATGAGGTTATGTTGTAGCAAGGCTTCCAGTTCTCTTAAGAACACGAATGTACGACAAGGCGCAATTTCATTTTTAAATTCTCCAAGGTGATACATGGAGGCGTGCTGGGTTCCTAACACTTCGCTCCCGTAATCTACCATCACAGTGACTCTGAAATCATCCTGCGGTACAGCCAGCATCTCAACTTTTTTTACTGGGTCTTCGTAGGTAAGATTTTGACTGAGTTCAAAATAATCACGATCAGCTTCTTGTTCAACAATTCCTGCCGTCTCCAGCAATTCAATGTACCGAACAGAACTTCCGTCAAGAATAGGCATTTCAGCCCCGGTAACCTGTATCAAACAGTTGTCTATCCCTAAACCAACCAGAGCGGCCAGCACGTGTTCGGTAGTGTGCACTTTGGCACCGTTTTGTTCAATTGTGGTGCCTCTCGAAGTGTCGGTAACAAGATCCGCATCAGCGTCAATTGTAGGCTTCTCAGGCAAATCAACACGTTGAAATTTATACCAGTGGTTAGGGGGAGCGGGTTGAAAAGTTAAGGTGACCATTGCACCGGTATGCAAACCTACACCCGAAACGCTCACCGGGCTTTTAATGGTTCTTTGTTTATCGGCCATAATGTTTCGACTAATAGCCGTAAATATAACAATTATTGCGCGAAAGGAAAGTCTAAAATCAGTCGTAAGAACAGTATGGGCTTAGCTTTTGGAACAGGCTTTCATCATTAAGCAAGGCTTTGAATGTGGCTTCATTAAGAGGCTTGATTTTTCTGCTGTTCACCAACACTTGTGTAAATTCATAGGAGAGGTAAGGGTGGCGGTTAAGGGTTTTAAAATCGCCTGAATTGAGATGAAGTTTATGAATAAGGGAGGGGTCGACGTTAATCCGGAATTGAATTTTAGTTAATAGTTCTTCGGTAAAACCATACACTTCTTTGAGTTGATTAACTTCAGCAAAACCACCTAACAAAGCCCTGTATTTCAGTATGCGTTTGGCAAAAGTTGGACCAATACCATTTAAAGCTACTAAAGCTGCGCTGTCGGCCGAATTGAGTTCAATTGGTACAATAACACTTTGGGTTTGACTTTCTGAGGTTTCTGCTGTCAAGGCAACTTTTGAAGCGGTGTTTGGTATTTGCTTTTGAATTATGATGTAGGGTGCAAGCCTCTCGAAATCGGTTTTGCTAAAGCCGTATACCTTTAACAGGTCGTTTTTTTCTTTGAATACAAATCCTTTGTTTCTGAAATTTACAAGGGCTTTGGCGGTGCCTGGCTTGATTCCAAGTTGCACAGCTTGTTCAAAAGAAATGGTGTTTGGATCAAATTGAAAAGCACGCAACTCTTTCTTCTCGCTAGCGGAGGTTATGCTTGTTTTTTCATAAACAATGGCATTAGAATCAGAAGAAATTAGGGGGAGGTTTTTGAGCAGGTATTTTGGCTGGGGTTGAAAAAGTGGAAGAGCCAAACGGATAACCACTATAAAAAAGCAAAGGCAGCAAAGTACAAATAACCCACGCCCCTGTTGTTTCGTGAATCCGAAATAGGACCTAAGGAATTTTGGCCACATGATTACTACGGTTAAAAAGATAATAAACCGGAATGCCCAAGGCCATAATTAAAATACCCAATAAAGTGTTATCAGTTTTGTATACAAGTAAGTTAATACAAACCGCGGCAGCTAGAAGGATATACAAGGCAGGAAAAATGGGGTAGGCAAGGGCTTTGTATGGTCGATAGGCGGAAGGAGCCGATTTTCTTAGATGAAACAAAGCAAAAACTGTGATGATATAAAACACAAGTGAAGCAAAAGTACAATAGTCGAGTAAGGCGCCATATGAACCGCTAAGGCAAAGTAACGAAGCCCAGATTGCCTGAAGCCACATGGCATTGGAAGGTACCTGGTTGTTATTCAAACGGGCAGCAGACGAAAAAAATAACTTTTCATCAGCCATGGATTTAAATAACCTTGCCCCGGAAAGTATGAGTCCGTTGTTACAGCCAAAGGTAGACACCATTATGAGTAGGGCCATGATGATTTCTGACACGTTGCCAAATACAGAGGACATAGCTGCAGTGCCTACTCTGTCGTTAGGAGCAAAAGCTATGCCTTTTTCAATTGCGTTAAGGCCTTCAGGTGATCCGATGGCAGGCAAAAGCATAAAGTAAGCCAGATTAGCCAGTATATAAATCAAGGTCACTAAACTAACACCAATAATCAATCCTAATGGAATGTTGCGTTGAGGTTGTTTTATTTCTCCCGCAATAAAAGTCACATTATTCCAGGCATCACTACTGAACAAAGATCCAATTAAAGCCAATCCAATTGCACCAATAAGCAAGGAGGGTGAGCCTGAATCGAGTGGGTTAAGGGGTTTAAAGTCTAAGGCCATGTTACTTTGCCAATAGCCGCTCGACCAACCCACAACAAAGCCTAATACAATTAAACCAAAGAGCGCAAGTAATTTTGCGCTGGTGAACAACCGTTGAATGAACTGTCCTTTGCTTAAACCAAGGCTATTTATATAAGTCAAAAAAACAATGGAAAGAACAGCCAGAACCTGCGTGGTGGAAATGGCAATTTTACCAAGGTAAAACAATACGTGATTTTCGTCAAAATATGGAAACAACACGCCGGTAAATCTGGCAAAAGCAACAGCTACGGCAGCAATTACTCCGGTTTGAATCACAGTGAAAACAGTCCAGCCGTAGAGGAAAGAACTCAATTTACCAAAAGCTCTGCGAATATAAATGAATTGCCCGCCGGCATCGGGCATCATGCCCGCTAGCTCGCCATAACTCAATGCAGCCAACAGCGTGATAACACCACTAAGAATCCAACAAATCAGCACCCAGAAAGGGGAACCGAGTAGGCGCATCATATCTGCGCTTACAATAAAAATGCCCGAACCAATCATGCTTCCTGAAACCAACATAACGGTATCGTATAAATTCAAGCTGCGTTTCAGATCGCTCATAGGGCTAGATGCCTTAAAGATAAGTAAATTTGCAAGATACAAAACGCAACATGAAGCTATTGGGTGAACGCATCAGCATCGTTAAAAAACAAAATTTACTGAGCATCGTAATTCTGGCCACCAATGATAAACGCAAATTGGCTGTGTTGTTTCTCTGGTTATTGGCCTGGTCGGTATGTGGCGTTATTGTGATGATTAACTACTTTCAGGTTATGAATCAGGAGGCAAAATTATTCCTGATTATCTACCTTTCTTTTTGGGCGTATTTTGAGGTGAGTATCATAAGGGCGTTTATCTGGAGAAAATATGGCAAGGAAAAAATCTGGATCAAGGACGGGACCTTTCATTACCAAAGAGAAATTAACGGAAGGGGTAAGATCAGGGAGTTTATTCCTGATTTAATCAGGGAGTTTAAAATTCTGGATGTTCGGCCTGGCAACCTGATTGACAACTTAAACCAAAGTTTTTGGGTAAGAGGTGGAGAACGTCTGGAGTTTCTTCATCAAACCAAAACGCTGCGCTTTGGCATGCAAATCAGCGACGAGCAGGCCCGAAGTGTTTTTAATGAAATCAGGGATTTTCTATCAGCCAACAAATAGCCGCTTCATTTAAGGCAAAAAAAGTCATGTGCCATTCCAAACAAACAGACAATACACTTTAAGTTATTGTAGTACTTTAATGATCAATAAATGGACACGCCAGACTAATTCTTGTAGTGTGAATTGAAAGTAAAACCAGTTTCAAAGTTCAAGTAACTTGCTTGGCTGACTTTACCGGATTGAATTGAATTCCTTTGGCGTGTTTAAGAGTTTTTTGGATAAGAGAAACCCCTACTGCTAGAAGTTGAATGCCACTTCTGATAATGGGACTTCCCTGATCGAGATAAGGATAAACTTCTTGCCCTATACCAAAATAAAAAAACCCGCTTTGCAACGGGTTTGATTAGTAGTGCGGATGAAGGGACTCGAACCCCCACGCCTTGCGGCGCCAGATCCTAAGTCTGGTGCGGCTGCCAATTACGCCACATCCGCAATTAGGAGGCCCAAAGATACACCTTTTTCAGGCCACAGCAAAATTATTTATCGTTTGTTGTTTCAATTACCCGGTCGCTCCCATCGAAGGCTGGCGATTGTATACTTAGCACCTTTAATGGCACATCACCGGTGCTTTTTACTGAATGGTAAGTATTACAGGGAATAAAAATTAAGTCACCTTTGGCAATCCTGAATTCCTCATTCCCAAGCTTCATGCGAGCTTCTCCTTCCAACACCAGCACCTGTTCACTGTGTTTAAGGTGTTTGTGCGACTTCACTTCTTGTTTGATAACAATACAAAAGGCTGTACTAAGGCTGTCTCCGTTTAAGCGTTTTGAATAAATATTGTTTGTTTGGCTTTGTAGCCCAACAGTGTCAAGGCAGCAAAAGTTCTGAGACCGATATTCGGTGAAATAACCGAGGAACAGTATCAGAACAAAAAGGCGCATCAGCGTTGTATGGCTTGTGCCTGTGGCACAATGGTAGTTTGCGGTTGTATACCCAACATTTGCGGGGTTATCATTGGCAATACCTTTTTCACTTCAGCATAGTTTGGATTAATTTGCAAACAACGTTCCCAGCTTTTTTTAGCAAGTGCAAATTTTTGCTGGTTAAAATAGGCGCCACCTAAGTTGTACCAGGCCTCATAATCCTGAGGTGTAAGAATGGTCCAAAGGTTATAGGCAATGGCCGCTGAGTCCATGCGGCCTCTGTTAAAGGCCATGCCACCACGCTGTTTAAGGTCGTTGGCGTAAACCTGATAATAATTACGCAAGTATGGGTTATTCGGATACAATTTTTCAGCGTTTTTCCAGTAATACAAAGCATCAAAATCTTTTTTCAGTTTAAAATGGGCCAAACCAAGGTTAAGGTATCCATTCACGTATCGCGGATGCAATTCAATGGCATGTGTCAGGAAGCTGATTCCTTTATACAGTGCCACTTCACGTTTGGTTTTGAGTCCACTCTTTTTCCACTCCTCGTCAGTAATTACCAAGGTTCCGTTGTAATCATTAAAACGAGTAGAATCTTGTCCAACAACCTGTACGCCGGTAACTTCTTTTGTATCTGCCAAATCTACCCAACGCGCGCCGGCATTACCAAGAACCAGCACCGAATGCGGCATGGTTTTTACGTCTTTTAAAAAGAGGGTAACGTCGTTTTTCCAATCCCAACTGCGCTCCCAGGCCTTAAAGCCAAACAAAAAGGTAATCACCAACAAAATAGACCACAACGCGGTTTTTCTGACATTTAAAGTAATGGAGGATAGCCTCTCAAAGCCTTTCAAAATCAGGTAAGCAGCGGCAATACAGAAACCGATGTTGGAGTGGAAGATCAAACGTTCACCCATTGTAGCACCCACATCCATGAGCACGTTACCGATCAGCAAGGCGAATAAGATATACATCACGATAGCAAAGCCGATGATGTGACGTTTTAGGGCCAGGTAAATTCCACCAAACAACATCGCTAAGTGCAAAATAAGCGACACAATAAAATCCCAGCTGGTGAAATGACGGTATTGTATTGTGTTGTAGGAATAATCGGAAGATAAGGGGTGAGGGAATATCTGTAAAATAAGGTATTTCATCAACACATAAGTTTTGGTACAAAAGCGCTCTTGTTCATTTGCCAACAAATAGGGGTTGTTTAGAATTTCTGTATCGGGCACACCAGGCTTGAGTTTAACAGCAACTAAACGCATACCGAGGTAAAATAACATGATAAACCCGGCCCAACCCATCAAGGCACTGAATTTATTTTCCTTAAGAGATTTGCTCGAAAACATGAGCAACACCCCCACGTAAGCAAAAGGAAAGAACCAATAGGCTTTGGATGGTTTCGGAGGTTGCGGAACTTTGATGTCGAATGAGTATTTAATAAAGAGCATAAACGCAGCAGAAGCCACAAATAAAACCGCGATAAACAAGATGGTCTTTACTTCCTGCGTATAGGCGAACTTCTTCAGCCCGGCACTGTTTTTAGGGTCATTGATCCGCTTAAAGGCCAGGTAAATCAATCCTAACCATAACAAACCACTCAAACCGCGTGTCACCATTTTGTTGCCTTCACCTATCAGTGGATTCACAAGTCCTTTGTGAACAAAAGCCATGATAATACCGGTTATCAGAACTGCGATGACCTTTTTGAACAAGGTAGTATTGATGATGTTTTCATACACATCGTTTTCGGTGAAGGTGTATACCGCCAATGGCACCAAAATGAGTAACATGATGGCGTATTCTTTTGACAATAAAGCCAACAAAAACATCACAGAGGCCCAAACAAGGTCCCAGCTGCGTTTTGTTTCAAGAAACTTGAAGGAATAAAGAAATGTAAGAGACACAAAAATCAAAGAAAAAATCTCGTCACGGCTTTTTACGTTTGCGATGGCTTCTGAGTGAATTGGGTGCATGGTGAATAAAATTGCTGCCAAAAAAGCCAAATCCTGATTGGTTCTGAAAAAATAGCGAGCAAACACCAGGTACAAAAACATACACCCCAGCGCGTAAGTCCAAATGTTGTTGAAGTGACGCACCTTAGCCATGTATACCTGACAATCTACCTCGTTGAAAATTCCATCAACATTCAAATCTTCTTCCCAATCGTTCTTAAAGTTCTGATTGGTGTCCCAGCAGGCGTAACACTCATTTGGTTGAGCCATGCCATCACCATTTGTGTCTTTAAATTCATTGTACTCGTAATTCGTTTCAGGACGGCCGCAAGGCGAAATATAATTCACCATCTCCTTGTCTAACACGCCATTCTTATTCGAATCTTCCACCTTCATATAAAGCCCTGTGCGGTAGGGCCCCATAAATTGTTGTTCAATGGCAAAACTCACAACTGAAAGCGGACGGTAACGACCACCTGCTAATTGGTCAGTTGCACACATGCGGCGGTAAAAACTTTCATAAGCATCTTTGGTCATGATGTCCTTAATACCCCTCACACCTTTGATTACGTGATCGTTTTGATGGATAATGATACCGTCGTCAAGGGCGTATTCTCCGTTAATGGACGTGATGTAAAAAACAAAACCAACAAGTCCCACCAGGATCATGGCGATTTTCTGGTTCAGAAAAGTGAAATACTTAAAGGTTTGACTCAGAGGTGGAAAGGTCGGTGCTTTAAGGCCTTTTTGGGTGGATTTGGGTGCTTGTGCCATAGTTAAAAATTCCCCGCAAAATACAAATATTAAAACAAATAGAAGCAGCGACTTTCTTAATTTTTTTATGCTCTGAACGGGTTTTATGGTTATTTTGCAAGTGATGACACGCAAGGTTCTGAACCCTGTTTTTCTTTTCATCACCGGATTGTTCCTGGTGTTTTTCCCTCAATGGCTATCCCATCAGGGACAACAATCGCCTGAAGAGTTGGCTCAGAGGGCAGGCCAGGCCATTGAAAAAAAATTCGAACGCTTTAACACGGCGCTCGCTAACATGGATAGCCTTTTACCCAAAGGAAAAATTGCAAGCCTTTTGCGTTTTTTTGAAGAAGAACAGATAGGACTCTACCGCTTTTCATCCGACTCACTGGTGTTTTGGAACAATTCACGACTTAACCCGGAACCCTGGTTCGCATCGTTTTCAAAAAACAAAGGCATCGTTCGACTCAATAAAGGGTACTGCATATACACAAAGATTAGAAAAGGGAAGCTCAACGACCTGGCACTTTGTTTTATTAAATACGAATACCAGATTCAGAACAATTACCTGAAAAACGATTTTTTGCCCTGGACAGGCCTGAACAAAAATTTGAGTTTCTCACATGACACTGCAGGCGCTTATGCTGTTATGCATGAAGGCGCTGTTTTGTTTTCGTTTAAATCGCCTGAAGACCGGTTTACCGGACCTTTACTTATCGAAAGTTGCACCGTGGTGTTTTTTCTTGGCTTGATCTTGCTATTACTGGCATTAGTGCAATGGCAACTTAAAAGTGCCCGCCCATGGGATTTAGCGCTTATTTCACCCTTGCTTTTGTTAGTGAGGATAAGCCTGAGTTTTTTTAGATGGCCCGGATTTTTATACCAGAGTGTGTTGTATGATGTGAGGGAATTCGGTAACGCATCGGCTTTTTTGAACACCTACCTTGGCGATCTGTTGCTCAATGCGATTTTCCTGCTAATTAGTGCTGTGTTGTTCTATAGTAAGAGCAAACAAAAACATACCACGCAACGAATAGTACTGTATACTGCCCTGTTGTTTATTGTGGTATTGTTGTCACTTCTTCAGTTCACTCACGGCATCTCAAGCCTTGTGCAAAACTCCACATTGAGTTTCGATTTTCTTTCGGTGTTTAATATGAAACCATTGGCGTTTCTTGGTGTTGCGCTAATTGGTCTTTTTGGCACTGCTTTAATGCTTGCATTAATGGGGTTACTTAATACCTGTTTGCAAGGCAGAAAACTAAACAATACAGTTTATCTTATATCATGTGCACTCGTTTGTGGGGTGCATTACAGTATGACCAAACAACACAGTTTTTTGGAAAGTTTCTGGCTTCTTCTTCCCGCCCTTGCCATCCTGATCTTCAAAACATCAGGGCTCGACAATTTTGCTTACACCTTAATAGTGTTTTTGCTTTTGTGTTCGGTTTCAGCATCTTATTTTTTTAGTCAGTACCTCGAAAAAAATCAGCAATCCGAAATGAAATTGATCTCCTTTCAATTAAGTGAGCGGCAAGATCCTGCATTGGAGAATGAATACAAAGATCTTCCCGAAAGAATCAAAAACGATCAACGGCTTAAAAACCTCATGCTTTTGCTGCCGAACACACGGCTTGAAATACCGCAATTATTGAAACAGAACTATTTTAATGCCTATTTTGATCGGTACACCACTGAATTTTATTTATTCGATAAGTTGTGTTCTCCGTTGTTAGAACATACCAATCCTATTTTTTGGAACCAGGGGTATTTTGAAGACCAGATCAAATACCACAGCGATACTACCTTGTCAGAAGGGTTGTATTTTGTGAGGACATACAAAAACGGTACCCGTTACATCGCTCAGATTAAGCTAGGCGAAAACAGGCTTTTTGTGGTGTTGGAAGCAAAAGAACTTGGAGAGCAAGGCAGTTTCCCTGATCTGTTGCTTGATGTTTCACAACAAAAGCAAGAAAAGTTGGGCAATTTGAGTTATGCAGTTTACCGGTTTGATCGATTGGTGAACCATTATGGTGAATACAATTACCCGCATTTTACGCCCGAATCAGATCACATTGAAAACGATGGAAATTTGTTTAAACACAACGTATTTGAGCCCGAAGAAAAAACCAAAGTCATCATCAGCGAAAAGGTAAAAACCACTACCGAACGGTTTACCTACAATTCGTATTTCTTCCTGATTTTTTCACTTGTGGGGTTCTTCTTGTTTTATATTTACCGGCTTTTGTTTGCTGAAAAACGAATGCCTGCTACGCTTACTCAGCGTATACAAGGTAGCATCATAGCTTTGCTGTTGTTTGCCATGACGGCAGTAGGCATTACTTCAGGGAGATTGGTTTCAAAACAATTTGAAAATGATAACCGGCGCGACCTAAGTGTAAAAAGCAGCACCATTGTGAACGAATTGCTGAACCAGTTTACTCCACAAAGTTTATTTGACGGATCACAGCGTGAGTTGGTGAACCAGCGAATTAATGAGTATGCAAGGGTATTCAACAGCGATCTGAGTTTGTTTGATGCACAAGGCCGGCTCGTAAACACCAGCCAACCCAAGTTGTATGCATTAGGATTAAGTGCCGATTTGGTCAACCCATCGCCCTTTTATGCCATCAAAAGCAACAAGGTGTATTCAGGTACATTAACCGAATCGGCTGGAAATTTAAAATACCTCTCGCATTACACTCCGGTGTATGATGAGGCCAAACAACTACAGGGATTTATCAACCTGCCCTATTTTGCCAAACAAAGCAGTTTGCTTCGCGAACTTTCAGGTATTATTTCAGCACTCATCAATGTGTACCTTGTGTTGTTTATGCTAAGTCTTGGGTCGGGATTGGTACTTTCCGGATACATCACCCAACCCCTTCGCATCATCAAACAACAAATTGCAAGAATCAGTTTAGGTAAGCGTAACGAAACCATACAATGGCAGAGCAATGATGAAATTGGCAAACTTGTGAGCGAATACAACCAAATGCTTGTAAAGCTTGAAGAAAGTGCTACACTTCTTGCTCAAAGTGAACGCGAAAGTGCCTGGAGGGAGATGGCGAAACAAGTGGCGCACGAAATCAAAAACCCCTTAACGCCCATGAAACTCAACCTGCAGTACCTTCAACACCTCAACAAAACGAGCCCCCAGGATTTCAAAATTAAATTCGAGCAGGCCAGTGCAGGTATCATCGAACAAATAGACTCTCTCGCCAACATTGCCACTGAGTTCAGCAATTTTGCCAAATTACCCGGCATGCAATTGCAGGATATTGCCCCCCTCGAAATTCTTCATGGTGCGGTGCAACTTTACAACAAACAACCTCAACTCAGGATTGAATTTCAAGCAAGTAAAGAAAATGGACTTTGTAAGGGAGATAAAGAACAATGTATGCGTGTGTTTAACAACATTCTTAGCAATGCTGTAGAAGCACTGGAAGGCACAAACAATCCAAAAATTACCATCAACAGCCAATGGTCAGAAGCTAAATTACTAGTAACAATAAGCGATAATGGTTGTGGTATTCCGGATGACTTAAAAGCATCTATTTTCACACCAAGTTTTACCACAAAAAGCAAAGGATCAGGCTTAGGATTAGCCATGGTAAAAAACATCATGCAAGGCTTTGGAGGTAAAGTTTGGTTTGAATCGGAAAAAGACAAGGGCAGTAGCTTTTTCCTCGAATTTACGCGTAGCTCTGAGTCCTGATCAGGATAAGCCTTTCCATTCCGGTTAACACCCTATAAAACAGGCGATTAGTCTGAAGCTACAGCGGCTTTTCCTTAAAAATAATTAGTACCTTCGTCTTCCTTTTTAACAAAACTTATGGCAAAATTCAGAAAAGAAGATGCCCTGGATTACCACGCTCAAGGTCGCCCCGGGAAAATAGAAGTAGTGCCAACAAAACCCTATTCTTCACAACGCGATTTAACCTTAGCTTACTCACCGGGAGTGGCGGAACCGTGTTTAGAAATTGAAAAAAACCCGGAAGATGCCTACAAATACACTGCAAAAGGCAATCTGGTTGCGGTAATTTCCAATGGCACGGCTGTGCTGGGTCTTGGAAACATAGGCGCTTTGGCCTCAAAACCGGTGATGGAAGGAAAAGGCCTGTTGTTTAAAATCTTTGCTGATATCGATGTGTTTGACATTGAAGTGAACACCGAGAACATCGATGAATTTGTGAATACCGTCAAAAACATTGCACCAACCTTTGGGGGCATTAATCTTGAAGATATCAAGGCCCCTGAGTGTTTTGAAATTGAGCGCCGATTGAAGGAAGCGCTTGATATACCGCTTATGCACGATGATCAGCATGGCACTGCCATAATTTCTGCTGCCGGTTTGTTGAATGCAGTTGAGTTATCAAAGAAAAAAATGTCGGATATCAAGCTGGTGATCAATGGTGCAGGGGCTTCCGCCAATTCCTGTGCTAAAATGTACATTGCAGTTGGGGTAAAAAAGGAGAACATTGTGATGCTCGATAGCAAAGGCGTGATTCACAAAGGGAGAACCGATCTCGATCAATACAAAACATTTTTCGCCTGCGAAAAAACCGAAAAAACCTCCCTTGTTGAGGTGATCAAAGGCGCTGACGTGTTTGTTGGTTTATCGAAAGGAAATATCCTCACACAGGAAATGGTAAAAAGCATGGCCAAAAATTGTGTGGTTTTTGCCCTGGCTAACCCTACTCCTGAAATATCTTACGAAGAAGCCATGGCGGCTCGTAAAGATATTATCGTGGCCACCGGAAGGAGCGACCATCCTAATCAGGTGAACAATGTACTTGGATTTCCTTTTATTTTCAGGGGGGCCATGGATGTTCGCGCTACCACAATCAACGAAGAAATGAAATTGGCGGCCACGCTGGCTATTGCTGCCCTGGCCAAAGAACCTGTTCCCGATTACGTGAACCTGGCCTATGGTTCAAAAAGTTTAAGTTTTGGTAACGACTATATCATCCCCAAGCCTATCGACAATCGCCTGATTGCCGAGGTATCATCGGCCGTAGCAAAAGCAGCTGTTGAAAGCGGTGTAGCTAAAAAGACCATACAAAACTGGGAGGCTTACAAAGTAGAATTGGAGAACCGTTTGGGTAAAGACAACAAACTGATGCGCAGTTTGGCTAACAAAGCCAAAAACAACCCTAAGCGAGTTGTGTTCACCGAAGCCGACAATTATAAAATTTTGAAGGCCGCTTGTGTGGTTAGAGATGAGGGCATTGCCAAACCAATTTTACTCGGCAACAAAGAACGTATACAAAAATTGGCCGAAGAAAATTTTATGGACCTGGCCGATATGCCTATTGTTGACCCATTAACCGAAGATGAGAACACCCGCAACAGTTTTGGCGATTCCCTTTGGCTAAAACGCCAGCGTCGCGGCCTGAACCAATACGATGCACGCAAACTCATGCGCGACCGCAACTATTATGGTGCTATGATGGTTGGTAACGGCTTAGCCGACGCCATGATCAGCGGTTTAACCAGGAAATACGGGCAACCCATTAAAGCAGCACTAGAAGTAATAGATACACTTCCCGGTGTTAGTCGTGTAGCTGGTTTGTATATCATGGTCACAAAAAAAGGACCCTTCTTTTTTGCCGATACCACCATGAATGTTGACCCTACTGCTGAGCAATTGGCTGACATAGCCATATTAACGGCAAATACCGTCAAACAATACAATATCACACCTCGAATTGCTATGCTTTCTTACACCAACTTTGGTTCAGCACAAGGTGAGGTTCCTGAAAAGGTGGCAAAGGCGGTAAATATTTTACACAACAATTATCCGGGACTCATTGTAGATGGCGACATACAGGCCAATTTCGCGGCCAATAACGAGTTGTTAAAGGAGCAATTTCCTTTTAGCACCCTGGTTGATAAAAACGTAAACACCTTTATTTTCCCTAACCTTGCTTCAGGCAACATTGCCTATAAACTCATGCAGGAATTGGGTGGTGCAGAGGCCATTGGTCCTGTATTGATGGGTCTGAATCATCCCGTTCACGTATTACAATTGGGCAGCAGTGTGCGTGAAATCGTGAACATGATCACCATAGCCGTTGTAGATGCACAAAACAGAAAGTAAACACCATACATGTCATTGATCAACCACCTGAGGGGTCAGGTACTCGTTAAATCTCCCACCCATTTAGTTATCGAATGCGCCGGCGTTGGGTATGGCCTTCACATTTCACTGCAAACCTATACCAAATTAGGTGATCAAAAAGACGCTTTGGTGTACATCGAAAGTGTGTATGTGCGCGACGATAACCCCCGTTATTACGGTTTTGCCGATGAGGAAGAACGCGACATCTTCCGTCAACTTATTTCCGTGAGTGGCGTAGGAGGGGGAAGCGCTTTGTTGATGTTATCCAGCATGAGTGCAGGCGAAATTGCAACAGCTGTAAACACGGCTAATGTAGCCATGCTTAAGAGCATCAAAGGCATTGGCGATAAAACCGCGCAACGTATTGTGGTTGACCTAAAAGGCAAACTCGGAAAACACGAGGGAGGTATTTCCCAGATTTTAACAGTTTCTAACAATAAAACCAGAGATGAGGCGTTAATGGCTTTGGTCACCTTGGGTTTCCCAAAAAGCGCTGCCGAAAAGGCTCTGGAAAAGGCCATACGGCAGCAAGGTAGCTCAGGTGATCAGGTTGACGTTTTAATTAAAGCTGCTTTAAAGAATTTCTAGTACTTCCCTGTGAGAGCCAATGGTCTGATACATTTTGTATTGCTTACAAGCGCTACAGCCGGCTTAATGGGTTTGGTTACAAGACCTGCATCAGGGGGCAAAAACGATCTCAACGATGAATATGGCGCTGAGTATACGCGCACATTTCCCCCCGATTCCCCTGAAGTTGAAGCCCCAGTACTGCCTTTTGATTTCAAAGACAATCAGGGGCGTGTACCCTTACTTGAACCCAAATCAAAATTTTACCTCGAAAATCCTGAAAACATCAAAACAGGGGTTAAGTACGACCCTTCAACAGGTAATTACGATGTGGAACAAAAGATAGGTGAAACGGATTACCGTCCGGATACCTATATGAGTAAAAAGGAATTTCAGGATTATATGTTTCGCAAACAAATGCGCGATTATTTCCGTTCGCGTGTTGCGGCTGATGAGTTAAATGAAAAGCCGAGAAAAGGCATGATTCCGCCACTGAAGGTGAACAGCGAATTGTTTGATCGGATTTTTGGCGGCAACACGGTAGACATTAAACCTACAGGAACTGCAGAGTTGTTATTCGGATTGGTACACACCAAAAATCAGAACCCGGCTATTCCGCAAAAACAACAAAGCATTACCAATTTCGATTTTAACATGCGCATACAGTTGAATCTGGTTGGTAAGATTGGCGATAAGTTAAAGGTCACAACCAATTACAACACCGAAGCGTCTTTTGATTGGGAAAATCAAATCAAAGTTGACTATACCGGCTACGAAGACGAGATCATCAAAAAAATCGAGGCAGGCAATGTGTCACTTCCCTTAAACACCACCTTAATTTCAGGTAGTCAAACCTTGTTTGGGTTCAAAACAGAATTGCAGTTCGGAAGGTTAAGGGCCACTACGGTGTTTTCGCAACAAAAAGGAAAAAAACAAGAAGTTACTGTGCAAGGCGGAGCACAAACCCAATCCTTTGCCGTTAGTGGCGACAACTACGAGCAAAACAAACACTATTTTCTGGGGCATTATTTTCGCGTGAATTACGACCGTTGGATGGCATCCTTACCGGTGATCAATACCCCAATTGTGATCACCAAAATCGAAGTGTATTTATTGGGCATTAACGGTAATGCCGAACAAACCCGAAATGTGGCAGCGTTTGAAGATTTAGGGGAGGATGCCAACTTTATTTTACCAAGTTTGCAAGATCTGAATGCGGTTACACCGGCTTCTCTGGCCATAGTGGATACTGCACCAAACGATTCCTTACCCAGAAATGAGGCCAACAATCTTTACAGCATCATGACCAACACGGTGGATGGTATTTTGCGGGAAAGGTCAATTGATAAAGTAACCGCATTGCTCTCCACTTCATCGGCAACTGCATCCAATGCCAATAACTCAGGTGGTATTTATATGGATGGCAGCAGAGATTACAATATCATCCGAAACGCACGAAAATTAAATCCAACCGAGTACTATTTTAACCCGCGTACGGGATTTATTTCCCTTAATCAGCAATTGAACAACGAACAATCCCTGGCTGTTTCGTACCAATATACTTATGGCGGCCAAACCTTTCAGGTGGGTGAGTTTAGTGAGCAGGTGGCCGATAATTCAAGACTCATTGTGTGTAAACTTTTAAAAACAAACGCCGTGAGTGTAAGACATCCCATGTGGAAGCTGATGATGAAAAACGTTTACACACTGGGTGCTTACAATTTAAATTCAGATCAGTTCAAACTTAATGTGTTTTACAATAACATCGAAACCGGTGTCGACGTTCCTTACCTCCCTTACGGTAAGCCAAATGGCGTGCAGCTAATCAATGTTTTGGGTTGCGACCGTTTGAGTGTTAACGGAGATAAAGGCTCAGACGGTATTTTTGACTTTCTTGATGGTTATACAATTGTGAGAATGAGCGGTAGGGTGTATTTTCCAAAAGTTGAACCATTTGGACGCGGGTTAGAGGAAGAATTTGCCCCGGAAGATGTGGACAAAGACAAGTACATTTTTAAGGAGTTGTATGATTCTACCAAAACGGCGGCATCCTTCATACAATCGAAAAACAGATACAGAATTAAGGGTACCTACAAATCCTCTTCGGGTTCAGAAATTGCCTTAAATGCCCTTAACATTCCACAGGGTGCCGTGCTGGTTACCGCCAATGGTGTGCCTTTGCAGGAAAACGCAGACTATACGGTAGATTACACCTTAGGTCGTGTGAAGATCATCAACGAAGGATTGTTGTCATCAGGCGCCACTATTAAAGTTTCGTTAGAAAGTAATTCTTTGTTTCAGGTACAACAAAAAAGTTTGTGGGGCACTCGTTTGGATTACGACGCAGGCCGGCATTTAAAGTTAGGAGGTACATTTTTACGGTTTAATGAAAGACCCTTGACTCAGAAAGTGAGCTTTGGCGATGAACCGGTAAGCAACATTGTGGCTGGCACGGATTTTAATTATAAGAATGATGTGCCATTTCTCACCACCTTGCTGGATAAACTTCCGTTTTACAGCACCAAAGAAATGAGTAGTGTGAGCATGAGGGGAGAAATTGCCAAATTGTTTCCCGGCAATGCCAAAGCCATTTCCAAGAGCGGCAACTCTTACATTGATGACTTTGAGGGCTCTGTAGCCTTGATTGACATTCGCAGCCCCACTTCCTGGTTTCTCTCGAGTATTCCGCAGGGTCAGAAATTTTTATTCCCTGAAGCTTTTTTGGCCGACAGTGTTGATATTGGCAAAAACAGGGCCCGCCTGAATTGGTACACCATAGATGCGATGTTTACGCGCGATCAAAGTGGAGTGACTCCGGAATATTACAATTCCAAAAAATTGTTCTCCAATAACATGTGGCGTCAGGTGTTTGAAACAGAGTTGTTTCCCGGAAAAACACCTCCAAATGGTCAACAGGTGGTATTGCCTTTGCTCGATCTGGGCTTTTACCCCGAAGAACGCGGACCCTACAATTACGATGTAAAGGCAGGTGCTTTTTCCAAAGGAATTACTTCCGACGGTTCCCTGGCCTCGCCTGAAACCCGCTGGGGCGGCATCATGCGCAGGTTGGAGACCAACGACTTTCAGGCAGCCAACGTGGAATACATTCAGTTTTGGTTAATGGACCCCTTTAATGAAGATTACAACCAGGAAACCGATCCTTCGTTTGACAAGAACCAATTGCCAAGCGGTGATTTGTATTTTAACATAGGTAACATTTCTGAAGACATCATTAAAGATGGCAGAATGTCGTATGAAAACGGGATATCAGCCCCATCCACAGGTTCATTAGCCGCATTCAACACAAATCTGGCAACCGTACCAGCCATGCCGCCGGTTATCAATGCCTTCTCGCAAGACAACAATGATCGCCCGGCACAGGACGTGGGTTACGATGGTTTAAGCGATGATAACGAAAGAGCCCGTTTTAGCAGAGCGGTACAAGACATGCAGAATTCAGGTGCTACTCAGGCAGCCATCGATGCTTTTGTGAATGATCCTTCTTCCGACAATTACAATTTTTTCAGGGACGATCAATACGACGCAGAAGAGGCTACCACATTGGTGAGGTATTCAAAATACAACAACGTACAGGGCAACTCCCCAACTGAAGCCCAATACGGCAACGCCAACCCGAATGGAGGCAATTACCCAACCGGTGCTACTACATTACCTAACATTGAAGACATAAACAAAGACAACACCTTAAGTGAAGCTGAAAATTATTACCAGTACCACGTTAAAATTTCACCGAATGATGTTAACCCCAATTCAATAGGTACCAATTTTATTGTGGATGCTTTTAAAGGTACAGCTGAATTTAGTGGTGTTACCAAAACGGTTACCTGGTACCAATTCAAAATCCCTATCAATCAATTCGAAAAAGTGGTGGGTGGAATTGAAGGATTTAACTCTATCCGGTTTATGCGAATTTTTATGAAAGGGTTTAACCGACCGGTGTTGTTGCGTATGGCACGACTTGAATTGGTGCGCAGCGATTGGCGTCGTTACACCGGTGATTTGAGAGAGCCCGGAGAATTTCCGTCTACCGACGACAACTCAACCATCTTTGATATTTCGGCTGTTTCGCTGCAGGAGAATGGTACCAAAACCCCTGTCAATTATATTCTACCACCTGAAATCGAACAACAACAAAATGTGTTAACCACTAACCTGGTATTGCAAAACGAACAAGCGCTTCAGATGCGTGTGTGTAACCTCAAAGATGGAGACAGCCGCGCTATTTTTAAAAATGTGGATTTGGATACACGTATGTTCGAAAACATAAAAATGAACGTGCATGCCGAAAAACTCAATGATGTTCCGCTCAACGATGGAGATCTCACCTTGTTTTTCCGCGTGGGTTCTGATTACAATAACAACTTTTACGAATACGAGGTGCCGTTAAAATTAACACCTAAGGGTGTATACAACTCCAACAGCACCGACGACCGATACACGGTATGGCCGGCCGGAAACGAAATCAATTTTAAGTTTGATACTGACATCACTGACATTAAAACCCGGCGAAACGCCGAATACGGCTATTATTCTGACCTTAACCAATTATCGACTCCGTATTCCATAGCAAAATCAGGCTATACTGTCAGTATTGTCGGAAATCCAAATCTCGGTAATGTTAAGAGCATCATGGTAGGTGTTCGCAACAGAAAAGGAACGGATAACCAGGCGCATTGTGTTGAAGTGTGGATCAATGAGCTTAGGTTAACCGATTTTAATAATCAGGGAGGATGGGCAACTACAGGGCAACTGCAAGCTAAGTTAGCCGACCTTGCCACCGTATCCTTAGCGGGCACCTATAAATCGCCGTTTTGGGGAAGTGTGGAGCAAAAGATCAATGAAAGAAGTAAGGAGCATAACATTAGTTGGGACGTAAGTACCTCACTCAATGCAGGCAAATTTTTCCCCGACAAATGGAAAGTAAGTTTGCCAGTGAATTACAATTTCGGGCGTAATAAAATCATTCCACTGTTCAACCCTTTGGACCCAGATGTTAGAATGGACGCATTGGACGATATACCGATACCCGATTCGCTTCGAAATGCTATTAAAGAACAAACCATCGACCTTCGTGAGAGAAAAGGGTTTAGCATAAACGGATTCAGGATTGACGGTTTAAAACGTGCCAAAGCCAAACCCATGCCTTGGGACATCAGCAACTTTACGGCCACCTATGCTTATACCGAATCGTCGCATAACGATGTGAACATCGAATACGATATTGTGAAACAGCACCGCGCCAGCCTTCAGTATGCCTTTGCTTTGAAAAGCCCTCCTGTGTTTAAACCATTTGCAAAAAGTAAGTTATTTAGCAACAAATGGTTTGCACTTATCAAAGACTTTAATTTTCAGCCGCTTCCGAGCAATTTCGGCTTTGCCCTCGATTTGAACCGGAATTACTCAGCACTTAAGAATCGTGACATAACTAGTTTTTACGACCAGGGAACAGACGCTTTTCTTAACCCTTCGCTCATCAACAAAAATTTCCTTATCAATCGCTCCTACAACTTTAACTGGCCCATCAGTAAATCAATTAAGTTTGATTACACCGCCAGCAACGAAGGCCGTATTCTGGAACCTAAAGGCGAAGTGTATTCAGGCATCAACACCAATCGCGATAGCATCATCGATTGGTTTTTTCATGGCAACAGCCAGGGACAAGGACAATTTGGCGACAATACCATTTTCAGACAACAAATGAATCTCAATTGGGACGTGCCAATAAACAAACTCCCCATTTTGGATTTTGTAAAAGCTACTTACCGCTTTAGCGGCACTTACACCTGGAACAGAAAACCATATGCGGTTGATTTGAGTGATACCACAATTGCCAACACCATTCAAAATACCGGTTCACACAACATCACCGGTTCTTTGAGCATGACGCAATTGTACAACAAGATCCCCTATTTCAAAAAGATCAATGACCCTCGGAAAAAGGCAGGTGCAGCGCAAATCAAAACCCAAGGAGGAAAAACAACAGATTCTAAAGACGCTAAGGTGGAGGAAGAAAAAGAAGAGAAGCCAAGTACTTTTGAAGACATTGCCGAAGCTTTGGCCAGATTGGTTATGATGGTGAAAAATGTATCACTCTCGTTTCAGCAAGAAAGTGGACAGGCGCTGCCTAACTTTATTCCCAATTCACAATTCATGGGTATGGATCTCTCGAATGGCACTGCACCCGGGTTTTTGTTCACCACGGGTTTGTACGATGAAGGCATACGTGAAACGAGCGCAAAAAATGGCTGGATTACCAAAAACCCTAACCAGAACACCAGTTATACTGAAACCCGAAAACAAACCTACAATTACCGTTTGAACATAGAACCTCACAGTACATTCAAAATTGAATTGAACGGGAATTACTCGAGTAGCAAAAGTTACAATTCTTACATTGTTTACGATCCAACTAAACCAATTGATGACCGTTATGATTTTAACGCCAGTCCGGCGCTTAGCGGCAACTTTAATATCACCACCATCAGTATTTTCAAAGCTTTTCAGGATGGTAACGACCCTATCAAATCCGATTTGTTTGAAGAATTTATGATCAATCGCCCGAATACGGCTGCTTTGCTTTCCTCCAAAAACCCCAACAGCGCCGGTTTAACCGGACCTCCGGGCCTTCAGTATTATGATGGGTATTCCAATAACCAAAAGGACGTGTTACTGAACACCTTCTATGAAACCTATACCGGGCAAAAAATTGAGAATTACAGTACCACCAATATTTTCCCAAAAATGGCATTACCAAACTGGACGGCCAGTTGGGATGGTTTGGGTAAAATACCCATCCTGAAAAAAACCTTCAGAAGCATCACGGTGAGGCATGGTTACCGCAGCATTTATAACATTAACGGGTATACCAACAACATACTCTTTAATACAAAAGACGGCATTCAAAACGTGCGTGAACCGGTTTCGGTATCGTCGGGAACAAATGCCTTAAGCCAGAACTTTGTTTCTTATTATAACATCAATTCAGTTACCCTCAGCGAATCTTTTTCACCTTTGATCAAATTTGATTTTCAATTTGTAAAACCAGGCTGGTCGGCCAACGTGGAAAATAAACGCGATAAAACCACCACGCTTAACTTAACCGGTTTTCAAATCATTGAAACCAAAGGCCAGGAATTTATCATAGGTTTGGGTTACATGTACCCAAAATTGAAATTCAAAAACATCCGCATTCAGGGCAAAGCCTTGGAAAGTAACCTTACCGTTAAAGTCGACCTAAGTTTCAGAAGAAACGTGTCTATCATCCGGCAGGTGACTGATGGTGTAAGCACACCAACCGCCGGAACAGACATTGTTACCCTGCGTTCGTACATCGACTATCAACTTACACAAGCCATTAACCTCAGGATATACTATGATTGGATCAAAACGGTACCAAGGACTTCGGCATCCTTCCCAACCTCTAATACCAATGCGGGATTCAGCATAAGGATTAATTTCCAATAAGGTCTTTTACATTTAAAACAAACAATTACATTTGTACCTCAATACAAAAAACTATGAATTTTCCTGCAGATTTAAAGTACACCAAAGACCACGAATGGGTGAAGATCAACAACAACGAAGCTACCGTGGGTATTACCGATTTTGCCCAACGTGAATTGGGAGATATTGTGTATGTAGATATTACAAGTTTAGGTGAACAGGTGGAACGCGAAGCCGTGTTTGGTACCGTTGAAGCGGTAAAAACAGTGAGCGATTTGTTTATGCCGTTAAGCGGTGAGGTGCTCGAAATGAATAAGGACATTGACTCAGCGCCTGAAAGCGTAAACAAAGACCCCTATGGCGCAGGCTGGATGATCAAGATCAAACTTTCTAACCCCGATGAAATAAAAGACCTGCTAAGTGCCGAAGATTACAAAAAACTAATTGGCGCTTAACTTTGGCACAATAATTCAACCCTCCTGTTATGCACCGGAGGGTTTTTTCGTTTTTGAAACCAGGCTAACTCAGTAGCAAACAACAAATGACCGTTTTCGTATACCGCCATTGCGAATGGTTACTTGCGCTGTGGATATTTTTTATTTTTTTGCTATGTTCAGCGCCTGGTCACTTTATACCTTCAGCCGACTGGATGGATTTGCTGAGTGTCGATAAATTGGTGCATGCCGGTTTATTTTTTGTGTTATGCGGACTTTTTTTTCTCCTGGTGTTCAAACGTCAACATGCCAGAGCATTCATGTTGCTGTATACCCTTGCCGCTGTACTTTACGGTATAAGTTTGGAGTACATGCAGGCGCTTTGGTTCAGCAACCGTTCGTTTGATTATTTGGATATGCTGGCCAACACGTTTGGTTGTGCCTTAGCACTGAGTGTAAACAAAACGCTTCTGAAACGTTTCAAACCGGCAGGCGAGTAATTACCTGGGTTTAAAAATCGGCGTTTGTTTTTTTGGATCAGGTTTTTTCGCGTTGTCATTCGGGCTTCTTTCATTTCTGGCGTCAATGTCGCTTATCACAACCCAGCGCCCTTTATGCAATTCAAGAGCATCGTAACTGCCATCTGGTCCGTAAAATTGCACTTGTCCTTCCAATATCGGGTCTTCACGGTTCGAAGATAGATGGCTATAAACAATTTGCCCTCGTTTTTCGTCGTACTTTAAACTCATTACCACGTCGCTGCTGAATTCAAACATCAAACGTTTGGGGTTTTTGCGAGGAAATTTAAAAACGTCCTTGCCAAACACCGGACTGCCATTGGATTTAAAGTACAGCACATCCACAAATTTCCGGCGTACCAGTTTATCATTGGGGTCGTACCCAAGTAAAGTGTAAAAGTCGCCACAATCAATCAATTCATAATACAACATACCAAACCACTTGTCGCAACCACTGATGTAGTTTTCAGGAGATTTGACAGTTGCAGAACGGTCGATTAGTTTGTAGGCAGTGTAGTCAATTTTTTTCTCGTACTTCAGAAAACCCTTTTTGATCTTGTTTTCACGTTTCACCAGCAGGTAACCAAAATAGTGATGGGTTTCGTCGTTGCGATGCAGGTTCCAGGTGATTAACTTAAAAGACTTATCGTGAGGACCCAAAATTGATACCTCGGTAATGCTATCGAATGGGTAATTCAGGATTTCAGGATCATTCACTATCTCATCCCACAAGCTTATAAAGGCTTTGTTACTTTCAATCCTGAGTTTTTCGTCGCGGCTGAAAAATGTGTTTTTCTGCAAAGCCTGCAATTCGGCTTCCACCCGTTTAAACACCCTCAAGGAACTGTCTTTTACCTGTGCATGATAGGGCAGGGCAAAAAGCAATAGCAATAAAAACCGAAAGGTAGCAGGCATGCGTTCTGGTTGCCGTAAAGATACACATTCATCCACAGCATTGCCGTAAAATTTGCCGAGCTGAGTTGCCTGTTATAAGGATGCAATTTTATAAGGGAGGTAGGCGGCGTGATTTGCTGTAAGGCTGATGTGTCAGGCAGTTCCTTTTAACATATTTTATACCACCCCCGCTAAAAAATCGGTACGGGCTTTGAAGCTAAACTGAATTGATTATTAATTTTGGAAACCAATCACCAATCATGAAAAAAACTGTACTTCTTAGTCTGTTATTTGCCTTATCTCAATTAGCTGCCCAAACCACGGGTTATGAAATTAAGATCAACATCAAAGGAGCACCCGATGTAAAATACTACCTCGCCAAGTATTATTTCGACCAAACGGTGATGGTTGACAGTTGCAAAAACACCAAGCCCGGGATTGGGGTTTTTAAAGGTGACAAAGCGCTTGATAGAGGCGTTTACATATTGGTGAGTGAAGGAAAGGGACGTTACATTGATTTTTTTGTCGACGATAGTCAGAAATTTGCAATCAATGCTGATATTTCAGATCTCATCAACACCATCAATGCAGATGGAAGTAACGAAAACAATCAGATCTTTTCCTATGCCAAATTTATGACGTCAAAGGAAAAGGAATACAAGTCAAAACTAGAACAGACCAAAGGAAAAAATAAGGCCGACAGTACCAAACTGGTAACTGAGGCCCAGCAAAAAATTGCCAAGGAGATTCAGGTATGGGAGGCCGATTTTTTAAAGCGCAACAAGGGCACTTTTGTGTACGATTTTATTAACCTCAAAACAGAAAAAACCGCCACCAATGTTCCGCTTGCCAGCAATGGCAGACCCGACAGCCTTTACCAATATTACTATTACCGTGATCATTATTTTGATGGGGTGAATTTTAAGGATGAGCGCATACTTTACACCCCGTTTTTTGCCGATAGGATCAAGCGTTTTTTTGATCAGGTAATTGTTCAGCACCCGGATACGGTGATTAATCAGATGGATAAAATCTTGAAACAATGTGAACCAGGCTTGTTATTCAATACACTCATTGGGCACTTTACTTATAAGTACGAAACCAATAAAGCCATGAGCTTCGACCAGTTCGGTAACTGCAACACTTTTGAGAAAGTGTTTGTTCATCTGGCTGATAATTACATCACCAACGGAATGGCCAAAGACATTTACGATGAGGAAACCATAGCCAAAATCAAAGAAAAGGTGAATATCACCCGCAATTTACTTCCCGGAGCAAAAGTGGCCGATTTGCATATGATTGATACCACTTATGGTAAACAAGTTTTAGCCATGGGCTTTGACACGGCCAGAACAAGCGCCGGCGTCACTTACCTCTATAATAAAAACTACGATAAACTGGTACCCTTGTTTCGCTCCCTGTCTCAAATCAGTGCCAAATACACTGTTCTGGTATTTTGGGCGGTAGACTGCGGACACTGCCAAACGGAGATTCCTAAGCTACATGCCGACCTGGAAAAAATCAGGAATTCCATTGACGTGAAAGTTTACGCTGTGCAGACCAAGGAAGATTTGTACAAAGACTGGAAAAAATTTCTGGGAGAGAAAAAGCTGATTCACTTTACCCATGTGTTTGACCCCATCCATCTCAATAACCTTAAGGAAACTTTCGATATACAGGGCACACCGGTGATATACCTCCTCGACCGTGATAAAAAGATCAAAGCCAAAAAAATTGCGGCAGATCAGGTGGTAGAAATTCTCCAGAATCTGGAAAACATTGAGAAGAACGTAAAACGATAAACTATACCTAAAATCAAAACCTATGAAAAAAACAGTACTGTTTGTTTTTCTTTCCCTGGTGGTGCTCAGCGTGGGCAGGGCACAAAGCGGATACGATATTCGCATCAATTTTAAAGGATGTAAGGACAGCATGGTGTATTTGGTAAAATACACCTGGGACCAGCAATACCTGGTTGACACTTGCAAAAATATCAAGAATGGTCTCATACAATTCAAAGGCAAAACCGATCTCGATAAAGGGGTGTACGTATTGGTAAGCCAGGAAAACAGCATCTACTTTGATTTTTTTATCAACGAAAATCAAAAGTTCAGCATCAGTACCGACGCTGCTGATGTTGTTGCCAATTTAAAGGTAACCGGCAATAAAGAGAATGAACAGTTTTTTACCTATATCCGTTACATTACCAATAAAAATCAGGAATTCGGAAAAAGCAGAGATTTAACCAAGGGAATGAGTAAGGCCGATAGCACCAAATTCATGAACGACAAAATAACAAAGCTGAATGCCGATGTAAAAAAGTACGAATATGATTTTATGCAGAAAAACAAAGGCAGCTATTTGTACGATGTGTTGAACCTGAAAACCGAAAAAGAACCTACCGAAATCCCAAAAGCCAGCAATGGCCGTCCTGACAGCATTTACCAATACTATTATTACCGCAACCATTATTTTGATGGAGTAAACTTTAAGGATGAACGTATTATCCGTACACCGTTTTTTGACGACAGGGTAAAACGCTATTACGAAAGTATTGTGTTACAACACCCCGACACTATCATTCAGGAAATTGATAAAGTGATGGCACAATGCGAGCAGGATAATCTGGTATACAATTTGTTGATTGGTTATTTCACTTACAAATATGAGCAAAGCAAAGTGATGGGCTTTGATAAGGTGTTTGTGCATGTGGCTGACAAATACATCATCAGCGGCAAAGCCACCAAAGTGTATACCGAAGAAACCACCAAAAAGATTAAGGAAAGGGTTGACATATTAAGAAACCTGCTTCTTGATGCCAAAGTGAGCGATTTGTTTGTGATTGACACCGCTGCAGCAAAAGTGGTGAGAAAAATGGGTTTTGATACGGCTAAAACCAGCAAGAGCCTAACTGACCTTTATTACAAAAACGCCAAAGAACTGACGCCCTTGTTCCGCACCCTATATCAGGTAAGTGCCAAGTACACGGTGTTGGTGTTTTGGGCTGTAGATTGCGGGCATTGCAAAACCGAAATCCCTAAATTGCATGAAGAACTTCAGAAATTCAAAGGTAAATTGGATGTGAAAGTGTTTGCGGTTCAAACCAAAGATGATATGTACGACGATTGGCGGAAATTTATCATCAACGAAAAACTAAACGGGTTTATACACGTATACGACCCTGTACACATCAATAATTTGAAAGAAAAATTCGACATCTATTCTACGCCAGTAATTTATGTGCTGGATAAAGACAAACGCATCAAAGCCAAACGATTGGGCGCCGAACAGGTTGCAGGGCTGATTGATGCACTGGAAGCGATGGAAAAAAATGGCAAGTAAAAAAAAGAAAGGCGGGAGTACCGCCTTTTTTTATTACCTTTTTTTAAAGGCTTTCTTTTTTCAGAATACCTATGTCTTTGATGAGTTTCTGAACATCAGGTGCGTAAGTACCATCGTACATGCCACGAATTCTACCTTGTGTATCTATCAGTAAAAACAATTCGCTGTGTAAAAAACCTTCGGGGCTGCCATCGTCCTCAAGTGCATTCACCATGTAAGAAGATTTAGCCAATTCGTAGATCTGTTTTTTGTCTCCTGTGAGTAAATGCCATTTGTTTTTTGCGGCTCCATACACTCCTGCGTATGCTAACAACACCTCCACCGAATCGTGCATGGGGTTCACACTATGTGATAAAATAAGTACAGAATCATCTTTGGCATAAGCAGCTTGCACCAGTTTTAATTGGCTGCTCATTTCAGGGCAAATGCTTTGGCAGGTGGCAAAGAAAAAATTGGCCACATAAATTTTTCCTTCTGTGGTGTTTTGAGTAACCGTATCTCCAAATTGGTTAAGGAGCTTAAAATCCGAAATGCGGTGGTACACCGTGTCATGGTTCACTACTTTTTTTTCGCCCATTACCGGGAGTAATGCGCTGGTTGTTTTATCGGGGCCACAAGCCGAAAACAAGGCTAAAGTGAGGCCGGTAAATAGTTTAAGTGCGGGGTTTAATTTCATTGTGTTCAAGTAATTTCTGTTTTTCTTCTTTCAGGCGCAGGTGCTGGTATTCTTCAATAAGGCGTTTCATTTCAGAGGCGTAACGCATATCGTAATACCCGCGTACATGCCTTTGGGCATCAATTAAAACAAAAAAGCTGTAATCGATGTAATACGGTTTTTCGGCAAAATAGGTTTTCCATAAACTATCGTAGCTGGCAGCACGCCATTGCAGAAAACGGATATTGGAATGTGTGTTGAATTTATCTAAGTCCTTCGTTATGCTCACGGTGTCGGTTTTTGAGGGAATCAGAAACACAAAGGGAATTTGTGCAATCTTTTCTTTTTTGTAATTGAGGTATTCCCAAAAGCCTTCCAAACGGTAGCTGTCTTTACGGTATTTTGGGTGCAGAACAGAGAGGATAAAGGCCCCTTCGGCAGCTTTTACTGCCGTTGCCGTGTTTGTTTGGTCTTCAAGTGTGTAAAAACTGGTGTTTACCTTGTAATAGCTGGTGTCTCCTGCCTTAGGGCTGAGTTTTGGTCCGTAATAAGGCAGTTTACGGGATTGTATCGTGCTGCTTTCAAGAATAAGCCAGAACAGGGAGGGAAAGGCGATAATCAGCAAGAGCAACCATTTTTTGTTTTTCATAAGGGCACAAAGATACAGCCCCGGAGGAAAGCAAACAAATGCGAAGTAATTACGCTTTCAGAAGGCGGAGGCGCATGACTGAAATAGTGTTTCAAATGCACTTTAGACGTTTGACTCAGGGTCTTTTGCTTCTTTTCCAGGCTTTGTACTCATTTTTATTTTTCCAGAACCATTTTTTGTTCATGAGCCAGCTATAATTTGGGTCAACAAATAAATCCTCAAGATAGTAGAATCTGGAGTTTAAATAAAATGAAGAGTCAAGACTAAACGCGCAGTTCGAAAACTCGGGACAGACGTCCCGGGATAGACCTTTGCAGTAAATGGGTTCCAGCGTGTTTTGATCTAGTATTCTGTAATATTTTTCATAAGCCCATACAGAAGAGGCCATGAGTGAGCCCCGTCCTATTACTTTTATTTTAAGGGTGTCGTTACGAGTTGTATAAAGCCCCCATTCTCCACCGATTAGGGAACTGACTCGTCCGCTTTTCTTGTGCCTTAGAATTTCGGCTTTAATGCGGTGGTTTTCTATTGAATCCAGTTGAGTATTCAAATTACTTAAGTGACCTCTTCGGCATAAACCATTAGTAAATAACATAACATCAAGTACAGCCATGTTCTTTTTAATACTTGTGTCATTATCATTCAAAATAAAGGACCCACAGGGAATAGGTATTGTTTCTTTAGTAAATAGCACAACATCTCTGTAAAACCCATTTGTTTGGATTATGGTGTCTTTATTCACGTATTCCGCAGGGCTATATTTAAATTGTTTCTTTAAATACTTTGGTACACTTGTGTAGGTGCACGAGGTAAGAAGTGAGAAGAGTAAAACATGCCAGCATTTATTTACCATACAACGAATATTGATTGTAGTAGCCATTATAACCATAGCCGTGGTTGATGCCATCAACATATTTAAGGTAGTAATTTTGATGGCCAAAAGGTATCCATTTATGAATGCCGTTCTGAAAAAAGTCTTGAACATACCTGTGACTGTACCCTATTCTTGAAACTCCCATACCTGTGTTGTAGCCGAACCAAATTGGGGCATCGTACACCAATCCGTTTGCCCATGTGCCAAATGTTTCAGTCCGCGGTCTGTTATTCGCGCCATGAATAGGACTTGGGGTGTTCACAGTTGGTGAATTAGCTGCTTGTTCATTGGTATAGATGGAAAATCCTACCGAAAATTTGCCTACTGACACTTCGAAGGCTCCTGTTCTCCATTTATCTCCAGTGCCTGCTAAAAAATCGTTTTCCATTCGAGCCGACCAGTTTTTTCCAAAGAGGGTTAAGCCTCCAACTGTTTGTGGATTGGGGGATCCGCTTGGGTTATTGGATGAACTCCCATAGTGGGTTTGGTAGTATCCAACCCCAGCACCATTAACGTTGAATGTGCCTCCGTATGAATAGGAATTACTGCCACCACCACCACCAAGACTTATACCAATACCTGATGACGACTGGTAAGATATGCTACCACTTGCGTTGAAGCCACCTATTCCAACACCAATTGACCCACCTATTCCCAATTCTCCTTCCTGATGACTCGCGCTTAAACTTATACCCATTGCAAAAACATCCAATCCAATGCTCACCTGAGTGCTACCGTTATTATAAATAGGGAATTTTGTAGCGTCATTCATGGTATTGAAGAACCAATTGGTCTGATTAGCTGCATCTTGAAAAGGATTGGCGTGCCCACCTTCAACTAAATTTCCCAGTAAGTTAGATAAAAATCCCATTGGCCATGCAACTATACCAATCCAATTGCCAGTGGGATCCGAATATTTCAAAGGATTGTTCAGAGAATAGGCGTACCTGTTGAAATTAGCTATAACCTGGGGGTCCTGAATAAATGCATCTGGCTGTATAAATCTTCCCAAAACCTGATCATACACTCTCCCATTCATGTTGATAAGACCAACTTCATCCAGATGTTCATGTGTCACATAGCCTCTGATCATAATGGAAGGAAAGTTAATGTTGGAATATGACCAATTGTTACTGTTTCTTCTTCTGCCCCAGGAGTCGTAAGAGGTTTCTTCAACCACATTTTGGCTAGTATTCATTAGAGCTAAGGGACTTCCTAAATGATCCGTAATCGTGTACAAAAGTTGTTTAATTCCATTATTGTTGTATTGAACGGCGCACAGTCCGCTTGGAGCATAAATGTAAGTCCACTCTCTTGAACCGGATTGATTTTCCTCAAGATCATAATTGTCAGCGTAATACCTTGAGTATTGGATATTTCCAAGAACCAGATAATCCATTTTGATACGTTCAGCGTCATTTCCATAGGTAAATTGTAACGCTTTTGAAGTGCCAATTTCTGTGATTTGACTCACCTTATCAAGGTCATTATAAAAAACATTTAATGTGTTCAAGCTAACATTGTTTACAATATTACTCATAGAAGTAATTTGATAAGGACTTGCAGGATTTGAGTAGTGGTAATCCCCCGCATCATCTTTATGAGTTATATTACTTTGATCATCATAATTCAAATTGTTAGTTTGTATGACAGCATTACCAATGGGCGTAACTTGTTCTGCTTTTTTTAAACGATCTAAAGCATCGTAGGTAAAATCTTCCTTTAATATTGGATAACCTCCATAGTATCTCTCAAAAGTTCTGCTTTTGAGGCTGGCTGTATTAATATCATAGGCGTAGGTTTGTTTACAAATAGTACTGTGCTCTACCTGAATCGAATAGTGCAGATCATTCACAGTATTTATTACAGAAATACCATTACCATATGTATAATTCAAAATTTCACCGCATGCACTCATTGCTCCAAGCTGCCAAATGGTAGAATTGTTACCGTCCGTTATTCTGTTCAGATTATCAATAACATCATAAGTGTATTTAGCCACAAACCCGCTTGGGAATTTGTGTTCAATTGTTCTTCCGTATTTATCAACTTTGTATTCACTTATAAAGGTTTTATTGCCAATGGTTTCTTTCCCTTCTATAAGTGCCCCATTGTTGTCGTATTTAAAGTCGGTGGTTACGTTAGGACCAACTATTTGCTGTATCTTGTTCTTGCCGGCTGATGAAGTTACATATTGGTATGTTGAATTACCGGAAGGACTACTTTTGGAGGTTAATCTACCAATTAAATCGTAAGTGTATTGGATAATTTGATTTCCGGGTTTGGTGCACTTGGTCATCTCTCCAATTGAATTAAATTCATATTGGTAGGTTCCTGCGCTTGGGTCATTAATACTGATTTGGTTTCCCATTTGATCATATCCAAAATTTGTGGTTACAGGCTGAGCATTCATACCATGATAAATTTGCACAGATTTTGGTTCTCCTTTGCTTGTAAAGGAATATTCAGCGCTTTGTGAAGGCGCTGATCCAATGCCTACATTTCTCACCTTTACCTTTTGACCAGCACTATTATATTCATTCACTGTTTGATTGCCTAGATGGTCTAAAATTATTTCATACTTATACTGATATATTGCCGGTGTGCTGAGTGGATTGTACTGAAAAATAGTAGATAAATTTTTTGGCACATAGGTGCCTTGGTTCATAAGATATAGATCTTCCCGTGATTTCCGGTACAGAGTGGTTTCATATTCATATCGTGTAACCAGGTAATTTGTTTGAGAATTGTAATGTGCTTCAGTTTTTTCCAGCAAGCATCCTTCTGTATAAGTCAAGTTAAAGTGATTATTGTACTTGTAATCTACATTTACAAGATCATTGAGTCCTTGAGTTTCTTCACGTAATAAAAGATTGCCTGCATAATAACTTTTAGTTATAGGTTTAGATTCAATTTCTGATCGAACAGAATATACCCCAAGTCTTCCTGCCTGATTAGTGTATTGATAATACGTGTTGGATGGGTCATCCCATTGAATACTAAATTTATTTATAGCGTTATTAGGTAAATAAAGTTTAGATAACCGTCCAAGCCCATCATATTCTTTACGAACAACCAGTCCTGTAATCCCTTTTTCCTTGACAATACTACCATATACTGGTTCTACATCATATTCCAGTATATCACCAATTTCACTAATTTCCTTAATTATAAAACGGCCTCTAGAGTCATAGAAAATTTGAGTACTTCTAGGAGAAATATCACCTGCTGATGTGGTTTTCTGAGTTGCTTGACCAAATGCATTATATGACGAACAACTAATAATTAGTGACTGATTACCGAAAGAAGGGTCGTGAACAATGGAAAGCAAACGGCCTTGTGCATCGTAATTAAATAGTTTTGTTCGGGTATAAGGTAAATCCCCTACTTGTATTTTGGTGGAAGTGGTGGAGTTTATCTTATATACACCAGCAATTAGAGCATAGGTGTTAACATCACTTTCAGTTCTTATTAAATTACCTGACCAATCTCTGAAATAGGTTGTGCTTGAAAGTGCTTTTCCAGAGTTGTTCATGTCGTATGTGATATCAGTTTCGTATTTTTGAGAATTCACGAAATCAGTAAACAAAGTTTTGTGGTGATTAATGAATTTAGTAGTAGTTAAATTCACAATGAAATATTGTTTTTCGGTTTTACGCAACAATACATTGACAAGTTTACTTGGTACGGATTTTGACGTGCTTAACCAAGGTTGAATGGTATAACCTTCTTCAAGTATGGCAAATGGCATATACATTGAATTATTAAAGTCATTCGTTGTTACATTACCAATTTTAGTTTCAGGGTCATAATAATACGTTTTTTCGAAACCTAAAAATCCCCTGCCTAAGGTGTGAAGAATAGCATTCTCGTAGAAATATCGAGTTTCCTTTACAATTTGGTGATCAAATCCACTAGAACTTGATACAGTATGAACACAAAACAGGTTGGGTTTGTATTTGTATAATGGATGATTAAATACAGTTTGGGCTGGTCCTCCAGGAATAAAGTATTCTATGGAATTTCTATACACTTCTTCTTTGTTAGATCCATTTCCCAGATAGATCTCGTTCAAAATGTTTCCGTAACCTATTTCTATTTTTCGTCTTAAACCAGTGAATATGGTACTCACGGCTAAATTTGAGATACCGGATGCATTGTTACATATTACAGCATCAGTAGCCGGGTCATTTACCGACAATACATCCATATAACCGTCACCATTATAATCTGCTTCTAATTTCGTACCTGAAGCATAACCGCCAGTATAAGTTTTGGTTTCGTACTTCAAAAAACCGGTTTTCTCCACCACCTGGTATTCAAATGCAGTGTAGGTAAATCTCCCCTTGTAACTGGGCCCCTGTAAAAATGAGTTGTCACCAATAGAATAGTAGGTAAAATAATTAGGTAATGGACTATTGGTATTGTTGGCATCATTTGTAACAGTTAAGTCGGATTTGCCATCGTTATTAAGGTCGGCGCAATTAAGGATAAATTCTGCACTGCCTTGAGCCGGATTAATGGGTATAAAGCTGTTAACCTGAATGGGCTGAAGAAAGCCAGTACCATCACTGTGCATAACGTAAAGTTCATCCAAATCGGCGTTCATATAAGCAATATCAGTATTCTGGTCACTATTAAAATCACCGAATGTTATGTGGTTAAGATAATTTTTTTGGGCAATGCTTTGTGAATAGACCTGTAGAAATGGTATGGTAAATACGCTAATGACATTGTATACATGAGGGTGAACAAACTTATTCATCTTATACAATGTAAATTCTACATCCATGTCATTATTTACCTTCCTATAAGAAATGAACTCTGTGGTGCCATCACCGTTTATGTCAAGAGGTCTTGTAACAGTATTGGCGTTAGGAATGTTGATTTGAAAGGCTCCCTGACCTGTTGATAGCCTTACTAGCTCAGGATCAATTATCAGTTCGTCTATCAGTCCATCACCATCATAATCTGCTCTATTAAAAATAAATTGAGAAGGAGAAAAAGCAACATTAAAGGGATTCACCAAGTGATTTTGGAAACTGTGATTTGTTATATTGCCTGAGAAGCCATTCGAACTAATCTTATCAATGGAATAATTGTTTAGAACGGTGTGTTTTGTTATAGTATAAACATCATGAATATTATCAAAATCATCATCCACAGCATACGCGCCAAGTAAGGCATAAAGTTGGTGTGATGGGTAATAAGTATTATCGGTTAGAATATTGGCAAACGTTAAGTTTTGATTTGGAAGAGGAGTGCCAAAAATTGGCAGAATATTATTTCTTTGAATTTTTACCGCGATTGGTGATTTGTATAAACAAACTGCATCAGAAAAGCCGTCACCATTAATGTCAGACGAAATAACTGATTTTAAATTATTGTAATCTGAAACGTTAGCAAACAATTTAGCACTTTGCATGTTTTGATAGCCTGAATAAGCATTTAAATCGCCCCAACAAATTTCAGTGCCATTTAGCTCATTACCCTGTGCATCAGCTTCAGTAATTTTTTTTAGGATTGTTTTTTTATTGTTCCAATCGTAATCAAAGGTATACGTTCTGGCAACAACGCCTTCGCAACGGGAAATTATAGTTTTAAGTAATGCAGATTTTTTAAAAATGGCAGAATTCACATAGTTTGTGGTTTTTTCAGCCAAGGGTATGTAGGAAAATGTTATGCTGTTATATGGTTGAAGCCCTGCATTGGCGTTTCCGGTATACTGTATTGACTGAAGCACATTCTCACCCTGAAAATCTGTGTATGTGTAGGTAATGTAATTCCCATTTACATCAGTGCATTTATTTATTTTCCAAGTAAGAACTGTATTGTTGTTTGATCCGGTTGTTCTGGAGTCAGCAGTATTACCATATTCCATTATTAACCCAGATGAGGTTTTTAGTTCGAACCATTGCGGCCCTTGTCCTTGTTGATTATGAGCCGTTATAATAGCATAAGATTCGACCTCAGTTCTGTAGGTAGCATTATTAGCTCCATGAGTTCCGCTGGAGAGAACAAGTTTAGATCCATCCAATGCATAATGATCACTTAATGCCAATTCAATACTTGTAAAATAGCCGTCATTCATTGGAATTCTGCCCATTCTGCTTATGCAGGAATTAGCTTGTAAATGGCAACCGAAACCCAGTAAACCATTACCTGATTGGCTGTTATAATAAACTGAAACTTCTGGCGCTACATTATTTGTTCCTGGTGATCGAAAAATTGGAATCGAGTAGATAGCTGCACCGGTTTTGCTTACTGTAAAGTTCCCCTCCGTCTCCCCAACCACCTTATTGAGGTCAATAGTTCCCTGGCAAGAGAGGTAGGGGTTGTTGATGGAACCGTAATGATTGCTCACAAAGGATGGCAGAGTGCTGATGTTTAAATTCAGTAGGTTGGTTGCAGCGCCTGAAATAGCACCGTATTTAAAACCGGGTTTTAAGTTAATGCTAACTTGTGCCCTTGTATATGAGTCAACCGCATAATTAACCGGTGGATTTGTGAGCGTGATGTTGTTTGGATTTTGGCTCCTGAGCACAAAGCTGTGGATCCAAAATAATCCAATGAGCACATTGGATAATGTGGTAATATAAGGAGGTTTCATAATTACGATTTTAAGATTAATGAGCAACCACTATTTTGTATGCATAATTTTCTTTTTGAGAGTATTTGAAAGAGAGGATGTAGATGCCATTACCAACATCACTTACGGGGATCATTTTAGGTTCCCCAAAATAATAATCCCGTAACATCACTTGCCCAATAGAATTGATTAGCATCACTTCTGCCCGTTTCACTTCATCCGGTAAAGGCCCTTCCACAATAAGTTTGTCATTGGCCGGATTTGGATAGATATGCAAGGATTGTACTACCGGAATCACAGTAGAATCGGAAGGATGATCCGGGTTGGATAAGCGGAACATCGGAAATACCTGCAATTTCCGTTCAATAAGGTTGCCACTTTTGTCGTAAGTAAAAACCAGTTTTTCTTCCTGCGCATTATATACGGCAGGGGCGCAGCAAGCCATTAGAACCAAAAAATGAATATGCGTTGTTTTCATGGAAATTCTGTTTAGTGTTTAACTTCAAGTTCGCTAAGGCGTTTTTCAAGAGCTATGAGATAAAGGGTGAGCTCCTCAATTTTTTCCTGTTGTTTAATCAAAAGTGTATTTACATTCAAGCCATTCTTTTCGTAGTACGTTGCGTTCTCAAATCCAGGCAGATGTTTGTTCTTCTGTATGTAGTCACTTACCTCCTTGAGTGGTTTTAAATCGTAGCAAGAATCAAATACATAATCAGGAAAGGTGGCAGTTAAACTAATTTCCACTTCTCTTGCGTAGGCTACACCATCCGCACGCACAACAAAAATATCACGGTTGTTTGTGTGATCTCTGATTGCTAAGGCCCTTGCATAGGTGGAGCCGTATGGTTTGGGCATCCCGCTTGGAGAATACACCCCAATTTCGGTATAACCATTTCCTGCAATTGAAAACACTTCGTTCTGCAAAGTATTTTTAATCGCAATGGCCTTGTTAAGATTCGGAATATTTAGAAACTGAGCCGATCCGTTGTTGTATAGTTTTAAATTCACTTGATTAGCATTCAATGCATCAGCAACTGTGAGAGCCTCTGAATTGGAAGTGTTGATTCTCGTTGCGCCGTCTTTGAGTACAAGGAAATTGATTTGTGCAGGTGTGTTGGCATCTGCAATACTTAAAGCATCAGTATTGGTTGTGAATATTGAGGTTTTGCCATCACCCAATACCGAAAATCGTTCGGTCCCATCAGCAATTGGTGTGCCACGATAAACGGCAAGACCCCTGTCGTTGTCTGATAGTTCGATCACTTTTATTGCCGATTCACCTCCACCCCCGTGCCTAACTTTTAATCCAATAGGAATAGTTGGAGGAGAGTAGAGGTACATTTGAGTGTTACCAGGCTGAAATCCTGTGGCTCCGCTATTACCTACTTGTAATTGTCCAGACACATTCAATTTGCCGTCAACCGACATTATACTATTTAAACCCGGTGCAAATGAATTGGAATTGCTAAAAACATACACACTTCGGTTACATTTTGAATTGATGAATAGATCGCCTTCATGAGGACCCTGATTTAAAGTGCCACCTTGTGTTTCAATAAATGCATTAAATCCGTTGTGACCAATGTTTATATTGCCTGCAATAGCAGCACTGATAGGTGATTGTTGAATGACTTTTTTTACGCAAAGTACATTGTTCAGAATGGTAGCGCTCAAAGGCAGGTTGTTCGGAGTAGATTCGCCAAGCAAACAAGCCAAATCGGGCAGAGGATCAGGGCTGTGTTCTCCACCCCCATGCCCTGGTGTTGGATTGTAAGGGTTTCCCGGACTTGGGTTCGCAGGATTATTGGCACCTCCTCCTCCTATAGTAAACACGGCAGGATAGGCAGGTGTTGCCGGTAAGTATTTAAGTATGGCATAATCAGAAGCAGGCCCAATAAACACCTTATCTCCCACAATAGAGCTTCCAGATACTTCGGTGTTGCCAACCACGTCGAGCTCATTGGCTGGAGCAGCAGTACCTATACCCACTTTTATCCCCGAAGCTGTTACAAGGTTTGTTCCACTCAGGGTGAATCCTCCAGCAGGACCTTGTGGAATGGGAGACCAGGTTCCATCCTGCCTTAAAAAGTTATTGGTGTTGGTTGTGAAGGCACCTGCAGCGGCAAGTCCAAGTCGGCCATTGGGTTGAACTACCAAAAGGTGATCGTTAATGCCTCCTGCAAATCCAGGAAATGTGAGATTCCCCAAAGAATCAAGCGTGAATCGCAATTGATTGTTTGTGTAAATTCTAAAACTTCGGTTGTTGTTGGTACCAATGTTACCATTGCTGCCTGAAGAAATGGTGTTCAAGGTGTTGGTCCACAAACTTTGTGCGAAGCCCGAAAACGGCAAGGCACATACAAAAAGAAAAAGCGAAAGGAGTTGGAGTTTTTTCATGATTTGGTTTTTTAATTGGGTGATCGATTTTAGGATGGTTATAATTCGGTTATGGGAGTTCAACACTGCGCTTCTTGATTAGCGTATGGTAACATTGTACATCGCTTTTTGCATAGGGGGCAGTTATTGGGGTTAAACAACATGATCGTGTGTATCCGATTAATTGTGAATAAACCTGTGAATTACCTGTTAATAAAGGCTTCCGATAACCAAATTAATTTCAGGCAGGGGGGCAAGTCAAATTTTGAATCCACTATTTTACGCCGTATTCTGTTAAAATGCCTACTAACTATTGCGCTCCCCCTTCTCCTCATATTACATTTACCTCGGGAACTATTCAAATAAATAAAGCGTAAAAATTATGATTACAGCAGAAGATTTGAATTACGCCGAAAATCTAAAAGTCCTTAGGCGTGCCAGCGGATGGAAACAAGCCTTAGCTGCAGAAAAAATCGGACTTAGCTCTCAACAAGAGTACAGTAAACTGGAAAGCGGAAAAATGCCTTTCACAGAAGAACTCTTAAAAAGAATATGTAACGCCTTCCGAGTCACGCGCGATCATTTTAAGATTGACATGAAAGGCAAATACAAATTTGATTGGAGAGATTACATTAAAGAAGGTAAGGTGTCTGACCTGATCGAATTGGTCAATAACAAAGGTTTGGTAACCATGATGCTGAGCACCGAAATTCGCGCCATGGAACTGGAGCTGGAATTGATCGATCGAGAACTTAAAGACCTGATGCCGCCTAAATTTGAAGATGTACCCGAAGATAAAGAATACAACATTTGGGTGATGATGTGAGGGGTTAGAAAGTTGAAAGGTGTACAATGGTATTGAACAGCCTACACTTCCTACTGTTTTAACTACAGAGGTAACAGTGTGGTGTACACCCGTGTGCTTAAGCTAGGGCATTGCACCAGCTGGCAGGGAGTTACACAATGTGTTTTTGAAAGTGTTTCAAAGTACACTGCGCGCCTGAGCAGTTTGTCAACGCAATCTGTTCAGGATTTAAACAAAGGATATTTCCCCATCCAGGTGTTCACCTTCTTTTTAATCTTGGCTAATTCCTTAGAGTTTTCGCGGTTTTTAAGCGTAGCGTCAATCAGGTCCACCACTTTTAAGCAGTCTTTTTCTTTTAAACCTCGTGTGGTAATAGCCGGTGAGCCAATGCGTATGCCCGATGTTACAAAAGCCGACTTATCATCAAATGGCACCATGTTTTTGTTTACGGTAATGTCCACTTGTTCCAAAGCCGCCAAAGCCTCTTTGCCATTCAGGTTTTTGTTGCGCAGGTCAATCAAAAACATATGGTTGTCCGTGCCCCCTGATACAATGTGGTAACCCAAATCTTTAAATCCCTTAGCCATAGCTTGGGCATTCTTCACCAATTGCACACAATAATGCATGTACTCATCACTCAATGCCTCACCATAGGCCACGGCTTTCGCCGCAATTACATGCTCCAGCGGACCACCCTGTGTGCCGGGAAAAACCGCCATATCCAATAAATTGCTCATGAGTTTGGTTTCGCCTTTCGGGGTTTTTTCTCCAAAGGGGTTCTCAAAATCCTTGCCCATCATAATCATGCCGCCCCTTGGGCCGCGCAAGGTTTTGTGGGTAGTGGTAGTTACAATATGGCAATGCGGCAGGGGGTCGTTTAAAATACCTTTGGCAATTAACCCACTGGGGTGCGAAATATCGGCCAGTAAAATAGCCCCCACTTTATCGGCAATCTTGCGCAGGCGCTCGTAATCCCAATCACGAGAATAGGCACTGGCCCCGCAAATCAGCATTTTGGGTTGTTGCTCCAGGGCGGTTTTTTCTAAAGTATCGTAATTAATGCGCCCGGTTTCTTTTTCTACCCCATAAAACACCGGTTTGTATAAGCGGCCCGAATAATTTACTGCCGAACCATGCGTTAAATGCCCACCGTGCGAAAGGTCAAGGCCCATAATCACATCGCCCGGTTTTAAACAGGCAAGCATTACCGCCGCGTTGGCCTGGGCGCCCGAGTGGGGCTGCACATTCACCCAAGCTGCGCCAAACAATTGTTTAGCCCTATCAATGGCCAGTTGCTCCACCTGGTCCACTACCTCACAACCTCCGTAATATCTTTTAAAAGGCAGGCCTTCGGCGTATTTGTTGGTGAGCACCGAGCCCATGGCTTTCATCACCTGCTCACTCACGTAATTTTCAGAGGCAATCAACTCAATACCGCGTGTTTGGCGCTCGTGTTCCTCTTTAATCAGTTTAAAAATCGTTTTATCTTTTGTTATCATACTCCGCTTGGGGTTTAACATGCTTGTTCTGAAGCCACTAAAATTAAGGAAAATAATGGGAGCTTGAAACAGGAATTCAGGAGCGTCTTTATTTTTAATGGGTGTTCGCTTTCAGTGCTTGATAGGTAAATGAACTTGTTTGTTTATGTGGGCGCCTGGTCGCGCTTTCACTTCAAGCCCCGTCAGCCTATTGCTATGTTGCAGAGCTCCGGTGTCTTTTGCCCTTGATGGTCAAAAGCCTCCTCGCTTCGCCAACATTACGCAAAGGCCTTGCCGGGGGCTTTTCGCTCAATCGCTGGCGCAAAGGGGGTGTTTGTCTTTCCTTAATCATCTGCTGATTTTTAGCACTTTCCATAATTTCCTGGCACCTTATCAAAATTGGCTTTAAATAAAGGGCTTAATTAATAAGATGTTATTTTAAAACAGGGATACCGAATAGTTAATGAAATGCCAGTTTGTCCTTCTTTGCATGATGCTTTCATCAGCCTGGCCTCAGAATAATTTGCGTTGAAATCAAGTTTACTTTCAATGCTTAGCCGAAAAGGTAGTCTAACAAAAAGTGGTGGAAGTGTTGTCTTTTCGGCGCGATTGTGCGCGGAAGCTTCGCTGTCCTGACCCGTTAGGAGTCAGGACATGATTGAAGCTTCAGCTGAAAGGAAACGCAGATTTCAGCGAATTATTCTGAAGCCTTGATCTTTTGGTTCTTTTCCATCAAGGGAAAAGAACGTAAAAAGGTATTTTCTGAAATCGTGAATGAGGGTTCAATTAACTTATTTGCCTTGACGCTGCCTGAGCTTATACTGGCAAAATTATCAGCCCCGTCCCCTCAGCTGGGTTTGGCTACTGCCATTGTAAGGACTTTCCTAACAGCTCAAGCCTTTTCAACCGGCTTATAAAGTTTTTCTGAGGCTATTAAAATCAAACACACAACCGGCGATTGCAGCACCCCCATTAACCAGCGGCTCAGCGTGTATTCCTCATCGCCGAGCCGGTTTTTTACAAAATACCCGTATATCATGGATAGGGCAGAAAGGACAAAAAACAAAAGATAAGCATAGCTCAGCACCCGTGTAAAAAAAGGCCGGCCGGTGAGGCGTTGTAAGGTCCAGTAGCTCAATACAAAATAAAGTACGGTACACAACAGCGTAAAACCATATTTGGAGTAATACAAGGTGTCGTAAGAAAAATTCAGAAATCCTTTCATGATCCCCGGCACCGGCATGCTGCTGCCGTTTTGGTAATACAACATGTACATGATGTTGTTGAGGTTCACAAAAAAAAACTCTCTGGCGAAGCCCAAAAGGGCGAAGAGCAGGAAGAAGAGGAGGTATAGGTAGGTTTTTTTCAAGTTTTTTTTTGATGGCTTAAAGGTATTGGAAAAGTAAGAAAGCTTAGAATTCTTTTTCATACTTTTTCCTTGATGAGGGCAAACAAGGAGTGCTTGTTTGAGCTGGTTTGTGTGCGGGAAGCAAAAATCAGCCCGACTTATCGTGTTTCGGGCAGGAGTGAAAATTTGTGGAATATTTTATTCATACTTTTTCCTTAGATGAAAAAGTATGCAAAAAATCAAGGCGCAAAGATTGCTAACGCTCTCTTGATTTTTCAAGAAGGGCTAACGAAGTAAAAATTCTGCGCTTTGGAGACATTTTGAAAAAGCGCAGAATTTAAACGCAAGCGCCTTCGTTGCCCTTCTATTGAAAAATCAATTCACAACCTACCCATGCCTCGCTTTGCGCCTTTGCCGGCGCACCGGAATGAGGCACTTGTTTCGTTAAGCAACTTTCGAAGGTCGGTTGCTGTGTGGGCTAGCGGTGGATTTTAGCATGAGAGATCGTTTGACCTTAATTTCAGGAGGCTCGCCTGACATAATCCAGTGTTTAATAATACAACATATGTTCAAAACCTATGTTTTTTTTAAGCCAGATAGTCAAGACAAAATGTCTGTTCCCATTTGGAATTATGGAAAGGCACTGAAATTAAACGCAAACTTGTAAAGGACCTTCGAAAAATGGCTTAGCAAATCAAAGGACGTTTTTAGCGAAAGCATGTGTTAAGCAGGCGCAGCGTGCGTAATGTTGGTAAAACGTTTAGCTCGTATAACCGCACGCCTTGCCTGCGGGAAAAAATGGACTGTAGATTTGCAAGCCATTTTTCGGAAGTCTTGATTTTTTGGTTCTTTTTTATCAAGAAAAAAGAACGTACGAAAACTATCCACTTCTATACCACCTGATATTGCATTATCAAATCGTCCTCGCTAACGCACGGTACCACCTGTCTTTGCTTACGCGTTTCAGTGTAAAGGATTTTTTTCGACAAACAACCTAAAGGCTAAATTGCAAATTGGAGGTATTCAGTATTAGAGAATAAGCTCTAATGACTAGGAGAAGATGTGATTTTATTGGAAAAACGGTTAACCCACAATATCCACAAGCCAAAAATAAACCCATACACCAAAAAGGTAAATGTATACGTATGGTTAAAATCCAATAGGGTGTAATCGTAATTGGCAATCATGGCCAAAGCCACAACCCTTAGTATGTTAATAAGGTGTATGGCCAAAATTCCGGCGGGAATAAACCAGGCCTTGTGTTTCCAGGGACCAGGATAGGCCATCACAAATACCGAAAACAAAGAAAACAGAGAAATGGCATTGCAATTGCTGCCCACCCACACCCCATTGGAACCGTCGATGCCTAAAACTTGCATATCTCTGTCTTGAAGCACTTTAAAGGTCTTAAAACCCAGTGCTCTCAAGCCAAGGTCTGCCCCTTCAATGATCCAGCCAATAAAATGCTGGTCGTAATAGGTATAACGTTTTACAACAAATTGATGGATAAGGAAAAGCAGTAAATACAGGGCAGAGGCCGAAAGAAGAAATTTTACAAACGCCGAAGGGGTTGATTGGACCTTCAAGACTTAGAATTTAGATGGAGGATTTGTCGGTTTTTCTTGCGTCCCTGAACTTTTTGGCGCCATAAGCGGCACCGGCTGCCATTAAAAACACTATGCCACCATCAATAGGAATGCAGGGAGGGGGCCAGCACGTTGGGCCACCGGTAGGCGGTGGGGCCGGAGCCGAATAAGTGCAAAGGCTTAGGCCAAGGGCCAAAAAAAAGTAAAAACGCCGAAGAAATAAATTCATTTACAGTTCACGAAAATAGGCTTTTTCCTTCAAAACGCCAACATTTTCCTATATTTGTTAGCAAATCGCCCAGTGAGCAACATCCCACTCAAACAAAAAAAGCAAGGCATCGTTTCTGCTAAGGATTTTAACCTTTTGCTTCGAATTTTCTCAGCGAATTGGTGGATTTTGCTCCTCATACTTCCTATATTTTATGGTATTGGAACTTTCTACGTGTATAGATTAACAAATGTCTATAAGGCATCAACAGAAATTTTACTTAAATCTAGTAACGACACTTATTACCAAAGTAATGTATTGAGTGATGCCAGTTTTTATGGTTATGGCTCATACATTGATAATTTGAATGAAACAAGGGTTCTACAATCTTATGACCTTGCAGGAAAGGTAGTAGATAAACTTATGCAACGCCTTGAAGTTTCTTATTTTATTGTAGGTAAGGTGCGCACTACTGAGCAATTTGGTGCAGTGCCCTTTCAGGTTATTGTTCATTCAATGAATCCGGAATTTTATGAAAGAGTATTTGATTTTAGCATTATCAATGAAAAAAGCTTTAAAGTATCATATGACAAAATAGGAAAAACGCAAATCCTTGAAGGTGAGTTTAACAAGGAGTTGATTGATCCCAATTTCAGAATTACAGTTCTAAGTGAAGGTAGTTTGAATGCAACAACATTACAAACCCTAAAAGAGATATTCTACCAATTTAGTGTCCATAGTCGTGACTATTTAATTTCAAAGATTCAGAACAATTTAAAAATTGAAAACCCTGAATACACAAACATTTTAAGGCTTGAACTAAAAGATATTTTACCTGAAAGAGCGGTATTGATTTTAGACACACTCAATGTGGTTTATGGTCAAAGCCGTTTGGTAAGTAAATTTGAGTTAAACGAACGCACCATAGAGTTCATCGACAGACAACTAAGTGAAATCAGTTTTTCCTTAAAAAGCATTGAAGACACCATGCAGAATTACAAGGAAAAAAAATCCATCATTAACCTGGATTGGCAACAAGATGATTTTCTGAATAAAATTAGTACTTATGACGGTCAGCGCTCTCAATTGCAATTGCAGTTGAATGCCTTGGATGACCTGGAGAAATATATTATTGAGGATAAGGATCCTCAATTTTTGCCACCAACAGTGTATGTGGTTGAAAAAAGCGGTTTTATGAGTCAGGCGGTGAGCGAATTGTACACAAAACAAATCGAATTGAATCGCATGAGCAACATGGCAAAGGAAGGTAATCCTTTGGTTCAAGATCTGAAGATTAGCATCCTACGCACCAAACAAAATTTATTGACTTATATTAGCAATGCAAGAAATGCCACGAAACAACAAGTGGAGAATTTGGATAGGGAGATCCTTACCTATATTAATGAAGCTAAGATGATTCCCGGCAAACAACGTGATATCCTCAATATCAAACGTAAGGCGGATGTGAGTGAACAACTATATAATTTTTTATTAGAAAAAAAGGCCAGCACCAAAATAGCCAGGGCTAGCATTGTGCCTGACATCAAAATTGTTGAAGCTCCTCGCAACGCGGGTATTGACTCACCGAATAAAACAGGGATTTTGCGAAATTTTGTCTCAATCGGTCTACTTTTGTCGATTCTAATTATCACAATTCGGGTTGCTTTTTTTACCAAAATTAGAACGGTTGAGCAGTTGAAGGAGATATCTGAACTATCTCTAATTGGCGTTTTACCACTACTAAAGGAAAGTGAAAGTCAGGGCTTGGTGGTTGATCAGAGTCCGAACTCACAAATCTCAGAAGCATTCCGAAATCTTCGAACCAATTTACAATATGCGAATGTGGACCTGAACGCAAAAACCTTTTTGGTCACCTCGTTTTTACCGGGTGAGGGTAAAACATTTACATCATCAAATTTGGCTGTAATCTTGGCAAAATCTGGCAAAAGAACTGTTTTAATTGAGCTAGATTTACACAAACCAAAAATTTTTACTCGATTTGGAGTACAAGTTCAAGAAATAGGTATTACTACTTTTATTACCGGCAAAAACACTTTTGAGGAAATTGTCGCAACTACTCGTATACCCAATTTATACTGTGTTTTTGCCGGTCCTGTACCACCTAATCCTTCAGATTTTGTACTTTCCGAAAAACTTAAGGATTTATTAGATAGGGCTAAAAAAGAGTTTGATTATGTTATCATTGACACTCCTCCGGCTGGATTGCTTTCTGACTCGATTTATTTAATTCAATTTGTTGATTCTTCAATATTTGTTCTCAATACCAAAAGCAGTAGTAAAAAGACCCTCAGTATATTAGAAGAAACCATACAGAACAATAAAATAAAAAACGTTTCACTTGTGCTTAACGGAGTAGCCAAATTGGGTAAACGCTATTATTACCAGGGTTATGGCTATAGCTACGGCTATGGTTATGGCTATGGAAAAAAGGCCTAAGTTTAAAAATTTCTTAAGTAATTAACCTTTCTCCTAGATTTACTGCCTGATTTCTAAGGAATTGCTTGTTACAATCCAAAAAAATACCCTATTTTTACTCGCATTATTTATTTTTATAAGATGGCAAGTTTTTCTCAGGTATTTTGTTTGATTTCCTTTACGCTTTTTCTTAGTACTAAAGGATACGCTCAAGCCACTGTTTTTTTGAGAGCCGGAGGCAATATCACTACCCCAGGAGATTGGGGCACATCAACTGACGGATTATCCGGAACCTTGAGTGATTTTTCACAAAACAATACTTATAACTTCACCTCCAATAACTCAACCCGAACGTTAAGTGCCGCTTGGAATATTACTGCAGGTTCAACTGTGGTTTTAGGAGACGGGGTGAGTGGTTTTACACTTACTTATTCAGGTTCGGCTACAATGGGTTCAACTCCAGCAAATGTAACCATGAGTAATTTGTCATATTTGCTATTAAATACAAATTACAATCTGGACGCTTCCAAAACAACATTAAATTCCGGCAGCACTATTGAGTATGCATCGGGAACCACCTCTGTTTCAAGTGATATCTACAGTGATTTAACTATCAATGAAAATATTTCAACGAATTCCTCCAACATAGTAGTTCAAGGGCATTTACTAATTAGTTCAAGTAAAATTTTGACTTTTAATAATTCATCAAATTTAGCGTTGAACGGTACAAGCACTTACAATGGGTCAGTCTCTGGAGATGGTACAGGTACTGTAACAATTAATGGATCTAACAACTTGTCTTTTACGACTGGCAATGAGAGTATCGGAAGTTTAATTATCAACAATAGTGGAAGTCTTCTTTCTAATGTTATAGTTTCTTCAACCTTTTCACTTGAACTTGGCATTCTTACGCTTAATGGTTTCAATTTAATTTTGAATGGTAACATTAACTTTAAAAGTAACTCTTCAGCTGTAATTAGAGGCAATAGTACGTCCTCGATTACAATTGGTGGTTCAGGCAGTATTACTAATAATCTGATAATGGACAATACTAACTCCAGCACACAAACATTAGATGAATTAGTCATGAGCAGAAGTGGGGCTACGTTAACCTTAGCAAATACTCTAAGAATTCGTAGTTCTATTACACCAAGTGTTGGTACAATAGATGTTGGTTCTAATCTGATACTGGAGGCAAATGCTAGTACAAAGGCTCGGATTGGAATAATTACAGCCTCAGGTGCCCTTACTGGTAGCCCTACCGTGAACGTTTTCAAGCCGGCAGGATTTACAGGATGGGTCAATTTATGTTCAGGAGGTGTGAACGGCAATACCATGGCCAATTGGAATTCAAGTTTTCCAATAACTTGTCCTACTTGCCCAGATGGCAGTACAGCAAATAATGTGGCATTTACTTCCATTTACTCCTACGATGAAACTGCAACCACTGGATCAGCTTCGGCAGCTGCACATTATATTGGAATACCAAATATTACAACATCCATCGATTCGAAAACAGGGTATTGGGTGTATTTAGGCGATGGATATCCAAGCACCTCAGCAATTACTATTCCTTTAACTGGTTCAGTGAATACAAAAAACTCTTCAGGTAATTTTAACCTTACCATGAGTGCGGGGGCGGCTAATACTGAAGACGGTTGGAATTTAATTGCCAATCCTTATCCTTCTCCAATTCAGGTCTCTCAGTTTATTTCCTCTGCCGGAGGAGCAAATATTGATAATACCTTATTGGTGTACGATCCTGACACAGATTCTAATGTTCCGTTGACTACTGGAAATGTCATTCCAATGGGACAGGCCTTTATGGTGAGGGCTTTGGTAAATAATACTTCTGTTACACCTGACGAAAGCTGGAAAACTGCCACTGCTGATAACACCTCCATTCAAAAACAATTTGCTGAGAATGGGGCAGTTGGAAGCAATGGTCGAGCTTATTATTTTAACGAGTTTTTGATTGACCTGCAAAGTACCGATGTGGCGAAAAACTTTTTTACTCAAGCGTATTTTAGCTTTGGAAATGGTGGCACAAGCGGTTTTGATAACGGTAAAGATGCCTATTCTCTTGAAAGTTCAGTGGATCCGGGGACGCCTCGTTTGTTTAGTTTGTCAAATAACGAGTGTTTTTTACGGAATGCTTTGCCTTCAGTTTATGGCACATTAAGTATTCCACTCAAAGTGGTAACAGGTTATCCAGGCACATATAAATTGCTTCCGGTTAATCTTAGCAAATTACCATCGGGTGCTTGTGTTGTGCTGTATGATTTGATTAACAATGTACACCACGATTTGAGAACAGGCCCATATACTACCAGTCTTAATGTGAGCACTTCACAAAGCGCTCCTCAGTTTGAGTTGATCATCACCTCCTTGCCTTCAAGCCTTAGCGCTTCATCAAAAGATCCGCTTTGCAGTCATAGTCAGGATGGTTTTCTTGTTGCTAAAGGATCAGGCACCGGCCCTTGGAATTACACCTGGAAGAACGAAAACAACAGCGTTCTCAAATACAGCGCCAACCATAGTGGTGCCGACAGCTTAAAATTCTTGGAACAAGGCATTTATAAGGTGGATGTTAACCCTGTTGGCACATGTAAAACGGCCTCTCAACAGTTCACACTTGAGGCCCTAACCCCGCTGCCAGAAGCTAATTTTAGTGCAAACACTACAAGTGTTTACGCCCAGTCCGATGTGCCCATTTCATTCACCAACCTGTCACATAATGCATCCGAGTTCACCTGGGAGTTTGGTAATGGCATGAGTGTTTCAAGTTTGCACGCCAATTACACGTATAACACACCCGGCCTCTACACGGTAAAACTTACTGCCGGCAACGGGCCATGTCAGGATGTTGATCAGAAAAGCCTGCAGGTGCAGGTGCTGGACATGCCTGTGGGCATTGGTCAACATGAGTTTATGAGCGAAGAACTTGTTTTGGTGCAGGAAAGCAACAGCATCTATATTCTTGTAAACTCCAACGAAAACCAAAGCTTTACTTTATCGGCTTATAACGCACTGGGTCAACAGCTGATCAAGGAAAAAACCGTTCAACCCGTAAATGGTAGAATCGACATTCAAATCCCCACTTCAGGAAATTTACTTTTTGTAAAGCTCAGCAACGAAAACAAAAGTAAAACCTTTAAGCTGGTACATTAGTTAATTTCTGATCACTGATTTCTAGTTGTTCGTGGGTATTTATTTTTCAAGGGTCCATTTGACTAGGTGATTTTTACTTTAGCTTTCTTCTATTCTTTGTTCGCACTTTTAGGACTCACCTAATGAGGCCTTTACCCACCTTGGCATTAAAAAGTCTTGTCACTTCGAATGGGGGCATCCTGCCAGTGGCAGGATGAGCCGGCTGGCGCGGAAGCTTATTCCTAAACGGCGCAAATCGAGAAGGGACTCTGAAAAAATTTAATGTTTCGTAACTCGCCTCGATATTTCGCCCTGCCCTGAAGCCAGGGCATAGCTTTGGGTATAACAAAACACTTTGTCATTTCGAGCCCGCCTGCCGGTGCTTGTGCCTGAGAAATGGCGGGCAGGTAGGCGCCTGTGTAATCGGTATGAGCCGTATCGAGAACTGATAGAACTTTTAAAAAAGCGAAACCCGCCTCGATACGCTGTTCTTACCTCTACCCAACGCAACAGCACTCGGCGTGACACAAACCTCTTGTCTTTCCTGGCAGCGCGAGGCATCTATCAGAATACAAATTGTATTTCACCTCTTTTCAAGCTTAATCTGTTTACAATCTTTAACTTCAAAATATTGAAAATCAGTGTTTTAAATTTCTGACTATCAAAAGAATACTTTTGCAAAATACTTTTAAATCGAGTAAATTTACTACTCATTAATGATTGAAACCCTCATATCTTCAAAAACCAGGCTAAAGCTTTTAATGAAGTTTTTTCTGAACAGCAACAATACCGCCTACCTCAGAAACCTGGAAGAGGAATTTGGCGAATCCACCAATGGTATTCGCCTCGAATTAAACAAGTTCGAAAAAGCAGGCTTTATTTCCTCATCCAGTTTAGGCAATAAAAAGATCTTTCAGGTCAATACCAAACATCCTCTGTTTCCGGATATCAATCGCATCATCATGAAAATGACAGGGCTGGAGTATGTGGTGGATTATGTGCTGCAACGTATTGGCGACCTTGAAAAGGTGTACCTGGTAGGAAAAATGAGCCGTGGTCAAAACACTGAAATCATTGATCTGGTATTAGTTGGAGATAATCTGAACAAAACCTTTTTGATTGAACAAATAGAGAAGGCGGAAAAAAAGATCAACAAAAAAATACGCTACGTGCATTACGGAACAGCAGAATTTGATTTAGCGAAAATAAAGGAGCCGGGCATGCATCCTTTACTGCTTTGGAGTAGGTAGTACTTTGAAAAGTCAAAAGTGTGGCTATAACTCAGCTTACTTTTAACTTTTAACTTTTAATTTTTGAATTGTCAGTGTGACTGACCTGGCGAAGCTATAAGAACACATAGGGAACACATAGTAACATCAGGAAATGAGCAGAGCTTAGAGGAATGACAAGGGAATATGTGGATAAGATAAGTTACGAGGTAGTGGGTGCGGCAATAAATGTGCATAAAAAGATGGGGCGAGGTTTGATGGAAAGTGTTTATCATGAATGCATGAAGGAGGAGTTGAACAAGAAGAAACTAAAGTATTTCACGGAGCTAACAATTCCTGTATTCTACGATGAGAAGAAGCTGGCTGTTCGTTTCCGCTGCGACTTATTCGTTGAGAATTGCCTGGTGGTCGAGTTGAAATCCGTGAGCAGGCTTGTTAAAGAATTTGAAGCAAAACTTCTGAATCACATGCGTTTATTGTCGGCTCCAAAGGGAATACTCATCAATTTTAATTGCAGCAATATTTTTAAGGAAGGGCAAAAAACCTTTGTAAATGAACACTATTCTAAGCTTAAATAACCAGAAGCCCTATGTGTTCCTCTGTTTTTCTATGTGTTCCTATGTGATAAGTAAATGAACCCCTGGAAAGTCATATATGTTTCTTCTCGTGCCGAAAAAAAAGTCGCAGAACGGCTTCAGGAAAAAGGCATTGAGTGTTACGTGCCCATGAAGAAAGAGCTCAAACAATGGAGCGATAGAAAAAAAATGATAGAAAGCCCCTTGATCAATGGTTACGTGTTTGTACGACCGCATGCTCTGCAAAGGGATCAGGTGCTGCAACACCAGGGGGTATTAAATTATGTGCGTTACAATGGAGGCGATGCCCTGGTACGTGATATAGAAATTGAAGCATTGAAATCAATAGAGGTCAAGGGGTATTTTATAGATGGGCATTTTGGTTCAGACTTAAAATCCGGGGATGCAGCCATCATACAGGCAGGACCCTTCAAGGGATTAAGGGGACAGGTGAGGACAACTGGAGAAAAGGAAATCTACACGATTGTGATTGACAGCATTGATTATTCATTGTCTTTGCATATACCGAGGGAGATATTAAAAAAGGAGAGCAACACATGATTGCCATCATCGATTACGGTTTGGGAAATCTTGCTTCTGTGCAAAACATGTTCAGGAAAATTGGTGTTCGAGACGCCGTAATTACTGCTGATGCCCGTCAGATAGCGATTGCCGACAGAATTTTATTGCCTGGAGTAGGTGCCTTTGATGCAGGCATGAACAAACTAGAAGCCACCGGCCTGATACCATTGCTGAACAAAAAGGCTCTCGAAGAAAAAGTACCTGTATTGGGAATTTGTTTGGGCATGCAGATGCTGACCAGAAAAAGTGAAGAGGGTGAAAAAAAAGGCCTTGGATGGATTGATGGAGAAACAGTGAAATTCACACCTGATCCTAGTTTGAAACTGAAAGTGCCGCACATGGGATGGGATTATATTAAAGTCACCCGTAAGAATCCCCTACTGGCAATGGATAAGAAACAACGATTCTATTTTGTCCACTCGTACTTTGTAACATGCGATGATGTCTCTCAGGTGTTGGCGACCTGTGATTTTGACCAGCCATTTGTGTGTGCGGTAAACAAAGAGAATATTTTTGGCACGCAGTTTCACCCTGAGAAAAGTCTTGCTTTTGGCATGGAAGTGCTTTCTAATTTTAACCGGATCTGATGGCACTCAAAAGAATTATTCCTTGCCTTTTGTATGATGGCAGCGGTCTCGTAAAAACCGTGAAGTTCAAAAACCCATCCTATATTGGTGACCCCATAAACGCCATCAAAATATTCAACGAAAAAGAGGTCGACGAATTGATTTTGATTGATATTATGGCCTCCAAACAAAAACGTAAACCCAATTTTGATAAAATTGCCGATATGGCAGGGGAAGCCTTTATGCCTTTTGCTTATGGGGGTGGAGTAAAAACCTACGAGGATTTTGAATGTTTATATAAACTTGGTGCAGAGAAGGTTGTAGTGAATTCTCTGATTCAGGAAAATCCTTCGGTAATAAAAAAAGTAATAGAAAATTACGGTGCTCAGGCAGTTGTTGCTTGCATCGATTTTAAAAAGCCATTATTCGGTGTGAAGAGCCCCTACTCGTATATTGGCCATAAAATAAAACACACCTTAACTGAATATGCTTCGTTTCTCACAACAGAAATTGGTGTGGGGGAATTAATGTTGTACAGCGTAGATAAAGATGGTACCTGGGATGGTTACGATACGGAAATTATTTCACAGCTTTTAAATACTGTGGAAATACCAGTTATTGCTTGTGGCGGCTGCGGAAGTATAGACGATTTAAAAAACATACTTTACAAAACTAATGCTAACGCTGCGGCCATTGGAAGCATGGCAGTATACAGCAAAAAAGGTATGGGTGTTTTGATTAATTTTCCAAATAGGATGGATGTGATTAGAGAGTAATGAATGCTTGAGATTGTCGCCAAGGTTAAGAGGATTAAGTATGGCTAGAAATTAACAGAATATGCAAGATGCACGTGATAATATGGAACACTGGGATTTGGTGATTAAACCAAAGTCGAAATGGTACGACCTGAGACTGAAGGAAATTTTGCGATACAAGGATTTGTTGTTGCTGTTTGTGCGTAGAGACTTTGTTTCTGTTTACAAACAAACCGTATTAGGGCCAATATGGTTTATCTTGCAGCCGATAATAACCTCTATTACTTTCACAATTATTTTCGGCAACCTTGCCAAGATATCAACAGACGGTTTGCCTCCAGTATTGTTTTATATGTGCGGCATTACGCTTTGGAACTATTTTGCTGAAACCTTAACCAAAACATCGGATACGTTTACGGCCAATGCCAGTATTTTTGGAAAAGTATATTTCCCACGCATGATTATGCCACTTTCGGTGGTGCTGTCTAACTTAATTAAATTTGGCGTGCAATTTCTTTTGTTCATTTTGGTATGGATGTATTACCTCACCGTTAACGACTTGCTGCAGCCTAATTCGGCTATACTTTTAACCCCACTTTTAATTTTATTGATGGGATTTTTGGGTTTGGGTTTTGGCATTGTTATATCGTCAATGACCACGAAATACCGCGATTTAAAATTTTTAGTGGTCTTTGGTGTTCAGCTCATGATGTACGGTTCGCCGATTGTTTACCCTCTTTCGATAGTCCCTGAAAAATATAAATGGTTGATACTTGCCAACCCGGTTACCAGCATTATCGAAACATTTAAATATGCCTTTTTGGGCGTTGGCGAATTCAGCTGGCTGCATATGGTTTATAGTCTGGTATTTACGGTTGTGCTGTTGATTGTGGGTTTGGTAATTTTTCACAAAGTTGAGAAGTCGTTCATGGATACAGTGTAAGGTTAAGACTGAGGTTAAGTTAGAGAAGAAGACTAGGGAAAGGATAAAGGAAATAAGAGATGAGTAATATTGTATTAAAAGCCGAAAACATTTCCAAGCAATACCGCCTGGGGCAATTGGGTACAGGCACTATTTCGCACGACATTAACCGCTGGTTTTACAAAATCAGAGGAAAGGAAGATCCGTATTTAAAAGTAGGCGATGTTAACGACCGGTCGGAGGCCGGAGGAAGCGAGTATGTGTGGAGTTTAAAGGATATAAATTTTGAGGTGAAGCGTGGGGAGGTGTTGGGCATCATTGGTAAGAACGGTGCAGGGAAATCTACTCTGCTTAAAATTTTATCTCAGGTTACTACCCCAACCACAGGAGCAGTTAAGGTAAAAGGAAGAATTGCTGCTTTGCTTGAAGTTGGAACAGGCTTTCATCCCGATTTAACCGGTCGAGAAAACGTGTTTTTGAATGGGGCTATTTTGGGAATGACCAAACGCGAAATAAAAAGCAAGTTAGATGAAATTGTGGAATTTAGCGGTGTAGCAAAATACCTTGATACACCTGTTAAGCGTTATTCTTCAGGTATGATGGTGCGCCTGGGTTTTGCTGTTGCGGCACATTTAGAACCTGAAATATTAATTGTTGACGAGGTGCTGGCTGTAGGAGATGCAGAGTTTCAAAAAAAGTGTATTGGGAAAATGAAAGATGTAAGTGGCCAGGGAAGAACGGTCCTATTCGTAAGTCACAATATGAATGCGGTAAAGAACCTTTGCAACAAGGGGATTTTGCTTGAAAACGGAAAAATTAAAAATTCTGGTGGTGTTAATGACGTAATAAAAGGATACTTTGACACCGAAGCAAATATCCAATACGTTACTGAAATAAAATTTGAAGAGAAATCCAAAGAGGTTCAAATCACTCATGCAACAATTGTTGGAAAAGGAGGAGTGAAAATCACTAAACCTTTAGATTTTCATGATGAAATCAATCTGAAAATTAAATACAAAATAAATGTTCAAACTAATCGACTGCATTTAGTTTATCATATATATGACTTAGAAGGAACTTTAGTATATTCAAGTTATTATGTTGATAAGCATCAAGATTATTTAATGGTGAGCCCTGGTTATTATCAGTCTGAGGTGAAGGTTCCTAATCCTTTATTAAAAGAAGGAAAATACCTTTTGAAGATATATGCTGGAAATGAGGAAAGTGGAATTTCAGATTGCCCTGATGATAGTCTATCATTTGAAATTGAAGATTATTCATGTCAAATAAAACATGCTAGAGAGGGCTTTTTGTTTCAAGATATTGAATGGGAATTTAAAAAACTGTAATTCGTTTATGAAAGTAAATAATACAAAGATTTTGGTTACTGGTGCAGATGGTTTTATTGGCAGTCATCTGGTTGAGACGCTTTTGGATGAAGGCTATAAGGTGAAAGCATTCGTGTATTATAATTCGTTTAATTCATGGGGATGGTTAGATACTTTTCCAAAAGATAAGTTAAATAAAATTGAGATATTTTCGGGAGATATACGTGATCCGAATGGTGTAAGAACTGCTATGCAGGGTATGGATGTTGTATTTCATCTGGCCGCTTTAATTGCAATACCCTATTCCTACCATTCTCCTGATAGTTATATCGACACCAATATAAAAGGCACTTTAAATATTTTGCAGGCTGCAAAGGATTTAAAAATTGAGAGAGTAGTGGTTACTTCCACTTCGGAAGTTTATGGAACTGCCTTATACGTACCTATTGATGAAAAACATCCAAGGCAAGGCCAATCACCATATTCCGCTTCCAAGATTGGGGCTGATGCAATTGCCGATTCATTTTATCGAAGCTTTAATTTACCTGTAACTATTGTCAGACCATTCAACACATATGGTCCAAGGCAATCAGCACGAGCTGTTATACCTACCATTATTACTCAATTATTAGACGGAAGAACCGAAATTAAACTTGGTGCTGTTCATCCTACTCGAGACTTGCTTTTTGTTTCAGATACTGTTAAAGGATTTATTGCTATAGCTAAAACTGAGAACACTATTGGAAAGGATATAAACATCGCAACAAATAGTGAAATATCTATAAGAAGTTTGGCACAAAAGATAATTGACTTAATTAATCCAAAAGCTAAAATTATTTCTGATGACATTCGTATAAGACCTGATAAAAGTGAAGTGGAGCGATTGTTTGGTGACAACAAATGTATAATGGAGCTCACCGATTGGCGACTTAGTCATACATTGGAACAAGGCTTAGAAAAAACCATTGACTGGTTTAAAAATACTGAAAACAGAAAATCCTATAAGTCAGATTTGTACAATGTATAAAGAAGTAAGCGATTTTATTAAAAATATCTATGGAACTGAAAATTACATTCCCTTGCATGAACCACGATTTATTGGTAAAGAAAAAGAATATTTAGCAGATTGTATAGATTCTACTTTTGTTTCCTCTGTAGGAAAGTATGTAGACCTTTTTGAAGAACATATCCGTAATTTCACCGGTGCAAAGTTTGCAATTGCAACGGTTAATGGCACTGCTGCTCTGCATACGGCTTTAATTCTTGCCGGTGTAAAAGAGGGTGAGCTTGTAATAACCCAGCCACTATGTTTTATTGCAACATCAAATGCAATTTCCTACTTAAAGGCTATTCCATTGTATCTAGATGTTGATAAGGAAACCCTTGGTTTATCACCACAAAAGATGGCTGAGTTTTTAGAGCAACATGCAATTATGAAGGAGGATGGATTCACGTATCATAAACAAAGTGGAAAGAAAATTACGGCGTGTGTCCCGATGCACACGTTTGGACATCCAGTAAAATTAGACGAGTTGGTTGAAATTTGCGCAAAGTATAATATTATTATAATTGAAGATGCAGCTGAATCACTTGGTAGTATTTACAAAGAAAAACAAAGCGGCAGGTTTGGTAAAATAGCAGCATTTAGTTTTAATGGAAACAAAACAATTACAAGTGGGGGTGGCGGAGTTATTGTTACAGATGATGAATTGATTGGGAAAAGAGCAAAGCACTTCACAACAACTGCGAAAGTTCCTCATAAATGGGAGTTTGTTCATGACGAGATAGGATATAATTACCGATTGCCAAACATTAATGCAGCACTCGCATGTGCTCAAATGGAAAATCTAGAGTTTTTTCTAAAGAAAAAAAGAGAATTGGCATCCATTTACAAAGCCTATTTTGAAGATAAAGAAATTGCTTTTTTTTCAGAGCCTGACAATGCACGTTCAAATTATTGGCTCAATTCTGTTCTACTTAAGAACAAAGATGAAAGAGATGCCTTCTTAAAATATACTAATGCAAATAATGTAATGACCCGTCCGGCTTGGGCATTGATGAATAAACTTAGCATGTTCAAAGATTGCCCAATTGGCAATCTTGATACAGCCGAGTGGATTGAGCAAAGATTAGTTAACATACCCAGCAGCGTAATTTTGTAATGAAAAAGGAACCATTGGTACTTCTAGGAGGAGGGGGGCATTGTAAAGCAGCAATAGATGTTATAGAGGCAGAGAATAGATTTGAAATAATCGGAATACTTGATTTAAAGGAAAAATTAGGAAGTGAAGTGTGTGGTTACAAAGTTGTTGGTACAGATGATGAAATTGAGAAGTGGCATAGGATGGGGAGTAGTTTTCATATCACTTTGGGCCAGATTAAAAATCCTGAAATTCGAAAATACTTGTATTTAAAATTAAAAGCGCTGAATGCGACATTGCCTGTTATATGTTCGCCAAATGCCTACATTAGTAAGCATGCTTTTGCCGATGAAGGAACTATACTTATGCATCATGCTATTTTAAATGCGGGTGCTAAAGTTGGTGTAAATTGTATTATCAATAACAAAGCTTTAATTGAACACGACACTGTTATTGGTGATCATTGCCACATTTCAACATCCGCTGTTATAAATGGGAATTGTAAAGTTGGTGAAGCAAGCTTTGTTGGTAGCAATAGCGTATTGCTACAAGGAACAGAATTAGGCAAGGAATGTGTTGTGGGTGCTGGCAGTGTAATTATTCGCGATTGTCAGTCAGGTACTAGTATTGCAGGCAATCCTGGAAAAATAATAAGAAAAAAATGAAGCGTGTATTGATTATAGCTGAAGCAGGCGTCAATCATAATGGAAAACTTGAGCTTGCAAAGAAACTGATTGATGCTGCAAAGGATGCCGGCGCGGATATTGTGAAGTTTCAGACGTTTAAAGCCGCAAATCTGGTCTCGAAGAAAGCAAAAATGGCCAAATATCAAATTTTGAATGCAAAAAGGGCCGATACGCAGTATAACATGCTAAAAAAGTTAGAGTTGAGTGTAGGTGATCATAAGAAATTGATGCAGCATTGTAAAAAAAGGAAAATCGAATTTTTATCTACAGCTTTCGATATTGATAGTCTTTTATTGCTTGAGTCGATGGGAATTCAAATTTTTAAAATTCCGTCGGGAGAGATTACAAATTACCCTTATTTGAGTAGAATAGGGAAGTCCAGAAAACAAGTGATTTTAAGTACCGGAATGTCCACTTTGAAAGAAATTGATGATGCGATTAAAGTGCTTTTAAATTCTGGTACAAAGTTAAATCAACTTACGGTTTTACATTGCAATACAGAGTATCCAACTCCGATGAGTGATGTAAATCTGCTTGCTATGAACTCAATAAAGAAGAAATTCAAAGTTAAGGTTGGTTATTCGGATCATACAAAAGGAATAGAAGTGGCAATAGCCGCTGTTGCTTTGGGTGCAGAAGTAATTGAGAAACACCTTACGCTCGATAAAAATATGGAAGGGCCTGATCATAAGGCTTCATTAAATCCTGAAGAGTTAAAACAAATGGTAAATGCCATTCGTAACATTGAAATAGCATTAGGGTCTCCTTTGAAAGTACCCTCAGCATCTGAAACAAAGAATATACCAGTGGCAAGAAAGAGCATTCATATTGCCCATGATTTATCAAAAGGCCATCAATTGGTGGAGGCTGATTTAGTTATGAAAAGGCCAGGAGATGGAATTTCTCCGATGAAAATAAAACAAATAATTGGTAAGCGGATTAAAACCGATTTAAAAGAAGATACAAAATTAAGACTGAAAGATCTTCAATGAGAGTAGCAGTCCTGACTAGTTCTCGCGCAGACTACGGAATTTATTTACCCTTTCTAAAAAAACTGAAAGAGGATAATTTTTTCGATTTAACTATCATTGCATTTGGAACACATCTGTCAACAAAGTTCAATTTAACTGTTGAGCAAATCAAAAGGGATGGATTTGATGTTGCGCACGAATTAAATACATTGCCCGATGGTGATAAACCAATCAATATTTCTAAAGCCATAGGTACAACCACGGTTCTTTTTTCAGAGCTTTGGGAAAAGTTAAGTGATAAGATTGATCTTGTTTTTTGCTTAGGTGACAGATACGAAATGTTTGCAGCCGTGATTGCTAGTATCCCATTTAATATCAGGTTAGCACATATTCATGGGGGAGAGACAACAATGGGCGCAATAGATGAAAAGTTCAGACATTCACTAACAGTATTGTCAGATTATCATTTTGTTTCAACCACGCAATATGCAGAAAGAGTGAAGCAGATTAAGGGAAAAGATGATAATATTTATGTTGTTGGTGCTTTAAGTCTAGACAATCTTAAAGGGATTCAGGTGTTGTCAAAATCAGAGTTTTTACAAATGTACCAAGTTGATTTGAACAAGCCGACGGTGTTGGTTACATTTCACCCAGAAACAATATTGTACGAAAAAAATTCAGCGTATTGCGATGAACTTATTTTTGTACTGAGTCGTCTTGAAGAACAGATTATAATTACAATGCCTAACGCTGATACGGAGGGAGAGCTGGTGAGAAGAAGATTGTACGAGTTTATATGCGAAAACGAAGGTAAGGTATTTGGTTTCGAATCCTTGGGAACCAGAGGATATTTTTCTTGTATGAGTCATTGTTCGTATTTATTGGGAAACACTTCAAGTGGGATTATTGAAGCGGCTTCTTTTGGTAAGTACGTTATTAATATCGGAGATCGCCAGAAAGGAAGAATAAGCGGTAACAATGTAATATCTTGTCCGATAGAAAGAAACGCAATGCTACATGCAATTGATAATTTGAAGAATCTGCCTGAACTAAATACAGATAATATTTATGGTAAGGGAAATAGTGCGGAGGAAATCATTAAAGTTTTGAAGTTGAATCATTAAATTTATAGGGAGGGTGAGATGAAAAGGTATTCAAAAAACATTATTCTTGGTAAAAAAACAATAAAAGAGGCACTTGAGGCGCTTAATATACTTGAAGCAGGTGACAACATGACTCTTTTTGTTGTTGATGAAAATCAAGTACTTATTGGTACACTTACTGATGGTGACGTAAGAAGGGGGCTACTTGCTGGTAAGAATATTTCAGATAAGCTCGAAGAGATTATGCGAAAGAATTTCAGGTTCTTGCAAAGAAACAAATTCGACCTCTTTGATATTGATAAGTTGCGTAAAGAAGAACTAACACTTATTCCACTAATTGATGAAAATAAGAAAATAATTCGTATTGTAGACCTAAAAGAAAAAAAAAGCGTTTTACCATTAGATGTATTGATAATGGCTGGAGGAGAAGGACGAAGGCTAAGACCCTTGACTTTAGATCTTCCTAAACCCATGTTAACAGTCGGAACAAAGCCAATTGTTGAACACAATATAGATAGATTATGTTCTTATGGAATTGACAACATCTGGTTGTCAATTAATTATCTTGCACCTAAGATTATGAGCTATTTTAAGGATGGCTCAGATAAAGGAATTAACATTCAGTACATCAATGAAGAGGTGTTTCTTGGTACTATTGGTTCAATAACTTTGGTAGATAATTTTATTCATGACCATATTATTGTGATGAATTCGGATTTGTTAACCAATATTGATTTTGAAGACTTTTTTAGAATGTTCATTGAGAGCAATGCTGATATGGCTGTCGCAAGCGTTCCATACAGTATCAATATTCCATATGCAGTAATTGAAACAGTTGGACAAAAAGTAACATCACTAAAGGAAAAACCAACTTATACATATTATTCTAACGCAGGAATCTATTTGATTAAAAAGGAGCTTATTAGTTTAATGCCATATGGTAAATTTTTTAATGCAACTGACTTGATGGAATTACTAATTGAAAAGGGAATGAACCTAGTCTATTATCCTGTTTTAGGATACTGGTTGGATATTGGTCAACCGGAGGATTACAAAAAGGCTCAAGAGGATATTAAGCACATAAGATTATAGTGAAGAGCTTGTTTTTAATACCTGCAAGGGGAGGATCAAAAGGAATACCAGGAAAAAACATTAAATTATTGAACGGTAAACCTTTGATTTATTATTCAATTGACATTGCACGGTTTTTTTCTGAAGATGATTGCATTTGTGTATCAACTGATTCAGATGAGATTATAGATACTGTTGAAGCTTATGGACTTAACGTTTTATTTAAAAGACCATACGAATTGGCTACTGATGCAGCAGAAACACGTGATGTGATATTGCATGCATTGGATTGGTATGAATCAAATGGAAAGGTGTTTGATAGTATCGTACTTCTACAACCAACATCACCGTTTAGACTTAAGACCCATATTGGTGAAGCATTGAATTTATTTAGTGAAAATGTTGATATGGTCGTATCTGTGAGTACTATAGCTTCAAACGTATATTCAACCTATTTTAAGCAAACAGAGGGAGAATATATCAGTAGACTTTTACAATCTAAAAGCGATGGAGAAAGACGTCAGGATTCTCCGAAAGTTTATAAGTTGAATGGTTCGATTTATATAATTAGTGTTGATTCTATAAGGAAAAAGAAAATTAGTGAATTTTCCAGAGTAAAAAAGATAGTAATGGAAAGTAATTACTCGATTGATATAGATGAGCCTGTTGATTGGGAGTGGTGTGAGTTTTTATTAGCAAAAGGCTTAGTAAATTTTGATAGTAAAAGTTGAATTAGTTGAAAATTTATGAGTGCAGTTAGAATAATTCCCCGATTGGATATAAAAGGACCAAACCTGGTTAAAGGCATTCACTTGGAAGGTCTAAGAGTATTAGGAGATCCGGCAGAGTTTGCAAAATATTATTATGAAAATGGTGCAGACGAATTAATCTATCAGGATGTGGTGGCGAGTTTATATGAACGGAATTCTTTACACGATATCATTTCTAACACAGCAAAACAAGTTTTTATACCAATCACGGTTGGTGGTGGATTAAGAAACATTGATGATATTAAAAAAGTGTTAAGGGCAGGCGCTGACAAGGTATCGTTAAATACAGCAGCCATTAAGAACCCTCAATTGATTAAAGATGCGTCATTAAAATTTGGTTCATCTACAATTGTTGTTGCCATTGAAGCAATTAAACAAAGCAACGGGACCTACCTGGCTTATATAGATAATGGACGAGAAGAAACAGGGTTGGAAGTAAAAAGATGGGCACAACAAGTGGAGGAACTTGGTGCAGGTGAAATTAATATTACATCAGTGGATAGAGATGGAACAGGTCTAGGATTTGATTGTGACTTAATAAAACTAGTAAGCAATGCTGTTTCAATTCCGGTTATTGCACATGGTGGCGCTGGCAAACTTGAACACACCACAGAAGCCATTAAAATAGGCAATGCGCATGCCGTTTCTTTGGCTTCTGTTCTTCATTATGATTTTGTTCAGAATATAGGTTATGTGAAAAAGAATGAAGAAGGCAATACAGAGTTTTTGAGAAGCGGTAATGGTTTTTCTAAAATTATACCATGTAGTTTACAACAAATTAAAGAGTATTATAAAAATATGGGAATTCGGGTAAGGTATGAGTAAAAACATTGTAATCATAGATTATTCTCTTGGTAACCTCTTCAGTGTCCAACAAGCCTTTTTGCACTGGGGGGTAGAAACAATCGTAAGTCATGATCCAGATGATATCAGAGCTGCGGATGCGATTGTTTTACCCGGAGTAGGCGCATTTGCTGAAGCAATGCTTAATCTTAAAAAGTACAAATTGGATCTGGCAATTAAGGACTCTATTGAATCGGGTAAATCTTTTTTGGGAATATGTTTAGGAATGCAATTGCTTTTTAACACAAGCGAAGAATTTGGTAAAACAAATGGATTAGGAATAATTGAAGGGGAAATAAAAAAATTCAAATCAGATCAAGAGGGCTATAAATTACTGGTACCACAAGTAGGTTGGAATCAAATACTGCCTACTAGTAAGGACAACTGGAAAGGAACTGTTCTTGAAAATGTAGAAGTAAATTCTTTCATGTATTTTGTTCATTCTTACTATGCAGTACCAAAGTCCGTTGAAAACAGTTTAAGTACCTCTGTTTATGGAGGCATTGAATATTGCTCAGCAGTAATAAAGGATAATGTAGTTGCTACACAATTTCATCCTGAAAAAAGTGGTGAGGTAGGACTAAGAATTTATAAGAATTGGATATCGAAAATAAAATAAGAAAATGACAAAAAAACTAGAAGCATTTTATGGATTACCACAAGAGGTAAAATTCTGTACAAGATGTGTTATGTCAAATCAAAGACCTACTTCAGCAGTTGAGTTTAAGCACACTAAGGAAAGCAAAAAGAACACAATGGGTTTTGATGAACATGGAGTTTGCGATGCTTGCAGAAGTAATGACGATAAGAACAAAATTAATTGGTTCGAAAGAGAGGAAAAACTGAAGGAACTTCTCGCTAAATATAGAAGAACAGATGGAGGTTATGATTGTCTTGTTCCGGGTAGTGGAGGAAAGGATAGCGCTTATCAGGCACATGTGTTAAAATACAAGTATGGTATGAATCCACTGACAGTTACCTGGCCACCTATTTTGTACACTGATTACGGGTATAAAAATTTTAAAAACTGGTTGGATGTTGGGGGCTTTGACAATATTAGTTTTAATAGGAATGGAAAGGTTATGAAACTTCTGACCAAACTGTCTATTGAAAATTTGTACCATCCGTTTCAAACATTCATTTTGGGACAAAAAAATCTTGCACCAAAAATTGCGGCAAAATACGGGATACCACTGATTTTTTATGGTGAGAACGAAGCCGAATACGGTAACCCAATTGCAGATAATGCATCATCATTAAGAGACAAATCTTATTTTAGCTTTAATAACATGGATGAAATTTATCTGGGTGGAGTTTCGATAGCAGAGTTAAGGGATAAGTACAAAGTTAGATTATCAGATTTAATGTCATTCTTACCTCCTTCAGTAGAAGAGATTGAGAAGTCAAAAATAGAAGTACATTATTTGGGGTATTATTTAAAATGGACACCTCAAGAAGTGTATTATTATGCCGTTGAAAATACAGGTTTTCAGGCAAGACCTTTCAGAACTCAAGGCACGTATAGCAAGTACAATAGTATTGATGATAAAATCGACGACCTACATTATTACACTACCTACATTAAGTTTGGTATTGGCAGGGCAACTTATGATGCTTCTCAAGAGATAAGAAACAATCATATAACTAGAGAAGAGGGTGTAGCATTAGTTAATAAGTTTGACGGAGAATTTCCTGATAGGTATTTTGAAGAAATAATGCAATATCTTGAGATCGATCCAAACTATTTTAAAAATGAATTGTGTGATAAATTTCGATCACCCCATCTATGGGAGAAGGTGGATGGAAATTGGAAACTAAGACACAGAGTTACTAACCTTTAGTCACCATTTAAATTGGTTCTGGTTAATTTTGATTTTAATGCTGTTGATGAAATTCTGAAAAAGTTACGTTTTTTGAGTTCAGAACCCATTGAATGTATTCTTGATTTTAGTAACAGTATCAAAAAGCTTGAGAATTCTAAAGATTTAAGCGTTATTTATCCGAAGGATATTGATTATGATCAACAAATTCATAAACAAGCCATTGAGATGTATGTAAAAAAGGTAGGAGAACTAAACGCTACAAGGCTAGTTGATGGCTCAAAGTTAAGGGACCTTGATTTTGCTGGTTTTCCTGTTTTTTGGATGACTGAAATGTCTATAAAACATGCTCAATCATCTTTCTTAAAAAATTATTTCTATTTATTAAGTCTAATTAAATCAGATAAATTCAATATGGCTCGCAATAACATCTGTTATGTTTGCTTGCCTCCAAAAGAGATCTACTTTGATGAGCTTATAGAAAAGAATCTTGCTTTAGTTTGCGGTGCAAAATCAAAATCATTTTCAATTGAAAATAAGAAAGTAATTTATCAATCCTGGAACAAAATCTCTTTTATTAGGGAGTCAATCAAATTATATAGAGAAATAGAATTAAAGTGCTTGGAGATTAGAAAGGGATTGAAAGTAAACGCAAGTGAGGTTTCTATATTTACAGATCCGGAAGCTACATGGCTTAAGCAAGAGGGCCATGACTATGTATTTAAACAATTTATGGAATACAGTCAAACGATTAAAAGATCCAACTATATCCCATTTTTTGTAACATCAAGAAATTTTATAGAACTTCTAAAGTGGGAAGAAAGCTGGGACACAGGATTACTTTATTCTTTTCCTTCCAAATTGGAAATATTAATATTTGCTTACAAGCATTTGAAATTTATCAAGAGAATAGCTAAGCTAAAGATAGCTGAAGAAAACACACAAGATTGTTTTATAGATGATAAAGTAATAAAGAGGGAACTAAATGATATTGCTTATTTATCATTTTGGAAAGTTTTTTATAGTTTTTGGTTAAGTAAATATTTTAAAAACAGTGTTAAGAATACGAAGAAAATATTTTATCAGGATGAATTTTATGATGTGGGAAGATTAATTTCTCAAGCTAAAATCAATTCTGAGAATACCTTAATAAAATCTTATGGTGTTCAACATGGTCTCTTTTTCTCCGGACATACGGTTTATTCTATTACAGACGCCGAGTTGAAAGGAAAAAATCACATGCCAGTTCCAGATAAGTTTATCGTATGGGGTGATTTATTCAAAAGAGAGTTTTTAAGGAATAATAGTCTAGATGATGAATTTGTTTTGGTGGCGGGTAATTTCAAATACAACAGAAATAAGATAAGGAAAAAAGCTAGCGGTCAGAATGTACTAAGTAAACAAATTTTATGGTGTGTTACAGTAGAATTCGACACAACCCAAATGTTTGATGTAATAAAGGAAAGTATAGTATTGGAAGCTGATCTTCGAATTCTGGTGAGATGTCATCCTTTGCATAATATACAAGAGCATATTGCTAAGTTGTTCTTTTCTGTGAATTTTACTAAATACAAATTTTCAGCAAACACAGATATTTTCTCTGACATTGATGAGTCAGATCTCATGGTAACTAGTAGTGCTTCAACTGCCTTTGTTGACGGATTGGTTGGGAATATTCCAACTATAAACATTATTTTACCTGACTATCAAATGGATAGATTCGAAGTTAATAATTTATATAATGTTATTACGAGAGAAGAATTTAATCACTCTTTCCAAGAATTAATTAAAACGCGTCATCAAACCGAAATGAACAATAATATTTCTGAGATAAATGCGCCTTTGGCAAATTGGGAGGCAATTTTAAATTAAATTGTTTATGAACTACAACAGATGTAAAAGATGTGTTCTAGATACAAGCGTCTCCTCAATAAGTTTTGATGAAAATGGTGTTTGTAATTACTGTAGTCGCTATGACGAGATTACCCTTACAACTATAAAAGTGCCATTAACGGAGCGCAAAGCCCATTTTGATAAACTCATTCAAACCATTAAAACTGTTGGGGCAAACGAAAAGTACGATTGTTTGATTGGTGTGAGCGGGGGCATGGATAGTTCATACGTGGCCTATCTTGCATTGGAAAATAAGTTAAGGCCATTGCTGGTTCATTTTGATAATGGTTGGAACTCTAACCAGGCCACAACAAACATTGAAAACATAGTAAAAAGCACGGGTTTTGATCTTTATACCTATGTGATAGATTGGAACCAGTTTAAAGATTTGCAAAAAGCATATTTCAGGTCTTCGGTGGTGGATATTGAAGTACCTACAGACCAATTAATTTTTGCTGCATTGTACGAGATTGCCAAGAAATTTAAGATTAAAAGTATTCTTAGCGGCGAAAACCTGTTTACCGAAACAATTATGCCCACAGATTGGGCGCTTGGGCCAAAGTTAGATTACACCAACCTTAAAACAATTCACAAACAGTTTGGCGAACGGCCTTTGAAAAATTTCCCAAAACTAAGTGCAGCCAAACAACTCAGTTTTTACCGCGAAGGGTACAGAAAATATTCTCTTATTACATACACTGATTTTGTGTATACACATGTGATTGAAACACTGCAAACAAAATTGGCTTGGAAAAATTTTGAAGACAAACACTTCGAATCTATTTTTACACGCTTTTACCAAGGTTACATTTTGCCTAAAAAATTTGGTGTGGACAAGCGCCTTGTTCACTATTCCAATCTCATCAACTCGGGCTTTATTACACGTGAAGAGGTATTGCGCATTTTGGAGAAACCAACCTATTCACTTCAACAGCAAGAGGAAGATTTGTCTTACATCTTAAAAAAGTGGGACATGAGTAAGGCAGAGTTTGATACCATTATGGCAAAACCTGTTGTCAGTCATGATGTGTTTGGTTACGATAGAATTACGCTCTGGGATAAGTTGGGTGACTGGTGGTACTTTTTTTATCGGTATAAATTTGCTTACCCATTGGGCATCATTAAGCGACCAAAAAAATAATTGAGAATCTGCGTAAGTTAGACAAATTGAAAAAACGCATTTTAATTATTTGCCGAGAAGATCTTAGAATTGCGCCAAGGTTTATCATGGAAGTGGATGCTTTGCACAGCAATTATGCCTTGCTTGCAGCAGGAAATACTGGCAATGAGAGGGACACAAGGTATAGCTTCATAAAATTAAATGAACGCAGTCAACAATCTAAATCACCAATTACTTTCCATCTAAAGTATCCTCTTGTTTTGAGAAAATTAATTTCGGCCTTTATTAAACTTATACATTTAAAGAGATTTAGAGACGAACAGGATACCCTCTACAAAGATATTGCACTTTTAAGCAAAGAGCCCTTCGATTTGCTTATTGTGCACCACATGAGCGATTTGCCTTTGGCCGTACAGCTGGCGAAACAAAAAAAACTGAAACTTATTTTTAACGCACACGAATATTATCCATTGGAATTTGAAGATGTTGAAGGCTGGATGAAACATGAGCATCCTTTGCGTATGAAGCAGGGAAACACCTACTTTAAGGATGTTGAATTATGTTTTTGTGTGGGCGAAGAAATTGCGAAGAAGTACAAAAAGGAGTTTAATTTAAACTCTGTTATTGTGACCAACTCTAAACCATTTCATGATTTAAAACCAAAACAACTAGGTGAAGATGGTAAAATTCGCATGATACATCATGGTGCCGCGATTAGGTCGAGAAAAATTGAATTAACCATTGAGATGATGGCCCATTTAGATGAGCGGTTTGAGTTAAATTTGATTTTAGTACCGGGGGATGAGGCATACATTAATGAATTAAGAAGGCAGGCCGCTGAATATCCAAGTATCAAATTTCTTGATCCGGTTGGTACAGCAGATATCTCAAGCTTTATCAATCAGTTTGATGTGGGTGTTTTTTTGTTACCACCAACCAATTTTAATTACAAGTTTGCCTTGCCAAATAAATTTTACGAATTTATTCAGGCGCGTTTGGCAATGGCCATAGGGCCTTCCCCGGAAATGGCAAATATTATTTATAAATACGATTTGGGTGTAGTTGCTAAAGACTTTGAACCAAAAACGATGGCACAGGAATTAAAAACACTTGCTCCTGAAAAAATAATGTACTACAAAAACAAGGTGCATAACAGCGCCCAATTTTTAAGTGCCGAAGAAACCGAACGAAAAATAAAGGATGCGGTGAACGCATTACTTGCAAACAAACCTGTTAGCATCTACAATTAGGCATGTGTGGCATTGCAGGAATAGTAAAACTAAATTCAGACAAAGTTGAACTGGGTACAATAAAATCGTTTACAGATTCCATGTCTCACAGAGGACCAGATGGCTCGGGATATGAATTGCTAAACGAAGGGACAGTGGCCTTAGGTCATAGGCGCCTATCTATCTTGGATTTGAGCGACCTGGGAAAACAACCGATGTTTTATCTTGAACGGTATTGTATAACATACAACGGGGAAGTATATAATTTTATTGAGATTCGTGAAGAACTGAAGAAGCAGGGCACCTACTTTAAAACAGATTCAGATACCGAAGTGATATTGGCGGCCTACCACCGCTGGGGAAAAGAAGCTTTTTCGAAGTTTAATGGCATGTGGGCACTAGCAATATGGGATACTTTGGAAAAAAAATTGCTGGTTTGCCGTGACCGATTTGGGGTTAAGCCACTGCATTACGTGTATTCTACTGGAAATTATTTTGCCTTTGCCTCTGAAACTATTGCTTTTAGTTATTTAGAAGGATTTAAAAAAGAATTTGACGATAGTACCTTTTTATATTCAATGAATAACCCTTCGGCTTTAGAACCAACCGGGAAAACAATTTACAAGAACATTCTCCAATTGTTGCCGGGACACTTTATTGAAGTAAATGTATTGGGGGATTTCAGCATAAAACGCTGGTGGAATACATTTGAAAATTTGGTTGAGGTTTCGGAGAATGGGGAAGAACGGACGCAGCATTTTTTTGAATTGTTTAAAGACGCTTGCCGAATAAGGCTGAGAAGTGACGTATCGGTTGCAACAGCATTGAGCGGAGGATTGGATTCTTCATCGGTGTTCGCGATGGTAAATCACTTGGCGGCTTCTGATAAAAGTTATAATCGCTTACCTGTTAACTGGAGGAAAGCCGTTGTAGCAACTTTTCCGGGCACTAATGTAGATGAGAAGCGTTATGCAGATAAGGTGGTGGCGTATTTTAGGTCACAAGCCATTTACACACAACCAAATTATGCAGATCTGGTTAAGGATATTGCATCAACCACAAAATTATTTGATGCCTTAAGCGGCACGCCTATTATAAGTATTACCGATGTATATAAGGCAATGCAACTGAATCAAATTACTGTATCGTTGGATGGACATGGTGGGGATGAACTGTTATATGGTTACAAAGGGGCAGTAAATAAGCTTTACCAGTACTATAATAAGAGGCAGTTATTTAATAGTGCTCAGGAAATGGCTGATATTTATGCCTACATGGGAGATGAAAAAGATAGTGATACAACAAAACAAAGGCTGCTGGACGAGATAGTAAGATTAAAAGGCAGGCACGCGTTGGCCAGGTTAAAGGATTCGATTTTGATCCGGGATAAAAAGGTTTCGGTTATAAATACTGAGGCTAGGATAAATCTTCACGATTGGTTTTCATCCTCGTCAATAGAAAATCAAATTCCCTTTCAAATGTTCGACGGCATACAATCCCAATTTTCGTATCCTGAAAGTTTAGCGGTAAAAGACTTTTTTATAGACAATATTCCTTATAATTTAAGAGATTTTGATAGGGCGGCCATGCAACACAGCGTAGAAATAAGAATGCCGTTGATGGATTATAGATTGGTGAATTACAGTTTTTCTTTGCCTTTAAAGGATAAGCTGGGGATGGGTTATACAAAACTGATATTGCGTAAGGCCATGAAAAATTTGTTGCCAGAGGAGATCAGACTGAGAAGAAACAAAATTGGCATTGGAGCGCCTACGGCACATTGGTTTAATAACCAACTCAACGAATTTATTTGTGACGAGGTGTCTTCTACTTCTTTTTTACAAAACAAGTATTGGAAAGGTGAGGTTATAAAGGCATTTGTATATCAGCGGTGTGCGGAACGGAATTGGGACAATCAATCGGCTAATAGATTTTGGATTATACTGAATGCGCATCTTTTAAACAGAAACTAGCAATTATGGAAACGACCTATAAACAATGTAAACGATGTGTAATGGATACCACGTCTAAGAATATTGTTTTTGATGCAGAAGGAAATTGTAATTATTGCACTGATTATTTGAAACTGGCAAACCGAACAATTTTTAGAAGTAAGGAGGTAAGAAATGCCTCGTTTGAGCGCGATTTGCAGGAAATTAAATCAGCTGGAAAAAATAAAAAATACAATTGTATTTTGGGGGTAAGTGGTGGGGTGGATAGCTCTTATATGGTACTTGTTGCCAAAGATTTGGGTCTGCGACCTTTGTTGGTACATTTTGACAATGGCTGGAACGATGAATCGGCCGTGAGAAATATTTCAAGTCTGGTAAAGCACACCGGGTTTGATTTACACACGTATGTTATAGATTGGGAGGGATTTAGGGACATGCAGTTGGCTTATTTTAAAGCTGGCGTTATAGATCTTGAAGTTCCAACTGATATGTTCATATTTGGAGCCTTGTATGAAGTAGCAACTAAATTCGGAATCAAATATATACTTAGTGGCAGCAATTTATGGACAGAAGCTATTTTACCAAAAGATTGGGTGTATAGCAGGAAGTATGATTTTAAAAACATGAGCTCTATCTACCAAAAATTTGGATTGGGAAAGTTGAAAAAAATCCCTCATTTGAGTATAAATAGACGATTCTGGTATGAAATAATAGGTTATAAAACAATAGCTCTTTTTGACCGTTTAGACTTCAATGAAAAGGAAGTAAAAGAAAGGTTGGTAAAGGATGTAGGGTATATTGTGTACCCCTGCAAACACTTTGAATCTGTTTTTACACGATTTTACCAAGGGTATTATCTGAGAAAAAAATACGGCATTGATAAACGTAAAGCTCATTTGTCGAATTTGATTATGACAAACCAAATGAGCAGAACGGAAGCTTTAGCTAACTTGCAAGAAGAGCCATACCCGATGAAGGACCAGATGGAAGATAAAGACTACGTAGAAAAAAAGTGGGGATTAACACCACAGCAATTTGAAGAAATCATGTTACAGCCAAAAGTAGAGCACCGCTTTTATGGTGAAGAAGATGTTAAACCTAGTTGGTATTTGGATCTGCTGCATTATTTTAAGATGGTGTACCTGTATAAATTTGCCTATCCACTTGGAATTAAACAGAAACCACTGATTTAGAATAGAAAACGTGCGCATTTGTTATCTCTATTTAGCGGATTATTCGGGTGAAAAAAGCGGCGTTGACTTTAAAGTGATTGGAAAGTGCCGCGAATTAGAGAAGATGTTTCCCGGTAGTAAATTTGTTAGGTTCACTAAGAATCTACAACATGACACAAACGATTATTTTACTCAGGTGTGTTTTACTGTTCCTAAAAAAAGATGGTTTATCGGTTACTTTTATACCAAAGCACAATTCGCTGCAATCGACAAGTTTATAACGGAAAAGACCAATTCGTTTGACTTTTACATTCTAAGGTATCCCTTTGCCGGATTTTCTCTTTTAAAGTTGCTGAAACACCATAAGGGAAAAATACTTTTTGAACACAACACCAATGAGCGGGAGGAGTTAAAGGGAATTGTTAGTGGGAATAAAAAGAGAATTCCGTTTTCATTTCGTCCAAGCATAATGGCGTATTATTTAGAAAGTGTTTTCTTTAATGCAGTCATTGAAAAATTTCTTGGCCCTATTTGTTTAAAATATGCTGCTGGTGGGCTGGCTGTTACGCCTGAAATTGCGGAAATAGAGAAACGCATTTATAGAAATTATAAAACGCTTGTTATTCCAAACGGCATTTCAACAGCGGGTGAAATTGGTGTTATAGACAGAAAAGTGCCCAAGATTTTGAAGGGTGTTTTTTTAGCGGGTACTTATTCGTATTGGAATGGGATAGAGCGTATAATTGAAAGTTTTCGAAGAAGTAACCTGCAGGTTGAGATGCGACTTTATTTTGTCGGAAAAGTGGAGCCTGAGTTAAAGGCTAGTTGTAAAGATGATACTAACGTGTGGATTGAATTTAAGGAGTACATGAGTAAAATAGAATTGGATGCATTTCTTAAGGACATGCATTTTGCTATAGGCACTTGCGGCATACATAAAAAGGGTTTACGCGAAGGCTCAGTTCTGAAAGTAAGAGAGTATTTATCTTCAGGACTACCAGTGGTTTTAGGTTATGAAGACCCCTATTTACAGGCGATACCAGAGCTTTATACATATTGTATTCAGTTTCCGGCTGATGATAGCGATTTGGATTTTAACTTAATTAATCAACGTGTTAGAGAATTGTATAATGGTGATCCTAGTTTGAATTCCCATATTAAAAAACTTGCAAATACACATTTGTCTTGGTTTGAAATCCTTAAGCCAATGCCAAGGTTTTTAAACTCACTTAAATAACTAGAAAATGCTGTTTGTTACTTTTTAAGACTAATTTAATCAGTCGTTTCTATAGTAAAAAGATAGATGAACCCATAAAACTAAATTGTATGCTTGACTTAAACAATAAATCGATACTAATTACCGGTGGAACCGGTTCCTTGGGGAAACAGCTCACCAAAACGATTCTTGAGAGATGGCCGAACGTGAAGCGCTTGGTGATCTTTTCGCGCGATGAACAGAAGCAGTTTCAAATGAACCAAGAGTACCCTGAAAACACCTATAAGGCAATTCGCTATTTTATTGGCGATATCCGCGATTATGACCGACTTGTGAGGGCTTTTGAAGGGATAGAATACGTGATTCACGCAGCAGCTATGAAACACGTGCACATTGCTGAGTACAACCCGATGGAGTGTGTGAAAACAAATGTGCTTGGTGCTGAAAATGTTATTAATGCGGCTTTGGCAACAGGTGTAATGAACATTGTTGCGCTTTCAACAGATAAAGCAGCAGCCCCCATTAATTTATACGGGGCAACCAAATTGTGTTCTGATAAATTATTTGTTGCCGCTAATAATATTAAAGGGTACCGCAATTTAAAGTTTTCGGTTGTACGCTATGGTAATGTGATGGGCTCAAATGGTTCTGTGATTCCGTTTTTTATGAATAAACGTAAAGAAGGCGTTCTGCCAATTACTGACCCTAACATGACCCGTTTTAATATATCCTTACAAGAAGGCGCCGACATGGTTCTGCATGCGATGGAAACCGCCTGGGGTGGTGAAATATTTGTACCAAAAATTCCTTCGTATAAAATAACCGATGTAGCAAAAGCCATTGGACCAAACTGTGAGCACAAAATTATTGGCATTCGCCCCGGAGAGAAAGTACACGAGGAAATGATTACTTCCTCCGACTCATTTACTACTTACGACCTGGGAAAGTATTATGCAATTTTACCGCAGGTAACCAATTGGCAAATTGACGACTATATTAAGCATTTTCAGGCAAAAGCCGTTCCGATCGGCTTTCAGTATAATTCTGGAGAGAATACGGAGTGGGTGGGCGTAAACGAAATCAGAGAACTAATTAAGAAGCATGTTGATAAAGATTTTACTGTTTAACTATGAATTCTATTCCTTATGGCAGACAAACTATAACGCAGGAAGATGTTGACGCGGTTGTAAGTACCTTGCGTTCTGAGTTTTTAACTCAGGGACCAAAGGTTGCTGAATTTGAAAAAGCTTTTGCAGCTTATGTTGGTGCAAGTTATGCTGTGGCAGTGAGTAATGGCACAGCCGCTCTTCATCTTTGCGCTATGGCTCTGAACATTAAACCCGGTGATAATGTTATTACCACACCAATCACGTTTGCAGCCAGCGCGAATTGCATTCGGTATTGCGGTGGCAACGTCTATTTTGCGGATATACATCCTGAAACTTATCTACTGGATGAAAAGAAGGTGGAACAACTTATAGCATCTAAACCTGATGGTTTTTTTAAGGGGATTATTCCGGTTGACTTTGCCGGCTTACCCAATAATTTGGAACGATTAAGAACCATTGCCATAAATCACGGCTTGTGGATAATAGAGGACGCTTGTCATGCCCCTGGCGGGTATTTTATCGACAGCAAAGGTGCCAGGCAAAATTGTGGTAATGGGGCTTATGCAGATCTGGCTATTTTTTCCTTTCATCCTGTTAAACACATTGCAACCGGAGAAGGTGGGATGATTACCACAAACAATAAAGGACTTTATGACAAACTGTTATTGTTGCGTACGCATGGTATTACCAAGAATCCTGATTTGCTTCTAGAGAATCACGGGGGCTGGTATTATGAGATGCAGGAATTGGGCTACAATTACAGGTTACCTGACATGCTCTGTGCTTTAGGCATAAGTCAATTGAAACGAGCTGATGAAGGTTTGGCAAAACGCAGAGCAATTGCCAACAGATATAATCAAGCGTTTGCAAATCACGCACATGTCCGTATTCAGAATCCAAATTTACAAGAGGGACATGCTTTTCACTTGTATATTATTCAAACAAAAGATAGGCTAGGTTTGTATAATTACCTTAGGCAATCAAACATTTTTGCTCAGGTTCACTACATACCGGTACACACCATGCCTTATTATACTGCCTTAGGCTACAAAAACGGAGATCATCCTAACGCAGAAGCTTATTACAGCACGTGTTTAAGTATCCCAATGTATCCGGACTTAAGCTTGGATGAGCAAGAGTATGTAATTAATAGAATAAACGATTTTTTTACCAAGTGATTGACAAGATAGTTTTGGGCACAGTTCAATTGGGAATGCCTTATGGCATTAATAATGCCTTAGGAAAACCGAATGAAAAGGAGTGCATAGAAATTTTAAACGAGGCTTTTGCTTCGGGCATTCGTACACTGGATACAGCAAGGGCATATGGAAGTGCGTTGCAAATTATTGGGAATTACCACAAATCAAGTTCAAACAAGTTTAAAGTCATTAATAAATTTCATGCTAACTCTGCACAATTATCCACCGATGTGCAGGTAGAATTGGATGAGCTGCAGATTGGGCAATTTGAGGCCTATTTATTTCACTCATTTAGTGATTTTAGAAATGCTGATTCTCAGCTTATTAAAGAACTAATTGACTTAAAAAAGAAAGCCTTGTTTTCGAAGATAGGGGTATCAGTGTATGGCAATGAGCAATTTGAAATGGCTATTCAGAATGATGTAATAGATATGATTCAATTTCCTTACAATCTTTTTGATAATGCATCAAAGCGTGGTGATATGATTCGTTTAGCAAAGAGCCGGGGAAAGGAACTACATGTGCGGTCTGTTTTTTTGCAAGGTTTGTTTTTTATGGAAGAGAATACGCTGCCGGAAAAAATGAAAGCTTTTGGACCTTATTTGAGAAGAATTAAATTATTGGCTCAAAACGAAAGCATTAGTATGCAAGAGTTGGCGATTTCCTATGCGCTCAATACAGAAGGGATAGACAAAGTGCTTATTGGAGTAGATTCCTTGAATCAGCTTAGAACTAATCTCCAAGTAATTACCAAAGTAAAAGCTTTGCCTGGCTTGCTTAAAAGCAATGTAGATGGAATTGATGTGAAAGAAGTGGATTTATTAAGTCCGATAAATTGGAATTAAATGGTGCTTGCTATTACACAAGCCAGAATGTCTTCAACCCGCTTACCTGGTAAAGTCATGCTGGAAATTAATGGAAAAACACTTCTTGAGTTGCATGTATTGCGTATAAAGAAATCTCAAAAAATAAACAGGCATGTTGTTGCAATTTCTGATAAAAAAAGTGACGATGTCTTGGAAGCTTTTTGTAAAGCACATAACATAGAGTGTTACCGGGGTAGTGAAAACGATGTGTTGGACAGGTTTTATAAAGTTTGTAAAATTATTCAACCAAAGCATATTGTTAGATTAACGGCAGATTGTCCCTTGATTGATGCCGCAGTTGTGGATCAGATAATTGATATGTATGCTGGGTCCAAATTTGATTATGTAAGCAACACCATTCATCCAAGTTTTCCGGACGGACTTGATGCAGAAGTATTTTCTTTTAAAGTTTTGGAAAGAGCCTGGAAAGAGGCAAGTTTAAAATCCGATCGGGAACATGTGACACCTTATTTATGGCGAAACTCTGACCTTAAAGGAGGTAATCTCTTTACTTCTGGAGATTTTAGGTGTGATACCGATTACTCAAAATTTCGTTTAACTGTTGATGAAAAGGAGGATTTTTTGCTGATAGAAAAGCTAGTTAAAGAATTGGGCCATGAAAAGTCTTGGATGGATTATGTTAATTTCATTAGTAAAAACAATATTAACTTCAATACTGGATTTCAACGCAACGAGGGATACACACAATCGTTAAAAAAAGACACTCATGATTAGCAATTATAAAAATTCAGACAATTATCGTTCAAAAATTCATCAACTAATTCCAGGTGGGGCTCATACGTACAGTAAAGGTGATGATCAGTTTCCGGAACTAAGTCCTGCAGCAATTAGTTACGGTAAACATGCACATGTTTGGGACCTGGATGGGAATAAATTTTTGGATTGCTCAATGGGTTTAACATCAGTAAGTTTGGGGCATGCTTATGAACCGGTGCTGGAGGCTGTGAGAAAGGAATTAGAGAAGGGTGTTAATTTTCAGCGGCCTTCATATATAGAACTGGAAATGGCCGAGAAATTTTTATCCTTGGTGCCATGTCACGATATGATAAAATTCGCTAAGAATGGGTCTATAGTAACAACAGCAGCTGTAAAATTGGCTAGGGCATATACCAGAAGAAAGTTGATTGCTTTTCCGTATGATCATCCTTTTTATTCTTACGACGATTGGTTTATTGGCAAGACAGTTTGTAACAAAGGTGTTCCGGATGAAATTTCTGCATTGTCAGTAACCTATAAAGCCGATGATTTAAATTCGTTGAAAGCGCTTTTCGAAAGGTTCCCAAATCAAATTGCAGGTGTAATTTCGGAGCCTGAGAAGGCCGCACCTCTTCCTGAAAATTATTTGCGCGATGCCATTGCATTTGTTCAGAGTCAAGGCGCAATTTATATTTTAGATGAGATGATTACCGGATTCAAAACCGATTTTCCTGGTTCTATCAAGAAGTACAATGTGAAGCCCGACATTGCAACCTGGGGTAAAGGCATTGCTAATGGATTTTCTTTTTCGGCCATGACAGGAACGAAAGAGATTATGGGACTTGGCGGTATACTTGCGGAAGGTGAAGAAAAGGTGTTTTTAACTTCGACAACGCACGGGGGAGAAACACATGCAATTGCTGCAGGACTGGCTACCATAGCGGAGTTTGAAATGAAGGGCGTGCTCAAGCACAATCAGGCAATCGGTGCTTACCTTATTAGGGAATGCAAAGCTATTATTGAATCAAAACAACTAGGAGAACATATAAAAATTGTCGGAGACAATTGGATGCCGATTTTCACCTTTACAGACAATCAGGGTAAACCTTCAGATGGATTGAGAACTTTGGCCTTGCAAGAGATGATAAAACGTGGTGTCCTTTTCCAGGGCGCTTTTGTTCCTTGTTTTACACACACGATGGCAGATATCGATTTTCTATCGGAGGCTTTTTCCGAAACTTTGGACATTTACAAGAAGGCCCTGACTGAAGGGTATGAAAAGTTCTTGATTGGTAAACCCACGAGACCGGTGTTCCGGAAACTACTATAATCATAACTTCTGGCTTTGCGGAAATACAAAAAAATACAGGGAGCAACGTTCAATCACGGAGAGTATACCTTGGTGCCGATAAGGGATCAGGATAAATATGACATTCTGAAATGGCGCAATGAACAGATCGAAATTCTCCGTCAGGAAAAACCCCTTACACAGATTGATCAGGAGGAATATTTCAAAAATGTGGTAGACCGACTTTTTGAACAGGATTTTCCATCCCAGTTCTTATTTAGTTTTCTGGAAAATTCTAAACTAATTGGCTACGGGGGATTAGTACACATTGACTGGATTAAAAAAACAGCGGAAATTTCATTTTTAACAGAAACAAGCAGAAATACAACAAAGGAATTGTTTGTCAACGACTGGAAGGAGTTTTTGGTACTTTTAAAACAGATAGCGGGCGAATATTTGAATTTCAGTTTGATATACACTTTTGCTTATGATATCCGACCGGCGCTATATATCGCATTACATGCTTCCGGATTTTCTGAAACTAAGCGTATCAAAAATGAGGTGAAAATTGGTAGCAAATTCCACGATGTGGTAATCCACAGCTATTTTATGGATCCTCTGGAGTTGACTCTTGCAACAGAGAAGGATGTGGATCTTTACTTCAAATGGGCGAATGATCAGGAGGTAAGAAAAAATTCTTTCCAGCAGGACCTTATTAACTATAAATCTCATGTTACCTGGTTCAAATCAAAAATTAGTGATCCGGCGTATGCGTTCTATCTTTTTAAAAATAGGGAAAATCAACCAGTGGGTCAGGTAAGAATACACAAAAGTGAAACAGAAGTCGTTGTTGGAATTTCAGTGGACCCAAACTTTAGGGGTAAGGGTTACGGTCGCAAAATACTAAGGATGGCTTGTCAAAGGTATTTTGAAACTTCAGATACAAAATCTATATATGCTTATATTAAAGAAGACAACAAGAGTTCAATTGCCATATTTTTGAATTCTGGTTTCGAACTATTGGAATCACTAAAAGTGAATGAAGCTAATGCAATCAAACTAATTTTAAAAAATGAATAGTATTAAAATTGGACATTACGAAATTGGCTTAAGCCAGAAGCCATTTATTATTGCCGAGATGAGTGGTAATCACAATCAATCGCTTGATAGAGCTCTTGCTATAGTTGATGCCGCCGCGGAAGCCGGGGCGCATGCTATTAAGCTGCAAACATACACGGCAGATACTATAACCATGAAGGGTGCTTATACCATTAACGATGCAAATTCGCTTTGGAACGGAAAAGAACTTCATGATCTGTATAAAGAAGCCTATACTCCATGGGAATGGCACAAACCCATCTTCGACAGAGCGAAAAAAAAGGGTTTGATTGCTTTCAGTTCTCCATTTGATGAAACGGCAGTCGATTTTTTGGAGAGCCTACAAGTGCCTGCCTATAAAATTGCTTCGTTTGAAAATACGCATTTACCATTGATTAAAAAGGTTGCCAAAACCGGGAAACCGGTAATTGTTTCTACTGGCGTTTCAACCATTGCGGATATAGATGAAACTGTTCGTCTCCTAAGAAAGGAAGGGTGCGAGAACTTTGTTCTACTCAAATGCACCAGCACCTATCCGGCTTCACCTGAAAACACAAATCTCTTAACCATACCGCATTTGTCCCAACTTCATAATTGTTTGGTAGGACTATCGGACCATACCATGGGCATAGGGGCAAGTGTAGCAGCGGTTGCTTTGGGCGCTAGAGTTATAGAGAAACATTTTACGTTGCGAAGGGCAGATGGAGGCGTAGATGCTGCATTTTCGCTAGAACCCGAAGAATTAAAACACCTGGTTATAGAAACGGAGCGTGCCTTTTTAGCACTTGGCGAGGTGAAGTACGGCATTCAAAAAGCCGAGGAGAACAGTTTGTTTTTCAAACGCTCAATTTATGTGGCAAAAGATATAATTGCCGGAGAAAAATTTACTGAACTAAATTTGAAGGTTATTCGTCCTGGAAATGGATTGGCACCAAAATACTGGGATGAGTTGATTGGAAAAACCTGTACAAAAAATTTAAAGGCCGGCTCACCCTTACGCCTTTTGGATATCAATGGTGACTAATTCCTATTGGGTCTTTATGAAGGTATACGTACTTTCACTTTTTGGAGCAAAAAAGGAAAGGCTGATAATAAACGATTTGTTCCATAAGTTTAGTTATAGGTATACAAAGCCCGAATCACTCTCATTTGCGAGCCCTTTCCGTTATTTTAGACGAAGTGTTTTACTATTAGCAAAGAGAAACAACCTGGTAAAAAAACCTTTTGACAACACTTCATTTGTATACGATAACAAATTATCTTTCGAGAATGTAGACAAAGACTATTTGAAGTTTAATGGTATTGAAAAAGTAGGTTTTATTTCACGCGATTCCTTACCAAATGAAATGAATACGCTTGGAGCATTGGGACTTACTTTACATCTAGTAGTGCTTTTTGGTTTTTTGCTACCATTTTCTTTCTTGAATAAAGACAAAGCGAAATCTTCGCTGATTCTGCTTGAGTTAACAGAAAATCTGTTGTTGGCTAAGGCACTGAAAAACTTATTATGCAAAGAAATATATGTTTTTTCTGCCTTTGAAAAGGATATCACCTTTGCTTCGTACTTTCTTGAGTACAATAATATAAAAGTAAATTTGGTACCTTCTAGTAATCCTATTTCAAGCTATTACAAACATGTAATTTGCAGTAGTTTTATTTTTACAGCACCTTTTCAACTCAAAGAATATGAATCTTTAAAAGATAATTGGTTCTATAAAGTCAAAAGAAGCTGGAAACCATTTGAATCACATTTGGTTAGACTCAATTTGGGTGATAATGAACCACCTTACAAGCTTGGTTTTGTAAGCAGCGCCATGTTTCTTAGGGCCAAAATGGATCATAATAACCCAACCGGAAATAGCGATTTTGAAGCGGAAATGGCATTAATTGATGGACTTAAGAAATATTTAAAAAATCGCGAACATTCATTAATTATTTATCTGCATCCGTTCGAAAAATCATCAAAAGAAAATCAGCAAACAGCTATTTCTTTTTATGAAAAGCAATTTGGAAACAAAATAGCTTTCGCGCCATTTCACGAACTTTCAAAACTCCATTTCAATATGTGTTCGCTGGCTGTATCGGGTTTCAGCAGCGCACAGATTGAAAGACTATACGGAGGGTACAAAGTGCTTTTTGCACCAATGGGTCATATGAAAAATCATTTTTCCGACGAACGTTTAGATGATATTAGTGCGCAATCCTACATTGATCTTGAGAAAAAACTTGATGAAATTCTTCTTATGTCTGATGAAACCTTTTTTGATTTTTACAAATTGAAGGATTATCATTGGACAAGTTATGAGTTAAAGCAAACTGATAATGACTAAAGCTGTTTTCTTTTTCGTAATAGAAGAAATTACAAGTTCATTTGAGATTACAGACATTGAAAATGCTTCTAATACATTTGAAAAAGTTGTTCTGCTTACTCTTTCAGAAAATAATACTCAGTACCTTCCAAAGAACGTGATTATACACGTTATTGACTTTAACAATATAACAATTCCAACTTATAAGGTACTGCCATTTCTTGGAGTTATTTTAGCGGAATTGGCTGGGTCTTTAAAATATTTAAGACATATAAAACTATTTAGATACAACATTGGTTTATTTCTCAGAGCAGATGCACTTTCTTCAAAAATTCTAGAACTTGTTAGGCAATACAGTAAAAAATCTGAAAGAAAAATACTCTATTCTTTTTGGCTAAACAATTGTGCGTCGGCTTTGGCCCTACTTAGTTTAAACAGGAGTGTTGAAAATGCAGGTTATTATGGGAGGGCACATGGCACAGATCTTTTCGAAGAAAGAGTTCCTATAATGAAAAGAATTCCGTTTAGGGCTTTTCAATTGAAATACCTCGACAAAGTGGTATCTGTCTCGCAGAAGGGAACTGATTATCTTAAAGCAAAATATCCTAAATGGGCTGAAAAGGTAAGTACCTCTTATTTGGGCACTAAAAATTACGGTGTAGGACTTTTTGATACAAACTCAAAGTTTACAATTATTTCCTGCGCTAAAATCAGGAATATTAAACGGATACATCTGATACCTAAAATTTTGCTAAATCTAAAATTTCCTGTGCGATGGATTCATATCGGTGGAGAGTGTAATGGCGATTCGACTTTATCTTTATTAACGGATAATTTGGCTGAGTTAAAAGTAAAAAATCCTAATGTAGAAGTTAGCTTAATGGGCGATCTGGTTTACCAAGATGTATTAAAGTTGTATTTACAAGAGTCAGTTAATCTTTTTTTGAGTGTAAGTGAAACAGAGGGCTTGCCTGTTAGTATGATGGAAGCTATTAGTTTTGGTGTGCCAATTATGGCAACAAATGTTGGTGGCTGTAACGAAATAGTAACTAACAAAACAGGGATACTGATTGACAAGGAGTTCGACCCAATCGCTGTTGCTAAATTAATAACAGATTTTAAGGATTCTGAAATGAATGGCTCAGCATTCAGAACAGGTGTAGTGAATTTCTGGAAAGAAAAATTTGAGAATGACTTAAATTACAGTCGGCTGAATCAAATCATTACGTAAGAATTGACTAAATACTAAATAAGGAAAAAAAATATGATGGAACACAAGCAGTGCAAAAGATGTATCATGGATAGTAACAACGATCCGGATATTAGTTTTAATGATGAAGGAATATGCAACCATTGTATACTATTTGAAGAGGAGTTTAAGAAGTTACCGAAAGGCATTGAAAGAGATAAGAAATTTCAATCCGTTATCAGCGAAATAAAAGCATACGGAAGTGATAAAAAGTATGATTGTTTATTAGGTATTAGCGGAGGAGTGGATAGTTCGTATTTAGCTTATTTATGTAAAAAGCATGGATTAAGACCTTTGATTGTGCATTTCGATAATGGTTGGAACAGCGAATTGGCAGTTAAGAATATCGAGACAATTCTCACTAAATTAAATTTTGATTTGATAACCGAAGTGATTGATTGGAATGAATTTAAAGATTTGCAATTGGCCTATTTTAAATCGGGAGTGGTTGATTTAGAAATACCAACCGACATCGCCATGTTAGCCACCATGTTTAATTTGGCTAAACAAAATAAAATCAAATACATTCTATCAGGTCACAATTTGGTTACGGAGGGTACCCGTATGCCCGTTTCTTGGGTGCACGACAAGTTAGATTATAGAAATTTAAAGGATATCCACGCCAAGTATGGAAAGTTAAGGCTTAAAACTCTTCCACGCATGGGTTTTATAAAACGCTTGTATTACAATAATTATGTGAAGTTCAAATACATACAATTATTGAATTTGATCGACTACAATAAAGAACAAATAAAAAAAACACTGGCTGATGAATTGGGCTGGAGAGATTACGGTGGTAAGCATTATGAATCTGTGTTCACCAGATTTTATCAAAGTTATATACTGCCAAAAAAATTCAATATTGATAAGCGTGTTTTTCACTATTCTTGCCTAATTCAATCAGGTCAGATGACAAGGGAAGAGGCTGTAGAATTGATGAAACAGCCTATCTATGAACCACAAATGCTGGAAGAAGATAAAGAATTTGTGTTCAAAAAATTAGGATTTACAGAAGCGACGTTTGAAGAATACATCAAAGCCCCAATCAGAAAGCACAGTGAATTTAAAATGGAAAAATCCTATTGGGATACCTACTTTAAATTAATTAAAATTTTGAAGCCATTTAAACGCAGGCGATGAAAAAATCGCTTTTAATTATTTCTTACACTTTTCCGCCTTTTCCTGGAATTGGCGGAAGGCGCTGGGTAAAATTTGCTAAGTATCTTAGTTTGTCAGGACACAAAATTCATGTTATTGCAGCTAAAAATCCTTTTTCGTTTGAATCGGAATGGATAAAGGACGCTGAAGGAATTGAAATACACCATCTTCCTTACAAATACCCATTTGTGTTAATGGATTCACCTAAATCTATTTACCACAAGATTGCATATAGATGGCAACTTTTAGTAATGAAACTAAGCACAAATGGAAATTATTTCGATCGTTCGGTGTTGTGGAAAAGTCAACTCATAGGCCTGGTAGAAACTATAATTAGCCAGCATGGTATTTCAAACATTCTTGTTAGCGGAGCACCTTTTCACAACATGCATCACCTGACGACTCTAAAACAAAGAAATAACAGTATCAACCTTATTGTTGATTTCAGGGATTTTTGGACGGATGACCGCTCTCTGAGTGCATTGGCTTCACTATCAGATAAACGGTACAAAGTTGAACAAAATATGGAAAGGGAAGTACTAAACAATGCAAACCATGTGCTTACTGTTTCTAATTACATGACTAACGTATTGCAATCCCGTTCAAGCGCCAGGGTTCATACACTTGAGAATGGTTTTGATCCCGATGATTACAAGGATTTAAGTTCTGTGGAAAAGCCAAAAGGAAGAATTAAATTCGTTTTTACAGGAAATTTGTATAATAACATAGAAAATGTATTTGTTCCGTTTTGTTTAGGTTTGGCTAGGTTGAAAAGAGAATACCCACTTGAGTACAATAGGCTTTCTTTCGATTTTTACGGCACAGCCAATGAGCAAAACAAACGTATAGTGAGGGAGCAAAACCTTGAATGCGTAAAATTCTATGGAACGATGCCATTAGTAAAGACACTTGAAAAAATTAAAGCATCGGATTACACTTTGCTATTTCTTAACAATACCTACAAGTTTTCGCTAAGCACAAAGTTTTGTGAATACGTTGGCTTAAATAAACCAATTGTTCTCTTTTCTGAACAAGGAGAAACTTCAGACTATATACAGAAAAACAAGTTAGGTTTTTGGATAAATCCAAAAAACACCTACAATCAATTGGTTACTTTGATACTATCCCACAAACAAAAAGATGACAATGCTTTACCGGAATCGATCAGACAAAGGCATAACATACAAACCATATATAAGAAAATAGAAACACTTTTGATTTGAAACAATGCTGGCATTACTAAAAGACATTAAAAATTACAAGGTACTTAGGCCGGATTATGCTTCACGGTACTTTAAAGACACATGGCAACTTGTGGGTAAAGTGCCCCCGGCAGAATCGGCACTTGAAAATATATTTAAATGGATTGAAGCTTCCTTTAAGGCAACGGGCGACGGAGGATCGGCTGCGTATTACAGAATGGGAAAAGGTTGGAAGGCATCTTATCCAGAAACAACCGGATACTTGATACCAACTCTATACGAGTATGGGATTCATACAGGCAATACAAAATGGTCGCAATTGGCTAAAAAGGCCGGTGACTGGCTGGTTTCGATTCAACTACCTGAAGGCGGCTGGCAAGGATTGCAAGTAGATGTAAAGGCTGAACCAAGAGTTTTTAACACAGGCATGATATTAGATGGCCTGATAGCTTGTTATACTATTGAAAAAGATAAAAAGTACCTTGATTCGGCTGTGAAAGGTCTTGATTGGTTATTGAGTGTTCAAGACGAGAAGGGTTTTTTTTCGGAATACAATGTTTCGGGTGGGGGATCGTTTGATACCTTGGTGTGTGCCGGAATGTTAATGGTAACCCAACATTTAAAGGAATCAGAGAGAAGTGCCTACAATGCAAAGATTAAAATGTCAATTGACGCACTCGCTGGTTTACAGTTGGACAATAAATTATTCGACAGGTGCAGTTTCAGCCACAACGGCCAGTCTTTGCTTCATCATATAGGCTATACACTGGATGGTTTGATTATTTGTTCGGATTTACTGGAAAACGACAGCTATTTTAATGTTGCTTTGGCTACGGCTAGAAAATTATTATCGGTATTTGAGGTAAACCTAGAACTCCCGGCGTATAGTTACAACGATTGGAAACCGGTTAAGGATTTAAATGGGAAACGGTCTTCCTTATGTTTAACGGGTTATAGCCAAACAGCAATTGTTTTTCAAAAGATAGCTAATAAAACTAAAGATCTACGATACCTAAATGCTGCTTTAAAAATTAACGACATTGTTAGCGCTATTGGGAATCAGCCTTCCCGGAATGACGGAATTAACTTCGGATTAGCAGGATCTTACCCTGTATCAGGTATTTATCAACCTTTTCAGATGGTAAATTGGGCGGCGAAGTACCATGCTGAATCGCTGTTATTGTCGTTAAACAAAAATTTGGCAAAGAAGACAAAAGAATGAAAAAGGTAATTTTACTCATTGGAGGTGTTCATCAGGCCAATGCTTCAGGATTTATTAAGGAGTTTGAAAAACTGGGTGGCAGTGTGGATCGAATTGTGTGTCTTCAGGCACCTAAAACTTTTTTTTCAACTGTAAAAAGTGGACTTAGGGTCTTAAAGAAGTTCAATCCTCAAAGTCTGAAGGGGCATTTAGTGAATGTTTATAGAGTATTGACGAATTCGATGCATTTAAAAGATGTAAAGAAACAATGGGAAAATGCAGGAGAGAATTCCTGGGATCTGCTTGAGCCTGGCATCAACTTTGTGGAATATGCATCTTCGAGGGCCATTCCCTTTCATTTCTCATCAGCTTTAACAAAGGTCTTAATGCAAAAGGTTGCGGGGTCAGAAAATTGTATTGTTGTTTTATATGCCGGTGGTATAATTAGTGGGGAGTTGCTTGCCATGTCTACTTTAGAATTTGTTAACGCGCACATGGGCGATATGCCAAGATACAGGGGCATGAATGTTATAGAGTGGGCAGTTCTCGAAGACCAACCGGTAAAAGTGAGTGTGATGACAATGAACAAGGTTATTGATGGGGGGGACATCATCTACACACATGATATACCTTTGACCGCAGAAAAGAGTATCAAGGATTTGCGGAGAACAGGTTATGTTGAATGTTACAAGGCCATGGCAAAGGGAGTTTTTGACTATCAAAGAAATTTAACTACAAGAAGAGCACAAGAAAAAAATCCCAGATATTATTACAGGATGCATACTGAGCTTCGTAGGATGCTGAACAATAAATTGCAAAACAACATTAAATAAAGGCGTTATGATTAATAATACGTTTGTTAAAAAAGTTATTGACCTAAATAATAAAATCAGTAACAGAATTGATTTTCACAAACATGCCCGCGAACTTTTAGTTGAGATGGCTGGTGATAAAGAATTTTGGAATGAGGTTTTTAAGCAGAATTTGAGCGACGAAGGGTATCTTAGAAGAAAATGGACCATGTATGAAATACCTTTTTTTTATGTGTATGAAAACGATGATTTTTACCTAAAGGTGCATTTGTTTGTACCACTAAAAAGTTATGCAAAAAATATTGCGGCATCCGCAATACATCATCATAATAATTTTCTCTTAACAACCTTTGCAGCATTTGGTTCTGGTTATGAAACAATGCTTTTCGAGAAGGAGGTTTTAATAAACCCTAAAACAAAACAAGCCAAACTTAAAATACGAGAACACTTCACTCAACAGGAAAGGCCAGTGCACACGGTGGATGCGTGGGAACCACATGTAGTCATAAATCCTACATCACTTTCAGCAACACTTATTTTATGGAGTCCAGATAAAAAAAGAATCACAGACAACTTAAGGAGCAATCCCCTTTTAAAGGCATTTAAACAGCCCATACGTAAAATTATTTATGCTTTAGGTCTTGATAAAATAGTTGGAATTGCAGCAAAAGACACCTATCAGTTTTATACTAAGGAAGATGTCTTTATTGCCATACCTGAAGACGAATTTTTTGAACCAACACGAAAGCAAAGTGGACCTAAAGTTGACGATTATTCAATCCAAACTGTTTTTGCCTTCATGCAACGAATGGGTTTTAATGACACAAACTTTTTACAAAACATGAAAAGATCGAAAGTAGTACCGACTTATTATCATAAATGGATCGACATGTTGTTAACAGGAGAGACAATTCCTGACACATTTGCCAAGGATAGTATTAACATCCCTGGAGGCATTATGACAGTTGAAAATATATTAGCAGCTGATAAAAATTCCAGGGAAATGTAATAGTTGAGCGAATTTGAATTTATGAAAAAAATACTCATAGTTGTTGGCACACGTCCTAATTTTATTAAAGTCACTCAGTTTAAACGGGTAGCTAAGCAATTTCCAAATTTGGACATAAAAATTGTGCATACAGGGCAGCATTACGACACAAAAATGGCTGATGTCTTTTTCGAACAGTTTGAATTGTTGCCAGATTATTTTCTACAAATTGAGAATGCCTCAGTAAATACACAGATGGCAGAAATTATGCTACGCTTGGAAAAAACCATAAAGAACTATTTACCTGATTTGATAATGGTAGTTGGAGATGTTAATTCAACGTTTTCAGCAGCATTAACAGCAAATAAAATGAATGTTAAGATTGCTCATCTCGAAAGCGGTTTAAGAAGTTTTGATCGAACCATGCCTGAGGAAATTAATAGAGTATTAACAGATGAGATTTCGGACATTTATTTTGTAACTGAATCGAGTGGGTTAAATAATCTGATAACTGAAGGAAAAAGTGAAAAGAACATTTATTTTGTTGGGAATACTATGATAGATACAATGGTTGCCTTTGAACGGAAAATCGATGGAAGTGACGTTCAAAAGCAACTAGGTCTTGAATCTGGTAAGTTTGTGTTGATGACAATTCATAGGCCGGCAACTGTAGATATTAAGTATGGGCTTGAGAAACTATTGCAGCTATTAGAAATGGTTTCGGCTAAATATAAAGTTGTTTTTCCAGTTCATCCTCGAACAATTGCAAGTTTGAGAAAATTTGATTTGCACTCTCGATTTAGCGCTATTGAGAATGTAATTCTCACTGAACCATTGGATTATTTTTCTTTTCAAAAGTTAATAGCCGAGTGTAAATTTATTCTTACAGATAGTGGTGGGATTCAAGAAGAAAGTACTTTTAAGATGAAACCTTGTTTAACACTCCGACCAAATACTGAAAGGCCTTCAACAGTGTTATTGGGAACTAACACATTGTTACCGTTTGATATTAATCTAATCGAAAAAGAAATAACCAAGATTGAAAATAATACCTACAAGAAGGGAGAAGTACCATCATTGTGGGATGGAAAGGCCACTGAAAGAATAGTAGAAATTCTCAATACGCTACTCTAATGTTATACATTACACTTTTGGATCAGTTTCATCCTGGTATATACTCAAGTCAAGTTATTGATGTTTGTGATCATTTAAATTCAAAACATAAAGTAAAAATACGTGTGCTGGCTTTCCTTTCAATTAGAGAAATAAAAGAATCAAAACCAAAAATTAAAGCACTATCACCAAATTCGATTGTATTACCAGCTTTTCCAGGAATTAGATATTTTCAATTTACTTCTATTTTTATTTTTTGGGTTTGTTTGTTTACAGGGGAACGAATAGCAATTTGCAGAAATGTTTTTTCTACAATTGCGGCTTTAAGAGTAAAAAGATATGGCCTGTTAAAGAAGGTAATTATTGATGGTCGAAGCGCTGTAAAGGCTGAAGTATTGGAGTATAATGTTTTCCCTGGGGATTATTTTAAAATCAATATTCATCGCTTAGAAGGGCTGGCAATTAATAATTCAGATTATAGAATGGCAGTTTCTAAAAAATTGGTAGAATATTGGAGAAACAATTATTCTTACACAAAAGATAGCCATGTAATTATACCTTGTACGCTAAACGGACGATATTTTAAACCCATAATATCTGATGCATCAAATAATGCATCAAGACTCAGGCAAGAAATGGGATTTAAAGAATCTGATATAATACTGGTATATTCTGGATCAACAGCGCCATGGCAATCATTTAAATTAATGAATGTATTATTGACTCCTATACTTGAAAGGGATCAACGTGTTAAAATACTATTTTTATCTAAGGAGAATAATGACATTAAAATGTTATCCCAAAAATACTATGGTAGAATTGTTGTTAAATGGGTGAATCATGAGGATATTCAAATTTATTTAGCCTGCGGTGATTATGGAGTATTAATTAGAGAACAGTCGGATACTAATCGCGTAGCTTCACCTGTTAAATTTGCAGAGTATCTTCATTCAGGATTAAAGGTCTTAATTAGTGAGAATCTAGGTGATTTCAGCGAATTTGTTAAGGAAAATAAGTGTGGGTATGTTGTTGATTTAAAAAACGGTTCTATCCCAGATTTAGACAAGTTAAACAATGAAGATAGACGACAAAATACTTTTTTGGCTAGGAAGTACTTTGATAAGGATTCAGAGAATATTACTAATTCCTACTCTACGTTAATTAATGCAATAAAATTGACAAGCATTTAATTTATTGGGATGGGTCAACTTTTTGGGAATTCTATATTAACAAGTAACTCTCGCATAACTAATTTGGTTATATTATTCATTTATATTTCCATATTCTTAAACTCTTATATCTTCTTTAAAGAACCTTTTGAGTTTTATATTGGTTATCTTATCTACTTGGTTCTATTGCCGGTTTTCATTTTTAGGTTTGGAATTAATCGCCCGCTTTTTTTTATTTTCTTGATCCTATTGGTTTCAGGTATATTCAACATTCTTATTGGGAACAATACAGGACCGCTCTTTGTGAAAGTGTTTTTAGGTTTATTCATGTCTTACCTATTTTACTATTATGTAGTACTGGAATTCAAATTTAATATTGAACAATTATTTAAGTGGTACTTGAAAGGTGCTTACATCATGGCATTGATTGGCTTATTTCAATTTATCTCATTTCAAATTGGATTCACTCCTGGATATGATTTTACTTGGATTCTTAATAAATGGGGTTTCGTAAGGGGTGGGAATTTTGGAATACGAGTGAATGGAATTTTTGCAGAACCCACATACTTAGCAAGTACACTTTCTGCTGCATTCTTTGTATCGGTGTATAATTTGCTTCGAAAAGAAAATTATGGCTTAACCAAATTTCAAGGATTTATGATAATATTAGTTTACATACTTTCTTTTTCAGGGCTTGGTCAAACTGGTATTTTTTTAACACTACTTCTTTTGGCCGTGAATTTTGGCTTAATACGTTATGTTGTAATTCTTATTCCGGTTGGCATTTTTTTATTCAATGTTCTCTTTAATAATGTAAAAGATTTTAGGGAGCGTTATGAAGGATTAGTTGGCCTATTTTCTGGTGGTGAGTTTAAACTGGGCAAAACACACGGATCCTCCTTTATACTCTACAATAATTTTCAGGTAACCATGAAGAGTTTTAAAAATAACTTTCTTTTTGGAACAGGTATAGGTTCACATCCAGTTGCCTTCGAAAAATATTCAATTGCAAAATCCTTTAAAGTGAAAGGGTTTAATTCTAATTCTGCAGACGCCAACTCTATGTTACTAAGATTAATCTCTGAAACCGGTATTTTCGGAGTTGGACTCTTTTTATTTTTGGTGTTTAAGTGTTATGTGAATCGTAATCCTGATGAGGATGATGATCACTGGCTCATTAGCAACGCTATACTCGTTATGATACTACTGAACCTATTCCGACAGGGGCACTATTTTTTAAATGGATTCCCTTTCTTTGTGTTGTTGTACATTTACAACTATCTTTCCTATACCCGACAACTGCCAGGTCAAGAGACCGAAAATACTGAAGCAGTTGATGTTCCGGATTCCACCGGAAGAATTGAAACCGCGGGTTCCTGATTATTTTATATTCTCCTTAGGCTATGAAGGGGATTGCTATTGGCTAATTACTAATTGGGCAACTTAGAACCGTCAAAACTTTACAGACTTTTTAAACCTTCAAACTAATTCCTGATTTCTAATTGGGTAGCCTAGCACCTACGTTATAATCAAACCTTGTAATATTTGATAACATTTGTGAAATCTTGCCACTTTGAGTGTAATTAGTGGTTGTATTTCGGTACACAGAACTTTCTAAACTTTCTAAACCTTCACCTACTCCTTAATCCCCAAATCCTTCTTTTTCTTCTCGTTCCTTTCCTTCATGTTGAAGACCTCAACCAGCAGGGCAAAGCCCAAAGCCACATAAGCGTAGTTTTTATTGAGGTGCAAGTGCTGTTCTTCCGGCACACTGAAATTGTAGGCATCCATGATCCCTTCCGCCAAAAGGATGGCACCAATGGCCAGCAAAAATACCAGGGCGATGGTTTTAATGCCCTGATTGCGGTTAATAAAATCAGCCACAAAACCTGAGAACATAATCATTAAAATCATGCTAATAACTACCGCGGCAATCATGATCAGCACCACACCACTTACCCCAACAGCTGCCAGTATGCTATCGAAACTAAAAATAAAATCGATGATGATAATTTGTATGATTACCGACCTGAAGGTGACCTTACCGGGTTTGAGGTGTTCAATTTCAGTTTCATCAGGACTGTTTACTTTTTCCATTAATTCCTTCCAGGTTTTAATAAGCAGGAAAACACCCCCGCCAGCCAGAATAAGAGCTTTGCCGCTTAGGCCATAAGGACCAAGATAAAACAAGGCATCTTTTAAGCCGGCAATCCAACCCACAAACAGCAGCAATACCGAACGCACAATCAGCGCCAGGGCCAAACCAATGGTTCTGGCTTTTTTTTGCGTAATCCTGGGTAAACGGTTAACGGCAATGGAAATAAAAATAATGTTGTCGATTCCGAGAATGATTTCAAGAATAGAAAGGGTGAAAAGGCCGATGAGTCCCTGAACGGACATAAGAGCATCGAAGTCTGCGGACCAGTTGTGCATAATTTGAGTGGGTGAAGGTAGTTTTTTTTAAGTAAAAAGGTGAAAATATAGAGCCTAAAAGCACACGATTCGCCCGATTTAAAGATTCTTAAGTAAGGTACATTTCGTCCGTACTTTCTGCCTTGACGCAGGGCAAACACCCCCTGGGTGTTTGAGCCGGCTAGTGCGTGGGTACCAAAGAAGTCAAGGCTTCATAAAATTTTGCTAAAATCCACGAGGCGTTAAGCCGGGCCTTTGATCATGTCCTGACGCCTAACGGGTCAGGACAGCAAAGGCCCTGCGCACATCCTTTCGAAAAAAGTCCAGGTAATCTGCTATTCGCCTAAATGGGAGACTTTTTTCGAACTCCTTTTAACGCCTCTCGATTTTAAAGCAAAATTTTATAAGGCCGTTAGATTGGCATTGTCAGGCATAATTGCAATTTGTTAATACTCAAACACAATAAATGATTGATTTGTAAAGGATTCAATATGAAACGAAAAGGCATAAATTGCAGAGAACCTTCAAAAGTTGTGAAAGAACAGGTGAGTTGAAGCTCGTTGGCAAAGACGTATCGCCGGCAAGTAATGGGATATAGTTCTTCGTGAAATTCAGTGGGGGTGATGCCTGTTCGTCAGGTATTTAGCGTTTGAAACTTATGCTATACAAGCTTAAAATCCACCGCTAGCACATGTTGCATTTCGACCTTCGAAAAATGGCTTAGCAAAGGGCAAATGTGTTGTACACATTTGAGCCAGCTTGTGAGAGGGAAGGAACATTTTTCGCGAAGGCAGGTGCTAAGCAGGCAGGGCAAATGTGTTAAAACACATTTGAGCCAGCTTGTGCGAGAGCGTGCGTAGTTTTGGTAGCGCGTTTATTTAGTATTACCGCACGCCTTGACTGCGTGGAGGGCAAATATGCAGTGCATATTTGAGCCAGATTGTGCGATGGAAGACCGTAGATTTGCAAGCCATTTTTCGGAAGTCTTGATTTTTTTGTTACTTTTTGTATCAAGACAAAAAGTAAGTAAGACAACCGTCTTAAAAATCAAGAGCGTGTCGGCAATCGTTGCGCCTTGATTTTTTGCATACTTTGGAACTTGTGCTGAGTTTATCGAAGCATCTAAGGAAAAAGTATGAAAAGAAAATAGTTTCATAATAACTTAATACCTCCCACCTTCCGGCTCAAAGTCTATAGGTCCTTGTCCCCTTTCAAAAGAAAGGAACGTCGAAGAATAAGCCTTGATTCCCGCTGAATTGAAAGTCCGGCCGACTACGCCATTCAATTGGTGTATGACTAAGCATGCAAGATATTAACCTCAATAACCTCGCTGAGCTAGCTAAAGCAGAGGATAGGGATGAACAATTCTCCAACCCATCCTTTCTTAATTACACAAATTGACCGGCTAATTCATTCCAATTCTCCTGGCATTTCCCTAAAAATCCTTCCTCGAGCCAGAGCGATTTCTTAAAATATGTTAAAGCAAAAAATTAAAAATATTGATAATCAACACTATATGAAATTTACATAAATATTTTAGTACTATGTATGACAAAGTACTCAAAATACGTTGTATGTTTGCATCACCAAATAGTACTAAAATAAAACAACCGATATAAAACTTTTAAATCATGAAAAATCTAATCAAATCTCTGCTCCTGGTAATAGTTAGCAGTTGCAGTATTAACCAAATGCAAGCCGGCACTTCGGCTCACAACCCAAACGAAGGCAGCAACTCAGGCGCTGAAACCGAAAAAGTAATTCGTAATTATTTTAAGTTTCCTCACCTACTAATGCCGGTTGCTGAAAACAAAAGCTCAGTGAGCAATAAAGTAGAAGTGCTGTTTAGCACCGACTCTACAGGAAAAGTAAATTTTGCTCTTGCAAAAACCGAAGATCAGGCTTTGAAAAAAGAAATTGAAAGACAATTTCTGGCGCTTCAGTTAAAGCAACTGAAAAGTGAGGTCGTGCACAAGGTGATTTTGAACTTTAGAACGATCTAATGAGCAAATGAACAATGTGCAAATGAACAATGTGCAAATGTGAGAATGGTCTAATGTGCAAATGAAAGAATCCACAAGAAGCGATAGCCAATTAGCACATCAACAAATTGACACATTAGCACATTAGCACATCAGCAAATTAACACATTAGAACATTAGCAAAGCGCATCAACATATACTATAACCGGTAAAACTAACGAAATGCTAAACCCCGAGAACGACATAACTTCAGACGGTGTATCTGATAAATCCGATAATTTCCGCGCCGCCGCCCAGGCTCAAATGCGAAAAGGTGTACTCGAATTGTGTATCCTCTCCATTCTTTCCCAGGGCGATGCCTACCCTACTGGTATTATCGACAAATTAAAAGATACCAAACTGGTAGTGGTAGAGGGAACACTGTACCCGCTTTTAACCCGACTAAAAAATTCAGGTTTACTGGCTTACCGTTGGGAAGAAAGCAGCAGCGGTCCGCCTCGTAAATATTATAAACTCACCGAAATTGGAGAACAGTACCTGAAAGAATTGCAATTGTCATGGTTAGAATTGGTACAAGCGGTTAATAGTACAATTAAGGAAGGCAAATCCTTTACCTAAATTACCCAAATTCGAAACCAAAGAAGACAACACATCAACCCATTGAATCAGAAAGTAGACATTTAATACCAAACCCAATGAACAAAACCTTAACCATAAACATCAGTGGAATCATTTTTCACATCGAAGAAGATGCGTACGATAAACTCAGCCGATACCTGAGTACCATAAAATCGTATTTCTCCCACACCGAAGGTGGCAATGAGATCATGAGCGACATCGAAGCCCGCATTGCAGAGTTGTTGCAGGAAAAACTGAACCCCGGCAAACAAGTCATCTTGCTGATGGATGTGGATTATGCCCTTGACACCATGGGCAAGCCCGAAGATTTTGGCGCTGAAAACGTGAACAACACTTCCAGCACAAAACAGGAAGAGGAGTATAACGGCGAGCCGATTAAAAAACGCTTGTACCGCGACCCCGATAATAAAGTGTTAGGTGGGGTGTGTTCAGGTGTAGGGCATTATTTTGGTTTTGACCCCGTTTGGTTGCGAATTGCTTTGGCATTGTTGCTGGTGTTTGCCGGAACCGGTGTGTTAATCTACATCATACTCTGGATTGCAATTCCTGAAGCTACCACCACTGCCGAAAAGCTGGCCATGAAAGGGGAAAAAGTGGACATTAACAACATCTCCAAAGTTGTAAAAGAAGAAGCAGAGCAATTAAAAAAACGCATGCAAAAATACGGAGATGATATCAAGTCGGGTTCAAACGCCGATGCCTACAGAACAGGTGCCGAAAAAATTGTCGACTTTTTTGTGACCGTATTTATGGGCATAGGCAAAGCCATTATTAAAATTCTTGGATTTTTCCTTATCCTTTTTGGTGTGCTGTTTTTTCTGGGCATCATTACCTCGGCATTTGGCATCAGCTTTGTGAGCAATTTTTCCTTAAGCGATTGGGCCGATATGTTTTTAATGGATGGTAAGGATTTTTACCTCGGCACTATTGGTTTGTTGTTGTTTGTTGCTGTTCCGGTGCTTGGAATGATTTACGGTGGCATGAAACTTTTGTTTAAGTTCAAATACAGCAACCGATGGCTGAATCTGAGCGCAAGCATCATTTGGTTAATTGGTTTGGTATTGATTCTTTATGTTGGCTTAAGAACAGCTAAAGATTTTAATAAAACCGCCAAGGTGAGAGAAAAAGTGACCTTAGATTCAGCCAGGGTGTTAAACCTTTGTATGCAGGAAACCCCCCTCAACTACGAGGAGCTAAACACCAGCGACATGGATCATGAAGGTGAACGCAATTACAGAACACACCGCGGTGAAAGCAATTATGCAATAGGATCACATGGCGCTTCAAAATACTTAATTGGGCACGCGCAATTAAACATCATTAAAGCACAAAACAACCAATTGGAATTGGTGATTGTAAAAGAAGCAAAAGCCGAGGATAAACTCACGGCAAACGAACGAGCCAAAAACATCGTCTACAAGGCCCAGCAAAACGATACTTCAGTGGTATTCGACAACATTTTCAAAGTAAATAACGCCGATAAATTCCGTTTTCAGAATGTTACAGCTATTTTGAAATTACCGGTGGGGCAAATAATTTACCTCGATAAATCGGTGGAGAACCTGATCTATGATATTGAAAATGTTACCAACACTTACGATGGAGACATGATTGAACGCCGCTGGATAATGACAGAAGCAGGCCTGGAATGTATAGATTGTGATGGATTGGATGAAGAAACGAACGATTGGAGGGATCACAAAGAGATCAACATCAATGCTCATGGCGTTCGTATTAAATCCAGATCTTCAAAGGTTAAAGTTGACAGCGACGGTGTGCGCGTGAATACTGACGATGCAAAAGTGATCATCGATAAGAATGGGATTCAGGTTAAGGCAGAGTAGTTGCATTGGGTACGACGAAGGATTTTTACTTACGTAAATTAGCATGAGCTATACTTGGGCGCATGCCGGCTTTGAATAAACACTACAATTGCCGGCACCGCGCTTTTCATTGCAAGTCCTCGCCACAAGATTCGGCTGAAGCCTCACTCGTGGCTCCGGGCTTTCCATTACAATCGCTTGCGCATACCTGCGGAGGATTCAGAGAAGCTTGGGTGTATCTTAATTTTTGATTTCTGATTAAGCACCATTGAACTTTCAGAACCTTTTAACTTTTAAACCTTTCGCAAAAAATTCAGATTACGTTTTAATCCCTGAAACTTCGTTCGTTTAACGGCCGAATTTTTGAACACCCGCTGAAAGGTTTCCTCTGTCATCTCCTCCCAATCCCTCGCGCTCATGTCCATCAGCTCAGGGTGCGCAAGAAACTGGGGTTCGCGGTGGGGAAAAGAAAAAGAATTCCAGGGGCACACATCCTGACACACATCGCAGCCAAAAGCCCAATTGTCCATGTTGTTTTTAAAGGTTTCGGGAATCGCTTCTCTTAACTCAATGGTGAGATAAGAAATACACTTGCTGCCATCCACCACATAGGGCTCAACGATGGCCTGGGTTGGACAGGCATCAATACATTTGGTGCAGGTGCCGCAATAATCTTTGATGGGGCCATCGGCTTCGAGTTCAAGATCAAGAATGAGCTCAGCAATAAAAAAGAAGGAACCTTGTTGTTTGGTAATGAGGTTGGCGTTTTTTCCAACCCAGCCCAAGCCGCTTTTGGCAGCCCAGGTTTTTTCAAGTACCGGTGCTGAATCCACAAAGGCCCTGCCATGAATTGCGCCTATTTGGGCCTGAAGTTGTTCTAACAATTCGTGGAGTTTGTCTTTGATCACCAGGTGGTAATCTTTCCCATAAGCGTATTTGCTGATTTTTGGTGCATCGGGCCGTTGGTGTTGTTCGGGATAATAATTGTATAACAGCGAAACAACCGACTTGGCACCTTCAACTAACAATGTAGGGTCAAGGCGCTTATCGAAGTAGTTTTCCATGTACTTCATTTCCCCATGCCGCCCTTGTTTCAACCATTTTTCTAATCGCGGCGCTTCTTCTGAAAGAAATTCGGCTTTTGAAATGCCACAGTAATCAAAGCCGAGTTGTTTGGCGGTGGATTTAACAATAGCGCTGTGTTTGTTTTTTAGCACCAGGCTAAGGTATTGAGAAATTTGGGAATGCGAATACAACCGGTTGCGCCCGCGATGGAAGCATTAGCCTTGTGAAGATTTGGCATACATGCGCTTTACGGGCGGAGGCTGCGATAATTTTTCGCAGACCACGCAACGTTTAGCGCATGTTGGCCAAAGCGAGCAAGCTATAAGCGTACAGCGCAATAAGGCGCCCAAAAAAAAGCCTGCCAATTAGGTTGTATATACTGAAAAGCTGTATAGCGAATAATAATCAGTAAGCCGTGAAAGAGTAAAAAACCGTACTTTTGGGGCTTTAAAATGAGTGTTTACGAGAAATATGAAACGGTGATAGGTTTGGAGTGCCACATTCAATTACTCACCCGCACCAAAATGTACAGTTCCGACCCGGCAGAGTACGGCGGCATACCCAACACCAATGTAAGCGTGGTCACCTTAGGTCACCCGGGCACCCTGCCGGTTGTAAACGAACGGGCGCTGGAATTTGCTGTTCGATTGGGTTTAGCCGTAAAAGCCAATATTCGTGAGGAAAATCAGTTTGCCCGAAAAAATTATTTTTATGCCGATTTACCGAAAGGCTATCAGATCACCCAGGATAAAACACCGATTTGCAATGGGGGCTACATTCCCATCAAATTAAAGGATGGGAGCGAAAAACGCATTGAGCTCACACGTATTCACATGGAGGAGGATGCCGGAAAAAGTTTACACGACATTGATGCGTATGATACTTTGGTAGACCTGAACCGTGCCGGAACACCTTTGCTGGAAATGGTGACTGAACCGGTTATCAAAAGTGGTGAAGAAGCTTACGCCTACCTGAATGAAGTACGTAAATTGGTGAGGTACCTCGACATATGTGATGGTAACATGGAGGAAGGTTCACTGCGTTGCGATGCTAACATTTCGGTGATGCTGAAGGGGTCTGATACCTTTGGAAAAAAAGTGGAAGTAAAAAACATGAACTCCTTCCGTAACGTGCAAAGAGCCATTGATTTTGAAATTAAACGCCAGATTGATTTACTGGAAGCCGGGGAAGCCATTGCCGGTGAAACACGTTCATACGACGCGGTGAAAGACATGACCTTTAGCCTGCGCAGCAAAGAAAGCGCAAACGACTACAGGTATTTTCCTGAACCCGATCTTCAACCCGTTTTTATTCGCCAGGAATACATCAACAAAATACAAGCAGAACTTCCGGTTTTGCCTTCCGAATTGTTTCGACGCTTTACCCAAGAATACAAGTTGAGCGAATACGATGCTTACCAGATTACTGAAACCAAAGAACTGGCTACGTATTTTCAGGATTTAATTCAGCACACCAAAAATTACAAAAGCGCTGCCAATTGGCTGATGGGGCCGATTAAATCGTACTTAAATGAACGCGCATTGCATTTGACAGCCTTGGCTGTGGGCCCCGAAAAAATTGCAGGTATCATTCAGCTCATCGACGAAGGAAAAATCAGCAATACCACAGCCTCCCAGATTCTGTTTCCCAAACTGGCGGAGCAAACAGACAAAAGCCCTGAAACCCTGGCAATGGAACTCGACCTCATTCAAAATAGCAACAGTAACGAATTACAGGGGCTGGTAGATCAGGCGCTGGCAAAATTCCCGGATAAAATAACAGAGTACAAAAATGGCAAAGTTGGCTTATTGGGTTTGTTTGTTGGTGAAGTAATGAAACTCAGTAAAGGCAAAGCCGATCCAAAACTCTTAAATCAATTATTAAAAGCATCCCTCGAAAAATAACATGAAATCTATCAGCGTATTTACCCTTGCAGCGGCACTTTTTGCTTACGCTTGCAATAACACCTCCAACAACAGCAGTTTTGAATTCAAAGGCAAACTAAATGGCAGCAAAGGCGAAACCATTTATTTTGAAAAACTAAGTGGCAATCAACCTGTAGTTTTGGATAGCGCAGTGTTAGACGAAAACGGAGAGTTTGAATTTACAAGCTATACACCAAAAATTGGTTTTTACCGTTTGAAGTTCAACAACCAGAATTTTGCCTTGCTAGTACTCGACAGTTCAGATAAAGTGATGTTGACAGCCGATGCGGCTGACCTTAAAGCCACTTATAAAGTGGAGGGTTCGCCTGAAACCAAAGTGTTTTTGGAATTCAACGACTTATCAAAAGCCCGCGATCTGAGATTGGATTCTTTGAACAAGGTGTTTCAGTCCACCATGGAACAATCTAAAATGGACAGTAAACGCATGGATTCTTTGAGTGCCTTGTTTGAAGCGCCTTACAATGCCATTGTAGATCAGGCTAACCTGGCTATTGTAGAAAAGATAAAACAAAACACCGATAAATATTCGTCCATGATGGCCATACAGGCTTTAGAGCCGGATAAGTATGCTGAGGTATACAAAGCACTGGATGCAGGATTGAGCAAACGTTACCCTAACGACCGCAGTGTGATGATGTTTCATGATGTGGTTGCAAAAATGCTGGCCACCGGTATTGGTCAGGTAGCCCCGGATATTGCATTGCCTTCACCCGACGGTAAGGAGCTTGCATTGAGTTCTTTTCGTGGAAAAATTGTGCTTGTTGACTTTTGGGCCAGCTGGTGTGGTCCATGCCGTAAAGAAATGCCCAATGTAGTAAAAGCTTACGCCAAATATAAAGACAAGGGCTTTGAGATTTTTGGTGTATCCCTCGATCAGGACAAAGACCGTTGGGTAGAAGCCATTGCCAAAGATGGCATGACCTGGCCGCAAGTGAGCGATTTAAAATACTGGGAAAGCGCTCCGGCCCGTTTGTACAATGTTCAAAGTATTCCTTATACAGTGCTTTTGGATAGGGAAGGAAAAATTATACACAAAAACCTGAGAGGCGCGGCCCTCGAAGAGAAACTTGCTGAACTTTTGAACTGATGTTCCAATTTATAGCATTGAAGTGCTTGCGCCTGGTAGTTTTACCGGCGCTTTTTTTTGCAGGGTGGAAGCTCAGTGCCCAAGCCGGGTACTTTCAGCAACAGGTAGATTATACCATTACTGTTCAACTGAGCGACAGTACCCACGGCTTGCACGCTTACGAATCCATGGTTTACACCAACCATTCAGATTCCACGCTGCGGTGTATATGGATGCACTTATGGCCCAATGCTTACAAGAACAGAACTACGGCCTTGTGTAAACAATTGCTTCAACACAACAAAAGCGCCCTGTATTTTTCAAAACCTGAGGACAGAGGCTACCTCGATAGTCTTGATTTTAAGGTGAACGGGCAAACAGTGAAATGGAATTATCACCCTGAGCATATAGACATTTGCAAAATTGAACTGAACCTGCCATTAAAACCCGGTGAACAAGTCCTGCTTTCAACACCCTTTTACGTAAAAATTCCAAGCGCACAATTTTCACGATTAGGGCATTTGGGTCAGGCGTATTTTATCACACAATGGTACCCAAAACCTGCGGTGTTCGATCACAACGGCTGGCATCCGATGCCGTATCTTGATCAGGGGGAGTTTTACAGTGAGTTTGGCAGTTTTGATGTTAGCATACGTTTGCCAAAAAATTATGTGCTGGCTGCAACGGGCGATAGAATAGGGGCTGAAGAGGAAGAGCAGTTTTTGCAGGAATTAGAAAACAAAAGCAGAGACCTCCTTGAAAAGGGAGATCAATCAAACTTAAACATGGCATTTCCTGCAAGCGACACCGCCTATAAAACCATACGCTTTCGTCAGAATCGGGTGCACGATTTTGCCTGGTTTGCCGATAAGCGTTATCTCATGCTCAGTGATCAGGTAGAACTTCCTACCAGTGGCAGGGTGGTAGATACACGGGTGTTTTTTACTCCTGCAAATTTAAAGTACTGGAAAAAAGCCATAGGGTATGTTAACGATGCGGTGTTGTTTTATTCCCGTAAACTGGGCGATTACCCTTACAATCACGCTACCGCTGTGGATGGCACCATCATGGCCGGTGGTGGTATGGAGTACCCTAACATTACCGTGATAGGACAAACCAACGACGACCTCACGCTCGACATCACAATTGCCCATGAGGTTGGCCACAATTGGTTCTATGGAATACTTGGTAGTAACGAGCGCGATCAACCTTTTATGGATGAAGGCTTGAATTCTTTTTACGAAATGCTTTACCTGCGCGAAAAATACCCCGATAAAACCCTGGCTGAACTTACAGGTTTTGGTCCTGCTTTTCCTCTGTTGGGGCTCAACAAAAAACCCTACTGGAAAGAAAAAGAGCTGTTGTTCTATATGAGCATGAAAGCGAATCTTGATCAGGCCATTGCACTGCCTTCAGAAGAATTTACCGTATTTAATTATGGCTCGGTGGTATACAGTAAAACGCCTTTGGTGTTTGATTATTTGAGATCGTATTTGGGTGAGGAACGATTTGATAAAGCCATGGTTGCCTATTATCAGGCTTACCGGTTCAAACACCCCCAGGCTGCCGATCTGTTTCAGATGCTGGGCAACCACACCGGAATGGACATGAGTGCTTTTGAACAGTATTTTATTACTGGCAGGTCGCGTTTCGATTACAGTGCCAGAAAACTGCAACGCAATGAGCAAGGTGCATATAGCCTCTTGGTGAAAAACCACACCTCTTCACCGGTGCCCTTTGAAGTTTCGGCTTACAAAAACAACCGTCTAGTTGCCAAAGTGTGGTCGAATGGTTTTAAAGGCAAACAACGCATCGATTTTCCGCCGCTTGACGCCGATGTGTTTAAAATTGATGGAGAAGGCAAGTTGCCCGACCTGCAGGTGAGAAATAACACCATTCATGCTAAAGGTTGGTTCAAGCGGCGGCGTAATTTAAAGTGGCACTTTATTACCAGTGTCGAAAATGAAGAGCATATCAACCTCAACCTGATGCCGGTTTGGGGCGCGAATGCCTACAACGGGTTGATGTTAGGCGCAGCAATGCACAATTTTAGCTTGTACCGTAAACCATTTGAATTTTATCTGGCACCCCTGTATGGCTTCAAATCAAAATCACTTTCAGGATTTGGAGAGTTTGCATGTAATTTTTTCCCACGGCATACATTCAGTAGCATTAGTGCCGGGGTAAAATTGAAAAGTTTCGCCTACGACTATTTTGATGCCGATGTATATAATGCCAGCTATTCAACCAATCTGTCGCCGTTTTATTGTAACTATTACCGGGTAAAACCTTTTGTGGAACTTGATTTCAAACGATCACCTGCCAACGCGAAAATCAACCATGCTATTCTATTAAGCACAACCATATTGTTTACCGACAGTTTGTTTTACAACACTGTTCAACCGGAAGTTGCCAGCGTCAACCAAGCTTCATACGTAAATGGCCTGCAGTATCTGATAAGCAATACCAGATACATGCATCCTTACAGTGTGTTGGCAGATGTTCAGCAAAGCGGCAGTATGCTGAAACTTTCACTGAACTGGGTTCAAAAAATCACCTTTCATCCTCGCTATATCGGAGAGATCAGAGTATTTGCCGGCGGCTTTGCTTCGGGAGAGGAAGAACAAAAAGCCTACTATGCCTTCAGAGCCGGAGGCCTAACAGGGTATCAGGACAAGTTATTTGACCACAATTTTATTGGTCGTAATGAAAGCAATGGTCTTGGGTTTTCGCAGTTTGCAGAAGAAGATGGCGCCTTGAAAGTGTGGACCCCACTGGGTCAATCAAGTTCCTGGCTGGCATCGGTGAATGTAAAGTCACCAAAACTTTACAAACTTCCACTAAAAGTGTTTGCCGATTTGGTATTTACCGATCAATACTATCTCAACAACGAGCCTTTTCTGTGGGACATGGGTTTAAATTTATCACTGCTCAAAGGCCTGATAGAAGTGTATTTTCCTCTTGCGTATAGTCAGGGAATACGCGATGCGCTTGAATTAAACCAAGTGATGGGTGCCCAGCGCATTCGATTCACATTAAATATTCATACCTTCAGTCCCGGCAAACAGTTACAAAACTTTTTAAAAGAATGAGCGCCAAACACATTTACTTTGCTTCTGATTTTCACCTTGGTGTACCTACCCTGGAAAAAAGCCACGAACGTGAAAAGCGCATTTGCCGTTGGCTCAACAGCATACAACCCACCTGTGCCGAGTTGTTTCTGGTAGGTGATTTGTTTGATTTTTGGTGGGAATACACTTACACCATACCCAAAGGCACCGTGCGCTTATTAGGCAAAATAGCAGAATTTACCGACGCCGGAATTCCTGTGCATTTTTTTGTCGGCAATCACGATTTATGGATGAAAGATTATTTTGTGAAGGAACTTGGTGTGAGTATTCACCATCAGGCGATTGAAAAAACCTATGCTGGAAAAAAATTCCTGATTGGGCATGGTGATGGCCTAGGGCCAGGTGACTATTGGTATAAATTGTTAAGACAAGTATTTGCCAGTAAATTTTTACAATGGTGCTATAGCCGCCTCCACCCTAATTTGGCTTTTTACATTGCCCGGGGAAGCAGCCGCAGAAGCAAGGAGGGAAAAGCAGAAAAGGATGCTGTGTTTTTAGGCAAAGAAAAGGAATGGCTTTACCAGTACTGTGGTGAACTGCAAAAAAAAGCGTTTCGTCACTACTACATTTTCGGGCACAGGCACCTGCCTCTTGACTTGGAGCTGGAACAGGGTGCCCGGTACATTAACCTTGGTGATTGGATACATTACAATACCTATGCCGTGTTTGATGGCAACGATTTGAAACTCCTGAAATTTGAGGGGTAGGGTTAAGAACCAAGTTAAAAGAATCTAGTGGTAAGGGCTTCGGCGAATAGATTTTCACCACTAGCTGACACCATGAAATTACAGAACCCATCAAGAATACGATTCACTATTCTGTGAATCTCTCTTTACCTGAGTGTTTTCGACGAACGGAGCTTCAACTTGTATAGCAAAATTGGTAAAAAGTGATAAAAACCAAAGATTGTTTCCGCTAAGCTAAACTACCATGTCGCGCCCGCGATTGAATGAAAAGCCCCCGGCAAGAACTTTGCGTAATGTTTGCGAAGCGAGGAGGCTTTTGGCCGGCAAGGGCAAAAGACACCGGAGCTCGGCAAACATAGCAATAGGCTGCCGGGGGCTTGAAGTGAAAGCGCGATAAGGCGCCCACCTATTTAGAAAAAACAATTTTATGAAGTGCCGAATGGCACTGGATTAAGGCAGTAATAAATTATTGGTTTTATTTGTTCATAGGGAAAATAATGACTTTATTTGTTATTCAAGTTTACAGTAATGACAAGCACTCTGGACATTAAAATAGAAAAAACACCCAAAAGCAGGGTGTCAGAATACGATATCAATAATGTGCCGTTTGGAAAATGTTTCAGCGATCACATGTTTGTTGCCGAATACTCAAACGGAGCCTGGAACAAGGCGTATATCGCCCCTTATCAGGATGTACCCATGAGTTACGCCATGAGTGCCTTGCATTACGGGCAGGCTATTTTTGAAGGCATGAAAGCTTACAAAAACGACAAAGGTGAAGTAGCCATGTTTCGGCCTGTTGAGAATCTTAAACGCATGAATAAAAGTGCCATACGCATGGCCATGCCGGAGGTACCTCAAGAACTATTTATGAATGGCCTTAACGAATTGCTAAAGTTGGATTCTGCTTGGGTTCCGAACAGCGATACCGGAAGTTTATACATCCGTCCCTTTTTAATCGCCACCGACGAAGCTATTGGTGTTAAAATTTCAGATTCCTATAAGTTTGTGATTATTACCTGCCCTGCCGGAAAATATTACAGCGAACCCATTAAGGTGCTGGTTGAAACCACCTATTTCAGAGCAGTGCATGGTGGCGTGGGTTTTGTGAAGGCAGCCGGAAATTATGGTCGCAGTTTGTATCCAACCAAGTTGGCACAACAAAAGGGGTACCAGCAAGTGATTTGGACCGATAGTGAAACCAAACAGTATTTCGAAGAAAGTGGCACCATGAACGTGATGTTTTTGATAGGGGATACCCTGCTCACTCCGGGTTTGAGCGACACCATACTCGACGGTATCACCCGCGACTCTGTGCTCACATTAGCCCGCGATTGGGGCATGAAGGTAGAGGAACGCAAGGTGAGTATCAAGGAAGTTCTGGAAGCTCACGAAAAGGGTACCTTAAAAGAGGTTTTTGGTTGCGGAACAGCGGCAACCATCGCCCAGATTATCGGTATTGGCCACAACGGAAAAGATTACATGTTGCCTCCTGTGGAAGAGCGAAAATTTTCACCTAAAGTTGATGAAACGCTTAGGGCAATTCGCAAAGGCCGGGCAGCCGATACACACCATTGGATGTTAAAGGTCGTGTGATCTTTGTTCTGAAAAGCTTGCCGATTTCACAACAAGGCATGCCGTGTTGAAATTTATCAGGGAACATATCCTTTTTTTGATCCTGTTAGGCAGCTCCATCTTGCTGCGGTTTTTGCCCCTGTTTGACTACCAGTTTACCCTCGATGAACTCAGTGGTTTAAACCGCACCCGTTTCACCACGTTTTCTGAGCTCCTTGATAAAGGGGTTAAAATCGACGCCCATCCGGCACTCATACAGGTGTTGATCTATTACATCGTGCAACTTTTCGGTTACAGCACCTGGTGTATAAAGTTGCCGTTTTTATTGTTCAGTTTGGGAGCTACTACCTATGCTTATTGTTTTGGCTACAGGCATTTTTCCAAAGCCGTGGGACTGTTTGCAGCCCTGTTCTTTTCCTATTCTTTGGTGTTTGTGTTTTATGCACCAATTGCACGCATGTACATTTCGGGCGTGTTTTTTAGCATGGCTTTGCTGTTCCACTTCTACGAGGTTTTCTTTTTAAAAAATGCCAAACCGGTTCACTTCATCTTTATTGCTGTGTTTGCCTTGCTTTCGGCGCTTAACCAACACATTAACGCTTTGTTTGCATTAACGGTTTGTGTTTCAGGATTGTTTTTTGCCAATAAAACAACAATCAAACCGTATCTGCTTACCTGCGGCCTCACTGTGTTGGCTTACTTACCGCATTTGCCAATTACACTTTACCAATTGGGCATAGGCGGCATTGGTTTGGAACAAGGGGGTTGGTTAGAAAAACCTCAATGGCAAACAGTTGTGGCTTTTCTGCAAATTCTGTTTGGCACTTCCTGGTGTTATGTTGTTGTTTTCGTTTTGTTGATACTGAAGCTGGTGTTTGATGAAATACCAAAATTGCCAAAGAAACTGGTGTACCTGCTTGTTCTTTTTTTATTCAACTACGTGGTGGTGGTGGTGTATTCAAGGTGGATTTCACCGGTGTACCAGCACTCGGTGATGTTGTTTTCAGGTGTAGCGATGTTGGTGTTTGTAGCCGGACTACTTGATTTTAAAAAACCACTGCTTTTTTACACTGCATTTTTGTTAACAAGCAGTTTATTGATTTACACTACCTACTTTAAGAAGGATTTCCTCAACCAAACACTTGCCACGGTGTTTGAATACCAATTTCAACGCACTTTCGATTACCAAAAGGAATTTGGTAAGGCTAACATCTACCCGGTGTTTTTTGATGCTGATGAGTTTATGCGCGAGGTGTATTTTGCCAAGTACAAGGGGCAATTCGAATGTCAGATGAGCGCCGATTCAGCTGCGCAAAGTGCGATAGCGTACACAGCCTTGCTGCAATCTCTTCACCAAAACATACTCTTGCTCAGTTCGGCTAATCCTGTTCAGGTGGCTATGGCCAAATGGTATTTTCCTTACCTGATCGAAAATACCACATCACAAGCCAACAACTTCAAAGTGTTGGCAAAAACAGCCCCGCAAAATATTGCCACTGCAGCAGATGACCGTATTTTGTTAGAAGCCGGTAAAGATTCCGGATTACAATTAAATAACCACGCTAAACCTTTACCTAAGGGGAGCAGGTACATTGCTCTGGTAGATTCAGGAAATGAATTTCCTATGGATTGCAAAATGAAGTATGCTGATTTGGTTCGTAGCGAAGGCAATTACATAGTTTTGACACTGAAAGGCAAAGCCCTGAAGCTGAGTGAAAAAAACCTGCAGGTTTGTATTTCAATAACTGATGATATTAGTAATGCAAGCCTGCATTATACAGCTGCGTCAGCAAAATCGGCCTATTTTGCAAAGGATTCAACATTTGTACTCAGCACAGGACTTTTCGCCGGAAGTCAGCACCAAACAATGCTCAAAAAACCCTGCACCATCAATTTTTACATTTGGAACAGTGGGGCTGAGGAATTTCTGGTAGAAGATTTTACAGTTCAATTGGTGGATTATTGGCCTGAAAAATGGGGTTTTTGGAAGTGATGCAGGGGGCGCTGCTCAAATTGTAGCAAGCAGCGATTTCGACATCTTGTAATGCTGGATTTGGTTCCAGAGTAAAAAGCTCTTTTCATCAATATGGTACCCTCTGCCTTTATAAAAATCCAAAGCATTTTCTCTGGCTTGCAATTCAATTTTTTCACATCCTATTGCCTTAGCTTGTTTTTCGAGCGAAGCCAAAATTAATTGGCCCAATCCTTTGCCTTGCCAATCCTTGTCTACAGCCATAAAACGGATTTGTCCGATGGCATTTTCGTTTTTTTGTAAACGCCCGCAAGCAATCACGCTGTTGTGTTTTGAAAGAATAAATGCGTTGTAAGCCTGCGATTCGTGTTCGTCGGTAGCTGAGTCTTTACTTTGTTGCCAGGGGGCTCGCAACACCTCATAACGCAGTTGCAGAATTTGTTCAAACACTTCAGGGTTTTGAGCAATATGGACCTTCAGGTTCATGTGTGGAATTTAAATGCTAAAGAAGATACCACGGTTTTGTTCAGCCCGCTGCTTGTAAATTGGCGAAGCATGGCTTTGGCTTCCGGTAATTCAAACACTTCTTTCAGGTTCCGGATTTTACCGATAGGAATTTGTTTTTCGTTGCAAAGATCATAAAGCTGGGAAAAGGGCAAAGCGCGTAAATAATTGTACAAGATGCTGTAAAGTTCAGTCCTGTTTTTTACCCTCGAAGGATTTGTGTTGAATCGTTTATCTGCAGCCAGTTCACGGTAGTGCAACAATTCGCAAAGGGATTGAAATTGGGAATTACTGCCAATGGCAAAGGTGAACAACTGATGGTCTTTGCTTTCAAAAATTTCGCCGTAGGGTGCAATGTTCGGATGCAGCGATCCCATTGGTTTGGGCAGATGACCAGCTATGAGCCAGTTAGTAGCCTGATTGGCAAGCGAAGCAAGGGCGCTGTCAAATAAGGAAACAGAAACATGAGAGCCTTTTCCACTTTTGTGTTTTTTGATCAAGGCAATTAATATGGCTTCTTTTAAGTGGTGTCCGGCTAACAAGTCAATAAGGGCCACCGGCATTTTAAGTGCTTCGCCTTCTTTGGCACCGTTCATTGCCATAAAGCCGCTTTCGGCCTGTAAAATGAGGTCGTAAGCGCTTCGGGGCGATTCGCTTCCAAATCCATTAATGGATGCATAAATAATTTCCGGATGTCTTGCGCTAAGCGTTTGATAGTCCACGCCTAATTTTTTATCGTCTCCTTTTTTGAAATTGCTTATCACAACATCAGCATCGGGTAAAAGGGAGTACAAAGTACGTTGATCTTTCTCAATGCCAAGGTCAAGAAAAAGCGTTTTTTTAAAGGCGTTCACACTCCAGTAATAAGCGCTTTCGGCTTGCGCCGGGTCTTCCGATTTGAGTTTCCAGCTGCGCGTAACATCCCCTTTGGTTTTGGGGTTTTCGATTTTGATCACCTCGGCACCCAGTTCCGCAAAAAAATACCCAACACTTGGTCCGGCTAAAACGCCTGCCAATTCAATTACCCGGAGGTCTTTGAAAATGTTGTCATGCATGTTTATCGGAGTTCAGCACCCAGTTTATCTTTGTAAACAGCAATCAGTTTATTCATGGCTGTTTCAATTTGCGAATCGGTAAGTGTGGCTTCTTTGTTGAGCAGGGTAAAACTCAAGGCATAGGATTTTTTGTTGCCGAGTTTTTCATCTTCGTAAATGTCAAATATGTTCACAGCATCAAGCCATTTTTTCTCGGTACTGAAGGCCAGATCCTTTATTTCCTTAAACTGTATGGATTTATCAAGCAAAAGTGCCAAATCACGACGTACAGCAGGGAATCGGCTAAGCTCAGTAAACTCGATCTTGCGTTTGGAGAAAGCTTTTACAAGGGTCTCCCAGTTAAAATGAGCGTAATACACCTCTTGCGAAACATCGCAGGTTTTTAATGCTGCTTTACTCACTTTACCAAATTGCACCAGCAGTTTACTTCCTGCTAAGTAGTCAAGCCCGTATTGCAAATAACTTGCTTTTGCTTCGTTGCTACTGTGATTGTTCACGCCGCATTTCTCTAATATACTATCCACACAGGCTTTCAAATAGGCAAAGTCCGATTGCTGTTTTAATCCATAAGGATTCTCGTGAAACAGAGCGCCGGTAACAAACAAACTGAGAAATTTTTCCTCTGTATATGAGGCATCACCGTTGTTTTTGTACGTTTTACCTATCTCAAAAAATTTGAGGTTGTTGTTTTTGCGATTGAGGTTGTAGGCTATACTCGACAATCCACTGTATAGACTGTTGGCGCGTAGTACATTCAATTCCTGACTCAGGGGATTGAGCAGTTTAACCATGGAAGTGGAAGCCTCATAATACGATTCATTCGACAAGGAGAGGTTCATGATTTCACTGAAACCAATCGATTCGAGTAAAGTTGCGCATCGTTCTTCGAGAATAAGAGAGCTGTTTTCGGCTTCGTTGTATGCAGTATACCGGATTTCTTTGCCGGGTTCCACCTGATCATAACCATACACCCGCATCACCTCTTCAATCACATCGGCTTCGCGCGTAACATCGTGTTTGTAATAAGGCACATGAAGTAACAAACCATCGGCACCTTCGCTGCTGATTTCAATTCCAAGATTAAGTAATATGCTTCTGATTTTATGCCGGTCGATTTCTTTGCCGATAAGTTCATTACAGTTGGGGTAGGAGAAAGCCACCTTATGTGGTTCCAGCCGTTGTGGGTACACATCGTTGTAACCCATGCTGATGGTGCCGCCTGCCAAATCCAGTACTAAATTGGCGGCCCGGTAAAGTGCTTCCAGACACATGTCGGGGTCCGTGCCACGTTCAAAACGAAACGAGGCATCTGTTTTTAAGCCATGCCGTTTTGCACTGCGGCGAATAAAGCCGGGGTCAAAATAAGCACTTTCGATAAATACCGCTGTGGTGGCTGCGCTTACCCCGCTATCCGCTCCTCCGAAAATACCGGCCAAACACATGGGCTCCTTTTCGTTGCAAATTACCAGATCATCCTGGGCCAGAGTTCTTTCGGTACCGTCGAGCGTTTTTAATTTTTCTCCGCTTGTGGCGGTTCTAACAATCACCTGATTGCCTTTTATTGTATCGGCATCAAAGGCGTGAAGAGGTTGACCTAACTCGTGCAACACAAAATTACTGATATCAACAATGTTGTTGATTGGACGAACACCAATGGAGTTTAAGCGGTTTTTTAACCAATCAGGACTTTCCTTTACCTCGATGCCGCTGATCACCATTCCTGCATAACGTTTGCAGGCTTCAGGGTTTTGAATCGCAATTGAGATATTTCGTAAGCCGGTTGCATCGGGCAGGGGATAGAGTCCGGGTACATGCACCTTTACTGCTTCGTTTGGTTCATGACTGTTCACTACTGCAGCCAAATCGCGGGCTACACCCAGGTGAGAGGCGGCGTCGCTGCGGTTAGGGGTAAGGCCTATTTCAAGTATGGTATCTGTTTCTACATTAAACAACTCGGAAGCCGGAAGTCCAATGGCTGTGTCATTGGGTAAAACGAGTATTCCGGCATGGCTGCTACCTAAACCAATTTCGTCTTCGGCGCAAATCATGCCTTCGCTTGGCACACCGCGAATTTTGGATTTTTTAATGAGCAAGGCTTCTCCATCGGAAGGATAAAGTGTTGTGCCAACGGTGGCCACAATTACTTTCTGACCGGCGGCCACATTAGGAGCGCCACAAACAATGGTAAGCAATGCAGGGCCTCCAATGTCAACTTGCGTAACGCTTAACCGATCAGCATCCGGGTGTTTATCACACGAAACAACCAAACCGGTAACCAGGCCGTTTAAACCACCTTTTACGCTTTCAAACGGTTCAGCGCCTTCTACTTCTAATCCGGCTGCAGTCAGACGCGCAGCTATCTCTTCCGTTTTAAGATCTGTTTTAACCAGGGTTTTCAGCCAATTGATAGAAATTTTCATATGCTTTCAGGACGCCAAAGATAAGAATTTTATAAGGTTGAACAGGCTGGCGTAAGGCAAAGTTTGCTTGGTTCTCAACCGCCTGTTAGCACGGCATTGTGACGACACTCAGCTGTAAAAAGAGCGTGGGGTTTCCGGAAAGCAAAACCTGTCTCCTCTTTAATTGTGGTTTTGCAGCAAACAGGTTATTTGCCTCTACAAATTGGATGGGTTAAATGAACAGCATGGCTAATGACCCACACAGTGCTTTTACCAACATTAATCCATCTATGATCACGAGATAAAAATAAATGGATTGGCGTTTCAGTAACTCAAGTGCAATGGCAATGCAAAGCAGAAAAGGTAAAGTGTTCAGGAAGATTTTCATGGTGGAAAAATCCCTTGAAAGGCCAAAGAACAAAAAGGACAACCAGCCAACAAACAAAAACGGAAGGAGAATAGCAAAGATGGTTTTTTTTAAACCGAATTTTACAATAAAGGTTTTTACCTCGAAATTATAATCCTTTGCATAGTCCTTAATGTCGAACATGATAGCGAGTACAGAAATGAACATAAAATTTTTGAGGAATAGCAAAATAACAACCAGGTTGAGTTCATAGTGGGTGTTATGGCTGAGTTGGTAAAAAAGTTGTGGAAGTATACCCGCTACGCCGGCCCATGTGAAGCCTATGATAAAGGGTTTTAGCCAGCCAATGCTTCTCAGATTGCCGGTGCTGAAATATTTGGTACTCACACCATAATACAATACAGCTGCGAAGGGAAAGATCAGAAGTAAAAAAATTTCAAGTGGAACTAGTCGGGGAAACTGATGAACAGACGCCTGCCAGAGGTTAAGCGACAAAAAAACAAACAGAACAAAGTAAACAAGCTGAAGTAAACGAAGTGCCTTGAGGTGTTTATGATGCCAGTTCAGCCTTGGGTTGTCCTCTTTGCTAGTTTTGTCGATTTTTGAAAAGGCCAGGTTGTAATAAATTAAAGTTGCAAGAAACAACAAGAGGTAAAACGAACAGGTATTAAATGGTACCTTTTGTTGTAAGGAAGCTTCAATGGCAAGTGCAACAACACACACCCCATAAAAGAAGTTGCCAAAAAACAGAAATTGGAAAAACGAACGAATGTGCAGGCGGTTCATACTTCAAAAACTAAAAGTAGAATTAATATAGCTGAAGGCTTAAAATTTTATAACTTAAATGAATGAAAGTCTGTCAACTTATTCTGATCTGTGTTGGGTTAAGTTTTATTACAAGTCCTGCTCAGGTTAGTTTTACGCTTCCTGCCAACATTTGTTTGAATAGCACCCTGGCTATCAGCGCAAATTCAGGAACCCTCAACAATCCTCAATTCACCTGGTTGTCTACGCCAAATGCGATTTTTGGCAATTCAGTTGCTGCCAACACTAGTGTGAGTTTTACAGCTGTAGGTAATCACACCGTGCTTTTGGTTGCCATCTCAGGAACCGCCATGGCTTTTATGCAAAACACCATTAATGTGATAGCGAACCCAAGCCCAAACTTATCAGCCTCTTCCGCATCGGTCTGTCCCAACAGCACGTTTTCTATTACGGCCAGTCCTCTATCCGGGGCAAATTACAGTTTTGGTTTGCCAGGACAGGTTTTAGTAGCTAATGGCACTACAAATGTTCTGCAAATTAATCCACCTACTTTACTCCCAGCAGTTTTTGAAGTAAGTGTTGAACTCGGGGGCTGTTTTGGCACCGCCTCTTTGAGCGTACAGCAATTGCAATTGAACCCACAAATTGTTGCAACACAATCAAATGTTTGCGTAGGGTTTAATTCAACCATAACCGTATTTTCTGGCGGAACCAATTATACTTTTTCGATAGTATCTCCTTCACCAGCCCTTGTCGCAAGTGGGGGCACTTCTTCTATTGTTGCCAGCCCAAGTGTGCCAACTGTGTATCAGGTGTTGGCAGATAGTTTGAGTTGCACCGGATCTTCAAGTATCAGTATTGGAATTCTACCTCCGCTGAACATCAATGTAAGTGCAAGTTCACCAACAACCTGCATCACAAACAACTTACCTAAATTTTCAAAACTTATAACGCTTTTGGCAAGTGGTGCTAGCAATTATGTTTGGTTGCCCTATGACCCATTTAATCCATGCATTGGAAATTGCCCAAGCAGATCAGTCAGACCTCAAGCTACAACTTGTTATACCGTTACTGGATCCACCTCCGTTTGTTCAGGCAGTGCAGTAATTTGTATTACAGTAACACCACAGTTTACAGTGGCCATTAGCCCGGCATCTGCTTCCATCTGTGTTGGCGAAACGCTTACCCTGGTTTCGACCAGTATTGGTGCCGGAGCAATTGGTTTGCCTTCTGCATTTTCCTATTCCTGGACCGAAAACATCAACGCGCCACCCCTTAGTATGAGTTCCTACCTTACACCCACCACACAGGTGTTCCCGCAAAACCCCACAACCTACACCCTGGAAGTAAGCGACACGCAATCCTGTGTTTCTCAGCCACAGGTGGCAACGGTTCAGGTGTTCCCTTGCCTCAGCTTACCGGAGGAGGAACTGAGAGTTCATCAAATCAGCATAGTTCCTAATCCCGTGCACGATATAGGTATAATTGAATCGTCAATTGCTTCTTTTTCAAAGCTCTTGGTTTTCGATTGCAACGCGCGTTTAATCAAAACCTTTCACTCGCTTGATGGCACACCTGTACAAGCCTTGAACATTGATTTGACTGAACTCCCCCCGGGTGTGTATTATTTGAAAACCAACCTGCTGCATTCAGAACACCTGATTTATAAGTTGGTTAAATGGTAATTAGCACACTCAAGCAGGCGCTTGGGGTAGTGTTGGGGAATTACTTCCTGGCCATTTAGAAGTCTTAAGGCGTTTGTTGCTTGCCGATTTTATTTACAAATACCGCATCCCGCAGTAATTTACTTTTACCGGCAGCACTGTCTTTTAAAATTGGTAAGGTAGTTTTAAAGAGACCGTTTAAAACATACCTGAATGTATTCACCGAACTGGTGCGTGAAGGAATGTTCAGTTGCTGAGGAGCATGGTAAGCGAACAGAATCTTGGATCGGGATTCAAAAACCTCTTCAGCAGTTCCATTGATCCAGGGGCCGTGATCAGATTGAATAAGAATCACTGCCTCTGGGTCACGCTCTAAAATAGTACGCGTAAATTTTTCGATTTGTTTGTTCACATAAACCAATTGGTCAAGGTAAAGCGATTTGGGTTCCCATGAATGTTCAGCAAATTGGTGTTTGATTTGTATGCGACCTTCCCGATCAAAAATGTAAGGTGGGTGTGGTGCAACAATATGAATAAAACTGAATTTGGCCTGAGTTTCGGGTTTTGACAATTCGTACATTTTTTTGAATTGACTTTTTAGGCGAGTGTGCGCAAACAATCCAATCAAATCATCAAGGCGTAAGATGGTAAATTTGAGTAGGCTTTTTTCAAATTCATTAGGGCCGTCGATTGACAGGGTTTTATCGGCTAATAAAAAGTTGCTGCTTACGGCATACCCGCTTTTTAAATGAGAAATACGGTAATCGTTTGCCTTGAGAACAGAAAACAGGCGGTTTTGCTGTATGAGCTGTGATGGGTTAACAGAATCGTTGAGGTAATCAAAATTGAGTGTTGACGCAAGTGATGAGGAGGTGTAGTAATAGTTTGAAAATGCAGAGTCGCAAAATACAAAGCCCTGTTGTTTCAATTGTGAAGTAAAATCAGCGTTATTGAAAGCGTAGTATTTTTCAAGTACCTTATTGCTCGCATAACCATCCAGTATGATATAATAAACAGATGGTCGCTTCTTTTCAGCAAAAACAATGGGCTTTTCAGGTAGAAACTGAGCGGTAGTGGTTTTACGCTGATTTGGATAATTGTATGCCGCAATTTTGAAAAGATTATACATCAAAAGAAGTATAACCAAGGTATTTAAAAAATAATTGATGCGAATGAAGTCGTGTTGGGCTTTTTTGGTCCACCAAAAAACAACAGCTAACATAACAACATACATAGCAATTAAATAGCGGTGTATGTTTTTAAGAGGCCAAATTCCCCGATAGTACATCGACTCAAGCAACTCGTATATCACCCCGTATTGAAACAAGGCAAAAAGCAGGAGTGTTACAAACACCCCGGTTTTTAAGCGATTACGAAACACCACTTGCGTAAGACCGTACAATAAAGCACAAAACAGCGTACCATAAATCAAGGTGCGGTAAGTCATATTTAATTTGCTCACCTCTAAATTGTGTGCATACAAAAAGAGAACAATAAACGGAACAACCAAAAATGTGTGGTAGGTGTACAACTTTAACTTGCGTCTTAACATAAGGTCATTTTCTTCTATACAAATACAATACACGCGCTGAATCGGGTAGTTCGAGTTCTTCTACCTTATCGTAATGTTGCAAAAAGGCCTTCTCAAAATTCGATTTTGTGTAATCACTGAAGATGTCTTTACGACTAACCAACAATTTTTTAACCTGCTGATCATCCTTTGGTACAAATTCTATGATGAGGTTTCTCGATAAGTCGCTAAAAAACTCTGCCAGCAATGTAAATGGTAAATTGTTACCTATACACAAATGGTGAACCAGTGCAAGAGCCAATGTTAGGTCATTGTTTTTGGCTCGTTCAATAAACGATTGGCGTTCTCTGGATTGCCATCCATACGCTGGCAGAGGATTGTTTAAATCAACCTTCAAGGTAAGCACGTTTGGTTTTTTTTGTAAACGAATACTTTGTAACACAGTGGTATCCGAATCGCATGCCACAACTTGTTCAAAGTGTTCTGCTGCAATAAAGGAAAATACGCCGCTGTTGGCACCAAGGTCAAGACACATTCGTCCTTTAAGATTTTGGCAGTGGCGTTTTACAAAAAGTTGTTTGGCTTCAAAGCCCTCTTTGGTGTAGGAAAAGGAATCGTAATAAGCTGTCCAGTTGCTGGCTTGGTCGGTAATCTTTAACTCTTTAATGCCCATCTCTAAATGCTCGAGCAGGGATAGTAGTTTCTTTTTGGAATAGTGAAAATTCTGCAGCTTCAGCACACGATCATTGGCATGTTTTTTTTCCATCTTCGCATGCAAATGAATATGGGTGTAAGCCAGCAAATTAAATTTACTTTTCCATGGCAAAAGCTTTGCGCAAAGTTCAAGAGGCACTCCATCTAAATGAGTCAGAAAAAAACTATGCGCCTCCGGTACCCCATATGTTTGCAATAACAAAGGCGCTAAAAAATGCCTGCAAAATTGACCATAGGCTTGCCAGGGTTCAGTTTCGTTGTAAGTATCAAACGACAAACTATCAATAAACACTGCTTGATTTCCAATAAACTGAACATTGTAGGCTGAAGCATCTTTTAAGCAAAACCCGCGCTCAATGGCTTTCCTTTGAATGTATAAACTTAGCAAAGCGGCTTGCTTGAGTTGTGAAAAACTCCACTCTCCTGGATAAGAAATAAAAGGAAGAGTTTGCGCTTTGTAAATTTTATGCAGTTCTTCTTTTAATTCCGGTAACAGATCCTTGCTTTTTTCTTCCAATGCAACCAGTTTCCCTTCAGAAACCAGCTCCTCATATAAGCCTGACGGTAATAAGGCATCCCACTTGGAGGCAAACGATTGACGGATAGCGCGGTAATACTCCCCATCCTGTTTAAAGACAAAGCCATCCCTGTCCCTGAATGAACCCGGCTCAACTCTAGTGCTCATTCTTCAGTTTCACTGTCGTTTGGTTTTCTTCTGAATAAATTCAAAAAAGAGAGCCAGGTTTTTTTAAAAAAAACGGCAGAGGCAATTAGGCCTCCGGCAACCAATTGCAGCAAGAGGCTGCCGGTTCCGGGGTCGATATAGAGGATAAGCTGAGAGATATTTTGCACGGACTAAAGATAAAAATATTACAACTCGCGCCGGCAAATTCTTATCAAAAGCCCCTTTAGCTTATTCACAAAACCTCATGTTAAGTTAGGAAAAGGCAGAGATCAGTAGAATTATTGGCTTACCAACACCTTGTAAACTTTTGTGCCCGATTGTGTTGTGAAGAGAAGGGAATACAAAGCATGCGGTAAGTTTTCGATAACGATGGTGTGCCCATTTTTCGGGTTCAGGGTGCATTTCGCCACCACTTGCCCCAATGGGTTGAGAATCAAAATAGAGCCGTCTTCATTGCCCTGGATGTGGAACAAGGAATTGCTCGGATTAGGATAGATCAGCAAATCCTGTGCGCCCGGGGTTTGTGTGTCGTAAAATCCCACACAGGAGCTTACAGTGATAGTGTGTATTGCTGAATTAGAACAGGACGTGCTTGCCTCTGTGAATGAATACACGATTAGGTGTGTGCCTAAACCAGCAACACTAGGAGAAAAGGCGGAGCCGCTTACACCCGGACCGCTAAAGGTGCCGCCAATGGGACTGGCGAGAAGGTTGATGGAACTCGCTTTAATGCAAAGAGCCGCGGGAAGGGTAACAAAACTTACCATGGGTAAGGGATTAACGGTTACACTAAGATTTGCATAATTGCTGCAGGCATTGGCATCGGTGTAAGTATAGGACAACACACTGTTGCCCACGAAATGTAAAGCCGGGTTAAAGCTGCTGCCAGAAATGCCCATGCCGCTATAGCTCCCTCCTGCGGGTGTCGCATTCAGGGCCACCGTTCCGGCATTAAGGCAGTACACCTGGTTAGCTAAGGTAAAATTAACCTGAGGCAGGGGATGTACAACCGTGCTAAGGCTTTGGTTGCTGATACAGGCATTCGCATCCGTGTATACATAAGTAATCGTAACTGTGCCAGTACCTGCAGTAGATGGAAAAAAGACCGTGCCACTCACCCCGGCCCCGCTGAAATTTCCTCCCGGAGGGTTAGCTACCAAAGCAATACTGGACGCGTTGGCACAATATTGGGCACCAATTGGATTGATGCTTATGGGTTGAACCGTATGCGTGGTTATATTCACCGAACCACTCACCAGGCAGTTAGCTGCTGTAACACCCGCCACACTGTAGTTGCTGGCAACTTGTGGACTCACTGTTGTAACCGGCGAATTTACGCCATTGCTCCAGGTATAGGATACCGCGCCAAAGGTGGAAAGTGTTACTGGTGAACCCGGACATACCAATGTGGATGAGGTGCCAATCAACAAAGGAGAAAGCGGAACTGTTGAAACACCAATAGCCACGGTTGAACCAAATATACAACCGGCGCCATCGCTCACTGTGTAAGAATAATTGCCTGCAGTAAGGTTGGAAGCCAGAGCAGTGTTCTGCAAAGGTGAGCTGCTCCAGGTAAATGTGTTAGGAGGCAGAGAATTGGTGATGGAAACAGAAGCTGTGCCGTTTGTCCCACCGGGGCAACTCACAGGGGTGGAATTAGCCGTGTAACTAGGAGCTCCTGAACCAGAAACAGCCATCATACACAACCTTGCATTGCCGGAAGCATTTTGCACTGCAATATAGGCCAGGTTTTTGCTCCGGTTAACACAAGTTAAATGCAGGTTGATATTAAAAAGTTTGGGTTGCCCTGCAGGATTCACAATAGTTCCTGAGGTGCGTCCACAACGACCAAAACCACTAACAACAGCGCCGGCAGCGGCAAACCAATCGTTCACCACCAGGTTGTTGAAAGTTTGTGTACTGTTATCGGTAAACCCCAATGTTACGTTCATGTTGCCGGTTCCCTCAGTAGCAAATCCCAATAAACTGATGGAGGCATAGGCGCTTGGGTTGGTGATGCTGATGGTGTGTGTTTGTCCGATTAGCACATACAACAGGTTGTTTTGTGAATAACTCTGCAGCTGAAAACTATAACCCGGGCTGCTAACCACGCCACTATTAGGCAAGCCGCCAACAATGTTGAACAGGGTACCGTAGGCCTCGCTGTAAAGCACATAGTCGCTGCCATCAATGGCTCCTCCCGTGTTAGCAAGTGCAGTGGTGTTTTCTGCAACAGCATCGAGGTTGTAACCAAAAGTGCTGACAGGGGAATAATTTTGAGCGTGTGTTAATTTGCTCAAAAGCACAAGACATAAAAGTAAAACAAAAGGTGTTTTCATGGCCAAACATTTGTTTGTGAAGATAAACCAAAAAAACACTGCTCTGAAATAAAATCACCTGATTTCAGAACACCTGCGAAACAAAAAGTTCACAACATCGTACTTGGTTTCAAATACTCACTGAGTGCGAATTCCCCACTTTCCTTGATCTCCTTAAAACCACCTTTCACATCAACCAGATTTCTAAAACCTCTGGCTTGCAAAATCGAAATAAAAGTCATGGAGCGATAACCTCCGGCACAATGCACCAGGTAGTTTTTATTGCGGTCAATTTTGCTCATGCTATCGTTGATAAAATCAAGCGGCGCGTTAATAGCATCCTGAATGTGTTCGCTGTTGTATTCACTGGCCTTACGAACATCCAACACCAATCGCTGTTCGGTTTTCACCAGCTCCGCCATTTTGTGCGCGTTCACCGAAACAATGCTGTCGGTTTCTTTGCCTTCAATCAGCCAGCTCGCAATACCCCCTTTTAAATAACCCAAACAATTATCAAATCCTACGCGAGCTAATCGCGTAATTACCTCATGTTCCCTGCCCTCGTCGGCTACAATTAAAATTTCCTGTTTTACATCAGGTACCAAAGTTCCCACCCAGGTGGCAAAATTTCCGTCAATTCCAATGTTGATGGAATTGGGTATAAAAGCTTTGGCAAAATCCTGAGCATTGCGTGTATCAATTACCACTGCTTCTTTTTCATTGGCTATCACTTCAAACTCCAAAGGGCTCAGCGGTCGGTGACCCCTTTTCATCACATGATCCAAACTTTCGTATCCCCGAATGTTGAGTAACACGTTCTGAGGAAAATAACCCGGAGGCGCCACTAGTCCGCTTAAAATTTCTTTAATGAATTGTTCTTTGCTAAGGTTAGGGTTCAGGGCATAATTTGTTTTTTTCTGATGACCCAAGGTATCACTGGTTTCTTTGCTCATGTTTTTACCACAGGCCGAACCTGCACCATGGTTGGGGTATACAATCAGTTCATCGCTCAATGGCATAATCTTTGTTCGCAACGAGTCGTATAAAAATCCCGCCAGCTTGTCCTGTGTCAATTCGGCAATCACATGTTGGGCAAGGTCAGGTCGACCCACATCCCCTATAAACAAGGTGTCTCCGGTAATCAGGCTGTGTTCTTTTCCATTTTCATCTGTAATCAGGTAGCATGAACTTTCCATGGTGTGCCCGGGTGTATGTATCACTTTAACCTTCACGCGCCCCACCTTAAATTCCTGCCCGTCATGAGCCACCGTAATTTTGAATCCGGTACTGGTGGTGGTGGGTCCATACACGATGTCGGCACCGGTTGCCTTGGCCAAATCAATGTGCCCCGAAACAAAGTCGGCATGAAAATGGGTTTCAAACACGTACTTAATTTTTGCATGGTCCTTGGCCGCACGATCAATATAAGGTTGCACTTCGCGCAGTGGATCAAAAATGGCGGCTTCACCCTGGTCTTCCAGGTAATAGGCGGCGTGCGAAATACAGCCGGTATACAATTGTTCTATTTTCATGGCGTTTGGGTTTTATGTTTTTATTTCAATGGTGTTGTTCTTTTGGGCGCTTTGCGTCCTCCTCTCGTCGTCCGCAACCGGGCTGTCGCTACTCGCTGGGCGATGAGAAATGTTCCGCTCTGCTACACATTCTCTCGCCCGAGCTCAAACACGCCTCGCCTGCCGGCGCACATGCCTGCGCAAGCCGGGCAGGCGCTCCATCCCTAGCGCTACCTCCCCGGTATCTCTCTGGATAACAGAGCACCTCATTGCACTCTGCAAAGTTCGGCAACTCAACTGCCCTTTGTCAAGTTTTTGCTGTTAAAATTGTAGTGATTCTTATCAGTTTCTGCGTATTTTATTACCACTTGCTTCCTTGCACAAACACAAGGCTTCTGTAACTTATGTCACCATATGTATTTTTTGTTGTATTGTATCTTTGTAGCATGGAAAATGGCATCATTCACGGCAACCGAGCCGGCTCAAATTGGATAAGAAAATCGGGGGTTTTACTCGATGTAAACAATGCCAGGGTCATGAATTACGAATCCATCCTTGGTATTCGCTCAGGCGAATGGAAACCCTTGCCTCCTCCCGAATACATCTTAGTATTTCGTACCGTGTACGTGAAATGCGAAGATTGTAACCTCGATGAATTTGACAATGTTAGCCGCGGTCATTATCAGGTGAGTTTGATCAACAAACAACGCCGCACCATCATTCACGAATCAAAAAACAAACAAGAGGTGTTTGCCATGGCCCGGCAACTTGCCGAAATTTACCAACTGCCCATACGCGATTCGGCCACTAACCGCCAGAAACCTCAATGGTTAAACAGGGCAGTTTAGGCTCAAAGTGCGTGATTAGGGGCATATTTTAGTTTTCTTGCTTTTAAATAAAATGTCTTATTTTTGGTTCTGCCAAACCGAGATAATTTTCTAAACGCCAAGAATTTGAAACCAACCGATATTCAAGACCCCGAGTATTTTCACAAGGTGGTCGATTGCCAGTACGCTTGTCCGGCACACACTCCAGTTCCCCATTACATCCGTTTAATTGCTGAAGGAAAGTATTCCGAAGCATACATGGTCAATTGGGATTCTAATGTCTTCCCCGGTGTTTTAGGTCGCACCTGCGACCGCCCCTGCGAACCTGCCTGCCGGCGTGGACGACTCGGTGGCGAAGAACCCGTTGCCATCTGCCGCCTCAAACGTGTTGCGGCCGATAATAAAGACGATGTGAAAAGTAAAATGCCTCAGGGTCCGTTTCCGTCAAACGGAAAAAAGGTTGCCCTTATTGGTGGTGGTCCCGCTTCGCTCACCGTGGCCCGAGACCTGGCGCCATTTGGTTATGAAATTCACCTGTACGATGAACAAAAATCAGGCGGAGGTTTTATGCGCAGTCAAATCCCGGCCTTTCGTTTACCCGAAACCGTATTGAACGAGGAGGTAGGATATATCTTGGATTTAGGTATACACACCCATTTTAATACCTACGTTTCGAGTTTAAAAGAGTTGCTTGAAAAAGACTACGATGCCATTTTTGTGGGCACCGGTGCTCCGCGTGGAAAGGACCTCGCCGATTTACCCGGTCGCTGGGATACCAATGCAAACATTCACATTGGTATCAATTGGTTAAGTAGTGTGGCATTTGAACACACAAAAACCATTGGCAAAAATGTAATTGTGCTGGGGGGTGGTAACACAGCTATGGATTGTTGTCGCACGGCTCGCCGTTTAGGTGGTGAAAATGTTCGTGTGTTGGTTCGCAGCCCTTTCAGCGAAATGCGCGCTTCACCGTGGGAAAAAGAAGATGCCTTACATGAGGACATTCCAATTTTAGATAATCACGTACCTAAATCCTTTGTGGTTGAAAATGGTCAACTCAAAGGCATGACCTTTGAAAAAGTAAAAGCCGTACGTGACGAAAATGGCAAACGTCAGCTGGTTCCAACCGGTGAACCCGATGTGTTTGAACCTGCCGACGATGTATTGATTGCCATTGGGCAGGAAAATTCTTTTCCCTGGATAGAAAGAGAACTGGATTTGAAATTTGACAAATGGGGCATGCCCGAAGTTGATAAAATCACCTTTGCATCAAGCAACCCCAAAGTATTTTTTGGAGGCGATGCCGCCTGGGGGCCGAAAAACGTCATCACCGCTGTGGCTCATGGCCATCAGGCGGCCATTTCAATTGACTTGCTTTGTAGTAACAAAGACCTTGTTAAAGATCGCCCATCACCTATGGTGAATTTGGTGAGCCAAAAAATGGGCATACACGAATGGTCTTACGACAGCCATGTGGTAAATGATAAACGTTACACTGTGCCTTTGGCTGAAAAAGCGGTGGCACTTAAGAGTTTAAAAAAGGAAGTTGAGCTTGGCTTTAGTTTACCAACCGGTTTCAAAGAGGCCGAACGTTGTTTGAATTGCGATATTCAAACGGTGTTCACCGAAACCAAGTGCATTGAATGCGATGCGTGTATGGACGTTTGCCCAACTTCCTGCATTAGTTTTGTTGACAATCAGGAAACTGAACAAGAACTGCGTCAAACCTTAAAAATGCCGGCCCTTAATTTAAGTCAGGACCTTTATGTATCCGGCAGTTTAAACACCAAACGTGTAATGGTGAAAGACGAAAACGTTTGTCTGCACTGCGGCCTTTGTGCCGAACGCTGTCCTACATCAGCCTGGGACATGCAAAAATTCTTTTATTCTGTAACCAAAGCCGGAAAACATGCCGCAACAGCACAGCACTAATTTATTTTCCCAACCCTCGGGTCTCAACAATTTTGTGATTCGTTTCGCCAATGTCAACGGAACGGGCTCAGCCAGCGCTAATTTGTTATTCACAAAAGCCATTTTCAGGATGGGAATTCCTGTAACCCCAAAAAATATTTTTCCTTCCAACATTCAGGGATTACCTACCTGGTACGAAGTGAGGGTAAGCGAAAAGGGATACCTGGGTCGTCGCGAAGGTATTGACTTTATGGTGGGGGTGAATCCCCAAAGCATGGCTACCGATATAGCTGCAGTAAAAAAGGGAGGCTATTTTCTTTACGATAATTCTAAAAAATTGCACGAAGAGTACATTCGTAAAGACATTAACTACATTGGTATTCCGCTCATGGAAATGTGCAATGCCAATTACAGTGATGCCCGTCAGCGGCAGTTGTTCAAAAATATTATTTATGTTGGCGCACTTTCGGCGCTCTTCGATATTGAATTTGCCGTGCTCGAAGGTTTATTGGCCGATCAGTTCAAAGGCAAAGAGAAGTTGATCCCGGCCAACGTAAAAGCGCTTGAATTAGGCATCAATTACATTAAAGAACATTTTTCATATCCCCTCGATATTCGTGTTGAACGCAGAGAGTTGCTTGGCGACTCAATTATGATGGATGGCAACTCGGCCTGTGGACTCGGCGCTATTTATGCCGGAGCTACGGTGGCAGCCTGGTACCCCATTACACCTTCTACTTCTGTGGTGGAAGCGTTTATGGATTATGCCGATCAGTTTCGGGTTGATAAAGTAACCGGCAAACGCAATGTGGCGATTGTACAAGCGGAAGATGAACTTGCAGCTATTGGCATGGCCATTGGCGCCGGCTGGAATGGCGCCCGCTCATTTACTGCCACCAGTGGTCCCGGTGTTTCTCTGATGAATGAATTTTTAGGTTTGGCTTACTTTGCTGAAATTCCAGTGGTGCTAATTGATGTGCAACGCACCGGACCATCTACTGGTATGCCAACCCGAACCCAGCAATCCGATATTCTCGAAGCCGCTTACGCTTCACACGGCGATACCAAACACGTGCTCTTATTTCCATCAACACCAAAAGAGTGTTTTGATTTAACGGTTGAAGCGTTTGACCTTGCTGAAGAACTGCAAACACCGGTGATTATGCTTACCGATTTGGATCTGGGCATGAACGATCATGTGTCGGCCCCGCTTCAATGGAACGAGAACAGAGAATACAAACGAGGCAAGGTGTTAACGGCAGAAGACCTCGAAAAAATTGAACGGTTTGGCCGCTACCACGATGTGGATAACGACGGAATTCCTTACCGTACCTATCCTGGAACCCATCCCACAAAAGGTTCTTACTTTACCAGGGGCACCTCGCGTGATGAATACGCCGTGTACACCGAAGATAGTAACGCGTACAAACGTAACATGGACCGCCTCATTAAAAAATGGAACACAGCTAAGGACATGGTGCCTGCGCCGGTGCTTTATCAAAAAGACCATCAATCCGAATACGGCTTGTTGTTTTTTGGCACATCTCAATACGCCGCCGAAGAAGCTATGGACATGATGAAGGAAGAGGGCGCTGTACTGGATGCCCTTTGTTTAAAAGCTTTTCCTTTTAATAAAACCGTGAGCGATTTTATCAAAGCACACAAAAAAGTGTTTGTGATCGAACAAAACCGCGACGCGCAAATGAAAAGCCTGATCTTGATCGAAGAACAAACTGATCCGGCAAAATTGATTTCTATTTTGAACTACGATGGTATGCCAATTACAGCCGATCATATTTTTGCCGAGATCTCAAAAAATTTATCCTTACACCAAGTATTAAACAAGGCCTGATAACATGAGTTACCTGAAACCAAAATTTCGTCACCCCGAATCTCCTAAAAACCAACTTGGGTACACGCTTGATTATTATGAAGGCTCGCTTTCCACGCTTTGTGCAGGTTGCGGCCACGATTCCATTTCGGCATCGGTAGTGCAGGCCTGTTACGAATTAAACATCGAGCCACACAAATTAGCCAAACTTTCTGGCATTGGTTGCTCTTCCAAAACCCCGGCATATTTTTTAAGTAACTCACATGGGTTTAACTCTGTGCACGGTCGGATGCCTTCCGTAGCCACAGGAGCCAACATGGCCAACCGCGATTTAATTTATTTCGGTGTAAGTGGCGATGGCGATACAGCAAGTATTGGCATGGGACAATTTGTGCACGTGGTGCGCCGCAATTTAAACATGGTGTACGTGGTGATGAACAACGGCTGTTATGGTTTAACCAAAGGACAGGATTCAGCTACAGCCGATCAAGGTTCAAAAAACAAAAGCGGCAATGTGAACCCATTTGAGGCCATTGATTTGGCCGGTTTGGCATTGGAACTTGGCGCTGATTTTGTGGCCCAGAGTTTCTCAGGCGATAAAAAACAATTGGTGCCCTTGTTGAAAGCTGCTATTAAACACCCCGGTTTTGCATTTATCAATGTCATCTCACCTTGTGTTACGTTTAACAATAATGTGGGCTCAACAAAATCGTATGATTATGTGCGCGAGCATGTAGAAGCAACAGCAACCATTGATTTTGTGCCCGAAAGGAAAGAAATTACCACCAGTTATGCCGAAGGCGCTGAGCAAAAAGTAAAAATGCACGACGGTTCTTTCATACAATTACACAAACTGGCTCAGGACTGGGATTTTCAAAACCGTTTTTCGGCCATGAAAGCTCTTAACGAAGCCAAGCAGAAAGGTGAAATACTAACAGGCTTATTGTACATGAACTCAGAAAGTAAAGACCTGCACCACACCATCGATACCAGCCACAACCCATTAAACACCTTGGGTAAGGCAGAGCTCTGTCCGGGTGCTGAAGCGCTTATGGCATTAAATGCTGATTTGAGGTAAACAAAAACAAGGGCTGTTTATAGCAAAGGCTAATATCACATTGCCTTAACTTAACATTTGTACCTACACAGGTCAATTTATTCTCCTAATTTTAGGGTTCTAAACTAAATCGTATGAAACTAATTAAAACAACAGTTCTAGCACTTGCCGTTTGCGCAAGCCAGGCTGGATTTGCTCAAGGATTAAAAGTGCCGGCTCCAAGTCCTGCACAAACCATTAAACAAGCTTTTGCATTATCAGAGATTACCATTGATTATTCACGCCCAAGTGCCAAAGGCCGTACCATTTATGGTGACCTTGTGCCATTTGGCAAAATCTGGCGCACCGGAGCCAATAGTGCCACAAAAATCACATTTGGTGAAGATGTAAAAGTAGAAGGTTTAGACGTGAAAGCCGGCACCTACGCTATTTATAGTATTCCAAATAAAGATAGCTGGGAGATCATGTTTTACAAGGATCTGAACCTGGGTGGCGATGTGGCTGAGTACAAAAAAGAAAACGAATTGCTGCGTTTTACCGTTAAGCCAAGCAACCTAAACGATAAAGTAGAAACCTTTGTTATCAATGTAAGTGACCTGACCTCAAACTCGGCAAACATTGAACTGGTATGGGAAAAAACCAAAGTGAGTTTTAAAGTGAGTGCCGACATTGATTCTAAGATTATGAAAGCCATCGAGGCGAATGTGATCAAAGATAATAAACCCTACTACCAGGCGGCGCGCTACTATTACGACACCGATAAAGATTTGGTTCAGGCCGGATTATGGGCTGACAAAGCCATTGAAGCCAATCCCAAAGCTTACTGGATTGTGTTACTCAAAGCAAAAATCCAATTGAAGGCCGGTGATAAAAAAGGTGCGGCTATAACCGCACAACAAGTGATGACCCTAGCCAAAGAAGACAAAAACGAAGATTACGTGAAGATGGGGCAGGAAGTGCTGGATGCGGCTAAAAAGTAGTTCTTAGGCAAAAGATTAAAGTCGTAAGAACTTAGTTAAGCGTGTTAAGGCTTTAGTTCGAGTCGAATAAAAAAATTCCGCGATTCGCATCTTACAACTAAAATTTAATTTTATAAACCACTGACTTAGATACTATGTCTGATTCAGTGGTTTATTTTTTTGTAACCTTTGAACAACAAACGAAAAAATCACCACAAACAAACAACCAATCACATTCAACCATAAAAACGCCGTGAGTTCAGCTAACCAGGCCAACACCACAAACACTTCGGCGATAAGGGCCGCTATAAAAACCGCGTTGCCGCCAACCTTTTTGAAGTAGAATGCGACAATAAAAATACCAAGTATGGTGCCGTAGAACAGGGAACCTAAAATGTTAACCGCTTCTATCAAATTGCCCAAACGGCTTGCATAAATGGCCGTTACAATACAAAACACACCCCAAGCGTAAGTGGCCCAGCGCGTGGCCGACAGGTAATCGGCATCACGACCTTCCTTTTTAATAACACGTTTGTAAATATCAACCACAGTTGTTGAAGCCAGCGAGTTTAATCCACTTGCTGTTGAACCCATGGCCGCTAAAAATATTATGGCTATCAGCAAACCTACCACCCCTACCGGCAATTGCTCAGTCACAAACCTTAGAAAAATGTAATTACTGTCATTGGTATCTGCCTGGGCGTTGGTTTTTGCAATGAGTTCCCGAACCTGATATTTTATTGCCTTACTTTTTGATTCGGCTTCCTGCACTTTGTTGCGTGCCGCTTCAATCGCCCCTGTGTTTTTCTCATGAACAGCTTCTACCAGTTCATTCACGCAAATCAGTTTATCGGCATTGGCGTTTTGAAATTCACGTTGTAAGTCATTGAAGGCATTTTTATGGATCGAGTTCTCCAGTCTGTCCGTTTCTACCTTATTAAAAAAAACAGGTTCCTGGTGAAACTGGTAAAAGGTAAACACCAGCACACCAATCAGTAGTATAAAAAACTGCATGGGTATTTTGATGAGCCCGTTCATCACCAAGCCCATGCGGCTTTGGTTTACTGAACTGCCGGTGAGATAACGACCAACCTGCGATTGATCAGTTCCAAAATACGAGAGTTGCAGAAAAAATCCCCCAATCAAACCCGACCATAAATTGTAACGGTTGTTGAGTTCAAAGCTTGTATCAAGTGCATTGAGTTTGTTCATTTTTCCTGCAATGTGCAGGGCATCGTTAAAACTCACGTTATCCGGCAGCAAATGCACTACTAACCAGGCGGCTAAAAACAATCCGGCAAAAATAATACTCATTTGCAAGAGGTGAGTGTGCGATACCGCTTTGGTGCCACCATAAACAGTATAGCTGATCACCAATACGCCATTGGCAATTATGGTGTATAAAATATCCACTCCTAAAATAGTAGAGAGGATGATGGCCGGGGCATAAATGGTAATACCGGTAGATAATCCTCTCTGCAACAAAAACAACAAAGCAGTGAGCAATCGCGTTTTACCATCAAAACGTTTTTCCAGGTACTCGTATGCAGTGTATACCTTGAGTTTGTGAAATATGGGGATGAAAGTGATGCACAACACCACCATTGCCAAAGGCAAACCAAAATAAAATTGCACAAACCGTAATCCATCGCTATACCCTTGTCCGGGTGCTGAAAGGAATGTGATGGCGCTGGCTTGAGTGGCCATTACCGAAAAGCCCACATGGTACCAGGGCAGTTGGCGATCGGCTAACAAATAGCCTTGCATGCTTTTGGTGCCTCTGCTTTTCCAAATACCATAACCAATTATGGAAATTAGGGTAATGCACAATACCAACCAATCGATGCCGCTCATTCAAAGTAGTGTGTAAACAAATGAAGCAATAGTATAACTAAAACCAAAACGCCAATAACCAGAGCATATATTGCACCCCAGGTTTTGTTCACCTTTGTGTTGGATTGCTCTTGTGCCATGTGTTAGCCGTGTTTGGGCAAATTCAGTAAATTCACAAATAAACGATAGGCTCCGGGTACGCCCGCTGGCAATTGTCTGAAAAAAGCAAGACCAGTGTAAACAAAATTGCCCTTACCGTAAGCAGCAATGATTAAACTGCCGTTTTTTGGTTGTTCCCCCGAATCCTGCATGCTTAAAGGAGCAAAGTAATTGCTATCTATATTGCTGGCAAAATAAATTCCCCTTTCCTGTACCCAGTCTGTAAAATCTGCGCTCGTAATTTGGTTGGGCGAGGTGAATACCGGATGTTTGACATCGGTAAATTTAACTTCCGCCTGTTCATCCGTTATCCGGTCGCGTGAAATGGTGAAAGGGTAGGGACCAATAGTAGTTTTTAGCTGGCCCAGGTTGTTGTTGGTGTTGTATTGCACAATAAGGTTGCCTCCGCCTTTTACATAGTCCATTAATTTTGCATAATGCAGGGGTAAACGTTTATTTGAATTGTAAGCCCTCACGCCGGTAACAATGGCCTGATAAACACTGAGGTCTGACTTACTCAATTGCTCATCATTCAACACGGTAACTTCGTAGCCCAATTGTTTGAGTGCTGAAGGAATGTCATCACCTGCCCCTTCAATATACCCAATGTGCATGGCTTTGGTTTTGATCTCAGTATTTACCAGTTTAACGGTTGCTGTATTTAACACAAATTGAAAAGGTACATGGTCGTATTCAATGCGTTGTACCTCGAGTTGGTATTCTTGCCCATTGATATGTACTTTAGGGTACAGTTTACCTTCCCCGGCATTTTTAACACACGACACAAGCGCTTCCACCACAATTTCATCTCCGGTTTTTTCAAGTAAAAACTCCGGTTTTTCAATTTTACAGGTCCAGCCTTCACTGGTGCTGATACTCAAATGCCCTTTAAGGTAAGGCATGTTGGATTTGAGAGTAAACACAAGTTGTTTTGCATTGCTGTTCACAAACAACACGGCTTTTTGGTTACAGTTCACTGTAACCGGCGGCACAATTTCAAATGGACGATACACTTCGCCTTTCACTGGATCGGTACTTTTGTAAACCAAATCACGGTATACATTCAACACAAGTCCCCCAAGATCCACTTGAAATTCCACCCGGGTGTTGGATGGCGCTTCCGGTAATCCTTTGAACTTTTGTTCTGTTGGCGAATTGAGCCAGTAGGGAGAAGAATAGGGTAATTGGGAGGAAAGGGTTTCTTCTCGTTTGAATGTGTAAAGCACATTTTGTTCCAATGGGAGGTTACACAGGGTATCGCTTTGATTCAAATAACGCAAGCTGTTTACTACCACCGGAGTTTTGCCGCGTTGAATGAACTGTGTGGTCAGGTACACCTGTTCTCCGGGAATGCCTTTGTAATCTGAACACGACACTTCCATCCAAAGTCCGGCACAGGACAGAAGTATGGATTCAAGTTCTTTCAATTTGTGTTTTTTCCAATACAGCACACCTGCTTGTTTTTCGTCCAGGGCTTCAATCTGTTTGTATGCAGTAATCAGCAGAGGAAGTGAAGCATCGGGAGATTCAAGGTTAAAACTATGAATACAATCATTCAGTGTTTTGTTTATCAAATCTCCTCCGGTAAATTGGGTCCATGAGGTCGAAAGCCCTTCGAACACATCACTTGCAACCCCTTCGCCTTTTAGTTGTTTAAAATATTCGATGTTTTTGCCACGCTGTCTGGCCACTCCAAAACCTTGACTTTTGTGGCAGGAGCGGCTTTCTGAAGCGATCTCCCCATAACTTTTTCCAAGCAAAGGATTGTAAGCACCCACGTCGATTTTAAGTTGTTCTGGTGAAGTGGTGTTGGTGTTGCCAAAATTAAATGTGTTCCAAAATAAACGTTTGGTTTTCCAAACATTCAGTTCTGTTAATTGTTCAGGAAATTGTTTGGGATCAGCAGCCGCGTCAAAGGCTTCCATGGCAAGCATGGCTGAGGCTGTATGATGACCATGACCGCCTTCTCCGCTAATAGGAAAACGGCAAATGATCACATCGGGTTGAAACATGCGGATGATGTACACCACATCAGAAAGCACGCTTCGTCTGTCCCAGAAAGCAAATGTTTCTTCTGCAAGTTTGGAATACCCAAAATCTACGGCTCGGGTAAAAAACTGTTCAGCCTTGTCTACTTTTCTTGCGGCCAGTAATTCCTGAGTTCTCAGCACACCCAACAATGGTCCTTGTTCTTTACCAATAAGGTTTTGTCCACCATCACCCCGGGTCAGAGAAAGGTAGGCCGTTCTGAATTTTTTTTCACTGGCCAGATAAGCCAAAAGACGTGTGTTCTCATCGTCAGGATGGGCAGCTATATACAACACCTTCCCCAGTGTATTGAGTTTTTTAATTTGTAATAACAGTTCAGATGATGAAACAGAACTAAGCTGAGCCCTGAGCAAAGTGAAACAAAACAACAAACTCAGCAAAAAAATACAAGGTCGTATCATAGCAGGTGTAAAAACCTACAATTTATTGAAAAATGCCAATTCAGGCAAGCTCTATTGATAATAGGGTTTTGTCTGACGGGAAAAAGACAAAAAGGTAGTTTGTTGTTTTGAAAGAAATGCTCCAAGCTACCTCATCTATCAAAGATCAGATCCACTATAGCCTTTGGTTTAAGCAGTCTGATTTTAGTGCCCTTGCTTGTAATGATCCCTTCATTCTTAAAAATGCGCAACATCCTCACAAGGGTTTCCTTTGCTGTTCCAACAAAGCTTGAAAAATCATCGCGGTTGATCGCTATGCTTGACCCTTGTGTGGTACCCTCTTCTCGTTGGTAGACCTTGTCTAAGATTAATAAACTTAGGGCCACACGGGCTTTAACACCATACTGCGAAAAAATGGTCATTTTATTTACCCATACTGAGAATTCTTTGGTGAGCACAATTAATAGATTTCTTGCCAGTAAAGATGAACTTGATAGCAGATAATTAAAAAGTTCTCCCGGAATAAAGGTTGCAACAACACCATCCATGGCAACTGCAGAAACGGGATGAGGTTCATTGGCCAGCAAAGGACGGTAACCAAAGTAATCCCCTTTTTTGTAAATGTAAACGATGCTTTGTTTACCCTCTGCTGTACTTTGAAAGATCTTTACTTTGCCTTTCCGTATTATGTAAACGCCTTTGGAATAACTTTTTTCCTTAAATAGAAATTCTCCCTTAGTGAACTCCCGGCGCTGTACTTTGCTTTTCACTTCTATGGCAAGCTTAGGTTCCAGAAAATCAAAAAAGGAAGTTGATTTAAGATGGTATTTTTCAAGATTTAACTCCATGAACGCATATTAAGCATTATCGAAACTCGAGAAATTGATAATTGTCAATATTTTTTAGAAAAAGCAATCTAATTTTGCTTTGGTGAAAGTTTAAAATTCCAACGAAACCTGCTCTCGCTTCGGCAGAGCAGGTTTTTTTGTACCAATGATCTTTAGGTTTAGCCTCTGAACCTGATTTAACACTTCAATAATTCTGAAAGCAATGAGGGTTATTACTACCAGATTACCTGGTACTGCGTTTATTATTTAGTGTATAGTTAATATAGGATGTTAGGCCACCATACTATGCACCATCAAATCACTCCGAAGATTTATTCGAAATTGATGAGGCCGGGGATATGTACGATAAAAGCTAAACCAATTAGGGAAGGATGGAAATGAAATGTAGTTAAATTTCCTGTTAATCATTGAGACGCCTTGTATCCAAATCATGAAATTTATTCAAGAGCCTAATATAAAAATATGTTAAGGCGTAATTGAATTGACAATTGTCAACACATTTGAATTTCGATTCTATTTACTTGCAGTCAGGAACTAAAACTACAACCATGAAACTACAAACGTATTCCCTTCACAATTTCAAAACCCTACCTCAGATCAATAAGCTTTCACCTGAACAGTTAGAAGCCATTGAAGTTGTAGGAAATGTGCTTCCATTCAAAACAAACAATTATGTGGTGAATGAGTTGATTGATTGGGACAACCTTGACCAGGACCCTATGTTTAAACTTACGTTTCCACAGCGCGACATGCTCAGTAAAAATCATTATTCCCTGATGTGGAACACGCTGGCTGCAACGCAAAACAAGGGGGCTATCAAAACAATGGCAAATCGAATTCGAAGCGAATTAAACCCACACCCGGCAGGGCAACTGGAATACAATCTGCCAAGCCGCGAGGGCGAAAAACTCATGGGTCTGCAGCACAAGTACCGCGAAACGGTGTTGTTTTTTCCTAGCCAGGGTCAAACCTGCCATGCCTATTGTACATTTTGTTTCCGATGGCCGCAGTTTGTTGGCATGGATGAATTTAAGTTTGCCAGTAAAGAAATTACGCTCTTAATTGAACACATAAGAGACCATCCGGATGTTTCGGATGTTTTATTTACCGGAGGTGATCCAATGATCATGAAAGCAAAAGTGCTGAGGGGATACATTGAACCTTTGTTGGAAGCCGGTCTTCCGAATCTTCAAACCATACGCATAGGGACAAAAGCGCTTTCATATTGGCCTTATAAATTTACAAGTGACGATGATGCTGCCGAGATGATAGATCTGTTGACCATGATTGTTAAAAAGGGCATCAATGTTTCTATAATGGCCCATTTTTCTCATCCTGTTGAATTGGAAACTGAGGCTGTTAAGGAGGCCATTGCTAGACTCAGAAGCTGCGGTGTTCAAATCAGAACGCAGTCTCCTATATTAAAACATATCAACGATGAGCCATCACTTTGGGCAGAAATGTGGCGCAAGCAGGTGAATTTGAATTGTATTCCCTATTACATGTTTATTCCAAGAGATACCGGCGCACAGGATTACTTTGCCTTACCTCTTGAAAAAGCCTGGCAGATTTTTAGAGAAGCTTATACAAAAGTCAGTGGGGTTTGCAGAACGGTTAGGGGCCCCAGCATGTCATGTACACCAGGTAAAATCCAAGTGTTGGGTGTATCAGAAGTGCGAGGCGAAAAAGTGTTTGTACTTAGAATGTTACAAGGAAGAAATCCGGACTGGGTGGCCAGACCATTTTTTGCTACCTATAACGAGAAAGCAATCTGGATAGATGATCTAAAACCTGCTTTTGCTGATGAAAAGTTCTTCTTTGAAGAGGAGTTGGAACTAATGATGAATGAGATGAAAGGAGTAGTGGAATTGAATGATCTGGAACTGGAGTGATTTTGAAATGGCATTGGAAAGGCAGGTAGTGAACTCCCCTCCCAGTTTGTAAAATGCATTCAATAATCCGAACAAAATGTTTTTGAAAATTTAATCCTCAGTACTTTCGTATATGGTATCGCAGGTACCGGGCTTTTTTACGAAAAAAACATTACCGTTTTGATCAAAGAGTTCCTGTTCAACTGAATCCCCGCAAACAATCTCTTTTATTTTTCGCGGTTCGTCATGCTTAGTGTTGGAACAATTGCAAGCCATAAGGCTGAAAAGAAGAATAACTAAAGCTTTCATATTTCTGAAATGGGGTTATATCAAAAATAGGAAATAAACGATAGAAACCAACCAATAAGGAAGAATACTCTTGTACCTGATTTACGAATACCATGCTTGGGTTCCCCCTTCCAAAAAATAAACTTCATGGATAAGATGTTTTTTTACATAATCAGCGGCTCTTTCCGAACGCCCTCCTCCTTTGCCGCAGAGGGTGATAATCACTTTGCCTGATTCAGGTAGGTATTTGCCGGATTCAATCCATTCGATGGGCACATGTTCTGCCCCAGGAATGTGTTTTTCCAAATATTCCTCTTTCGATCTCACATCCAAGAGCTTGATATTTTTATTGCTTTGAAGCCAAAGTTTCAGTTCGGCAAGGGTGATGTGATTTTTCATGAAGTGCTCAGGTTCCAAGTTTTTTAAACATCCATTCCAGGAGTTTTGGGGAATGGGTGGTGCAGTGCATTCTTTTTTCAATTACCAAAGAGGAGAGCAAGGTAAGACCCGCAATGACTCCTATAGATGTGGTTATACCAAAGGCATCGGCCAGTACACCGGTGAGTAATGCGCCAAAGGCATAACCCAAATCCCTCCACAAACGGAACACACCCAAACTTTTGGCCCTGTCCTTAGGATGGGTGTTTTCAGCTACAGTAGCTAAAAGGGTGGGATACACCATCGCTGTGCCCCAGCCTAACAATACAGACAAGAGCAGGTAGTGCGCAAAGGTGGATGAGAACATCATCAGCAATAATGCCAGGCCTTGCAAAAACAAACCCCAGAACAACATGCTTTTTTTACAGAAGTAATCCGAGAGTTTGCCGGTGAACAATTGTCCTATGCCCCATACTGAAGGATAAACCGCGGTGAGTAGGGCCATTTGAGAGAGCGGAAATCCTTTTTGGACCAATACCATTGGTAACAAACCCCAAACCATGCCGTCGTTGAGGTTATTCACCAATCCGGCCTGAGTTACCGAACTCAGATTTTTATTGAACAGCGTGGTGTCCCAAAACACATTTTTTAATTGGGGAATACCGGAGTAAGAAGATTCTTTTGCCACATGGTGTTTGGTCTCCTTCACGAAGAACCATGAGATAAAGAGACCTGCAAATGATAGAACGATGCCAATATAAAAGGGGTAGGGCCTTAAGCCATAGTGTGCAGCCACCCAGGCACTAAAAAATGCCACAAGTGCAACAGAGAGGTATCCGGCAAATTCATTCAAACCCATGGCCAGTCCTCGGTTTTTTTCACCCACCAAGTCGATTTTCATCACGACAGTGCTCGACCAACTTAAACCCTGGTGAATGCCTAAAAGCACGTTCGCGAAAAGAATCCAGTTCCAGCTGTTGGCCTTCATTAAAATAAAAGGCACCGGCAAAGCAAAGAGCCAGCCCAGAATCAAGAGATGTTTTCGGCCCCATTGATTGGCCAAACTGCCGGCGTAATAATTGCTGATGGCTTTAACCATGCCAAATACCACAATAAAAGAAAGCACTGCAGTTTTTGCAAGAAGATGAAATTCCACTTCCGCAATTTGAGGCAAAATGGAACGTTCGAGCCCAAGCATGCCTCCAACAAAAGCATTGACCAGAATCAACCAACTAAATTGTCCAAGGTTTTCTTTTAATCCCAGTTGTACGGTTTTCATGTGCTGACTTTGAATGGCACAAAATTACCGCTGCATAAAGGGAGAGCACTTTACATATGATAAGAAATCACTTTTGGGCCCTGATGCGACTCAAACTTACAGGCGTAATGCCCAGGTAGGAAGCGATGTATTTAAGGGGCACGCGCTTGATCACATCCGGTGCTTCTTTCAATAAGGCAGCATACCGTTCCTCTGCATTGTGAAATTGCAGACTCTCTATGCGGTTGATCTGTTCCACCAGAGCCACTTCAAACAATTTTCTGAACAATCGCTCCACATCGGGGTGAGTGTCGTAAAGACTGAACAGTTTAGCTGATGGTATGGCAATGAGCTCAGCGTCTTCCAGCACCTGTATGCCCTTTTTGGAAGGTTGAGCGGTAAACAAACTTTCGTAACGCACCACCAGAGAATTCTCAAATGAAAAACTTTCAGTAATGTCTATGACTTCTTTGAAATAATAAATGCGTGCCACACCTTTTTTTAAAAAGTAAATGGTTTTGCAGGTATGGCCTATGGCTTGCAGTTCTTTGTTTTTGTTGACGTGCTGCCGACTTGCAATTTCAGCAATAGCCGCCTGAGCTTGTTTGGAAAGCGGGGAAATGGAATTAAAATACCGAAACAAGGCTTGCATGCATTTCAAAGGTAAGTGTTTTATGATACACAAGATGACAGAATGCCTTTGTCATTCCGAGCGGAGAGAGGAATCTTCGAGAAATTAGAATGTTTTGGCTTCTGCAAGATCCCTCCCTTTGGTCGGGATGACAGAATGCTTTTGTCATAAGGAATAAGAGTTCTAAATCTTAATCCCAATTACACACACATCATCAGTTTGGTCTTGTTTGTTTTTCCAACTGTTAAACGTGGTGCTGAGGTTGTTGGCCTGTGTTTTTAAGTCGAAATGTTGGTTAGCCATGAGCAGATCAGCAAAACGGTTGTATTTGAATTTTTTTCCTTCGGGTCCGCCAAACTGATCGGGGTATCCATCGGTAAACAAATAAAATAGGCTGCCTTTCACAAAAGGAATTTGGTGATTGGTGAATGGTTTTACCGTTTCTGATTTTCCTATGGGTTGTTTGTCAGCTTTAATTTCGTGAAAAACGCCCTGCTGTATATACCACAAGGGGTTGTTGGCTCCGCTCCAGGCAATGGTGTTGTTGTTTAGGTCAAGCGCTAAAAGTGAAATATCCATACCATCTTTAACGTCTTCTCCGCTTTTCGAAAAAGTGTCTAGCACCAATTCCCGGGTTTTGTCTAAAATCAACGATGGTTGTGTAAGCCCGTATTCTTTTACACTCCTGTTCAATGCATTGCTGCACACCACCGAAACAATGGCGCCCGGAACTCCGTGTCCTGTGCTGTCGGCTGCGGCAATAAAAAACAGGTTCTGCTGTTTTACCGAAACATGTTCGGCCCAGTAAAAATCACCAGCCACTATGTCTTTGGGTTGATACAGAATAAAATTGTTAGGTAAATTTTTATTTACCAATTCAAGCGGTGGTAAAATGGCCAGTTGAATGTGTTTGGCGTATTGTATGCTGTCAAGAATCTCTTTTTGTTTTTGATCAACAATGTGTTTTTGTCTTGTGATTTCAGCATTTTTAATTTCCACTTCTTTTTTCTGTTCGCTAATCAACACATTGGCTTTTTTGGTTTGTTTGTAATTTTTAAACGCAATGAAGGCAAATGCTGCAATGCAAAGTGATGCAAAGGCAGCAAAATACAACAGTCGGTTTTTGGCAGCGTTTTTGTTTTTGGCCGAATCAAGCAAAAGGGCCTGGTTTTTGATTTGCAGTTCTTTTTTCTCGGTTTCAAACAAGGTTTGCAGTTCAAGTATCGAACGTGCGTTAGAGTTTTGAAAGAGGGTGTCTTTTGAAGCAAATGCAGAAAACAGGTAATCAAAACCTTTGTCGGAATTGCCGAGGGCTTTGTTACACAGCGCGAGGTAAAATTTGCAATCGCTTTGATTGCTTAGGTCCTTAGTTTTTTGAGCCAGGCGCAAGGCTGTGTCCAGATAAAGTAAGGCGTTTTTATAATCTTTGCGGTCGTGTAAAATTATGCCCTTGCTTCGGAAAGATTTTAGTTTGAATGGATCGTATTGGAATTGCAGGGCAATGTCAACTGTTTTGTTCACGTAAAACAAGGCACTGTCGGTTTGATTTTTACAACGGTATGCCTGCGACATATTTTCGTATAAAAAAAAGAGGGCATAGGTGTTGGATAGCTGATGGGCCATTTCAGCTCCTCTTTTTGCTGAAACCAAGGCTCCATCATAGTTTTTTTGATCGAGTGCAATGTTGGAAAGTAAACTGTAATTATTGGGTACCTGACTTTGTGACTTGGAACGAAGAAAGTACTCGTTGGACTTGAGGCCATATTCTGAAGCCTTTTCGTAATTTTTGAGGTGATAATTTGATACGGCCAGGTTATAATAACAAGTGCCCAATGGTTTTTCGAGTTGCAGTTCCTCATAAAGGGGTATGGCTTTCAGTATATGTTGAACAGAGAGGTAATAATTTTGCATTTGGTTGTAAACGTTGCCAATATTAACATAACTGTTGGCAATTGATTCCTTATCACCCACCGATTCGCCGAGTTGAACATTTTTAAAATGAAATTCAAGAGCTTCTTTGTTTTTTCCAATTTCACCATACACAGCACCAATGTTGTTGTTGCAACTAATCATGCCTTTGGTAAAGTTGGCTTTTTCAAAAAACGGATAGGCTTGTTTAAAGTAAAAAATGGCAGAATCGTATTTCTGCGTGTACAAACACATGCGCCCTTTGTGGTTGAAATAATAACCTATTCCTTTATTGTTGAGCGACAATTTGGAAAGGGCAAAACCCTTATCGGCCCAGCTGCCGGCTGAATCCAAATTACTTTGTTCGTAGGCGTAAACAATGCGGTTAATGAGGTTGACCTTGCTGGTATCGGCTTTGGTTTTGTAATATACACCTACTAAACTGTCGATTTGGGCTGAGGCAATGCCAAAACAGAAAACAAACACAATAAAACTACCTTTTTTTAGGGGCAGCTTGGGGGAGAGGACGGGAAATGGTATCAGCATGGAACTATCCTTTTAGTGGATAAAATTAGTTCATTTTTGTGTAAAGTACTTGTAATACACAGTGGTGTTTAGGGTAAATAAAGGATGCTGGAAAGCCGGGTAGGCTATCTGAATTAGACGAAAGTTAAAGCAAGCGCTAATTCATAGTACGTTTGGGCAAGTAAGGGGGAGCATGACTGAGCATGGTTTGTTGTATGCGGATTGTAACCTAAGGAGATTTTTTCCTTGCAAAAATGAACTCTCCTTTCCAAGCGTCAACATGCAAAAGCCTACGCATTGGGCGGACTTTAAAGAAATCTTTTATTTGCAAAGGCTTTTCCGGAACCGGACTTTAAATACTTTTCAAATCGATACGCCTTATATTTATCATTAAATACTATGTAAGTCATGAGTTCAACCGGCAAACGTTTTGAGGTATAAAGCACTTCGCCATTGGCATGGCGTTTTAGTCTTTGAGGGATGCTATTTGTGCAGCCTGTATAGTAAGTGCCGTCGGCGCATCTAAGTATATACACACTCCATGTCATGAACAGAAATCTGCTGATCGATAAACCAATTAAGTAGTATAAAAATAAATAATCTTTGTAAGAATTGTGAGTGTGTTTGCCTTCCATCTAAAGAATGATATTTTAAAAATGAAACGAAAGTCCCCCTGCGCTTTAGTGGATCTTCGGAGGGCGAATTCCTCCCAACAGTTGAGTAGGTTCGGAGTGAAATTGGCTTTGTCCACCGAAGCCTGAAGAAGCTCCGGCACATCCGAAAAGTTTGGGAGTTAAAAGGTTCAGGAAATTTGAGTAATTGAAAAGCCCTCCTACGCTCCTTACGGAGCTTCGGAGGGCGAAGGTGGATCCGGAGAGATTCGAACTCTCCGGGTCCAGCCTAAGTATCAGTGTTTACTGGGGTTTCAGAGGCGCAAAACTTTGCATTTTGAAGCATTTTAACACATTTCCTTACTCCAATTCCTTACTCCAAAAGTCCACTGATTTTGTGTAATAGCGGAATGAATGGTCTGGTTATTGCATTGAAGGACATTTTTGATTTCCGTAGGTACAAAACACACAGCAATCCCCTTCCTTTGGATGTAGAACAGCTTGGCATTTTTTGCAAGTATAGGTCAGCAAACAAACATCCGTTGGCATGGTCTCTGATTTTTTATAGCCGCATTTAGGGCAAGTTATTTCACTTTGCATGGTACTTGTTACTTGCTGAGCAACACTATCAACCTGACTCAGTTCTTTGCAACATGAATCTGCCACGGAATGCCCAGTGAGATCAACTTCGTCGTTTTTCTGATTACTATCGCAACCAATAAAATAAAAGCTTGTAAATAGCACCGCAGCCATAATTAATCTCGAAAATACCTTCGCTTTTATCATAGACTCAACTTTAACATAGCGATTAAACCCTAATTTTTTGAACCCGTACTGCATTTAATATAGCCAGTAAAGCCACACCCACATCTGCAAATACAGCCTCCCACAATGTGGCAATACCACCTGCACCCATTATTAAAACTACAACCTTTACGCCCATTGCCATTGTAATATTTTGCCAAACAATTTTTCGAGTAACTTTTCCGATTTTAATTGCGGTCACAATTTTTGAAGGCATGTCATTTTGAATGACAATGTCTGCTGTTTCAATAGTTGCATCGCTGCCTAATCCCCCCATTGCAATTCCTGCATCTGCCAAAGCTATTACTGGAGCATCATTTACACCGTCACCAACAAAAGCAATGGTTTTGTTTTCATTTTTTAATGATTGAACTTTATTAACCTTATCCTCCGGTAACAAATTTCCAAAGGCATTATCTATTTTTAATATTTGTGCTACTTTATCTACAACAGTTTGTTTATCGCCTGATAGCATTACCGTTTTAATATTAAGATCGTGCATATCCTTAATGGCTTGTGCTGCATCCTCTTTTATTTCATCCGAAATGGTTATGTAGCCTGCATATTTATTATTTACGGCAACTACGACAATTGTATCAACAATACTTTCAACTGCTGCATCATAAGGAATACTGAATTTTTTAAGAAGTTTTAAATTTCCAGCCAATACTTCTTTACCGTCAATATTTCCTTTTAATCCGTGACCTGATACTTCTTCTATGTTTTGAACTACAACATTCTTTATTAAATCTCCAGCATGTTTGGTGATTGCAGTTGCTATTGGGTGAGTAGATTTTCCTTCAATAGCTGCTGTGATTTTTAATAATTCCTTATCGTCTATACCAACCGGAACAATCTGCTGAACCTTGAAAACTCCTTTTGTAAGTGTCCCTGTTTTGTCCAAAACAACTGTATCGATTTTGGTCACTACATCTAAGTAATTTGAACCTTTAAATAATATACCGTTACGTGATGCTAAACCAATGCCACCAAAATAACCCAAAGGAATTGAAATCACTAATGCGCAAGGACAAGAGATAACAAGGAAAACTAACGACCTGTAAAGCCAATCATTGAAAACATAGTTAGCAACGAAGAGAATAGGCAGCAAGCAAATGCCTACTGCCAAGAATACCACAATAGGCGTATAGATTTTTGCAAATTTTGAAATGAATAGTTGTGTTGGTGCTTTTCGTACTGAAGCCTCTTGTACCAATTCCAATATGCGGGAAAGTTTACTGTCTTTAAAAAGGGCAGTTACTTTTATTTCTGATACGCTATTCAGATTTATCATTCCTGCTAACACTTGCTCTCCTTTTCGTCTTGTGTCGGGTTTGCTTTCGCCTGTAAGTGCTGCTGTATTGAATGAAGATGAGTCAGAAATCAACTCACCATCCAATGCTACTTTTTCTCCAGACTTAACTTGAATGGTTTCTCCAATAAGTACTTCACTAGGTAAAATAGCAGTTGTTGATCCGTTCCTAATTACAGTAACAATATCAGGTCGAACATCCAATAACGATTTAATGCTCCGTTTAGCACGTTTAACTGCTGCTGACTGAAACAACTCTCCAACCGCGTAAAATAACATAACAGCAACGCCTTCAGAATACTCTCCAATAAAAAATGCACCAATCGTAGCAATGCTCATTAAGAAAAACTCCGAGAAGAATGATCCCTTTGCAATGGAGGTCACAGCATCTTTAATTACGGGAAATCCCACAGGAATGTAAGCTACTATATACCAAAATAAACGCAAATGATCCTTAAAGAATTCAAGTTTTACGAAATTATCAAGCGTAATCCCCGCCATTAAAATAATAAAACTGACAATTGCAGGAAGATATTCTTTCCACGCAGACTCCTGTTCAGGTTGCATAGATTTATCAGCCTCTTTATGTAAATGAGGAGTCCCAGATCTCGCGTCTATTTTCTCCTCAAGAGTGCAACAGGTCATTTTCCCCTGATCGTCATAGGTATGTTTGTGGTTAGGGTCTGTGTTAATCATTATCTAATCTTTCTAATTTGGCTGGCAAGAGGACCTGGCTAGAATAAAGTTCTAATCAAACTTTAAAGAGTCCGAATCTCTTCTCATAACTTTGTTTTATTATGTGTTGCAATATGATTCATTAATTGATTTTTAAGGGTATTCAGATAACCTTCAAGATCTGCCATACATATTTCCTTTTCCGGAGTTTTACAGATTGTGATTGGCGTTTCATCCAGATACTGGTACAATTCAGGATATTTCACTTCAATTTCCGTTGTGAGGTCAATTATCTCACTCATTATTTGATTTATCTTTTTCATTCCGCTACTAAGTTAAATTATTCAATGTCCACAAGAGTCCATTTCACCTCCCATTTTACTTTGTGAAAGTAAAAAGAATGCGCCTTCAGTTACAATAGAAACTCCCTCTTCAATTTCCTCTAATGGGTTTATTTCAGTGTATTTTCCGTCGGTTATTCCTGAATTAATTTCAATTTTGGTAAACCGGTAACCAATCACCGCATCTTTATTCTTACAATTTTCGTGCTCCGCACATTCCTTGTGGTCACATGTTGTTTTATTCTTGCATTTTTCGTGCTTTTCGCAATTCGGATGTTCAGGGCAGTCTTCTTCCGGTTCACACAATTCGTGTCCTGTACATGCTTCATGCTTTCCACAACCAATCTTATCTTCTTTTACAAAGATAAATTCTTTTCCACTTTCCTTCACGATGGCATTTGCTGGAACAGAAATTACTTTTGCACCATCTAATTCGACTATGGCATTGATAAACATACCGGGCAATAAATCCTTGTCTTCTTTATCCAAATGGCAATGAATGCGAACACTTCTCGTTTCATCGAAAGAACGACCTATTAAATGAACCGTTGCAGTAAGTTCTTTATTCGGGTCGTTCGCCAGAGTAAATCTCACTCTTTGTCCTACTTTAATTTTAGTGATATCTTTTTCAAACACTGTTAGTTCCGCATGCAAATGTTCGGTGTCAACAATTTCAAACATCACATCTTGCTGATTAATCATTTTTCCGATGTTCACATTTACTTTTGTCACATAGCCATTTATTGGCGAGATCACATTAATCATACCTGAAATATTGCCATTCAACACATTATTTTTATTAATACCGGCCATTCTCATTCTTTCCTCCAAAGCCTTGTATTTTGCTTGGGCAATATTAAACTCGCTTTGAGTTTGCTGTAGGACTTTAACAGAGTTGACATTTTCTTGGTTCAAATCTTGCTGCCGCTTTAACTCTTGTTCCAAATAATCATACTTGCTTTTGGCTTCCACAAAATCTTGTTGCAGTTGAGTAATTTCGGGGTGTTCAATCACGGCAACTACTTGTCCTTTTACCACGTGCATACCTTCAAGCATTTCAGTTGATTTCAAGAAACCGCCAATAGGAGCGCTTACCGATACGAGATTTTGAGGCGGCACATCCAGTTTACCGTTTACCTTTAATATCCCATTCAGGTTTTTACTTTCAACCTGACCAATCCTAATTTCTGAATTGTCGAACTGCTCCTTTGTTAGAGTAACTTCCTTAACTTCTGTTTCCTCCGATTCCTCATGGCCTTCTTCTATAGCCTTTTCTTTATTTCCTGAACAAGCTGTTAACGCAAGCACCAGTATAATGGTACTGAACTTTAAAGTACTTGTTATTTTTAATTTAATGGTTTTCATATTGGTTAATGTTATTTAATTGATCCTGATAAAAATTCTAATGCAATTATGCTTTGGTTGTACTCTAAAAGAGTTTGCAAATAGTTCTGTTTTATTTCGTCCGCCTGTTGTAGATTTAAGACATGTTGAGCGTAGTTAATTTCTCCTTTTTGAAAAGCAATAGTACTTTGTTTAGTAATTAACTCAGCATTTGGTAGTCCGCTTGATTTATAGTACTGCAAAGACTTTTGAGTTTTCAAATACTCTGTGAAGGCTGCTTCAATTTCCGCTATTACATTATTTTGCGTTTGCTTGTACTCGAGTTCAGCATTCTGTTTAGAAAACTCGGCGGCCTTTACTCTTGCGCTTTGAGGCGCAAACCATAAGGGAATACTGATTCCTGCTGAGAAACCCTGGAAACGATTACCATAGTTAGCTAATGGAGCTGATAAGTCATTTCCATATTGGACCCCATAAAGAGTTTGATTAAAATACCCTAGAGTAAGATCTGGCATTAAAGCGTTTTTATCCACCCTTTTTTGATTTTCCGCAATACTAATTTGCTGTTTCATGTAAACAACAATTGGATTTTTTGACGCCAATGAGGAATCAACCTGAAAACTCAATACAGCTTCTCTTAAATCAGCCTCATCAAAAGTTGCTACGGGAGAAGCTAATAGAGCTTTCAATCTGGCTGCTAAAGCCAGTTTGTCATTTTCCATTTGCATCAACTGATTTTCTACTTCTTTACTTCTTGCTTCTGTAGATGATTTTTCTAAAAGATTAGTTTCACCTGTTTTATAGCGTAGTGCTGAAGCTTTGGCGAGTGCTTTATAAACACTATCCCTTCTTACCAATAATTCTTTTCGCTGATTAAGATTTAACCATTGATAGTACACTTGCTTTATTTGATAGACAACGTCTGCTTCAGTTAGTTTTTTCTTAAGCACGTTGCTTTCAATCACCGAACCTGCCAATTTTGATTTAGCGACAAATGTTGTAGGAAATGGAATAGACTGCGATATAGTTAAGTTATTGTCCTTTCTAGCATAGCTGTTGTATTGCCCATAAGTTAAACTCACATTTGTTTTTCCGATCTCTGTGGAAGTCCTTTTCAAATATTGACTGCCTTTAACTTCTGCATCCGCAGCAAGTACAGAGTTATTATTTTTCAAACCTTTCGCAATCCATTCGTCTAATGAGCCATTGTTCTGCGCCTGAAGGGTGCTACTTCCAAATAGCGAAGCAATTATTACTGTCGGAGCAACTACTTTTGTGGCTCTTGTTTTTACATTCTCAAATAAAACGTAAAGTATTGGCAATACAATCAACGTTAAAAGCGTGGCACTAATAAGCCCCCCAATTACCACAGTTGCCAAAGGTTTTTGCACTTCCGCACCGGCTCCGTGTGACAAAGCCATTGGTAAGAAACCCAACGAAGCAACCGCAGCAGTCATTATAACAGGACGCAATCGAACTCGCACACCTGTTAAAACTCTTTCCAATAAATCATTCATCCCTTCTTTTTTTAGTTGATTAAGATAACCTATCAATACAATTCCATTTAATACTGCAACCCCGAACAATGCAATAAACCCAACTCCCGCAGAAATGCTGAATGGCATTCCTCTTAAATAGAGGGCAAATACACCGCCAATTGCAGAAAGTGGAATGGCTGTAAAAATCAGGAAGGCTTGTTTAAATGAACTAAACGTAAAGAACAGTAGCATGAAAATCAGCAACAAAGCAACTGGCACCGCAATTGATAATCGTTCCTTTGCTTCGGTGAGATTTTGGAATTGTCCACCATAAGTAATGTTGTAGCCCGGCGGTAGTTTCAATTCAGCATCTAATTTGGTTTGTATTTCTTTCACAACCGATTCAACATCTCTGCCTCCAACATTAAAGCCAATAAATATTCTTCGTTTTGTATTGTCGTGTGAGACCTGCGCAGGACCTTCTTTGTAGCTAACATCCGCAATTTGGTCTAACGGAAGTTTTACTCCATTATCAGTAAGTACATATAGTTGACTTACATCACTTATATCTTGACGAAAATTCTTATTGAATCTCACTACTAAATCAAATTTCTTTTCACCCTCCAATACAACTCCTGCTTTTTCTCCTGCAAAAGCGGCAGTAATGACTTTGTTTACATCACCTACCTTAATTCCGTATTGTGCAAGCTTATCGCGTTTGTAATTGACCGCTATTTGTGGTAAGCCTGCTACCTTTTCTATATTTGGTGTTCCTACGCCTTCAATTCCCGCGATGAGATTCGATACCTTATCTGCTTCAGTTGCCAATACTTCCATGTCATCACCATAAATTTTAATGGCAACATCTTGACGAATACCTGTCATCAATTCATTAAAGCGCATTTGAATCGGTTGAGTGATTTCTAAATTCACTCCAATCAAACCACCTTTCAATGCTTCTTCCATTTTCTCCATCATTTCAGCTTTGGTTTCGGCAGAAGTCCATTCGCTTTTATCCTTCATTGCCACCATAATATCCGCCCGTTCAATTGGCATTGGATCTGTTGGTATTTCTGCACTACCGATGCGAGTAACCACCTGTTTTACTTCAGGGAATTGTGATTTCAAAATCTTCTCCGCTTTTGTGGTAGTTTCTGTCATTTGTGTAAGTGATGTTCCCTGCATCATTCCAAATTCAATTGCAAAATCTCCCTCTTCTAATGTTGGAATAAACTCCCCACCCATTCTAAGGAACATGAATAGACTTGTTATAAATAAAGCAATGGCAGAAATGAGAATGATGCCCTTTCTCCTCAATGCTTTAGCAATGACAGGCATATACAGGCGTTCGCAAAATGCCATTATTTTATCAGAGATGTTTTTCTTGTGATGCGTATTCTTGCTTAAGAACAAAGCTGATGCCATTGGCACATAGGTCAATGAAAGTATCAATGCGCCCAGAATAGCGAATGAAACAGTCTGCGCCATTGGAGCAAACATTTTTCCTTCAATGCCAACCAATGCTAGAATTGGTAAGTAAACAATCATAATGATAATTTCTCCAAAAGCAGCAGAACTTCTGATTTTAGTAGCGGATTGGTATACTTCTTCATCCATTTCAGCTTGCGTTAATCTATCATTTGCAAAATTTTTGTTAACGCTCCTCCCTGTGATATGATGCAATGTGGCCTCGATGATAATTACTGCACCGTCTACAATTAAGCCAAAGTCAATTGCACCCAAGCTCATTAAGTTACCCGATACACCAAACAAATTCATCATGGCAATGGCAAACAGCATGGCCAAAGGAATAACAGATGCAACCACCAAACCTGCACGAAGATTACCTAAGAGGAGAACCAAAACGAAGATGACAATTAATCCTCCTTCAATTAAGTTTTTCTCTACAGTATTGATTGCTCTTTTTACTAATGCAGAACGCTCGATGTACGGATCAATCACCACACCTTCAGGTAATGATTTTTGAATTTCTGCCATCCGCTCCTTTACATGTTCAATTACTTTAGATGAGTTTTCTCCTTTCAACATCAACGTAATTCCAGCAACCACTTCACCTTCGCCATTGCGGGTAATTGCTCCGTAACGAGGTGCGCTCCCGAAATTCACCGTTCCTATATTCCGAACCAGTATTGGCATGTTGTCAACCGTTTTAATAACAATGTTTTCGATATCCTCTTTGGTTTTAACCATCCCTATTCCACGAATGAAGGAAACGTTTGAGCCTTTCTCGATGTATGCTCCCCCTGTATTTTCGTTACCGTTATGCAAAGCTTCAAATACCTCGCTAATGGTTACATTCATGGCATTAATTCGATTGGGATCAATAGAAACTTCGTATTGTTTCATTTCTCCACCCCATGCACTTACTTCGGTGATACCTTGCACTCCGGCTAATTGTCTGCGGACGATCCAATCCTGAATTGTTCTTAAATCCTGTGCAGAGAATTTGTTTTCAAATCCTTTTTTAGTGTGAATGGTGTATTGGTATATTTCACCCAATCCTGTTGTAATTGGCCCCATTTCAGGTTTCCCCAATCCATCTGGGATTTCGGCTTCGGCTTGTTTTATTTTTTCGGCTACCAACTGCCTGGCTGTATGGGTTTCAACCTTATCGTCAAACACTACCGTAATAACGGAAAGGCCAAATCTTGAAATAGAACGAATCTCCTTTACATCGGGTAGATTCGACATAGAAATTTCCAGAGGATTAGTGATGAAACTTTCAATTTCCTGAGCTGCAACTGTTGGTGCAACCGTAATTACCGTTACCTGATTATTAGTTATATCAGGAAGAGCGTCAATGGGCAATTTTTTAAAGGAATAAATGCCCCACACTATTAAAGCAATGGTAAACATTCCAATCACCATTTTATTTTTAATAGAAAAACCTATTAGTTTGTCAAACATAATTTTTGTTCTGTATAAATTAATTTTGTGATATAGGTTTATTACAGCAAAATCGCCGTAAAGCATCAAAAACACATTGCTATACCAATGTGTTAAGCGTAGACTAAAATGATGCTTGGATTAAACAAGCTTTGGCGGTTGCCAAACAGGAATAACAGCAGTTGATGTTTCTGATTCAGGATGAACCGTGTAAACAGTATTGATAACTACTACTTGATTTTGAGTATATTGAAAAGGTTTCATTACAAAATGCGTTGCACAGCAAGAACAGACACAGAAAGGAGTACAAATCTCATGTTCATGATCTTCGTTATTTTGTGCAGTTTGCTCATGTTTTATTTCATTGCAATCATCCTTGTCACCACAAGGCAAAACAGCTAGTGAAAGAAAATAAAAACAAAATAATATGTGTAGCGCTTTTTTCAACCATACAAATATACTGAATTTGTTAAATTGGAAGAACTAAGTGTTTCCCATCAATCTTCTAGTACTTTTAATTATTATCACTTAACATACTGATTATCAATATTTCAAAGAACGACCAAAGGCGGAGTATCCCCCGCCTTTGCTTCAAACAGTGTGTCAATTCTACTTCTTCACTTTGTGAATCTTTTCTGCCTTCTCAAATCCCACCCAATCGCCTTTATCATCCACGCCTCGGTTGGTGAGTTCCTGCCGGATTAAGTGTTTTAGGTCGAAGCCGCCTTTCAATGCTTCAATAAGCAATGTGGTAGCAGTGGTGCTAAAAATAAACTTGGGGTTCAGGTCATCGGGACGGTTCGCAAAATCGGAAGAGAGTTTGAGTTTTTCCTTTCCGTTGTCGGTAAGTTCTCCGCCCATCTCGACCCACATTTTTGGTGGAATCATCTCCCTCAGAAAGGTATCGAGGAAGGCAGCTTGGCGCATGGCTTCTTTCATATCGCCTTCTTCGTAGAGGTTTTTGATACGCATCAAGTGCGAGCGTTCAATCGGGTGCAGTTCCGGACGCTGCGTCCAGTCTTGCTCTTGTTTTGGCTTCTTTTTCATGCCGTCTACGTTCGATACATTCTTTTGAACGTCCAAGTTCTTTTTATCCCTTTTACCACCTGCCAAACCTGATTCCCAGTCGTATTCTATGGTCTTGCCCTCTCCGGCTATCTTTCGCAAATCGGCCTTTAATCCTGAGAGTTTTATGCCAAAATATGCAACGCCAGTGTCGATATTATCTGAATCGTTATAGGCGTGTTCAAGATCAAGAATAGTGATGTGTAGCTTTTTCTTCTTGATAATCTCATTGACAATTTTCTTTACCTCCGCAATAACTCGTACCGGCTCCTTATCTAAAATTGAAACAATATCTTCCTCCTTGTCGCCTTTACGTTTTATATAAATAAAAAGTTCACCCAATGGTATGGGAAGTTCCCCTTCAATTTCGATTTCACTTTGTTTTACTCCCGATAACTCTTCAGAGGCTTCAAAAATATTCATCTCACCTCCTTGATTAAAACGCCCGTACTGCGTGGCTTTGCCTTGTTCCGGTATTTCAATCACTACATCCACATCATGTTGAAATTCATTGTTGCCTTTGAACTTGCCGCTCTTAGTGGCTTGAAAAACATAGATGAATGATTTTCCTTTATTGTTTGTTTTGAGGTTTTCTAGATCTTTTGGTGTAAGACCAATTTTGTTGACCGAGTCCAGGAATACAAAATCATAGGGTGCGAGATCTTTCGGTAGCGCATCTGAAACAAACAAGTTTTCATGCGCCACTTCTTTGTCCTTCAGTTTTTTCTGTAGCGTTGCATCTAATTTTTCTTCTTTGGCAACGTACAGCACTTTGCCATGATGCCTTGCCAAATAGCCTGCAAAGTCCACACACAAATAACTCTTGCCCATCTTAGGCATGCCAAACACCATTGCTGTGAAACCGGGAGCGGGATCTCCAATAAAGTCCAACCACTTTCCGGTAAAACCAAGGGTATCGAATTGAAGCTTGGCAAAATCGGTGCTGGCCATCACATTAACAGGCGCAGCACCCAAACCATTCAAGTTCTTCTTTTCTTTCTTAGCCTTGGCGTAGCTTTCATCTATGTCCTCATAAGAGTTCTCGTACTTTTCAATGATTGCTTTTAGTTTTTTGATAGTTTCCGGACGAAGCATAAAGTGCTTGGCATTGCGCATGCTGTTAAATGCTCGCAGCGCAGAGTCTTGCATCTCCATGATTTCTTTTGCGACCGGTGACTTCTTGGTAATCAGTTTCTCGGTAATGGCTTTTTGCAGATCGTCAATAAAAATTCCGATGGTGTTTTTGTATAACACTTTGTCGTGAAAATCGAGAAAACGATGAATGAACTTTATTTCTTGTGAAATCTCTGAAAACTTATTCTTCGTCTTGCTAGTCTTTGCCACAGAGGTTCCCTCTTTCTCTGCGATGGCTTTCTCCAAGGCTGTCTTTCTGATTTTTATTTCTTCAGTTAATCCGTCCTCCAGTTCAGCATCCTGCTCTAAGCGGTATATCATTTTCAATTTTTCCAACGGCAGATGCTTGTACCCGGCTGCATCTTTCTTGGCACGCTCAATTGTGGAATTGCCATCCAAACCCGACAGTCCTTCTTTACGGTCAATAAATTCAAACAATTTCTCAAAGCTTAAATCAAACACCCGCTTCACTTCTGCATCGTGTTCATATACGCTCCAGTCGCTGCCTTTTCCGGTGCGTTCTTCAATTAAAGCGTGTGACTTGCGCAAGGCTGGTGGCAGCTTCTCTAGACCAATCTCTTCAATGGCCTTAAAGTAATTTTTAGTAGTGATTTTCATGCGGCCTTGAGTTTTAATTTGTTGAGTTGTTTGTAAATGACTTTGAGTTCTTTTGCGTCTTTGGCATTAAGCGAATGAATAAAGGGTTTGATTTTGCTTGGGTCGTAGTTCATCACAATCATTTCCGTTTTCACTTTATCGGTGTGCTTGGTCACGGCCACGCTCTTGGTTACTTTCTGCACCTTCCATTTGTATTTCTTGATGTAGGTTTGCAGAATTTTTGAGGGATAAGAACTCAATAAAAACTTGCCCTTTACCTTGGCCAGCGCATCGAGTAATTCTCGGTAATCGTTTTCCGAATAACCCTTATAATGCCCCTGATCCGAACCAATGTACGGAGGGTCGGCATAAATAAACGTTTCTTTGTCGTCACAGCGTTGTATTACTTTTAGTGCATTGTTGTTTTCTACTTGTACTCTCACCAAACGGCTCTCGTAGTCTTTGGTGAAGTTTTCTCTTTTCACGGCCAGCGATGCTTCCTTGGCATCGTCCTTTCCAAAGCCCCATGAACCAATCATCCCTGCAAAGCCTTGGTTGGTAAGCACCCAAAGTGCCCATGCCCGTTTTACATCCGAAAACAAATCGGGATGCTCGTACACCACCATTGCTTTTTTATAGAGTTCCCTACTATGTAGGGTGGCTCTGATCTCCTTTTGCAATTCCGGGAAGTTGGATTTTAATACTTTGAAGAAATTTACAATCTCTCCATTGATATCATTAATCACTTCAACCTCTGATTTAGGTTTCGCAAAGAATACAGCGCCACCCCCAAAGAAGGGTTCACAATATAAACGGTGTGCGGGAATCAAGGGTAACAGGTACTTTAACAAGGTTTGTTTCCCACCGTAATATGTGATTGGTGTCTTCATCGATTATGAATAAATCAGTGTAGTTCTGTCTGACCATTTTTTGTCAAACTGTTTGTTGCCGCCTGCCCATTCGTAAGTGAATAAGCCATCACGGAAGCTCACCTTTTGAATCGCCCATACGGATTGCTCAGGCAATGCGCCCGGTAAGGCATAGCCATTGTACACCACATTGACATCGCTCTCATCCACAATCTTTGGTTCAAAGAACACTTTGCTGTCCAAAGAGTCTACTTTGGTTTGCAGATTGGTCATCGTGGTAGCAATGCCGTTGAGTGCTGCAATCTCCAATGCTTCGTTGGCATCGTTGTTGTTCGCAGCCGGTGCTAACATGGCGATGATTTGATCTCTTAAATCGGTAACCGAGTTGGAGATCGGTGCGGTGACGTTGGCTTGATCAACAAAGAGATTTCTCAATGCCCCTTGCCCGATGTCTATTCGGATGATGGTTCCTCTCAGAACTTCAATCTCACGAATTTGTCCTTTAAAAATGTAACGAGAGAGTCCGTTCTCTGTTACTTTAATGTTTGCTCCATTGTTTTCAATTGTCATTGCCATACTTACTTTTTTTTTGTTTTGTTAATGAATTCGATAATGCTCTCTCCAATGACGGCTCCCATAAAGCCTCCTATCATTACATACGGAACAGCGTCTTTTTGTGCGCTCTTTGCGTAGAAATACATCATCAGAGAGGTTGCAAGTGTTGCGGTCGAAATGATGGTCTTTTCCTTCATGTGTTACTGTTGCGTTTTTATAAAAAGGCTTGTTGTGATTCCGGCCATGATCATCCAGCCAATAGAAAGCGCCCGGTTTTCGAATCGTTTCTTACGACAGGTTTTTAATGCGGCCTTGAGATCTTCGTTCAATTTCATTTCACGGAGTTGATTCTCCTTCTGAAGATTAAATAAGGCGGCAGTACTTCTATCGCAAACAACGAGCTGTGAATCCCGAATGGCTATACCATCGTTTAGAGACTGAATTGTCTGACCACATAAACTATCTTGCCAAGTACTCAGCTCACTCAGCCTCTGTGCTTCCTTTCGCAGCGTATCGCAGGGCAATTGTTGTGTCATTTTCAATTGCTGTTTCCTTAATAAGAATTTACTGGCGGTTAACAGGGCACTGAGTTTTTTATTTTCCTTTGCAAGCGAGTCGCTTTGTTGCAAGTAATTCTCTTTAGCCTTTTTATATGCATGTTCGATGTACTTGCTTTGCACTTCCGCTACTTTACTTTCCTGTCGCAATTCGTTGACTGAATGCTTGGGTGGTGAATCTTTACAGGTTTTAAAGCTGAGAAAGCAAAGGATAAAGCCTATTGTAAAGGCAAGAAATAGTTGTTTCATTGAATTAGTTTTTATCGTTATTACTTGTTTTTCTTTCAATCGAGTACCCGAAGCAGCCTGCGCCAACTAAGCTGACAAAGGCGTAGAACATGTACTCCGGCATTTGTTGGTCAAAGAACTGTGCTGCGATCCAACTCACTAACAGTACCAAGACAAAGAGGGCAGTTGCCACCTCTCGGAGACTGTGGTTTCCGTTCTTATCCTTTAGCAGTTGAAGCAGCGCTGTTAGAATTTGGTTTTGCATTTTTGTTTCTATTTTTTCGTTTTGTTAGACCCCATAAGGCGGCGAGCAACACACTCACCGACACCGTACCAATTGCCCAACGTTTTAAGCTTTGGCGTTTTACTGCTCTGAAATCGATGAGTGTATAGGTGAAACTGTTTCCATAAAGGCTCTTGTGCCTTTCACATAAACTCATGAACTCGTTGAAGTCTTTGATGTTGGCGAACACCTGACATCCCGCTGAGTATTTGTCGACCGTCTTGGTAGTTCCATTCAGACTTGCCCGATGAATGTTGATCCCAAATAGTCCTGTGCTTTTCTTGCCATTTCTAAAGTCAAGCTTTGCCGTTCTATCGTAATCACGCATCACCACAATTGGTTTGGCTTGCACCAAGGCTTTGTACTTCCCTTGGTGTAATCCAAGTTTGTACGCCCCCTTGTATTGCCCCTGCGCCAGTATTGCTGTGCCTTGGGGCTGCATGGGGTTCTTCAGCCAAAAGGTGCCGGGGTCGGTTGTTGCTTTGTACACATGGTAGAACCACTTTAAGGCACTTACTTTATAAAAGACATGAATCTCATCATCAAAGCGGTTGGAGGCCGTTGCTGTTGACCTTATTCCAACAATGTTTAATTGATTTGGCTTTGTGTAGAGTTCATAGCCCTTACTCCGCAATATGCCTTTGAGTTTGTTCAGGAGCATTACGCAGCATTACCTAAGTCGGGTTCGTAATTTTTCAACCATGTTTTTACATCAAAACACGGACAAGCTTTTTTTGCATCCGGAAAATCACGGTGACCCAATACCTCAGCTCTTGGATACTTCTCTGTCAATGAAACGATCAGGTTAAACATGGCGTGTTTTTGGGCATCGCTGCGATTATCTTGCGGTTTGCCTTCTTTGTCAATGCCACCGATGTATGCCAGACTGATGCAGTTTGAGTTGTGATGGTAAACTCCGTAGCTGTTTTTACTTTCATCGAGCAGTTTGATCACGTTGCCGTTGCGCTCAATGATGTAGTGGTATCCCGGCACATCGCCCCAACCCCGCTTCTCTTTCCAAAAGCGCTTAATCGATTCGATGGTGGTATTGGGTGGTGTTGCCGTGCAATGCACCACAATAAATTTTATGTCTCGTATTGTTTTCATTTTGTTTTTTGAATGTTGATTTTTCTCTCTTACCAAATGCTGACGTTTGTGTGTTGTCCTAGCCCTTGGGTTTTGAGGTGATTATTTTCATCCACTCGCTGTACTGACCAAACTCTCCTTCGCTTTTTAATTCATTCATCACATTGCTGCCGTATAGTTTTTTGTAAATGATACCGGTATTAATAAATGCCTTCTGCGTTGGTATTTCAGCCAGCACCGCTTTTATTGCTTCTGCATCGGTTCCGGGTAAAAAGCCATAGACCTTGTCAAATGCTGCCTTTAATCGTTTTGCCCATGCCGTGTACTTGATGTTTGGGTCACTCACTTTGGCTCCAGCCTTTACGGGCTTAGCTGCAATGATCTGCATCATCTCGTTGTATTCGGTTGATTGCAATTCGTCACTCATATCCGCTATCATATTTCCGTTGTAGAGTTTTTTGTAAGACTCCTGGACTTTTAAAAAAACTTCTTTGCTCGGAATTTCTGTGAGACTACTTCTCAACTTCACAACATCCGTACCCGGCCAGCCATCGTTTTCAAAGGCCATTTTGATCTGCTTGGCAATGGTGGCAGGGGTGCCATCTTCAAAGGATTTATTCTCTTCTCTATTGGAGATACCTTTCAAGACAAACTTTCTGCCGTAAAAAAGACCACCACCCACAATGCCAATTCCAATCAGAGAGTAAATGACTTTCTCTCTTACCGATAAACTTGAAGTGGTGCTTCTCTTTTCCATTTTAAACGCCTAATGCCTTTTTTGCGATTGCTGTTTTTACAGGATCGTTCTGAACGATGTCTGCCAATTTTGTGAGTTCTTTGCTGCTGAGTTTTTTTGCAAGCACACTCAAGTGCTTCATTTTTGCATCGGCCTCCGCTTCAGAAGCAGCTTCAATGCTGATGTCGTAGCTATACTTTTTCATTTGCTTTGATTTCTAAAAGTTCGTACACAGTTTCAATTTGCTTGGGTTCCTCCGCAAAGGCTTGTAGGATCTGCATAATTTTGTCAAGTTGTTCCTGACTGAAATGCGACTCCAGTTGTTTTAAGAAACCAAGCTGGGCTTTCATTTCTTCACTGAGTTCTGATTCTGAAGCTGATTTCTTGCGGATCACCATTTCGGTCTCAGGCTCCGTTGATTCTGCTTGTCCGTTGCTCTCTTTGGCAATCAAGCCTGCCAATGCATCGCCTCCCGGCAGTTTGGCTACCCAATGCGGATTACGTTTCACCATGCCTTCCACAATCACAGAGGCAACATCTCCAAGGTTTACATCGCCCCAGTGCAGTTTTTTACCTTTGAGTTTGTTTAGCTGATCTTCCAATTCATCAATGTACTCCTCAGCTTCATTCAACTGCTTCTTGCAGGTTTCATAATCACGTTTCAACAGGTCGGTTTGCCAACGTTCACGCTCTTGCATCAATGACTGATTTAAACGCTCATTGATTTTGTTCTCGAGTTCAATGCCGGATAAACCTTGAGTAACAGGAGCTGTATTGTGGATCATTTGCTCCATCGGCTTTTTCTTTTCTAAAAAGAAAGTGAACTGCTGGTAGCGATTAGAATTCTCGGTGTTGTAGGTAAATACCTTTACTGTTTCGGTGCCGTCATCGAGATATACTTTGTGGTCATCAATGGCATCTACTCGGTTGGTGCGAGGGACAATTTTTACATCGTCCACATATACTTCAAAATATTTGCCCTCGTTTTTATCGGCCATGTCGTGCAGCCACATTTTAAACTGTGCCAGCTTTACATCGTTGTATGGATTGGTGTGTTGCATATTATTGTTCTTGATTTTTTGGTATTACATGAATGAATCGTAGGTGATTGATTCCTGATAAATAGTTACTGATTTGCATTTTGCCCTGATGCTCGTATTGCATTTCGTTGACGGCTTTTTCACTTAAATCAAAAACACCGGTTTCGCTCTCCACCCGAACCTGTTCTGCCTCTTCAACGAGGTAATAGAACTGGTTGGAAGCATCTATGGATTGAGTTTCGTTTCCCTGCATCACAAGGTGACGGAAACGGATGGTGTAGTTTTTGCCATGTCCCAACTCTTCCATGCGTTTGGGAATGTATTCCAATGCGAGATTAATTGTCATGATGCCTCCTTCGTTGTTATCCAAACATAAATGCCAAGTTCGTAGCGCAGATTCTGATTGTATTGTTTTCCGAGCGCATCCAAGTACCAACCTTGTATCAGCGTAGAGATTCCCGGTATCTGCATTACCTCCTCATATCGTGGTATACTGTGCGAGTACTCTTTTACTCTGAAATAGAGATCAGACACATCGCAGAGATTTAGGTTGGCGTCGTTTGCAAACACATCCGCAGCGTAAAACCAATTCATGTGGTCATAGCTTTGTAGGCGTAATTCTCCCACAAATTGATTGGCTTTGAATTTGCTCTTGATCGCAACCGCAGAGTCGTCTTCAGGCAGAATTAAACTAATTGTCCCATCCGGATTAATTACCTCTCTAGGCGGCTCTACCGGTGGCAGCGGATACATATCCATCAAGCGCACACTGTATTCAATGCCAACAATGGATGTGATATCGCTTGGCAACTTCACCTGAAAATGCTTGCGCTCCCCTTGCAGCTTAATACTCAGCTTGGTCACTATCACCGATTCACGCATCATTTTAAATCCTCCAATTCACAATCCAAATACAAACTCACTCTGTATGGTGCAAACACGGTTCTGCCATCGTCTGTATCCTTGTAAGTCAATTGCACCCGACCATTGCCTGCACTGGCTCCTCCTAAATCGTAGTAGCGTTGTTTCGGCGAAACATTTAAGCCGGTCATCAAAAGTTTGCTCTCATAATTATCCGGGAAATACTCCTCTTTGTTGATTTCAATCTTTTGCGCACCACGGTAATACAAGAGATCATCCTTATCGGAACTCAACAGCAAACCTTGTATGCGCACAATATTTTTGTCCAGTTCAAAAGTCTCGCTCACCGTTGAGTTGGCTTGTGTAATGCGGATGTCAAATCTTTTTTTGGTTGTTTTTATCATGGCGTTTGGTTTTTAAAAGCCGGGAGTAAAACTCCCGACTTTAGTTTTGAATTAAGGCGTTGTAATAGTGCCGTGCAAACCAACATAGAGTTGGGTCTTTGGATCAAGGCCATCCATTGTACCAAGTTCCACAGTGAACTCAACCAAAATATCATCTTGAATGAGGCGTGGGTTAGCCAATTTGTAATAGCCCAATGGCACGGCATGGTGGCTTTGCGTTTTGAAAGCTGCAATGCTCGTTTCCGGCACAATGATTTTTTTGTTGGCTTTCAGACTGAATTCTCCGTTGGCAATGGCCGGGAAATCTTCAATCTGAATAAATCGCGAGGCCATGATTTTGTCCGGCGTGTTTTCAGTTGGAATGGATGCCAACAATACAATACCGCTCACCAACAAGGCTTGGTTCTTTGGCAACTTGGCGTTGCTAAGGTTGCGAATACCTACTTCTTTCACATCTTGTGTTTCAAACAACTTGATGGTTTTTGAATTCACCGGTTTGATTGAATACACAATGGTATCTGCCAAGCGCAATTCGCCTTTTGCCAAGGCTGATTTGATGTGATCAGGCAATTCGCCAAAATGTTTTTCCATTTCTGCACGTGAGCCCTTGCTGCCCGCAGGCGGACTGGCCAATTTGTTAATGGTGCGTTGACGAGCCACCGGATTCATTTTTCGCAAGGCTCCCAAAAGCTCTTCACCTTCCAAGCCATCGATGCCTAAAAGGGCTCCGGCATTGTTGTACTGTTCTGTACCTTCTAATAGATCTAACATGTTTTACGTTTTTATGGTTTTACTTGATTGATTTTTGTTTTAGTAGAGTTTGTCGGATGGTTCTACCATGCCCATCTCATCTTCACCGCTGAGTTGGCCTTGCAGACCATTGACTTGGACGTAGCGCTCTCCGCTTTCTTGAATTTGTTTTTCAATGGATTCTAAAGCACTCATGTCCAAAGCGCCAACTTCTTCATTGCCGGGATGCAAAAAGTATTGTACCTCTCCCATGCCATTGGTGCCTTCATCTGCGGTCTTTTTAGGTTTTGCCTTAAGTACTTTATCCAAAAACACTCTGCGCTTCATGTCGTCCTTTAAACTCAGCAAACGTTCTTTTACGCCTTCCAAACCGGACGTTGGTTTGCCATTCATGCCAGCCATGCTTTGATACGTGCCTGATGCCATCATGCCGAGGCCGAGTACAGAAGCAATTCTGTTTTTTGCGAAATGCCCGACACCTGTTACAGCGGCACCAACTACAAAAGACAGTCTGCCTAATGCTGCTCCGGCCACACCACCGCCAATTACACCCACCACAATGTCTTTACCGAGTTCAGTGGCGGCATCTTTGGTTTTGGCGATGGCGCTGGCATCCCCCGCACCACTCAGTGCTTTTTTGAGGGCTTCCTTTTGATATTTATTTTTCTTCTTTGCCATTTCTTTTTGTTTTGATTTTACATGTATGCAACTGCTTTTTTCTTTTTATGCTTCTTGCCTCCTTTCTTTTTCTTTCGAGGCTTGAAGCCCGACAAGGCTTGCTTTGGTGGCGACTTCTCTGGTTTGGATTTCATCATCTTTACACCGAGGTAAATCAAACCAACTCCGGTTAAGCCGATAGCAGTAGGTTTAATCCACTTTTTATTCGCATCCCAAAAACCAGCTTTACCAGTTGAAGGAGCAGCACCCTTGGCAGCTGATTTTGCAGGAAGATTGCTTTCTCCCGATCCGCCTTCGCCTTCAGCACCTCCGGATGATTCAGTCGAGCCTCCATTGTTTTCGCTGCTGCCACCGGATTCGGATCCTCCTGATGATCTGCTTGCAGGTGGTGCATTGTTTTCTGATCCACCGGAATTATTCTCAGTTCCTGCATCGGAAGACGTACTTGTGTTTACAGTTGATTCGCTCTTTTTTGCTGCCGCTGTTTTCTTTGGAAAAATGCTGCCTATACTTTTTAGTAATCCGGCTATTGCTCCAATCACTCCGGTTGCGGCTGTTACAGAAGCGGTGGTGGCAACAACACCCAAGCCGTTTAGGTTTTAATCCTGATACATTTCTGTGCCCAACACTTCATGAACACTTGCGCTATCATTCAAGCCACTCATGTCATCAATAATGTATCCCAAGCCACTCACTTCTTTGTTGGCATTGCCTTTACCGGTGAGGATGGCCTTTTTCAGATTCTCAGGTTTACCGCCTGCATCGTAAAAAATCTTTTCCAACTTTGCCCGCACCGCTTTTAGTTTTTGAAACTTGGCCATGTCCACTTCCTTGGCTTTGGCCTGTTCATCGCTCATGTAGGAGTATTTTAATTGCTCTGCGACTTTAAAAAGATTGGTTTTCATACTTACTAAAATACCTTCTCTCAAAAGCACGGTGGCAGGATTCACACGATTGGTCACATGCAATCCTTTATGCACCGCCGTCTTTAATTTTCCTTTTTTGGAAGCGTCCTGCGTGCCGGGAGGTGGTGCAATTTTACTCCCCAACTTTTTCAAGAGTGGTTTATTTGCCGGAGTCGGTGCCGCATTTTTCTTTTGCAAAATCTTTAGCTTGCCCAAGTCCCCGTTCAATTCTTCCCAACCCATCAGGTCTTGCACATCTACATTGTTTGTGCTGGGTATGCCGTTTAGATATTCTAAATCCATGTTTGTGTCTTGTTTTTCTGAGTATGGTTCTTCATAATTAAATTGGTCTACCACACAATCGACCGTGATGTACCTGCCATCGGAACTGGGAACTATTGGGTAGATGTGTTGAAAGTGATCTTGCCTGTACTTGGTAATTCTCAACTTGTGCTTTATTTTGAGATTGCTCAAAATGCTGCTGATAAAAACCGTGTAACAATCGCAGTCAACACCCGGCCCTCTGTCGTGCCACGTTCGGGCAGGACTCCGTATTTGCTCCTTGCCTTCTTCATCTTTTTTGTAAGCAATGTGCTTGTAAACAAAGAGCCAAATGTTACGGCAAGTCTCATACGTGTTTTTTCCTTTCAACAAAGCCGCAATCTTCTCGGTATGAAACAAAGTCTCTCGCACCACCTTCGGAATGAAGCGCACCGTATCATTCACAGTAGCTCCCCGCTTGATAACCGGATCAAGGAAGAGTGGCCTTGGAAAGAGGGCATCGAAGGCTTCACCACTTGCGATATTTCTATGTTTACTTGCCTGCATTTTTTGGAGCAATGAGTTGTACTTCGTCTATTGTTTCATAAGGCACCGTCTTCCAACCCAAATCAATAGTGGTCATCGTCATTACTGATATTTTAAAGGCCTCGCCTTTTTGAACAGCAGTAAACAGGCCTTTGGCAGTAGAGAGGAGGCTGAACATCGGAATGCGGATCATGATTGCTTCAAATCTTGCCTCTCCGTATGAGGGCAGTGCAACGTCCCTATTCACGGCTTGTGAACTCCCGATGCTGCTTCCCTTTATGAGTAGTTTCACAAAAGGGAACTTGAGCTTTAAACCGGTATTGCTTGGATTCTTAAGTGTTACATCCACTCTTAAGACCAATCCCTCCAAGTCAACCTTGTGTACCTTAACAGTAGGTACAATTTCCAAGTTCACCGAGGTTTTTCTCAATCGCCACAGGTAGGTTCCTCCTGCGGCCAAGCCTCCTCCTATGCCCAGACCTATTAATATTTTCTTAATGCCGATCATTTTCTTCTCTTCAGTTTTTCACTGATGTATTCAGCGCACACTTTAAATGCCATCCAAATTGCTCCTCCCACAATCGCCTTTACCGCATAATCTGTTAATCCGGAATAATCAATGTTTGCAAAGAGAATACTCGCTGTTAACAGCATATTGCTGGTGCCGTCTTGCGGTGGGTGGTTGTGTTTTAGTTCTGACATTTGGTTATTGGTTTTTGTTAGTTCTTGTAACATCACGACACAAAGGTGTGGCGATGCTCTTGCTCACTTTCTTGCTTCGGGCTGAGACTTCCGGTCTTTGCCGAATTCGGCACAACATGGCAACTATTAATACTCAATTGTTTTTGGTGTGCCCAACTCCTGGAAAATAAGTTCCACTTGTTTAATTGTGTAATATCGGCCAATGCGCTTGCCCAACTTGTCCGCAAAGCCTTTTAGCCAGCAGCGGAATGTTTTATCGCTCACCTGATAGAACTTTGCCAGTTCACTGATCATATAAGGTTTTATCTCGATTGCTTTGGATGTAGTTGTCATATTAGAGTTGATTGATTTGAAGTTGAACAATGGTGTTGTTAAAGATTTGAAGCAGATCAAATTGACGCTCTGCCAGCAAACGTGCCCGCATGATTTGAAGAGTGTGTGCATTTGGCTCTTGCAGATATTTTAGCAAGGCCTTGGCAAGTAGCGTCAATCCTTGGTTGTAATAAGGTACAGTTACACGTTGCTGACACACTTGTCTGTACCATGTTTCTGTTCCTCGTAAACCATTGTAATAATGAATGTTTAACCAATCGATGGGTTTGGCAACATAGCGGCCTTGTTTACGGCTTAAGTAACGTTTAACCAAACACACACGCTCCACCAATTCTTCAAATACCTTTTCTGAAGGTGCAGCACTGTTATAGTACTCTGCAATGAGTTTTTGAAACTGAATTTTTTCTACCTCCGTGAACTCTTCGTTTTGCCATAGGGCGGCGTGCATAAACGCCCATGTGCTTTCCACTATGCTTTGGAGTGGATTTGTTTTACTGCCTTTTACCACTCTCAAGTGGCTTGCACGGCCTTTTGTTTTTCTTACTGCTGACATCGTATATTGTTTTATTATTTACTTCTTTCGGTTGTCGTTGTTTGACGATACAAAGTTGCAGCAAGCAGATAGCCTGCTTTCCCGATTTGGGCTGAAAGAGAAAATCTTTGATGCGAGTAGCGAAATTTTGATGCAATCAGAACTTTATTGCTAGTAAAAGCGCAACAGAGGTTGTAAGGTTCTGCAAGGGATTTTTAGGGAAGATTTGGGCGGAAATAAATTTTAGAAAATAAGCGCATTCACTCCGGGAGGATCAAGGGGTAATTGCGGGAGAAGGCCTGAAAGATTGAATAATACCGGGGACTACCGGGTGTTGCCTAGAAATTATTTCGGGAAGTATTCGGGTGAATGTAGGCGGAATTAGATCTTGACTTTGTTTTCGTCAAGCATGTGGTATTTCTTTTGGATTTGATCTAGCTTTTATGTTTAATGCATCACACCGGGTAAACCAATGGCCTCTAAAATAGTCTTCACTTGGTTAACGGTGTAATAGCGACCACGCTTCTGTCCAACTTTTTCTTCAAAGGGTTTTAACCAAGTATTAAATGTCTTTACCGACACTTGGTAGATCTCTGCTAACTCTTTTTTGGAGTAGGCTTTTAATTCGAATTTGTCTGTTGTTATACTCATTTTACATTTTTTTCTAAACTGGGTGATTACGAGTATTTACTCAAAAACTCGTCTTCGTTTGAATTAAAAAACAAGGCCAATTGTTTTACATTCAAACGCTGTTTATTTTTGTATTTGGTGATCAAGTCTCGCAGCTTCATGGGCTGCTCTCTCGGAATATCCAACTCGGCTGGCTCTCTCCGGCGGATATTCATGGAGTTAAACTGATTGACCAAATACCTTTTCTGATTATCGGTAATAACACCAATATCGTTTGCCCTGTATAACAAGGCCTGCATACTTACTTTCCATTTACGCTTTAAGTCCGCCAATAGATTGATGGTAACGCCATCTTTAAAATCTGCCTTTATATCTTTTTCCGGCATCAAAAACTCGGCTGCAAATTCATTGGCTTCATGGCTGATGTCGCGTGTAAAGGAAGGATTGGTTTGCAAGTGCATCACCAAATGCCCCAACTCATACGCAAGGGTAAAACGCTGCCGATCCCCTAAACTTCTTTTGTTTGAAAATACCACCGGATGCGAGCCGTTCGCAACAATGCTCATGCCATCCACCCGCTCGGTATTAAAATCAAAAGCAATCACATAAAAACCATTTTCTTCTAAAAGCTGCGTTAAATTGCTGATGGCACCTTTTTCTACTTTCCACAGTTTACGCAACCTCCGGGCGGCTTCAGCAGGAGATCCCAATTTCTCAGGATCAAACACCGGCAACTGAAAATCTGCATCGGCCATCGCCTTTAGCAGCTTCTCAATATTGAGGCGGTAGATATTTACTTCCGCTTCAATGGGCAACATAACTTTTTGTGCCACTTTATTGCGTTTGCGTAAAGCCAAAGCCGGGGGCAAGTTTTCGCCCTCCTGATAAAAGAAACTTTCGGGGTAGTTGAGCACACTAGAAAGTGTTTTTAAGTGTTGTTCCCCTAGCTCCGTAAAATCCTGCTCAATACGTGACATTTGAGAAGTAGAGAGATGCAACTTCTCAGCAAGCTCCAATTGCGTTAAGCCCCTTGACTCTCTTGCCACGGTTATCATTTTGGGATTTAATCTGTTAGAACTCATTTGTTTTACTTTTGCTTTAACTGCATATCAAAAGTATATCTATTCTGCATAATTGCAAAATAAATCCCTTCCTTCATTTCTATACGCCTTCTATCTCATTGATTTTGTGAGAAGTAAAAATTTTAGCCGCCAGACCATGTGGAAAGTACTTTTTCAACAAAAAAGCGATTATCCATCTCACAAAATGAGATAGATGGGATTTTTCTCATATATTTATAAGGTTCAATCCCAACACCAATGAATCGTATTAAAGAGCTGCTCGAAAAGAAAGGATTAACACAAGTTTGGCTGTCTGAACAGCTGGGCAAAAGTTATAACATGGTTAATTCCTATGTACAAAATAGGAGACAACCAAGCATTGAGATTCTCTATGAAATAGCGGAGATTCTAAAAGTAGATGTAAAAGATTTATTAACGAGTAATAGGAAAAAATAAGTATGCAGGCATTCAGAATCCACCAAAACATAGTTGAGGATTACAAAAATTACTTGAACAGCTTTACTTTTATTAAAGATAAAAGAATCAGAGATAAGGTTGATGAAGCATTTAAATCGGGAATTTTTCTGCCTGAACCTTTAATTCAATTTAACCCTTCTTTTAAGCTTGGACAATCGTTAGATGATCTTGAAAAAGAAAGTTTAATTCATTCTGATCTGAAATTAATCTTTGGGAACTATAATTTATATCATCACCAAGTTGAAGCAATAAGGAAGGGAGTTAAGGGAGAAAGTTTTATTGTGACTTCAGGAACAGGATCAGGTAAGTCATTAACCTATCTATCTACAATATTTAATCGAATTCTTAAAGAGGGCGAACAAAAAGGCACAAAGGCAATCGTAGTGTATCCAATGAATGCACTAATAAATTCGCAGGAAGAAGAAATAAAAAAATATGAAATCAATTACTTAAAATCATTTTTGCCTGCAAATGCGATAGAAGATAAGGGAAAAAGTTTAGATGAGATTTTAAAAGAATTAAAATCTTTAACTAAAAAGCGTTTTCCGATTACATATGGGAAATACACAGGACAGGAAAGTGCTGAAGACAAAGGTGAAATGAAGGAGTTGCAACCTAACATCATCTTAACTAACTACATGATGTTAGAGTTAATTATGACTCGAAATAGTGAGGCATGGCTACGTGATAGTATGGCAAAAAGCCTGGACTTTCTTGTGTTTGATGAATTGCACACATATAGAGGAAGACAGGGGTCTGATGTGTCAATTCTGATTAGGAGGATAAAAAATAATTGTGAGAAAGAATTGGTTTGCATTGGAACTTCGGCAACGATGGCTTCCGGTGGTACTGCTGAAGAAAGGAAAAAGGCAGTTGCAAATGTTGCACAACAAATATTCAGTTTTCCCTTTACAAAGGATCATATTATAGGTGAAACATTAGACACATGTACTAATTATCCCGGAAGATTACCAAATCACTTCGAGCTACAGGAAGCAATTGCTGAGAAAGTTGATCCTCATACAAAATCTGACTTATTTAGAACAAATCATCTTGCCGTGTGGTTAGAAAACAAAATCGCATTAAGCAGAAGTGATGAAGGTTTTTTGGAACGTGGAGAACCTTTAACACTCAATCAAATAACGGATAGGCTACATGTAGATTCTCATGAAAGCCATGAAAACTGTAGAGAAGCATTAATGAGTTTGCTTCAATGGAGCGAGCAATTAAACATTGAAGGGTCAAAACTTACACCAAGAAAATCATACCTGCCATTCAAAATTCACCAATTCATTTCTCAGACAGGAAATGTATTTGTTTCATTAGAAGCTAAGGAAGATCGGAAAATTACATTGGAAACAGGCCGCTACATAAAAACTGATGGTGAAGAAAAACCAATTTTTCCAGTTCTGTTTAGTCGATATTCTGGTTATGATTTTATTTGCGTTAGAAAGGAAGAAGGAAAATTAATTCCAAGGCAGCCTGATGATCTTCCATTAAGAATTTCAAGAGATGATTTAAAAGGTGACAAGGAACTTGGGTTAAAAAAGAAGGAATTAACCGAAGATGATTTTCCTGATGGATATCTTATCATCCCTGAGAAGGGTGAAGAGATATGGACTCTTGATGATGAAGAGTTTTTGCCTGACAGTTGGTATAATACTAAGAAGACAGGTGGGAAATTTGATAATTACTATGAGTTTAGACTACCTCGAAAAATATATTTTAAAGAAACAGGTGAATTTTCTCATGACGGTGGTTATAAGAACATAGCTTGGTTCATTCCCGCTAGATTATTATTTGATCCGACATCGGGTGTAATATTCGATCAAAAGACAAACGAAAACACAAAATTGATGCGGCTTGGAAACGAAGGTAGAAGTACGGCCACTACAATTGCATCATTCAGTGTTATAAAAGCACTCAACAAACTTGGTGTTTTTCCAAAGAATCAAAAACTACTTAGTTTTACTGACAACAGGCAAGATGCATCTTTGCAAGCCGGACATTTTAATGATTTTCTAATGTTGGGTCGATTAAGGTCGGCTATTTATCATGCTTTAAAGGACGCACCTGACAATACATTAACACTTGACAATATTAGTGATCAAGTTTTTAAAAAATTAAACTTGAGGGAAGATGAATACGCACGAATTGCGTCTTCTGATCCGGGATGGCCTGATCCGGAAAATGAGAAAGCCATAAAAGATTATCTGCAATTACGTATCCTTTATGATTTAAAAAGAGGTTGGCGTTATAATACACCTAATCTTGAGCAATGTGCGTTATTAGAAATAGATTATAATAGGCTTAAAGAATTTTGCGAAAAAGATGATTTCTTTAGTGGCTTACATTTATTTAAAGGACTTAGTGCTGATTTACGTTATAAATATCTCCTTCAAGTTTTAAATTTCTTTCGCACTTCTTATGCTTTTGAATATTACAAGTTAACTGATAAGAGGTCAGAAACAGAGGAAAGATTAAGAAATCGATTGGATGAAAATAAACTTTGGTCTCTTGATCAAGATGAAAAGATTGATGTTCCATATATTTTAATTTCACGATCAGTAGGTGAAACTAATTATCGCACATACACGGCAAGTGTCGGCCCACAGAGTTATTTAGGTAAGTATCTAAGAAGATTGTTTAGTAATCATGAAATGGATGTTCTCAGAGGAGAAGATCTTTCCACATTTGTTGATTTATTATGTGGAGTTTTGGAGCGAGGGCATTTCTTGAAATCTGAATTAGTAAGAGGAAAGAAAGGTGAAACGAAGGGATATCGATTACGGATTGATGCTGTACAATGGAAACTTGGTAATGGCAAGGTTGTACTTGCGGATGAAGTTCGTGTCGCAAGTTACCGGACAATCGAATCCCAACCAAATGACTTTTTCAAAAAGTTTTATCAGCAGGATTTTGGGACTTTTAATAGAACCCTAATTGGTAGAGAACATACAGGGCAATTAAATAATGATGATAGGATTGATCGTGAAGGGAAATTTAGAAAGGGGGAAATTTCAGCATTGTTTTGTTCTCCAACAATGGAACTTGGTATTGATATAAGTGAATTGAATATTGTTCACATGCGAAACGTACCGCCAAACCCGGCGAATTATGCCCAAAGAAGTGGACGTGCCGGAAGAAGTGGACAAGCAGCTTTGGTATTTACCTATTGTTCCAATGGCTCGCCACATGATCGAAATTACTTCAAAGAGAGTAAGAAAATGGTTGCAGGTGCAGTTGTTCCACCTAAAATTGATTTGACTAACGAGGAACTCCTTCTTACCCATTTCAACGCATACATCTTAATGGAATTAGGTTTAACTGATATGCGTTCTTCTGTTTCTGAAATTTTAAATGTATCGCAATTTCCTGAGTTACCTATAAAACCTGATATTGTTACTCACATAGAAGATCATGTTAAACGCTACTCAAATGAATGGATAATAAACTTTAGGAAAATTATTAATTCGATTGTGGATATGTCAACAACGAATTGGTATTCTGACGCATGGTTAACTAATCATGCAATGAGTTTCCTTAAACGATTTGACGAAAGCTTTGATAGATGGCGTGTATTATACAGGAATGCGAACAAGCTTGTAGATAGTGCAAGGATTATTATCGATGATCCAACCTACGGTTCAGACAATCCACAAAAAAACTCTGCTGTTCGAGATGAAAGAGTTGGAAGAAGACAGAGAGAACTACTATTGAATTCTGAGAGAAAAAGTTTCGGTAGCGAATCTGAGTTTTATATTTTCAGATACCTTGCATCAGAAGGATTTTTACCGGGATATAATTTCACACGATTACCGATCCGTGCTTTCCTTGGATATAGGCACATGGATAAAGGTGAATTCGTTTCTCGTCCAAGGTTTGTTGCACTTAAAGAATTTGGGCCAAACAATTTAATCTACCATAATGGTGGGAAGTTCCGAATTAATAGAATGCAATTAACCCAAGCTGATCGCTTAACCCAATCAATTAAAATTTCTAAAACCACAGGGTACGCATTCCTTGATAAAGATTCTGAAGGCGTAAATAATGATCCTATCAATAACAAGGAACTGAAAGGTCAAGATGCGGTGGAAGTATTTAACAACATCTTAGAATTGGGAGAATCAGACGCAAAACCACAAGAACGTATATCGTGCGAAGAGGAAGAGCGCATGTCAACTGGATTTGAAATAGACCAATATTTCACTTTTTCAAAGGGAATAGAAGGAACTAAACAAATTACAATTCGAAATGCAGATCATCCTTTGCTTCAGGTTATTTACGACCAATCCGCCAAACTAATCCAAATCAATAAAAGATGGAGAGCTTCAAGTAATGAGGAAGGATTCGCGATTGGTAAAACGACAGGCCGTTGGAAAAAAGCAAAAGAATTAGAAGTACCTAATGTGGAAGACCCGGCTATTAATGTAAGACTTTTTACTACTGGAACAGCCGACATATTGTATATCCAACCAATAAAGGAATTAGGATTAAATGAAGATGGTGTAATTTCTTTATCGTTTGCTTTCAAACGTGCAATTGAAAAACAATTCCAAGTTGAAGAAGGAGAAGTTGGCGTTTGGATTATGGGACAAAGCGAAGCAAAGAATATTTTGATTTATGAAGCCGCAGAAGGAAGTCTTGGTATTCTTTCCCAATTGATTGAAAATACTAATGCATTAAAAGATATTTTTATTGAGGCATATAAAGTTTGTCATTTCGATCCAATTAGTCGTCAGGATATTCGTACAGAATTACCGAAAGCTACTTACGATGATTTGCTGTCATATTACAATCAACGACATCACGATAAATTAGATAGACATGCAATCAAAGAAGCCTTGGAGAAATTATTGGATTCTAACATAATTAATCATCAAGGTGCAAAGTCATTGGATGAGCAATACTCTTACTTGATAAATAATTACGACTTGAATTCGTCCACTGAAAAAAAGTTAGTTGATTATCTTTTCAAGAACGGACTTGCGTTGCCTGACAGAGCACAATTTAATGTTCCCGGTTGTTTTGTAAGTGCTGATTTTGTTTATAAAACAAATATTGGCTACACGCTTATTTTCTGTGATGGGTCGGTACATGATGATGAAAAGGTTAAGATTGAAGACGCTAAAAAGAGACAAGCGTGCAGAGATTCCGGATTTATTGACATAATTGAGTGGCATTATATGGAATCCGTAGAGAGTTTAGTGGAAAGAAGAAAAGATATTTTTAGAAAAGTAAGATAATGAGTTACTCAGAATTTAAGCCGGGAAAGTTAGTCACATTTCGTGATCGTGATTGGGTGGTTTTACCTTCACCGGAAGAGGATTTGATTTTATTGAAGCCAATGGGTGGTTCGGACGATGAAATATCAGCCGTATACCTTCCTTTGCAAATTCCTGGAGATGGAATTAAGGAGGCAAGATTCCCAAATCCAACAACAGAAAATTTGGACGATTTTCAATCAGCAAAAATGCTGTTTGATGCCACTCGTCTTTCGTTCAGAAATGCAAGTGGGCCTTTTAGATGCATGGGCAAATTAAGCTTCAGGCCAAGATCATATCAAGTTGTTCCATTAGTAATGGCACTAAAACAGGACGTTGTTCGATTGTTGATCGCAGATGATGTGGGTATCGGAAAAACAATTGAAGCATTAATGATTCTTAAGGAGATGATGGAACGAGGCGAGATTAAACGATTTGCGATCATATGCCTTCCACATCTCTGCGAGCAATGGCAATCTGAATTAAAGGATAAGTTAGATATAGATGCCGAGATTATTCGTTCAAGTACAGCAGCCTCATTAGATCGAAAATTGCCTGATGATCGTTCAGTATTCTACCATGTACCATATCAGGTAATTTCTATCGATTATATTAAATCTGACAAAAGGAGAAGTATTTTCTTAAATGATTGTCCTGAGTTTGTTATTGTTGATGAAGCACACACCTGCACAAAGCCTGCCGGAGCCTCTTCTAATTCTCAACAGCAACGCTTTCACCTGTTATACGATGTTGCGAAAAATGTAAACCAGCACTTAGTATTGTTGACCGCAACTCCACATTCAGGAAAGGATGAAGAATTCCAGTCCTTGTTAGGGCTGTTAGACAAGGAATTTGCTTCATATGAATTAGACCAAATAGATCAAGGGAAAAGAAAAAAGATAGCGAAGCATTTTATTCAAAGGAAAAGAGAAAACATAGCCCGATGGCATCGTGCAGGCGGTGATGAAAAAACACCCTTCCCGGAGCGTGAGTCAAAAGAGATTGGATACAAACTGTCACCTAATTACGATGTGTTTTATCAGGAGATACTTCAGTTTGCAAGAGGTATTAGTAAAGATGGTGGGCATATTCGATCTACGACAATCAGATATTGGGCTGCTTTGGCTTTGTTACGTGGAGTTATGTCAAGTCCAGCCACTGCGGTTGAAATGTTGCAGAACAGGCAATTAAGAAAGTTAGAAGAAGATGAACGGGCTGTCTATCAAACGCAGCAGAATCCATTATTTGAATCATACAATGATGAGAGTGACACAAGCAATGTAGAGATTATTGATAATGCAGATTTAAATGCAGAGGAAATGAAGGCATTGTCTGCGCTTTGTGAAACAGCGAAGTCCTTGTTTGGTTCATCTGATGATTGGAAAGCACAGAAAACTATTGAATTAATTAAGGGATGGCTCAAAGATGGATTTAATCCAATTGTATTTTGCAAATACATACCAACTGCAAAATACATTGGTGAAATTTTAAAGCAAGCTCTACCAAATAAAGTAGATGTACAAATTGTTACCTCTGAACTGGCGGATGAGCAACGAAGAGAGAAAATTCATTTAATGACCGAAAGCACTCAGCGTGTTTTAATTGCAACAGATTGCTTAAGTGAGGGTATAAACCTACAAAATTTATTTACTGCTGTTTTACACTATGACCTTCCTTGGAATCCCAATCGTATAGAGCAAAGGGAAGGTCGTGTTGATCGATTTGGACAACAGTCCGATGTTGTTAAAACATATTTGCTTTGGGGAGAAGACAACCCAATCGATCAGATAGTTCTAAAAATCCTAATCAAAAAAGTTCGTGACATCCAAAAAACAACTGGTGTTAGTATTTCATTAGGTGAAGAGAATACTTCGATTATGGATGCTGTAATTAAAGATGTGATTTTGGGTACTGAAACAAAATCTGATGACGGTAAACAGATGTCAATGTTTGCAGATGAATTAATCACAAATGAACTTGAATCCGCTCGTAAAAAGGCTGAGAATTTAAGGAGCATATTCGCTCATGAGAAAAGCGTTGATCAAGAATTCATAAACAGCAATTTAGATGAGATTGATGAAGCTATAGGAGATTTACATTCAGTAGAAGAGTTTGTTAAGGCAGCAGTAGTTCACTTAGGAGGTTCTATTCAACAGGATAAAGAAGGTTACATATTAACGCTTACCAACTTGCCGGAACATTTAAAAGCTCATTTCCCAATTAATAAAGTGTTACGGGTAAGCTTTGAATCTCCAACACCTCAAGGATATCGTTACATTGGACGTAACCATTTGTTTGTTGAACAACTCTGCCAATTTATTTTGTCATTGGCCTTTGAGCAACATCCAAGCTACAAAAAGGTATCACGAGCTTCTGTTATTCAAACTGAAAAAGTTTCAATCAAAACAACCATTATTCAATTCAGGGTTCGCAATGTTATTAAAGAAGTAAGCAGTAATAAAGAGGTTATTTCTGAAGAAATGTATTTGTGGGGTTATTCCGGAAGTGGTAGTGATGCTACTATTCTAAATTATGAAGAAGCTAAAGAATTATTACTTCACGCTGAATCCAAAACACAAATTCCTGTAAATACCCAACAGCAAGTGTTCGAAAATGAAACCGAAATTTTTGAAACAAAAGCTGAAGCATTTAAAAAGGTGGCTCAAAACAGAGCTGAACATTTAGTTGAAGCACATAGCAGGTTTAAGGATTTAGTTGGCGGTAAGAGATACGAGGCGGTTCATCCTGTATTACCACCGGATATCATGGGAGTATATGTGTTGAATCCAGTACCAAAAGATTTATTTTAATGGAATTTAGTAGCATTAACATACAAGGAAACATTGTCTCTTCCGAGATTTTAGATAAAATCAGGAATGAGGACATTAAATATCAATTAGCCTCTGATTTTGGCTTAGATAAAAAAACAACGGTCAGAGATGAGATTGGTATTGCGTGGGCTGCTGCGAGAGCTCATTATACAGCTTTTAAATTGAGAGTTGAAAGAATCAAAGAAGGAGATAGTGGTGCGAGTGAAACACGGAACTCATGGATGCTTCCTTTATTGAGAGAGTTAGGATATGATGTTGAAAAAGCAAGTGCATTTATTCATCCTGACACACAAAAGACTTATGCGATAAGTCACAAAGCTGCAAATTTAGGAGGCTTCCCTATTCACATTATGGGAATCCATGATGACTTAGATCGCAGGAGAGAAAATAGTGGCCCACGTCTATCACCCCATGCGTTGGCTCAGGAATTTTTAAATAACACCGAGCATACCTACGCATTAGTAACAAACGGACAGTATTTACGATTGCTTAGGGATGCTACACGATTGGTTAGATTAAGTTATTTAGAGTTCGACCTTCAAAAAATGATGGAGGAAGAATTGTATGCTGATTTCGCCATCTTCTTTAGGCTACTCCATGCCTCAAGGATGCCTAAAAATTCAGATAATCTTGAGGAAAGTTATATTGAGTTTTATCATCAGGAATCTCTCGCTTCTGGTTCCCGAATTAGAGAAAAATTAAGTGAAGCAGTAGAGAATTCAATTAAAACACTTGCTAATGGTTTCTTAAAGCATCCGGCAAATACCGAATTAAGAAGTCAAGTACAAGCAGGCTCTCTCTCTTCTTCCGATTTTTATTTACATCAATTACGACTGATTTATCGTTTCCTTTTTCTGATTGTAACGGAAGAAAGAAATTTAATTTATCCTGACAGTAAGGATGATCAAATACAACGTAAAAGAAAAATATATTACGATTACTATAGTATTGAACGCCTAAGAAAATTAGCCGCAAAACTTCACTATGTTGATGGAAGAAAGCATGATTTGTGGGAAGGATTGAAAGCTACATTCTTGCTGTTTGAAAAAGGATACTATGGCGAGAAACTTGCAATTAAACCACTCGGATCAGGATTATTTGCAGGTAATGCTTTAGGCTCACTGCAAGTAATTAAACTCGACAATGAAAGTCTATTAAAAGTAATTAGATTTTTAACCTTGTTTGAAAATGATCAAAAACAATGGGTGCGAGTTAACTATTCAGATTTAGATGTTGAGGAGTTTGGTTCTGTATATGAAGGTCTCTTAGAATTTACACCCACTTTTGGAGATGTAATAGGAAGTCCCTCATTTGGCTTTAAAAAGAAAGAAGGTGGTAGGGAATTCCAATCTCATTACACACCGGAAGAGTTGGTTAAACCACTGATAAAACATTCGTTAGATTACCTTATTGAAGACAAGTTAAAAGAAGCTGATCCTGAAACTGCGCTCCTGAAGTTGAAGGTGGCTGACGTTGCTTGTGGGAGCGGACATATTTTATTAAGTGCCGCAAGGAGAATTGCTTTTGAAGTAGCTTGCATCCGGGAAACAAAAGCAGGTGGCGGCAAAGACAGAGTGGAACAGCCGTCACCGAAATATGTGCGTAATGCGTTACGGGATGTAATCAAGAATTGCATTTATGGAGTGGATAAGAATCCATTGGCGGTTGAGCTGTGTAAAGTAGCTCTTTGGTTAGAAGCTCATAACCCGGGTGAACCGTTAAACTTCTTAGATCATCATATTAAGTGTGGCGATGCCATTGTAGGATTAGCACATAAAGAGGAGATGATGAACGGTATTTCTGACGAAGCATTTAAAGCTATTGCTGAAGAAGAGAAAGAAGTTAATTATGAAATTGAAGACAGAAAGGGAAACCGTAAACCGTCAACAGTAGCAGCTGCATTTGCAAAGCGAAATAAATTGGAAAGGGATACACGTGGGCAGGCTGCTTTAGACTTTGAAGGAACTGTTTTAATAAACTTAGAAAATGTTCTAAAGGCTTTTAAAGATTTTGAAGATTTACCTGAATCTACTCCTGAACAAATCGAAGAAAAAGAAAAGGCATACCGAAAGCTATCAAATAGTGGAGCTTTGCAACGCCTAAAAATTTTGGCAGATGTTCAGGTTTCTCAGTTCTTTATTAAAAAGACATTAAATAATAAGGATAAGTTGGTTACGGATGCCCAATACTTCCGTTATTTAAAAGGAGAGAAGCCTATCCCTCAAATTGTTTTAGCAGAAACCATAAATTTAAGTGATAAGAAGTTCTTTCATTGGTTTTTAGAGTTCCCTGAGGTATTCCAACAAGGCGGATTCGATATCATTCTTGGGAACCCTCCATATCAAAAGGCGCAAAGTATTACGGTGGACTTAGGCAAAGCCTATTATGAATTTATTAAGCTGCATTTCCATGCTGGGGGATTAGCCGATCTAATAGTTTATTTTTTATTGAGAGATTATGTGATTCTTAATAAAACAGGAGTATTGGGACTCATTACTACAAATTCAGTATCTCAAGGCGACTCAGAAAAATTTGGATTTAATCAGATTCTCGAAGGTGGTGGGAAAATACTTTTTGCAAACAAGAATCAAAAATGGCCTGGAAAAGCAGCTGTTTATGTTTCTTTATTTACTCTTTCAAAAGAAGGTAACATTCACCGGATACAATATTTAAACAATAAGGTCGCAGATGGTATTTCAAGCAACCTTGAAGAAGGAAATGCAAAAAAGAACATATATAGTTTAGAAACTAACTCGAACAAGTGTTTTGTCGGGACTTACGTTCTTGGAGATGGATTCTTTTTAACTGAGAAAGAAGCAGAAGGAATAATTCATCAAGAAAAGGAAAGTGAGGCCGTGATTTTTCCTTTTATTGGTGGAATAGATTTGAACAGTAACTTTGAAGTAAAGCCTTCTTGCTACATAATAAATTTCTTTAGTTTGACTGAAGAACAGAGTCGAAAGTATTTGGTATGTTTTGACAGAATAAATCAAATTGTACGCCCAGTAAGGGAAAAAGTAAATAGAGAAAGCTATAGAAAAAATTGGTGGCAGTTTGCTGAAAAGAGAAAAGAACTTTATACACGAGCCGCTAAAAGTAATTTTTGTTTAGCTGTTACTAAAACTGGAAAATACTTCAACTTCGTCAAGATTCCTAAAAATTATGTTTTTGATCAGAGTTTGACTGTGTTACCGGTGGATAATTTAAGCTATTTTCCATTTTTGCAGTCAAGTATTCATGAAGCTTGGTTCACATACTTCGGCTCAACCCTTAAAACAGATAGAAGATATTCCCCGGCTGAAGCTTTTGAAACCTTCCCATTTCCTGATTTTAGAGGTTGCGAATCAGAACTTACCAAAATGGCCGATGAAATGTATGGTTGTCGAGAAAATCTCCTCAAAACTCTTGAGATCGGCCTAACCAAGCTATATAACTTGTTTCATATACAAGATTTAAATATAAATCACATAGATAAAGTGTGTAAATGTGGCTCTGACAAAGCAAGTAAAGCGATTAATATGTTCTCTGAACTTCGCCATCACCATAAATTAGTCGATGAGAAAGTGAAGGAGCTATATGGATGGAATGATATCCAATTGGAGTATGGATTTTATGAAGTAGATTACTTATCTGAAAATGATCGAGTACGTTATACGATCAATCCAAATTCCAGAAAGGAAATCCTTAATAGATTATTGGATTTAAATCACAAGATTTACGAAAAAGAAATTTCTGAAGGACTGCATGATATTGATGCTGTTGAGAAGTTTTATAAACAGAAAGGCGAACCTGTCCCTGCGGAACTTCTCTTATTATTAGGAAAGAACAAAAAGGAAAAAGCCGCGAAAGCAAAACAAGAAAAAGCATCAAAAAAGCAAGGCGAAAGCGTTTACAAACAGCCGGGGCTGTTTGGGGAAGAGAATTTGTTTAGTGGTGAATAAAAAACATTCAGATGAAAAATTTTAAAATACTGGCTTTAAAACCACTTAAAGGATGCGAGACAAGATTTACAAAGTCTTTAAAAGCAGGGGAACTGTACTGTTTTTACAATAATTATGAATTCAAGGAGTCAAAAGATAAAATTACGTCTATTGAAAAACGCAATATTTTCCCTGAAGACTATTTTAATATCACAAATAACTCACAACCCATCAGTATCAATATTTCTGCAATTGTAGGCAAAAATGGAGCAGGCAAAAGCACATTGTTTGAGTTGATCTATTATTCAGTCTTTGTGATAGCTAACAAGGCAGGCATTATTGAACCCTCTTTCAAAATATTTGAGGAAAATTTAGGTGACAATACCATCACAGAACAACAAAGGGCTATTTGTGAACTTGAAAAATCAGAATTGGATTTTGTAACGAAAGGATTAAAAGTTAGTATCTACTATGAATTGGATGAGTCATTCTACTGTTTGACCGTAGATAATGATGTGAAATTGGATTTTTTAAATGGAACCTCTGAAAAAACTAGGGAAGTAAAGATTAATAAAATTCTTGGTATTGATAATGATTTCTTTGAGGATTTCTTTTATTCAATAAGTATTAATTACTCGCTTCATGGTTTAAATTCCAAGCAGATAGGATTTTGGATTGAGAACCTATTTCATAAAAACGACGGTTACCAAACCCCATTAGTTATCAATCCTATGCGGACAGATGGCAATATTGATGTGAACAGTGAATTCCACCTTGCTCAGTCACGCATGTTGTCTAATTTGACTTCCCTCGACTCAGATACACCGGAAGTGGTAAACAGGAAAACACTTACTGAAGTTGAGTTTACTATTGACCCAAGCGAAATTGATAGTTTGAATCATTTGGCAATTGTAAATATATTTCAGGCATTTGAGCAAAAACATAGTGTCAAAATATTTGATTTTTTCTCAATGCTTTCAAAAGGAATTATTGAGCATGAGATTCCTGAGGAAAGATTAAAATTGTTGGAAAATAAGTGGGAGGAAGACAGAAAACAAGATGCAGCGAAAAAATTTCATTATAATGATAAACCTAGCTCCATTAGCTATGATGACATATACTATTTGTTGGCAAAATATGTCGTAAGAAAGGTTTTTAAAATTGTAATGCAGTACAATGATTATAAAGAAAAATTCAGCGAAAAACATAATCTCAAGTATAAAAACGGGCAGGAAATCTCAGTAAATTCAATTAAGAAATTTGAGGAATTAATATCCGCATTGAAAAACGATCCAAGCCATATAACCTATAAAGTAAGGCAAGCACTTTATTCAATCAAAGAATCATATTTTAATATTAGTTGGGCAATTGAACTCGATCCTGTGACCGGATATAATTATCGGTACAAAAGCAAAATGGACTATTCATTGTTAAAAGCTAAGATAAACAAGTCCTTTTCCGATAATGAAAAAACTGCCAAAGAAAAAATAGTTGTCATTCCATGTGCCTTAGTTAAGCCAGCCTTTATAATTGAATTACCAGAATCGAGCGGAAGTAAATCTAACTTTCATACGATGAGTTCAGGCGAACTTCAATTTGCTTTTACTATTCATTCAGTACTTTATCACATTCAAAATATTAACTCTGTTGTTAGCACAAAGGAAAACAAAAAGATAAAATACAGAAATATTAACTTGATGCTTGATGAAACAGAGCTATACTTTCATCCGGAATTTCAACAGCATTTTATTGACCAGTTATTAAGAGGTATTGGGAAATATAAAATCAATGAGATTGACTCAATTAATATAATGTTTTTGACTCACTCACCCTTCATTCTTTCGGATATTCCTGCAATTAACATACTTAAATTAGACAAAGGAGTTCCGATTCTATACGAACCCACAGAATTTACTTTAGGAGCTAACATTCATTCACTACTAGCCAATGACTTTTACCTATCGAAAGGTTTTATTGGAGAAAGAGTTAGGCAGACCCTCAACGAACTTTTCAGCTTTCTTCAGGACAAGAAACCAGAAACGTATACTTTTTCAGAGCAATCAGCAAAACTATTCATCACAAATATTGGTGAACCAGTCCTAAAGTATGAATTGAGTAAATTATACGATTTAAAATATTCATCTTCATTTGAAATTGAAATTATTGAAGATGAAATGAAAAGACTACAAAAACTAAAATCGAAACGGCAGAAATGATTCTGATTTATAAGGAGGAAATAAAAGATATCGAGGGCTATCATTACAAAGCCATTCAGCCTTATGCAGCAGCTGTATTAAAACTGTACATCGCTCTTTTTGATGCTATAGGAAATGGACAGGTTCAACGCAAGAACTCAAATGACAAGGTTGATGTCTTAAGTAATCAAACTTTGCATCATTCAACAATTTATGCCTCGGTACGAGTATTATTCGATAAAACCGTCTCTGAGGATGATATAACAATTGACCTCTTAGAAAAGATTCTCACAACTGGCAAATCGCCTGTTCAGTTAAGTATAACTGATTCGAAAGCGAAATTATTATTCACTTTATTTAGTAGTGTTCTAACTGAATTAGATGATATTCTCAAGGGCTCAGCAGAAGTACTTCAAAAAATAGTTGATAGAAATGTATTCAGTTTCCCTAAAGATACAATAGAGCTTGATTGCATCAATTGGGTGTTTAACTATAAACGATTCAGGAAAGATGGATTTAAACTAAATGGAAAGCGATGGGATGCTTATACTTTAACTTCTGAGCTTGGCTTGTCAGTTTGCCCATATTGCAACAGAAATTGGATTGTGACTGTTACTGAAGAAAATGAAACGGGCTCCAACATAAAAATTGTCAATCCACAACTGGATCATTTTTTTTCACAAGAGGAACAACCCCTTTTTGCGGTTTCGTTTTACAATTTAATTCCTAGCTGCGAGGCTTGCAACGCAAGGTTAAAGAAGAGTATACAGTTTAACTTTCACGACTTCCTGCACCCTTATGTTAATTGCTACGGAAAAACCTCCTATTTTGATACGATTCCCAGAGACTTGGCTTCGCAGCAAGGTAAGGCTGGTAACTTTATGGTGCGTTTACATCACGATCGGAACATTGATCCCCTTTTAAAAGCCAAGATCCAAAAAAATCATGAAACCTTCCAAATTGAAAATATATACCAGCAACATGGAGACGTTATTGCAGATTTGTATAGAAAGAAATACTTATATAGTACAGATTACGTAAGGGTTCTATGTCATACTATTGACGGTGAAAAGATTAACCCCGATGAAGTATACAGAGTGGCCTTTGGTAATTATCTTTCTGAAAAGGATTTCAATAATCGGCCATTCGCAAAACTGACACGCGACATTATTGAAAATTTAGGATTATTTCAAATGGAACATGAGTAAATGAATTTAAAAGTAATAATTGATGAGTAACATACATATAAATTTTCTCCCCTTTACCAATCAAGACTTCGGTATAACAATCTACCGGAAAATATTAGTTGGTAATAATTTCAAAGAAGGCTTTGATTATTATGATTTTCAGGATGCGAATGGAGTCAACCATAAGTACGAGATAACTCATAGCCAAACTGAGGGCTATGAGCCATACAAGTTGCCACAGTTTATGAAAACTGGTTTGATTGAGAAGGAAATTAATAAATCACTTGATAACCTTCTCGGTAATAACTTAAAGTATTTCCGAAGACCTGATGTGTCTCAAATGCTGAAGAAAAGACTTTATATTAAGATAGAAGATCATCCGAAAGGAAAGAAGTGCATGTGGATTGAGCCATATTTTCATAAGAACAAGAAGATATGGGGTATTCTTGTTGGCTATCATTTTTTGGTTACCGAAAATGTCGGAACCCGTGCTAAACACAAATTAGACAGAGATATTTTAATGGCAACAGGTACCTTAAACGCAAAAGGCCAAAGCAATCTTGATTTTTATCTTTTCAAGTATCAAAAACTTGAACATTTTCTTTCTCAAGAACTACCTGCCATTAATTTGGTTTTGCAAAATAAAATTCAAAACTCCCTTTTAGTTCAGGAAGGAAAACTTCTTAAACCGAAAGAATATATTTTTAAGGATGGTGCAATTAATATGTCCCCATATATTGGTTTGACAAAGAACACCCCTTTGCAACTTCCCATCGCGGAATTGGAATTTATTTTCATATACAAAAAGAATGAGCGAGACTATGCCGTAAACTTATTAAAAGGTCTAAAAGGCGAAACCTTTCCGAATACTTTCTTGGGGATTGAAAAAATGTTCAGGATAGACTTTTCAAACTCGAAAATAAAAGGTGTTGCGGTGGATGATTTTACAGATCAGGTTTTAGATGATCAGGTTAAAATCATAGCGGAAACTGGAAAGCCTGTTATTCCAGTTATTGTAATGCCAATAAGGAAAGAAGAGAACGAAAAATTATACTTCACCATCAAGAATAAGTTTACAAATGCGGGAATCGCCTGTCAGGTAGTAACAAAGGAATTGGTAGTAAACGAGAACTCGCTAAAATATTCATTAGGAAATATAGCGTTGCAAATTTTTGCCAAAGGGGGAGGGGTGCCTTGGAAAATGAAACCAGCGACCTCAGAATACTTAATAATTGGCCTTGGGCAATCTTATAATATTGAGCGGAACGAAGCGGGTAATCAAATTGAAAAAAATATTGCCTATTCTGTCTTAACCGATTCAAGCGGGATATTTAAGGACATACAAGTACTGAGCGAAGGAGAGTCTGAGTCTGAGCATTATCACACAAACCTTGTAAATAATATTTCCAATATCATTGCATCTTCAGGATATAAAAAAGTTGCCATACATACCCCCTTTGAAATCAGTATCAAGCATGTTTTTGAAAAGGTAAAAACCAAAATCGGGGAAAGTGTAGAAATGGCAGTATTAGTCATAAACGATAAGACAGATTTGTTTGGTTTCGATTTTCAAAACAACGGTCTTGTTCCCTTCGAAAGTACATTTATTAAAATTTCCAATTACGAATACCTTGTATGGTTTGAAGGGTTGTTGTTTAACAATCCAAAAATTACCAAGCGTTTTTCCAATCCACTCAAGATTAAGTTTTGGTACACAAATAAACCTGAGCTATTTGAAAGCTATGAATACAAAGAAAATTTGCTTCAGGATTGTATTAATCTCTCCGGGGCGAACTGGAGAGGTTTCAAAGCAAAACAACTTCCTGTTTCCGTATATTATTGTCAGCGAATAGCAGAATTCATTTCTAAATTCAGGGAGTATGATTTATCGCATATAGAAATTAATAACCTTAAACCTTGGTTCCTATGAGAAGACAGTTTGCAAAGGATAAGATAGTGTTTTTACTTGGCGCAGGAGCCAGTTGTGACGCTGGAATGAAAAATTCCTATCAAATGATTTCTGAAATTGAACAGCTTTTGCAAGATGAATGGAAAGATTATTTTGAGTTGTATAATTACGTTCATAGCTCACATTACCATCTAGAAAGAATAAAGGGAACAAATCCGAAGGAGATTATTTTCAATATCGAAAATTTAGTAGGATTATTAGATGCAATTATCAAGATTGGGTCAAAGGATATTGATATCTATCCTTTCATTGGTAGCTGGGAAAAAGAGCTCTTTCTTGTAGCAGGGTCAAAATTAGAAAAGGCTACTAGTTTTAAGCTTAAAATACTGGAGAAGCTGAAGAATGACTGGCTAAGCCATGATCAGTTCATTACTAAATCGGCCTATTACAAAAACCTTCTTACTACACAATACAATTTTCCTTTAAAAATATTCTCATTGAATTATGATATGTGTGTTGAACAAAACCTAACCGGCAATAACATCTTACTAGAGAGGGGGTTCAATGAAAATAGAATATGGGATTATCGGTTGTAC
>JBPOHJ010000034.1:0-1584 GCA_052035725.1 Bacteroidota bacterium | reverse complement strand
TGAAATAAAAATTGTGCGAGGTGTTGATGGTGGGAGTCAACGCAGTGGTACTTACGGTTTGTACCGCCGAGTTGGTACAGGTAATCAACTGGTAATTCGGCGTAAGTGTTGAGGTTGGTGGTGTGGTATTAAGACTCAAGTTAAAGGTGTGTGTGATCACGCACGAACTTACAGGGTCTGTTCCTGTTACCGACCAGTTACCCAAGCTCAGGTTAGTTAAATTAGCTACTGAACCGGTAATGGGAGCAGATACTCCATTCACCCAATTGTAATTTATAGTAGGGTCGGTTGCATATAGTGTGACAGTAGGGTTAGCGCAAGTGACCGTGAACGTGTTTCCGGGAGGTGTTAAGGTAAACACGGGCAAGCCCGGTTGAGCGTTAATGGTAAAGTTTGCTATGGCATTGCATCCTCCTGCTGCGGTTACTGTTGCACTGTATATACCTGGCGCCGAATTGTTAGCGCTGGTTTGGGTATTGCTGGTTATTCCACTTGGTTGTGGCGACCAATTCACCGTATAGGAAGGTACAGGCGAAGCAGGGCTAAAATTCAGACCAAGGTTTAATGCATTCAAGGAACTTGTGCAGGTAGCCTGCGTGCTAGTTGGAGCAACTATTGGCAAGGGGTTAACCGTTATTGTGGCAACTGCTGTATTTGTGGTACTTACACTCTGCGAGTTCAATCCACTAATAAATAGTGTATAATCCGTAGTCACTGTTGGAGTCAGCACAAAGCTCCCCGTAGGATTAGATTGCCCTCCAGGTTGAATGGAATAAACAGGACTCACCAGGTTGCCTGTGTTGGTGGCAACCAGCGTGCCACTACTACCTGAACAAATGGAAGTACTACTTACTGTAAGTAAGCCGCAGTTGGTAGCACCGGTTCCGGCGTATTGAGAGAAAATAATGTTTTGTGGAACGTTCGCAAAATTGGTAATAAGTACCATGTAATATTCACCTACGATGCCGTTAGGAATATTAAGTGTTTCTGTAAAACTGCCTGAATAGCTGCAGTCAACACTAAAAGAAGCCGTTAAACTGTTACACACTCCGGCTAAACTATTAAATGGCCCCCAACATATAAAGTCTACATCCTGACCGGGGCCTGGAGGTGAAGTGATTGTGCCTTGTATGAGTATATCCAGATTCCCTGATTGAGAAATCTGCAAATAATACCAGGCCGGATTTGGTTGAGTAAACAAACACCCATAATTAGGCCCGGCTTGCGAAGGAGGCGAATTTACTGAAGCAGGAAACGTTACTCCTGAAACACCACCTGCGCAAAATGGTAATGCTGTTTCACAAGTTGTTTGTGCTTGAATTGCTAAAGCAAAAAAAGTAAATAGAACAATAATAAAGGCCTTCATGATAATTTCGTTTTACCGAAGATAAAAAAAAGCCCTGACACTGGGTCAGGGCTTTCAGAATAATTTTAGGAGGCTTTACCTGAACAAGCTCACGGTGCCTTTTGTATCGTAGGCTTTGCCGTCTTTTCCGGTGGCTGTCATGATGTAGAAGTAGGTACCCTCGGCCGATTCTTTGCCTAATTGGTTCTTACCATCCCACTCCACGTTGCCGTTGCTGT
>JBPOHJ010000013.1:0-7112 GCA_052035725.1 Bacteroidota bacterium | reverse complement strand
AACATATATTCCTCTTTTGAGACGCTTAAATACCGTTTTTGTCGTTCCATTTTGGTCGACATAATAGGTAGCGTCCATACTCAAAATACCGGTGCCAAGTAAAGGAAAACCTGTTGGGGTGTATTCAAAATTACAACCTTTGAACTGAACCCCCCTGACATCCCACATTGTAACATGTACAAATGGGTAAGGCTGGCTATTTTTAGTAGTTAAAAACTGACAATTCGTAAAAGTGCTGTAATCATTGCCCCAGGAATTGTGATAACTGATAAATTCTACGTCTCTGACGTTATTCTCAAACACTCCTCCATTTCCAACTATCACTCCGCCTCTCGAACTCCAATCAATGTTACCATTTGAATAAGTGGTATAGTTTTTTATTCCATTCTCAGCATTGCTAATTTTTCCGCCATTAATTACGCGAACGACACCTTGGTTCGCTGCAAAGCCGGTGGTACCATTAACTATCTGTGGCAAATTAGTTGAACCCTGCACTGATATACCGCCCCAATATTGGCAGGAAATATTCGTTAACTCTCCTCCTGAACCTATCACTAGTTGTGCCCCCTTCTCTACAATGATATAGGTGTTCTTTGCCATTCCCACCTTACAAAGGATTTCAAGTTTATTACCACTTTTAACGGTAATGTTGCCCTTAAAATACCTATTGGTTGTCCAAGTTTCACCACCGGTTCCGTTTTGAACAATATAATCAAGGCTTGGGTTTCGAACCAAGTGATTATTATAACTATTCGTTGTGAGTACATTCGTGAAGTTAGTTCTAAGGTTATAATGCATCAGAGCCATCTGAAGTGGCGAAAGGTAATTTCTGCAATAAGCATTGTAACCCATAATGTTATTGGAATGCAGTGGCCCTAGAGCATTACAATTACCAAACAAACCCCACTCGTCTCCAGCTAAATATACATAAGGTTGCGAGGGATTTTGCAGATATTCTTGATGGTAATCATTTGGAACTAATGTGGGACAACAATTTTCATTTGTATTAGAATAAGGTCCACCATTAAAATAGAATTGCGGCAATAACCAAGTGTGCTCAAGACCAAGGGCATGTCCAAGTTCATGCTCTAAATTTCCACTCGGAAGATTCCCTATGTCCTGGAACAAAATATCTGTATTGTAAGAAACAGCATTATGCGGAAGTGGTCCATCAACGCTTGTTCCCTTGATCGGATCCTCAATAAAGTAAATGTTTATAGCACTTGGATCATAGTAATGGGCAATGGCTAAATCATAATCATGAAAATAACTTGAGTTATTGATTTTTTGAAATCCTTTGCGTGAAAAACTGATTTTTGAATTCTGAATGTTGGCTACTCCTGAAACTACAAAATTTGGAGGTTGCAAGCTACTGTAATTTATGTTCAATTTTGCTATCATAGCGTCGGCATTGTTAACCGTATTGCTGCTCCACAATCCGGTTCCGTTTGTTTCGTTAAAGACCCAAATCATTAAACTGACTTCAACCGCTGGATCATTTGGATGTGGGATAAAATCTGCTAAAAATGTATTACAGTTATTAGAAGTTTGATGAGGGATTGAATTATTTACCACAACACACTGCGAATGACTATAAATACTAAGTAGAAGTAAAAAAACAATTATAATTTTTTGAGTAATAGTTATCATGGAATTTACTTTGGTAAACTAAATGTAATGAATTTTACCATAAAACTTTTATTGAGACCTGAATTTAACATCTAAGTTCTTTAAGCAAGATAAATTAACCTGAAAGACGAATACCAGCAGACCAATAGAAATTGCATTTCAGGTCTTTGAAACAAATCCTAAACTTAATTCTTTATTTTTTAGAAAAACTTTGGGCTATTGATGAAGTGCCAAAGCTTATAATAAAAACATATTTTTGTTGCAAAATGCCTCTGCAAATCAAATTCGTGACTGTAAAAGACAGGTATCCTGTTTGTATTACCATCCAAAATAGGCGCAATAGTCCTTTAAGTTAAAATCCACCGCTAACCCAACCAACAATCGACCTTCGAAAAATGGCTTAGGAAATCAAGGGGCATTTTTAGCAAGAGCTTTGTGCCAAGCAAACGCAGTCTGCGTAATTCAAATAAGTCGTTTGGGAATTGTCGCCGCAGACCTTGTTTGCGAGGAAAAATGAACCGTAGATTTGCAAGCCATTTTTCGGGAGTCTTGATTTTTTTGTTACTTTTTGTATCCAGACAAAAAGTAAGACGAAAACAACTTGAATATAGTTATGGGAATCCAAAGCTTACAATAAAAACATAATTTTGTTGGCAAAATGCCTCCTCCCAATTATCTGCTCAGCAAAACAGGGTTCATGAAATTTGAACAATGCAACAAGGCATTTTTCCTGTACCGCAATTTTCCTTACCTCAGAGATAAACTGGATCTTGAAAAACAACAACGATTTAAACGTGGGCACGAGGTAGGAGAACTGGCCCAGCACATTTTTCCCGGGGGCACCGATGTGTCAAAGATCACAGCCAACAGTGCAGAAGCCTTGTTAAAAACCATGGAACTGATAGAACAAAAATGCCCAGTAATTTACGAGGCCACCTTTCAGCACATGGGTGTTCTGGTGATGGTGGATATTTTGTGTTTTGAAAACAACCTGGTTCAGGCTTATGAGGTAAAGTCCTCGCTTAAAGTTTCGGAAGCTTATGTAAAAGATGCTTGCCTGCAGTATTTTGTTTTGAAAAATGTGCTTCCTCAATTCGAGGACTTGTTTCTTGTAACCATTGATGGCAGCTATGAATTGGGTGATGAACTTGATTTAAAAAAACTCTTTCGCAAGCGCAGCATGAAGGAAAAAGCGGAAGCCAACCTCAATTATTTTGAAACCCGGGTGAAAGAAGCCGAAGACCTGATTGCGCAGAACATAACCCCGCAACGGGAAATTGGTCCGCATTGTTTTAAACCATACACCTGCGATTTTTTTGGGCATTGCTGGCAAGGGAAACTGAGTGAACAAAGTGTGTTTAGCATGCCCTTTGTGGATAAGCTTAAAGTATTTGAGTGGTACAACAACGGCATTACCACCCTCAGCGAGCTCAAGGCTCAGGACTTTGCCAAACCCTGGCAGCATACCATTTTGCAGTGCATATTAAAAAAAACACCGTATGTTGATCTCGACGGTATACATGAGTTTATGAGCCGGGTAAAAGGCAAAGTGATGGCCATGGACATGGAAGTATGGAACCCGGCCGTACCCAAACTTAAGGGGTGTAAACCATTTGAACAAATTCCCTTTTTAATCGGTTTGTACGGCGATGGGTTTGCATTGGCCTTGTTTTGCGAACACCTTGAAGATGAGAGGCAAGCGTTAGCCATACAATTTATAGAAGCCGTAAAGGATTACGATTGTATTGTTGTTTACGATAAAACCCTCGAAGTGGCTGTTCTGAAAGACCTAATGATGCGGTTCCCCGAACTTTCGGAAGATCTGCGGGCTATACAACATAAGCTATTGGACATGTTTGACCTGATTAGTAAATACCACTTTTACCACCCTGATTTTAAAAACAACCTGTCGTTAAAGACCGTTTCGGCAGTGGTATTGCCCGAATTTGCATATGGTGAGGTGCAATCGGGATTAGAGGCGCTTTCTTACTATGATGAATTCAGGCAGGAAACCAACCCCATCCATAAAGAATTGCTGAAACAGCAACTGAACGACTATTGTCTTAATGACTGCCGGGCCGTGTTCGAATTGCTGGGGTATTTCAACAGTTTATGACATAAAAAAACCCTGCACCGAAAGTATCGGAACAGGGTTCTTAATTTTTCAGGTAGAAAATTATTTTTTCTTACCCTTTGAAGCAGCAGCCAAAGAATCAGCTACACGGGTAGAGTCAGCTTTAGCTTGCATAGCAGCTTCAGCAGCTTTAGCCATTTCAGCTTCAGCAGCAGCAATAGAATCTTGCTTAGCTTTTTCTACAGCGGCAATTGAATCTTGTTTTGCCTGCTCAATTTTTTCGAGTTCTTCTTTAGAAGGACCACAAGCTACAAAAGCAGCTGATAAAGCGGCAACGGCAACGATAGAGAATACTTTTTTCATTTTGATTGGTTTATTGTTTAAAAATTCAGGGCAAAAGTACACTTTTTTGTGATTCGGGAATACCTTGTACCCTATTTTGGACTTTTTTTTTTAACAGCCGGTGTTTGCAGTCCCATAAGCCCGAACTTCGTTACTTTTGGCACTGTTATGTACAGCCTTATAAAGCGATTTCTATTCCTCTTTCAACCCGAAAGGGCCCATCATCTGACCTTTTTTTTGCTACGTTTGCCCGGAGCGGCAGACCTTATGGGCCTCTTTTACCGTAAACCCCATCCCGCCCTGCAAAAAAACGTTTTTGGCCTGACTTTTCCCGGTCCGGTGGGTTTGGCTGCCGGTCTTGACAAAAACGCGCTGGCCTTTGAAGCCTTTGGCAAGCTGGGATTTGACTTTATAGAAGTAGGTACGCTAACACCCAAAGCGCAACCCGGCAATGAGCAACCACGGTTATTTCGTTTACTTCAGGATGAGGCCCTGATTAACCGCATGGGCTTTAATAACGATGGAGTGGAAACCGCCAGGTTACGCCTGGCAAAGCGTAAAAATAAAGCCCTCATCATAGGCGGTAACATTGGTAAAAACAAACTCACACCAAACGAAAACGCCATTAACGATTACGTGACCTGTTTCAACGCCTTGTATGATGTGGTGGATTATTTTGTGGTGAATGTATCATCACCCAATACCCCTGGCTTAAGGGCCTTACAGGAAAAAGAACCCCTGATGCAGCTTCTGCAAACAATACAAACATTGAACCTCTCGAAAAGTTTAGCCAAACCTGTGCTGTTAAAAATAGCGCCCGACCTCAGCAATGAACAACTAGACGATATAATTGACATTGTGCGTGAAACCAAAATTGCCGGGGTTATTGCCACCAATACCACCATTGCAAGAGCAGGATTAAAAACAGGTGAACAGGAGTTGCAAGCGATAGGTGCCGGAGGCTTGAGTGGAAAACCATTGAGACAGCGCAGCACCGAAGTAATTGCTTACTTAAAAGAACGCTCAGGCAATGCGTTTCCGGTAATTGGTGTTGGGGGTATACACAGTGCTGAAGATGCCCTTGAAAAAATCAAGGCCGGGGCCGACCTTTTACAACTTTACACCGGTTTTATTTATGAAGGTCCACAATTAATAAAAGACATTCACACCCGTTTGCTTGCTGAACATGCTTAAAATTACCGAATGCCCAAGAGATGCCATGCAGGGCATTAAACAAATGATTCCGACCCAAGTAAAGGCTGATTACCTGAACCTGTTATTGAAAGTGGGTTTTGATCGCCTCGACTTTGGCAGTTTTGTTTCACCCAAAGCTATTCCTCAACTGCAGGACACACCCGAAGTGCTTAAAAAACTTCAGTTCAACGGTAGTTCTACCCGTCTTTTGGCCATTATAGCCAATTTACGCGGCGCGCAGGCTGCCTGTGCTTATGACGAGATCAGCTTTTTGGGATTTCCGTTTTCTATTTCCGAAACCTTTCAGCAACGCAACACCAATTCAAGTATAACCGAATCTCTTAAACGGGTAGAAGAAATTCAGGACCTCTGCGCTCAAAAAGGCAAAACACTTTTAGTGTACATTTCCATGGCCTTTGGTAATCCCTATGGCGATCTGTGGAACCCCGAAATTGCTATTCATTGGTGCAAACAACTCCAATTACGTGGTATCACCCATTTAGCTTTGGCCGACACCACCGGATCATCAACTCCTCAAAGCATAACACAGCTTTTTTCCTCCTTAATCCCCGAACTGAAAAGTGTAGAGTTCAGTGCCCACCTCCACTCGGTTCCCGATAACGCCATGGAAAAAATTGAAGCAGCGTATAACAGCAATTGCCGGAGTTTTGATGTAGCCATACATGGCTTTGGGGGATGCCCGATGGCAAAAGACGATTTAACCGGCAACCTGGCCACCGAAACGCTAGAAGCCTTTGCGGCCAAACAAAACATAAGCTTACAACTTAACAGGGAGGCCTTGGCAGCAAGCTACGAATACAGCTGGAATGTCTTTAACAACTACCATTGATGCAGATAAAAACAATTTTCAGTTTACTGTTATTGGGATTTTTCGTTTTTCAAATGAAAGCCCAAAATGAATTTGATAAATACGGACCATATGGGGCTCAGGTGTTCACAGATTTAAAAACTGCCTCTACCGACGAAAAAAAAGTTTATAAACTCGACCTGAGTTATCAAACCCTCGATGCCAAAGCACTTTCAAAACTGCAAAATTTCAGCAACCTTCAGGTATTGCGATTAAGAAACAACAACATCAGCGGATATCCTGAAAACATGGACAAACTGGTGAACTTGATGTATTTCTCTTCTTACAACAACCAACTCAACAGTTTTTTACCTAAACCTCAAGCCTACCGTAGCCTGCATTATCTTGAATTGCAACACTGCGGCATCGATAGCATTCCGGCAGCCATTGCCTATTTGAGCTTACTAACCAGCTTTCATTTTGGGAACACCGACGATACAGTTAAGTTACCAACCACTTTGCGTTTTATGAAAAAACTAAAAGACCTGAGTTTCGAAAATTGTGTGTTGGATAGTTTTCCAAAACCCTTGTTTCAGGTCAGCACACTTCAGTTTTTGTACCTTTCGAACACCAATACCAAAGCCCTGAGTGCTCATTTTGAACGCTTACCCGACCTTGAAGTACTGGTAATTGAAAACAATCCCCTTGAAACCATACCCTTCAACATTTACAAAGCCCAAAAATTGCGCGTGCTTTCGCTGCGTGGAAATAAACTTCAACGAATACCCGACAGTATATCGCAATTGGAACATTTAAGCGTTCTCGATTTGAGGGGTAACCCTATCCCTGCCGAAGAAATTGAAAAAATAAGGGCTTTGCTTCCCGGTTGCGAGGTTAAATTTTGAGTTTGCGACCCGGCTTTAAAATGGTAGTGGGTTTTATGCCATTCTTTTTACAAATGGCGTTTATCGTAGTACGGTTGCGCTTGGCGATGCGGCTCAGGTTATCTCCCTTGCGTACGTAATATATCTTATAGGATTTACCGTTCTTGTCTTTGTAATTACC
>JBPOHJ010000033.1:0-54599 GCA_052035725.1 Bacteroidota bacterium | reverse complement strand
GCATGCTTGTTTTTTGATCAGAGCAACTGAATTGGCGGCTTTAACTGGTACTAACATTACAAATTTTGGTTTTTTCCTTTTGGACGGAACTACTTCTGTACCGGTTACAGGTAACTTTACTGTGTATTTGCAAAACACCTTCGACGTTACCTATAACAAAGGAACCTCGTTTTCAGCTGCTTTAACCGGGATGACTTCGGTTTATGCAAGCACCATGACTCTACCGGTATCTGCAAGTACAGCTTCCATTAATTTAACTTTGGCACCAACCTTTACCTACACAGGCGGCGGTTTGTATGTTGCTTATGAGTGGAGTTCTAATGGGCCGTTCGACGCTGGTTTCGTAACTTATGATGCCAACAATGCTCTTGCCAACGGTTGTGCTTCATCTGCTTCAACTTCAACTTCAACTCCTGCTCCTGATGCACTTACTGCAACAGCTTTCCGTCCTGCATGTTTGATTGGTGCGGTGAATACAGCAACCAATGAAGTGTCTGTTTCAAGATTGATAGCTCCGGGTTCTGTTGCTAACTCTTTAAATGCAGGTCATGTTATTACTGTTGAGGTAAAAAATGGTAGCATTGGAACACTTACCAACATTCCTGTTACATTAAATGTTACCGGTGCAAATACCTTTAATAACGTACAAACAATTAGCTCTCTGGCAGGTGGTTCTTCTACCACCATCGCGTTCGCTTCGTTTAATCCACAAACTGCGGGCAACAATGCAATCAATGTTTCTGTTCCTGCCGACCAGGTTCTAACAAACAATACAAAAACCTGGAACCAAAAGGTGACTTGCAGCATTTATGCTAATAATCCACCGGAAGCTACATCATTCACCACCGGTATTGGTTTAACCAATCCTAATACCTTGGTTAATAAAATTAAAGCTCCTGCCAACGGAAATATCACTGCTCTCCGTCTTGCGGTTGCCAATGCTACTGCAAACCCTGGCAACCAGATTTACGGGGTGTTGTTTGATGCTACTGGCCAATTGATAGCTTACACCAATACCATTACTATTGGTTCTACCATGCTTGGTACATTTGTGAACTTCGATTTTCCTACACCTCAAGCGGTAACCGCTGGTACGGATTATTTGATCGGTATGGGTCAGCCAGCTTCGGGTTACTTTCCACTAGGCGCATATTCTGGAACCGCAACAGCGTTCACTGATTACTTTATTGTGCCTCAGGGTGGAGGAACACCAGCCCCTGTAAACGCCGGAGTATTCGGTTTTGAAGCTGTGTTCACTTCAACTAACCCTGTGTTAACTGTTACACCTAGCAGAAGCGTAATTTGTAAAGGTGAATCGGTAACTTTAACAGCGTCCGGCGGAGTTAGTTATGTATGGAACAACAACGCCACCACCGCAGCCGTGGTTGTAAGTCCTACTACTACCACAGGCTACACGGTTACCGGTACCGATGTGAATGGTTGTGTAAACTCTAAAACCTACACACAAACTGTGGCTCCTTGTTTGGGTCTTACTGCTAACGCAAATGACGGACAAGAAATCCTTCTTTTCCCTAACCCTGCTGTGAATGGAAAAACAACTGTTACTGGTTTACAAGGCACTAACACAGTGTCATTGTACAATGTGCTTGGTCAATTGATTTCAACACAAATCGTGACTTCTGAAAGTGTAGAGATCAACCTGAACAATCAGCCTTCAGGCAATTACCTGATTAAGATCACTAACAGCTATGATCAAACCAAAACCTTAAAATTCCTTAATCAGAATTAACAAGTTTTATCACACCAAAGAAAGCCCCGAAAGGGGCTTTTTTATTGATATTTTACCTACTTTCGTCAACTTGAAATTCACCCAAATAGCTCTGGTCTTACTTTTTGCAGGTCTTTATTCCTGCGACAACTACAATCGACTTCTCAAAAGCACGGACTATGACCTTAAACTGACTAAGGCCAAAGAATATTTCGATAAAAAATACTACATCAAATCCTCTCAACTATACGAGGAATTGATTCCTTATGTGAAAGGAACAGAAAAGGCCGAGGAAGTATATTATTATTACACCTGGAGCGAATACCATTTAGGCGACTACATTCTTAGCCAATACCACTTTAAAAATTATGCCAGGCAATTCCCCACCGGTAAACACGTGGAGGAATGTTATTTTATGAATGCCTATTGTTATTTTCTTAACTCACCCAATTACAAGCTCGACCAAACCAATACCAAAAACGCCATAAAAGAGTTTCAGGCCTTTGTTGACATGTATCCTGAAAGTTCAAGAATTGACACCTGTAATTTGCTCATAGATAAGTTGCGGTATAAACTTGAAAAAAAGGATTATGAGATCATTAAACAATACCATAAGCTAAGCGAGTGGAAAGCGGTTATTGTTTCAGCTAAAGATTATGCTAAGGATTATCCAAACAGTCCATACAACGAGGAAATAGCTTTCCTTACCATTGATTCTTATTACTTACTGGCCATGAACAGTGTTTTTAATAAAAAGGAAGAGAGAATCAATGGGGCCATTGAAAATTATGTGAAATTTTTAGCTTTATACCCCAATAGTTCTTACCTTAGCCGCGCAGAAACCATTTACAATTCCTGCATACGATTAAAAAACAACCTGGATTAACATGGATTTTAAGAAAACAAACGCTGATCAGAGCATCGTAACTCGTGATGTTAGAAGATTTGATGGGGTTACCGGTAATATTTATGAAGCCGTAGCAATCATCAGTAAAAGAGCTAATCAAATCAGTTCTGAAATTAAGGAAGAACTTTCCAACAAACTTCAGGAATTCAGCAGCCACACCGATAACCTCGAGGAAGTGTTTGAAAACCGCGAACAAATCGAAATCTCCAAACATTATGAAAAACTCCCCAAGCCGGCTCTCATTGCTGTTCAGGAGTTTATGGATGATAAAGTGTATTTCAGAAACCCGAGCAAAGAGGAAAAATAAATTGATATTCAATAGGATAGAGGCAGTTGGCACAAGCTAAACTGCCTTTTTTCATTACAGGGCACCATGCTTTCAGGCAAAAAGATACTTCTAGGGATAACAGGTGGTATTGCAGCGTATAAGTGCGCTGCCTTGGTACGTTTGCTGGTGAAAGAAGGTGCGGAAGTGAAAGTGATCATGACCAAATCGGCTCATGACTTTGTAACACCACACACCCTCTCGGTTTTGAGTAAAAACACGGTGTATACTGACTTTTTTGACAATAACCTGGTTTGGAATAACCACGTTAAATTGGCCGAATGGGCCGATATTTTGTTGATAGCGCCGTTAACCGCTAACACCCTTTCTAAAATGGCAGCCGGATTATGCGATAACCTGCTTCTGGCCACCTATCTTTCAGCCCGAAATACCATTGTAGCGGCCCCGGCTATGGATCTTGAAATGTACCGGCACCCAGCAGTAACACAAAATTTCCATACGTTAACTGCTGCCGGGGTACACATCATTCCGGCTGAATCAGGCGAACTTGCCAGTGGTTTGAGTGGAGAAGGCCGAATGGCTGAACCTGAGAATATCATCAGGTACATCACTGAATTACTCCTGCAAAAAGCCCCTCTGAATGGGGTAAAGGCGCTGGTAAATGCCGGCCCAACCTACGAACCCATTGATCAGGTGCGTTTTATCGGCAACCGTAGCAGCGGAAAAATGGGCCTTGCCATTGCAGAAGCTTTGGTTCAACATGGTGCTAAAGTAACACTTGTTTTAGGCCCAAACCATTTAAAGTTCAACCAATCACAACTGGAAGTAATTCCTGTTGAAACAGCTCAAGACATGTACAGCCAAATGCTTGGCAACTTTGCTGATGCTGATCTTGTAGTTTGTTCAGCCGCTGTGTCGGATTATGCCCCTGAACAACAAGTGGATGGTAAGATCAAAAAAGAAAACACAACTTTATCTCTTAAATTAAACAGAACAAAGGATATCCTTTTTGAACTTGGACAAAAAAAGCACCAACAATTTTTAGTGGGTTTTGCACTTGAAACAGAAAATTTGCTGAAAAACGCCAAAGAAAAGCTCGAGCGTAAAAATTGTGATTTACTGGTAGCCAATGCCACTAGTGCCGAAAACCCTGCCTTCAATTCAGAATTTAACAAAGCCTTTTTTGTGCTCCCGAACAATAAAGTGATAGAATTGGGGTTAAAATCAAAAACAGAAATAGCGAAAGAATTGGTTCAGGTTCTCATTCAAACCATGCCACAAAAAAAATAAGATGTCTCTGATGACCACAAAATTCAAATCCCTGTTTAAAACACCTTTGTTAGTAGTTATTCTGCTTTGTTTTAACACCATCCTCAGGGCGCAAGAGCTCAATTGCCAGATTTCGATCAATTCTGAACAAATACAAGGAACAACAGAAAAACAGATTTTTGATCAGCTTGAAAAATCCATCTTTGAATTCATGAATAACACCCGATGGACCAAGGATGTATTTGCTCCTCAGGAAAAAATTGACTGTTCGTTTTTTATTACGATCAAACAAAAAATCAGCAGCGATCAATATTCCGGGTCAATTCAGGTACAATGTCGGCGACCGGTTTACAAAAGTTCCATGTACACACAGGTGTTCAATTGTGAAGACGATAACTTTTATTTTACTTACCAGCAATTCTCGCAATTAGATTTTAACATCAACACCTTTCAAAACAACCTCACGTCTGTGTTGGCGTACTATGCTTATGTGGTGTTGGCTACTGATTATGATTCATTTTCTCCTTTAGGTGGCACTGAGTATTGGCAAAAGGCCATGTTGATTGTGCAAAATGCCCAATCGGCCACCGAACCCGGTTGGAAAAGCTCGCAATCGAACCGCAACCGTTACTGGTTGGTAGAAAACACCATGCAACCATTGTTTAAAGGCTTAAGAGACTGCATGTATGAATACAACAGAAAAGGTTTGGATATTATGCATCAGAATGTGGATGAAGGAAGGGCTGCAGTGCTTGCCTCGCTCGAATTAATTAAACCGGTGTATAATGCACGTCCGGCCAACTATAACATTCAGTTGTTTTTTAATGCCAAAGCCGATGAGCTGGTGAACATTTTTAAGTCTGCTCCTCCAGAAGACAAAAATAAAGCTTTGGAAACGCTTATGATGCTTGATCCGGCGAACAGTAACAAGTACGCAAAAATTCAGGCTAATTAAATTTACACGCCAGAAGCAAAGTGGGTTACACTTTCTCTTTTCTCGGGTTGTATCGTCATTACAGGAATGTTGCTGATGTCAACAATCCGCTGCGCATCGGTACCCCCGAAAAATTCCACCACATTAAGTGAAGGTTTGTTCATAATCATGATGAGGTCGGCTTCAATTTTATTGCCATAGTCAACCACCGTTTGCGCGATATCTTTGGTTGGAATAAATTTATTGGTGCAGGATATGCCTTTACCTTTAATAAATTGTTTAGCCTGATGTGCATAAGCCAGCAGGCGGTTTTCGTATTCGCTGTCGTTAATATCAAAAACACCCAAAATGCGGATGCTGGCACCAAAATATTTGGCAAATTGAATGGCTACATCCACCTTTTCGCGGGTTTCGCTTGACAGGTCGATTGGTAAAAGGATGTTTTCGCAGCCATCTCGGTGCTCTTCGCCTCGAATGGTAATAACCGGACAAGGGGCTTTTCGAATAAGTTTACTGGCACTCGAACCCAGAATGTCTTTAAATTTCATGTGGCTTTCAAGCCCAGCAATAATCATGGTGGCTTTCAGCTCTTCGGCTATTCTGTAGGTTTCTACATAAACATCTCCTTTAATGTTTTTGTATTCGGTAGGCACTCCGCTTTCCTGTTCGGTTTGTTGACATAACCTTTTAAGGGCTTCTTCACTTTCCTCACCCGGCTTTTCGTAAGCATGCAATAATACCAGTTTAGAGTGGGTGTAACGCGCCAGATTGTAAGATTGTTTGATTGCCAACAAGGATTGTTTGGTGAAATCAATGGGAATCAGTAGGATACCTCTTTCTTTGATTTGCATGATAAAAAAGGAATTAGACACCAAAATTAGCACTTTTTGCAGGGATTGAACCAGAAAATAGCCGGTTTTTTTTGCCCTTTTCAATTAAATAGCGATATTTGCGGCCTGAATTAAAAAACAACTAAAATGGCAGTAAAGATTAGACTACAACGTTTTGGAAAGAAAGATTCTGCTTTCTTCCACATGGTAGTTGCGGATGGTCGGGCACCACGCGATGGAAAATTCATTGAAAAACTCGGGATTTACAATCCAAACACCAACCCTGCAACTATCGACATCAATTTCGATTCAACCTTAAATTGGTTGATGAAAGGTGCGCAACCTACTGACACTTGTCGTGCAATTCTCTCATACAGAGGTGTGATGATGAAAAAACACCTTTTGGAAGGGGTTAAAAAGGGCGCTTTAACAGAAGCTCAGGCTGAACAAAAATTCAGCAGCTGGCAAAACGAAAAATCCGGTAAGATTTTGGGCAAACACGATCGTTTGAAAAAAGCCTCTTCTGAACAAGCTCAAAACCGTTTGAAAAACGAATCAGCGGTGAAAGAAGCAAAAGCAGCTAAAATTGCGGCTAAATTGGCTGAAGCAGCCAACGCAGCGCCAGCACCAACAGAAGGTGAAGCACCTGCTGAAACAACGGCTGCAGAATAACATCTAACATGTAACATGACATAAACCGACTCTGAAGAGAGTCGGTTTTTTTATTATTTTGCACCATGATAGTCTTGATTGCGGATAGTGGATCCAGTAAAACTGACTGGGTTGTGTTAAATGGTTCAAAGAACGTGTTGCATTGCCAAACTACCGGATTCAATCCTTATTTCCAGACACAAGAGCAAATCCAAAACGAGTTGGAAAAGAGCCTTGTACCAGTATTAGGGGAGTGGAAAAAAAGTATCACCGGCATCTATTTTTACGGTTCGGGTTGTTCAAACGACAAAAACTGCAACCTTGTGCAATTGGCGCTTGCCGAGAGTATCAACCACAATTCGCACATTGAGGTTTCACACGATTTGCTTGCTGCAGCGAGGGCCCTTTGCGGCAACAGTAAAGGCATAGCCGCAATTTTGGGTACCGGCAGCAACTCGTGTTTATACGACGGAAAAAACATTATTGAAAACGTGGCTTCAGCCGGCTACCTCTGGAGCGATCACGGCGGAGGCTCTCAAATTGGTAAGTACTTTATTCGCGATTATTTTGAAGGCGAATTGCCTTCTGACCTGAGAATTCAGTTTGAAGCAGCAGGGTACAAACGCGAAACCATACTCGAACATGTTTACAAAGCCCCAATGCCGTCAAAATACCTGGCCACAGTGAGTAAGTTTATGTATGCCAATTTTCAGCACCCTCACGTTAAAAAAGTGCTATTGGAGTGTTTCAGGTCCTTCTTTACTCAACAGATCATGAAGTATAGCAATTCAAAAGCCTACCAGATTGGTTTAGTTGGTTCTGTAGGTTATGTTTACAAGGACATGATTAACCAGGTGGCAGCCGATTTTGGTTACAAATTAGGCAAGGTGATAAAATCTCCTATTGAAGGTCTTGTAGATTTTCACATTAATACAACATAACTTGAAAAAACACTTACTGTTTTTGAGTTTCATCGAAGGGGCCACTGTTATGGCTGTTGAGCTATGCGGTGCCCGATTACTTTCTCCGGTGTTTGGGTCAAGTCTATACGTGTGGGCTTCGGTTTTGGGTATCACCCTGTTGGCCCTGGCTTTAGGGTATTTTACCGGCGGCTGGTGGAGCGCCAATTCTAAAGTGCCTGCAAAACGCTTATTTGTTGTAATTTCTCTGGCTTCATTAGCTGTGATGCTTATGCCGTTTACAGCTGAGTACCTGGTGCCTCGCATAGCCTATTTACCTTTTTTTCCCGCTATGATCGGGTCAACCGTTTTGTTGTTATTTGCACCGGTAGCTTTTTTGGGGGCCACCTCACCATTGTTTGTACTGTTACAAAGTAAAAGTCAGGTAGACGCCGGAAAAATAAGCGGCCTGGTTTACGCGATATCTACACTAGGCGGAATATTAGCCACTTTTGTGTGTGGGTTTTACCTGATGCCGCATTTGGGTTTAAAAATAACTCTCTTGTTGTTTGGGGTTTTGCTTTTTACATCCGGCACCTTGTGTTTACGGAAATTCTCGTTTTCCCAAACCCTAATGGCTGCAGGCCTTGTGTTCCTCAATCTACAATCTGTTTTAAAAAGCAAACCCGCACTTTACTTTTCAGAAGGGATCATGGGCAGGGTGGAAGTTGAGGATGTTAAGTTTGACCAAAACACCATTCGGTTATTGAAAGTAAACGACATCATACAAAGCGAAATGGATCTTGCAACAGGCGGCTCGGTTTCGGATTATGTGCGCGTGTTTGATTCTCTGAGTACCGGATTTTCTGATGGCTCAAACGCACTCGTACTGGGGCTTGGAGCCGGCTTAACATCAAACCTGTTGCTGGATAAAAAGTTTCAGGTTAAGGCCGTGGAATTTGATGAGCGGGTGATTTATGCTGCACAAAAATATTTTGGGCTTGATAAGATGGTAGAGGTACACAACGATGATGCCCGGCATTTTTTAAACGCAAATCACAACAATTACGACCTGGTGTTGGTAGATGTGTTTAAGGCCGAGGAACAACCTTCCCATGTGTTGACCATGGAAAGTCTCTCCAAATTAAAAGCACAATTGAGCAAAAATGCCCGTATTCTGATCAACTGGCACGGCTACCTTAACGGCAATTTGGGGAAAGGCACGGTTATACTATACACCACTCTTCTGAAGCAGGGATTTCAGGTAAAATTTTGTTCTAACTCCAACGATGAACATCACCGCAACCTGATGTTGGTGGCTTCACTTGAAAAATTACCCGAATTGCCTTTTGAAATTCATCCGGTTTTGGAAAAAACCAGCCAGATTAACACCGATGATAAACCCTTACTGGAAGAAGCCAACGCCCTGGCAAATTTGAGCTGGAGGAACCTTTACCTGAGGCATTACACTAAACAATAAAAACAGCGCCGGATTAGATCGCAGGTTCCACTTCGTCCTCATCCTCATCAATATCAATCAAAGGAGCGGCAATGATCTCATCCTTGGTAGATTTTTTGTGAATAGAGAGCAGGATGGAAGGCAGCAAAAGTAAATTCGTAAATAGTGAAAGCAGCAGGGTTAGAGAAACCAATACACCAAGAGCCACTGTACCGCCAAAACTGGAAGCAGAGAAAATAGCGAAACCACAGAACAAAATGATGGATGTATACACCATGCTTAATCCGGTGTCCTTAATGGTAGCAGAAATAGCCTCAGTGGAGTGTTTTCTCTTCTTTTTTAATTCGTGCCGGTATTTAGTGAGGAAATAGATGGTTCCATCTGATGAAATACCGAAAGCGATACTAAAGATCAATATGGTGGAAGGTTTGAAAGGAATATTCAGGAAACCCATGATGCCGGCTGTTATCACCAGAGGGATCAAACACGGGAGCTTTGAGAGTAAAATGATTCTTACCGACCGGAAAAGTGCAATGCCTACAATAGCAATTAAAATTATTTCAATAATCAAACTCTCAATGAGGTTCGACAATAAATAATCGTTGCTTTTTAAAAACACCAAACTGTGTCCTGTCAGTTTTACATCGTATTCCTTTGGGTCGAAAATTGAATCTATTCTTGGTTTAAGATCTTTCATCAACAATTTCATACGCATGGAACCTATATCAGCGGCCTGGTAACTTACCCGTGTAATTTGTTTATTGGAATCAATAAACGAACGTAAACGGTTCTCTTTTCCGCTAAGGGAATCGGAAAATTCGGCTAGTGTTTTTAAATCGGTGATACCGGGCAGTTTATAGAATTTTGCTTCCCCGCCTTTGTAAGCCTGATAAGAGAATTTAATGCCTTCAACGATAGACAAAGGTTTGGAGAATTCAGGAAATTCAGACATGGTACTTTGCAAACGTTTGATCTTGTATAAGGCTCGTGCATTGTCTTTAAAGAGTCCGTTTTTCTCTCTTGTATCAATGTAGATCTCAAAAGGCAATACCCCTTTAAAATGGTTCTCAAAAAAGTGGAGGTCGGTGTAAACCGGGTCGTTTTTCGGTAAATCATCTACCACATACCCGTTTAAATTAACATACTTAATGCCTATTGCTGAAACAATAGTGATTAAGGTGGTAACCAGATAAATGCTCTTTCTCCGATGTTGCACCAGCTGATCGATGGTCTCCAGTATTTTATTAATGCGTTTTCCTTCCTGGTGTTTTGTGTGTTTCGCTTTTGGGGTTGGAAGGTAATTCAGAATTACAGGTATCAAGATCAGGGTGATTAAATAGGTGGTCATCACACTGATGCCGGCCACCACACCAAATTCCACCAGCATGGAACTTTTGGTGAAATACAAAACGGCAAAACCAATGGAAGTGGTGATATTGGCAAGGAATAAGGTAACACCCATGGTTTCAATGGTGCGGGCAAGGGCTTTGATTTTGTTTTTGTGCGATAAATATTCGCTGTGGTATTTGTTGATGAGGAAAATACAGTTGGGCAAGCCAATCACCATTATGAGCGGTGCAATAAGACCCGAAAGGATGGTGATTTTGTAACCGAACAACTCCATTATACCAATTGACCATACCACGCCAATGGCCACTACAATGATGGAAAACACCACAGAAGAGAAGGTTCGGAAAAACATCCAAAGGATAATGGCCGTTACAATTACGGCAAGTACCAAAAACAAGGTCATTTCCTGAGAAACCTTACGCATTAGTTGCGAACGGATATACGGCATACCCGAGTAATGCAATTCGATTTTGTGTTTGGAAGAAAATGTTTTGGTGAGGGCGTCGATTTCGTCAACAATTTCAAGCCGGCGTTTGGAGTCCAGATCCTTTTTAGCAAAGGTGATGGCCATTAAGGTAGCATAACTTTCTTTGTTAAAAACCAACCCTTCATAAAATGGCAAATTCAATACCTGGGCTTTGATGCTATCCGCTTCTGTTTGCGAACGTACAGGTTCTTTAATCAAAGGTCTGAAATCAAATTTCTCAAGCGTGTCGTTTCTGAACATTTGATAGATTGTAGGCAGAGATAACACATCCTTGATGCCTTTGATTTCTTTGATTTTGGTGCTCAACACCTGCCAATCACTGAATTTATCTGCCTGAAACAAATTGCGATCCTGAAAACCAATTACCATCACATTCCCATCTTCACCAAACATCTTTTTAAAGTTTTGGTATTCAATAAAGGTGCTGTCGTTTTCAGGTAAAATTTTAGCAAATTCGTAAGACAGTTCCATCTTATAAGCCTTGTAGCCCATAAAGACAGTAAGCAAAAGAACCGCTACTGTAAAGACCAGTTTATTTCTGAGCAGGAGTCCCGAAAATAATTTCCACATACTTTAATCTATTTCTTCTGTTTTATTTGATGCAAACGTTTTTTGATCATACCGCCTTTGGTGTCCTTAATGCTGTTCATGATCACAAAGGCCGAAGGGTCAATTTTCTCAATTTCTGTGCTTAAACGGGCAACTTCAAGTCGGGTAATTACTGAAAAGATAATGTCCATGTCGTTTTTTTCACCGGTTTTGCCATAACCTCTGCTGCCTTTGTAAACTGTAACACCACGACCCAGATTTTGTGTGATCATCAATCGAATTTCTTCATTTTTGGCCGAGATAACCGTTACCCCGGTGTATTCTTCAATGCCTTCGATCACAAAATCCACGGTTTTGGAGGCGCTAAGATAGGTTAAAATGGAATACAAGGCGGTTTCAAAACTCAAGAGCCAGGCTGCGAAGGAGAAGATAATGATGTTGAATATCAGGATAATATCTCCTATGGTAAGGCCCATGCGTTTACTCAAATATATGGCCATGATTTCAGTGCCATCAATCACCCCTCCGCCCCGCATGCTCAGGCCAATTCCGGCTCCCAAAAAGAAACCGCCAAATACCGAAATAAGGAGTTTGTCATTTGTGAGAACGGGGAATTGGAGTCCGGCAACACAGATAGCCAAGAGGGCGATGCCTAAACTGGTTTTTAGAACAAAATTCCTTCCAATTTGGTGATAGCCAAGTACAATGAAAGGGATGTTCAACAACACTATCAAAATTGGCAGACCAATACCGCTGATGGCAGAAACTAAAAGTGAAATACCCGTAATACCCCCATCAATAAACCCATTTGGCAACAAAAAACTTTTTAAGCCAAAGGCAGCAGAAATTACCCCTAAACCAATCATGAACCAATTGCTGGTTTCGTGCCTGATGAACACCTTTAACCTGAAAAACGCTTTGGCTCTTTCGCGATTACTTGCGTAAGACTGTTTTCCGTTTTTATGCAGAAAACTTAAAATGAGTTTTTTGAAGAGGTCAATTGGCATGTTTTCGGGCCCATTTATGAGCTAATAATACTCAATAAATCCAATTCTTTCAAATATACCAGTGCAAAAACTTGTAAATGATGGTGAAAGTGCAAAGATAGCGCTTAGGGTGGTTGGGGTTCTACCTTTTGTAAACGATGTAATCGGATTTGGGAGGTTCTATTCCCAAGCTTTTGAGCATTGTGGCAATTTGCGCCCTGTGGTAAGTGGAATGGTTGATCACATGAAAAAGTACGTCCTGCACCTTGCTGCTGAACAATTCGCCTTTAGTGGTAACATAATCCAACTTATGATCAAGTGGGTAATCTGCTAATAATTCTTTGCTAACAGCATGATTGCTGTTGTTCAGGAGCTTGAGGTCGGTAAATTTATGAATCTCCCAAACCCCGTAAGCCATTTCTTTTTTTTCAATACGATTGTTCCAAATATGATGGGCATTGATGATGTGGTTGATCAGCGAAACACATTTTTCGTTGAGTTGTTTTTCGTTTGTGTTAAGAAGTGCAATATAGTCCTCATTGGCCGCTCGGTTATAGTCGAACAACTCTGTGAAAAAGGAATTCAGGCTGGATTTGGTTGTGTTGGACATGTAGTAATTTTCGGTGCTTACAATTGATTGTAAAGATTGTGTTTAAGTACGAACAACACAAGACCTGTTTTGGAACGAATCGAAAATTTTTCGAACAAACCTTCCCTGTATCCGTCTACCGTGCGATGGGTAACACCCATAAGATCAGCAATGTTTTCGTAAGTGTACTCCTTTTCATGGCACACCAATTTTAAAAATTCGCGTTCTCTTGCACTCAATTTATCCAATAAGGGGTGATGGTTAGCAGAATGAAGCGGAGAGGCATTGTTTTCAAGTGAAAGTTGCATGAATTCATTGTGAAAATACCCGTTCCTGAAAATTTCTTCCAAAGCTGTTTTCATTGTGGCGGAAGAGGCCGTTTTAGTCAGGTACCCTCTTGCTCCCAATCGAAATAGTTGGATGATAACATTCTCATTCTCGTTCAACGTAAGGATCAACACCGGAATTTTTATGTTATTGGCATGCAAATGTTGCATTACCTCCAGTCCACTCATATTCGGCATACTCAAGTCCATCAACACAAGGTCGGGCAATTGGTCCAAATTGAGTTGTTGGGTAAAATCCAGCCCATCATCGTACTCTTCAACAACAGAATAGGGCCCCAGTTTTTCTATTAATGCTTTAAGGCCATGCCTTACGATCACGTGATCGTCAACAAGGCATATTCTTTTTACAGCTGTCAATCTTGGATCAATTAAGGTTTAATGATTTCAAATGTAGTTCCTTTTCCCAAATCACTGTTCAATTTTACTTTTAAACCGGCTAGTTCGGCGCGTTTAAAGATGTTGCGCAAGCCGTTTGACTGGGCCGAGGTGAGGGCGTTTTGCACATCAAAGCCCTTTCCATTGTCGCTAATTGTAAAATTGAAGCTGGTTTCGCTGCAATTTAAAACAATGGATATTTTATCGGCGCCCGAATGCCTGAGCGCATTTTGGGTAATCTCCTGAAACAATCTGAATACCACCAGTTCCTGATTTTTAGTTAAGGCACTGATGTGACCTTCTTTGTGAAACACCACTTCGGGGCGTTTGAGGTTTTTCAGGCGTTCCACTTCAATGTCTAAGGTGTGCAGCAAACCAGCATGGCCGAGGTAATCGTAATTTAAGGTACGGCTCAGAATTTTTAATTGTCGGGTAGCCTCACCTAAATAGGCTTCTACGGTTTCCAACTTATCCTTCAACTCAGGATGATCGAGTTTTTGATTCTGGATTTGAATGTGCATGGCCGTGTGCAGTTGCCCAATGTTGTCATGCAATTCTTGCGAAAGGCGGTTCATCATCTGCTCACTTACCTCGTTTTCCACCTGGCGTAATTCCTGTTCGTATTGCAGTTTGGTTTCTGCCAGTTCCATCTCCTGCTTAAGTTTCTGACGGGCCGAAATAACAAAAGCAATGGCAATGATCACAATGAGTATAAGCATCAGCAGGGAGGTGCTTACTATGCTTAAAAGTATTTCCTCCTGATTCATGAGTAGAGTTTAGGTTTGTTTTGTTTGTAAAGTAACCAATAGCCCAAAGCCAACAACAAATACCTGGCATTGCACAACAAATCGTTAATGATAAGATGCAAAACAAACAACAATTTGGAATGGCTGCTGTTGAGCGCGTTAAACAAGGCCATGTATGGAGCGGTTCCTGCGTAATAGAGCAGGAGGCCAATCACCATCCAGGTTTCGGGTTGGCTTTTCCATTCCAAAGGATGGCGGTGAACATTGCTGTAAAGTAAATAAGAGTAAGCAAGGATGAACAACACACATTCGGCGTAAAAACTCAGCGTGTAAAAGCTGTAAATGGAATGCGAACTCCAATCGTAAACCAACAACACAAGATAAGGGAGTACAAGCAGGGACAGCATTTGTTTTTCACGTTTTTGACTAAGTTTTACGTAAAGGGCAATCAGAAGACAAAAGGTTTCCACAACAGAATAGATATTAAGCACCCATAGATTATTCATGGTCATGTGATGCGCCTTTTGGTAATAGATAACCTGGTAGCTTGCCACATATGAAACCGCGTACAACACAATTTGTAAATACAGAAGTTTGTGAAAGCCTTGCATGCGAGTGAAGGCTACACCTCCTGCAAGCAAGGCAATCAGGTGGCCAAAGCTTTCATAAAACATCCTCAAGGTCATACTTTACTCTCGGTTAGCTGGGTAAAAAACTCTATTCTGTTGTTGGAATTTGAACTTTAATGTGTTTTAAAGCTAACACTTTCGCAAGAAGGCGGACATGGATTTGCGAGATTAGCAAAACGGCCTTTGAAGGGTAAACGAATGGACTTGGGGTTGTGCAGGTTGTTCACCGCAAAACTATCAGGTGATAAGAGGATGCTGTGTCGGCTTCTTAAACCGGCTGAGGTGGTTTTTCTGTAAGCATAATTCCATAAACTTAAACGCTGTGCCTTATTGCTCACCATAACCGAATCAAACTCCTGATAAGTGTATATTACCGAGGTAATATCCCCTGCGTCTCCTGCGTCCACTACAAAATCCCTGTATTGAGTCGATTGCAGATTTTCCCTGAATTTGATCTGTTGCTGATAGCTCACAAGTTTTGCAACATCGTTGGTACCAGCTACTACAAAGCTGTCGTTTCGGTAAACGTAATAAGCGTTGCTCTTGTAAACGGAGTAGGTTTTGGTTTTTCCTGTATCGGCACTGCACAAACTAAGGGGTTCGTACAAACATTTGATGGTTTGGTTGCTGAGGCTAAACCAAATTTGAACCGCACTCACGTAATGCTGGGTGTGGTTGTGAGCTTTGTGCAGGGTGTTTGAATGCCACCGGAAACCGGCCAGGGCTGCGCTATCAAGTTGTTCAAGTAACAGGTTCAGGCTTTGTGTGCAGTTAATTGAAAGCAGCAGGTTGGTGGAATCGATGTAATGTTCTGCAGTGTCAGTTCCCAAAGGGTGCATACCAAGATCAAGCCGATCTTCAAGGGTATCACTTTGGTTGACTAAGAGCAATACATCCTCTTTTTCTTCTTCTTTGCCTGAGCTGCAGGCTACCAGTATGGCTGAAGTGAGGATAAACAGGGCGTTTCTGAAGTTTTTTTGAATTGGTGTCATAAATTGGGGTTTTGGTTTGCTAAGGTCAGTGAATTTACTGCCAAGTTCCAAATATACCACACCCGTAGTTTTCCCCTAAGTGCCCCGGGAAAAATCCCGTAAGGCGACCCGTGAAAACTCCCCTCCCTGTTTGGGAAAACTCCCCTGTTTTTTGAATACGGCATGTTGGAACTTTAAGCCCAAATAAAACCTACAGCTATGAATTCAGTATCCGAGTCCAATAATTTTGTGAATAGCATTGCTAAAATTCCTTCCGGTTCTTTCAAACTGGCTTTTTTTGCGCTTCCGCCATTTCATTTGCTTTACCTGTACGCAGTGGCCGTGCAGGTGCAAAAAAACAAAAAGGTAGGCAAACGCACCTTGTTGTTTTACATGCTGGGTTTGTTGCTCGTGTCGGTTATCTTAAGTGCATTTTTTCTCATAAACTTACCCGGTGTATTACAAACCCGTTGGTTATCGGGACAGTTGCTTCTGTTTTTTTACGGCATCCTGAGTTTGTATGTGATGCTTTTGATTCACTTAACGCTTGTAACAGTGGAATTCGACAGGCAAAACGCTTCACACCGGTATTTTGAGTTTACCGACATCGATTATTTTACCCGTTTTCTTACGCTTTTGTTTTTGCCTTTTACCATTTGGTGGTTTCAGAACAAGTTACAGAGCGCAATGAATAAAAACAGGGAAGAGGAGGAAATGCAAGAAGGTTCTTTTCTTTGAAATGTGTTTTTATAGGAGGACTAAAATACCCTCTTAATGAAATTGCTCAAACAATTCCTTTTTTTCGGCCTCAGTTAAGTCGCGCCATTCACCCGGTTTTAGCTTGCCCAATGTGATGTTTATTACTCTTACCCTTTGCAATTTTAGGACTTGATAGTTGTAGGCATTACACATGCGCCGAATTTGCCGGTTAAGCCCCTCGGTGAGGATAATTCTAAAAATACGTTTGGAATTGGGTTCAAGGCTTACCACGCAAGGTTTGGTTTTTTCCTTTTGTATGGTAATACCTTCTGAAATTTCTTTTAAAAATTGTTTGCGAACGGGTAGGTTTAAGGTAACAAGGTATTCTTTTTCATGCCCGTTGGCTGAATTGCCAATCTGGTCAATCCATTCGCCCTGATTGGTTAACAAAATCAAACCTTCCGAATCTTTGTCCAAACGACCAATTGGGTAAATGTTTTGTTCATGTCCAATGGCATCGATAATGTTTCCTTCTATTTTTTCACTGGTACATACGATGCCTTTTGGTTTGTGATAAGCAATGAGCGTTGGCACAAAGGGTTTGGTTCGGAGTACCTCCCCATCGATCAAAATCACATCACCTGGTTGTATTTCAGTGTTAAAGCCGGCCCTTTTGCCGTTCACCTTCACGCGTTTTTCATCCAGTAAATCCTTGGCTTTGCGCCTTGAATAGTGGCCGGATTGGGCAATGTACTTGTCAATCTTCACACAACGAAGGTATTCAAATATATCGAGGCTTGCTTAAAACTCCAGCTTGTAACTGAGTACCGGAATCAAAGGAGCCTGATACCAGTATTTGATCTCTCCGGTGCCGGCATCAAAATATTGACCGCCTGGGTTTTTTCTGTTGGTGCTGTTTTGCAAATCCAAAGCGAGGGTAGTGGTGAGTTTGTTGTAGTTTCTTTTAAGACTCACTTTCAGATCCAATCTGTAATAATCAGGGCATTTCCCTTCGAACGCTTCATCGGCAATAACCACTGTTTCTCCGCTCGCAAGCGATGCTTGTAGATCAATAGGAGTGTATCGGAAGCCGCCCACTAACACGGATTTAAGATTAAACCCAAACACACGGTTCTTTTGTTTATTGGAGAGAGCCCACTCTTTACCCAAGGTGAGTGTTAGGGCGTAATTGGTATTGAATTGCGTGTTGTACCAATTACCGTTGGCCGCCTGGTAGGTTGATTCGTAGAGTGAACCCGATAACAAGTAATACAGGTTTTGGTGTAAAAAACGTTCGTAGGTAAGTTCAAGCCCATAGTTTTTTCCATAACCGCTGTTCACCAAAGGATTGGTATAATACCCGTCAGTGGAGTTTAAAATAGAGTAGGTGTTTTCTTTATCAGTACTGATTGGCACATCAAACAAATGTTGGTAATACCCTTCGAGTTTGATGTGTGAGTAGGAATTAAGGATATGGTCGTAACCGAGCACCAGGTGATGCGCTTTGGTGAGATCGAGATTTTTGTTAGGTGTTGTGTACGTACCATCCGATTGTGTTTGCTGTGCAAAATACACCCCAAGCGGTTGTATCTGGCTGTGTAAACCATATCCCGCCGTAATTGTGTTTTTTTGGTTGAGATCGTATTTCAGGGAAGCACGAGGTTCAACCGACCATGAATTATTCAGGAACACATGAAAATAGTGCATCCCCAGATTTGTGCTGAGTCGTTGATTAAGTTTGTGTTGCCATTGGAAAAAAAGCTGAGCGCTTTGGGTGCTTCCTTTCACATTGATTTTTTCTTCAAGGATGGAACTATCGTTCAGTTCTTTTTCGAGTAGATTGTACCCAAGTTGATTCAGAATTATTCCGCTGCGTAAACTGTTGCGTGAATTCAATTTTTGAGTATAGGTGGAAGACAATGTGATTTTGGTTTGTGTATAACGCTGGTCGTAATCTTTCAGATAGGACAAATAGTCGCCCTGCATTTTTTCCTGGTAATAACCGTTTTGGGTGCCCGAAACCGCCAAAACCGATTTTAGGTAAGATTGGTTTTTGAATAATAGGGTATGACTGGCGCCAACCATGCCGGTGTTGCTGAAAAACTTGCTGTTGTAGCGGTAAAACCCATCTTCTTTCCATAAGAGAGAGTCAGGTTTAGCCTGTGTGGATTGGTAACTTAAACCACCAAAACCAAACAAACCAAAACTCCCTGCATTTTTTGTAGGTAATGCAACATTAAAGGATAAATCCTGAAAATTGGTAATGGCATCCCCCAAAGGCACACCCAGTTTACCTAGTATGGATAGGGTAGAGTAGCGGTAATTAACCAAATATGAACCTTCGTAACCTTTTTTAAAGGGACCTTCTGCGGCCGCGTCCAGTCCCAAAAACCCTGCTTGTAAGGTGTATTCACGTTTTTGGTTGTTTCCTTTTCTTAGTTTTAAATCAAATACGCCTGATAAAGCGTTCCCATACTCTGAGGCAAAAGCTCCGGTTGAAAAATCAGAATTGTTCAACAATTGCGCACTTAAAATAGAGATGCCTCCACCTGAGGTGCCCACGTTTGAAAAATGGTTGGGATTGGGAATCTCCACGCCCTCCATTCTCCACAACAAACCGTTGGGCGAATTGCCACGAATGGAAATGTGGTTGTTGCCATCACCGGCCTGAACAACGCCTGCAAAGGAAGTTGCCATTCGTGCCGGGTCATTAACGGCTGCTGCAAATTTTTGGGTCTCCTCAACCGAAAAGGCACGGGTACTAACAGTCGACATTTCATTCAGGGGTTTGGTTTTATCGGCCTTGGCCACCACCTCCACCTCTTCCATATTCGTAATATCTTCTTCCATCTGTACCGTCAGCACCAGTTCTTTTCCCGAATTCAAGGAAAGATTTTGCAGGTACACCTCTTTATAGCCCAGGTAGCTCACCTTAAGGCTGTGCTTGCCTATTGCAATATGTTCAATTTGAAAATTGCCGTTGGCATCGCTGGTCGCTACCTTAAGCGGACTTACATTTAAAATTTGAATAACTGCACCCGGAATAGGAGTTTGTGACACTTTATCTACCACGTTGCCCCTGAGCGTTTGGGTAATTTGCTGGGCTTTGATTTCCGTGCTGATCAACAATAAGAGAGCGCTGAATAAAAGAAGTTTGAATGCATTCATGTGATGGTGTTTTTGTATTTAGGAGTAGGACAAACGAACTCTGGTTTACCCCTATCGGAAGAGAAATTAATTGTAGCTAAAGTTTAGGAGCAAATACTTGCCGAGCTGAAAACGCAACTTTAAGGGTTGTGAGCACACCGTTTTTTTTTGCTTAAGGCCGGCATAGTATCTCGCGAGAGGAAGTGCCTGAGCTCCCGGCAAATAAGGGTTTGGAGAGAGTGCTGTGGTGTTTACAAAGCTTGGGTTTAAGGGTATTGGTAAACCCAGGCCAGGTAAATGGGCTTGAAAGGCAAGTGCATTAAATAAAAACAGCACAGCTAAGGAAAATCTGAAACGTTTCATACTTGCTGGCTTAAGAGAAATCTTCTTCTTCCGAAATAATTTTAAAACAATACTTCGCAATGAGGTACAGTATGGAGGCCACTAATAGTAAACTGAAAATTTTCATAACTGTTGGTTTATAATTACCAGACAGTTCAAAAACAAGATCCCCCTATTGAGAATTAAAAAAAACGCAAAGCCACCTGAGCGCCAAGCCAGTATTTCATGTTTACACCATTGGCGTAATTGATTTCACCAAGGGTAAAGGGCGCCAATTCGCCATATTTTGCTTGATAGGTGTCTCCGCCCGGGTCGGTAAGGTAAAAGTTCATCACCGGACCTCCTGCCAGGGAGAATTTTTTTCCTAATTGATATTCCAGACCCCAGTAAAATTGAATACGTTCGCTGGGCGACTGGTAAAAAGCGCCATAGCTGAGGTGTTTGGCGCTTAAGGTGATGTCTGAACGGAGCTTGCCTTTTACCTGAAAGGAAGTGCCTAGTCCGTACCCAAACGACCATAGTAGCTCACCGGAAGAGGGTTGAAAACCAGAATAAAAGATGTTATAAAAAGCCGGTACCCCGGTTCTGAAATTTAAATTCAGGTATTGAACTTCATCTGCACTAAATTCCAATTGATGTACGCCTTTTTTAACCTAACTCAAAAATCCTATAGGCACCCCACTGGCAGTGTCGGCATAATTTAGAAAACCAAGTTGTATTCCCTTCAGAGTTTCGCTTCTGTTAAATAAGCCTGCCAGTTGAAAATGACTTTCACCATGTTGCAGATAGTTAAACAGGCCGGCAATTTCCATGGTATTTTTTTGATGAACAGAGAAGTTAAATAGTCCTGCAATAAAAGCGCCTTGTGCTGTATCCTGTATGTTACCAAGCCCTGCTACGTAAACACCTTTAGAGACCTTGTTCACGTTCAATAGACCTGCAATTCCTGTTCCATTTTGTTGTTTACCATTCATGTTCAGTAAGCCCCCTATTTGCAGCCCGTTCATGCTGTTTTCATTCAGGTTGAGTAGACCTGCAGTTTGAAATCCGTTAACCGAACCTCCGTTGATGTTGGTAAGCCCCGCAATTTGAAAGCCTTTTGTTCTTTTGCCATTGATATTAAATAAACCACCTATTTGTGTACCCTGAAGGCTATCACCAACAAGATTAAACAACCCTGCTATTTGCAAACCACTAACGTTTTCCTTGTCGATATTAAAGAGTCCGCCCAACTCAAATTGTTTTACACCTCTGGCGTATCCGCCCAGAATATTGAAAGACCTGGTGTTGTAAACATTGCCGGAAAGCTGATAGTTGGTACCAACAAATGGCACCAAGGATACTTGTAAGTCCCTCTCCAAACTATCGGTAACGTTTAAGTTATGGAGATAGTTATTGAATTTATTCACCAGGTAATCTGTGCGTTTACTTATTTGACTGAATTTTTTTTGCCATAATGCACTGTCGCTTTTTTTGGTACTATCAGTTATGGGTTGAAGGGGGATATTGGTTATGGCAGACCCTAATTGGGCTTTAATGGCAGTGTCTTGATAATGCACCCGGTTCACCGTGATGCTGCCGGTATTGGCAGGTACTGTTATGCTATAAAACCCATATTGATCGGTAGTAGTGGATTGTAAGGTGGTTTTGTCATAAACGCTGGCATTCGCGATTTTTCTCTCATTGTTCGCATCGTAAACATAACCACTTACTTGCTGCGTTTTTTGCGTCTTGTTTTGGGGTTTTTCTTTTAAGATGATGTAATTGTTTTTGGCCCTGTACATCACTGATGCGGGTAAAATTTGCGCCAGGGCCTCTCTTACGGTTTTATTTTTTATTTGAATGCTAATCAGTCCGGTTTCCTTAAAAAGCAAGGGAGAGTAGGAGAAAATAACTCCGCTTTGCTCTTCAATTTTATTCAAAACCAAACTGATTTTTTCATTCTTCAGGTTCAATTGTAGCGGACGTTCCAAAGCCGGTAAGGATGCACAAATACTGTTTGGAATCAAACAGAAAAGGCAAAACAAGCAAACAACCTTAAATATGCGGTTTAATGCAAGCATGCTTCTCCCTGAAGTAAAATGGTAGTATCCTGCTGATTTATATTCAGGTTGAGTGTTTCGGCGATCACTGAAAGCAACACCTCCAGTTCTTCATTGTTAAAGGTAACTGATAGCCTGCAAGCGCCAATATCAGGATTTGCCAACCGGATATGACAATTATAAGCCGCATTGAGCTCATCTATCACCTCCGATAAGGGGGTGTTTTCGAAATTAAATTGTCGGCTGATACGCTGATTTGGTGCCTTGTTTGTCGAAGAAACCAGTTTCACGAAAGATTTGGTGTGTTTGTTATAAGTGGCTTTTTCGCCCTTTACCAGGCGTAAACCGGTAGTGTTTTCGGTATAAAATTGCACCACGCCTTCTTCTACGCTTACTTCTATCAGATCACTTTCGGGCAAAGCTTTAACGTTAAAAGATGTGCCGATGTCTTTAATCAGTGCTTCGTTCACTTCAATAATAAAGGGTTTTTCATCGTTGTGCACCACATCAAAATGCGCAGCGCCTTGTAGTTTTACCTGACGGATGTTTTTATTGGTTAAGGCATAGGAAAGGCTTGAGTTTTTATCCAAAACCACTTTGCTGCCATCGGGCAAGTTCTGTTCTTTAACGTCATGAGTGGTGCTAAGTTCCATACTTTCTTTTGGAGCCGCATTCAATAGCCAATTCAGCAAAAAACCAAGACTTACCAATAAAAAGAGAGAGGCAGCAGCTTGTAAAACACCTTTTCTCTTGAAAAGTGGAAGAACTCTGCCTTCCTGAGTGCTTAACCTGGCATCTAGTTTTTTCCAGGCAAGATCGGTGTCAACGTTTACTGTTTCTTTAAGAGAGGCGATGCGTTCGAATATGGCCTTACTTTCATCAAAATATTTTTGGTTTTCCCCATTCGCTTTTTTCCAATCCTCTAATTGGAGAATTTCGTTTGGACCTGCTTCTCCGCAAAGCACTTTGGCTATTAAATTATCTATGTCATTCAATTCTTTCATTCCATCCCGTTTTTTAGACACCAAATCACCCAAAGTAGTGTAGGCAAATAGTCTTTTAATTGTTCGCGCAGGTGTTTAAGCGCTTTACTCATGTGGTTTTCTACCGTTTTTACCGAAATGCTTAGTTGTTCGGCAATTTCCTGGTATTTGAGTTCTTCATAACGACTCAGTCTAAACACCTTACCGCATTGTTCAGGTAAGGTATCTATGGCTTGTTCAATTTTCTGGCGAAGTTCCTTAGCCTGTAATTGTTTTACTGAATCTTCATGGGCTTGAGAATTGCTGTGTTTGTAATCTTCAGCGTGCACTTTCCGAACCGCCTGGTGTTTTAGCTTGTTTAAACAATCATTATGCACGGCGCGATACAAATTGGCTTTTAAGGAACCTGTTATTTCCAGAGTTTCGCGTTTGCTCCAAATGATATAGAACATGTTTTGTACCACTTCCTCAGCTTCATCAAGGTCGTTTATAAGGGATTTGGCATACCTGCACAGAAGAGCATACTGGCTTTTGAACACCAGTTCAAAGGCCCGCTTATCGCCCCGGCTGATAGGTTCCCAATTGATCTGTCCGTCTATTTCCACTTTATTGCTAAGGCAAACAAAGATACATTTTCAGACAAACAATCGTTTCCTTTATGCTGAGACAATTCAAAATGCAAATACCCCTACCTGAAACAAGAAAATTTGTCCTTTTCATCAAGGGTGCCTTTAACTCATTAGGAAATAGAAGCTGTATTTTCACAATTCAAACCCCCAATTCAACAGTTCACCCATTTTTTGGTTTAGCAACTTGGGTTCATGTTTTAGGTTTGCCCTAAATTTATAGTGCCATGAAAAACCATTTATTCTTTCTTAGTATAGTAATTGCCAGCCTTTTTACTGCTGGCCTTAAGGCGCAAAACGCCGGACAGGTTATTCGCGGAACCGTTTTTGATGCGGTATCGCAAGGTCCCATTCCCGGGGCTCATGTAATTATTCTGGGTACCGATCCGCTTAAAATGGCAGTTAGCGATGCTGAGGGGAAATTTAAAATCACAGGAGTAACAGCCGGTCGCTACGATCTTAAAGTGTCGTATTTTGGTTACAAAGATAAAGTAGTACCAAGTTTGGTAGTTACCGCAGGTAAAGAAGTGGTGCTTGATCTGGGTATTGATGAAAACATTAATGGTTTGGAAGAGGTAGTGGTAAGCACCACAAAAAAGAACGAAACCAACAACGAACTGGTGTCAGTTAGCGGGCGTTCCTTTTCTATGGAAGAAGTGAACCGGTATGCCGGCGGTCGCTCAGATCCAGCCCGTTTGGCAGCCAATTTCGCGGGAGTGAGCTCTCCTGACGATTCGCGCAACGATTTGGTGATTCGGGGTAATTCACCGGTAGGAGTGCTTTGGAGAATAGAAGGCCTCAATATTCCTAATCCTAATCACTTTTCAACGATTGGTACTACAGGAGGTCCGGTTAGTGCAATTAATCCCAATGTGCTGAGAAACTCCGATTTTTTCACTTCAGCCTTTCCAGCCGAGTATGGCAATGCCAATGCCGGGGTATTTGATTTGGGTTTTCGTAATGGTAATTCAGAAACCTACGAACATACAATTCAGCTTGGCGCTTTAACAGGACTGGAAGCTATGACAGAAGGGCCCATCAATAAGGCCAAAGGCTCTTCTTATTTGATTGCTTATCGCTATTCATTCACCGGTTTGGCTCAGGAAATTGGTTTACCAATTGGCACCACAGCCACACCTTTTTATCAGGATGTTTCGTTTAAAATTACCAGTGGAACAAGTAAGTTAGGGAAATTCACCCTTTTTGGTTTAGCCGGAAAAAGTAACATTGAGTTTTTACATGATGAAATTGATACCACCGATTTGTTTGCCGACCCAAGCAAGGATTCGTATTTCAGCAGCGATATGGCGCTGATAGGTCTTAAACATTTTATCAAGGTGGGGCAGAAGTCGTATTTTAATACAGTAATAGGCAGCACCTATGCTGCATCCAATTACCTCGAAGATACAGTAGCTTATGCAGATGGCAGTACAACAACAACCCTTGAAAATACTACCAAACGTATCCATTACGTACTTAATACTTCCTTTAACACAAAAGTCAATGCGAAACTCTTTACAAAATTCGGACTGATTGCCGAGGTGATGAATCTGAATTTGTTTTATCGCGATAGGACCTACACCCCCGATTGGATACAAATTTGGGATACCGACGATCTAACAACCTTGATGCAGGGTTATGCCCATGCCAAATACAGTTTTAATGAAAAACTAACTTTGAATTTAGGTTTACACAGTCAGTACCTGACCTTAAACGGTTCTACCTCTATTGAACCACGTGTGGGCATTAAATACCAAGCCAGACGCAGGCATGCGTTTAGCGCTGGCTATGGCATGCACAGCCAAACTCAGCCAACTGATGTGTATTTTTATCGCACGCAAAATCCCGATGGTACCACATCACAAACCAACACTGATCTGGGTTTCACCAATTCACAGCATTTTGTATTGGGTTACGACTATTCTCCTGCAGGGGATTGGCGTTTAAAGTCAGAAGTGTATTATCAGTTGCTTAACAATGTGCCTGTTACCCAATACCCCAGCAGCTTTTCTATGCTCAACGCCGGAGCCAGTTTTGCTCCCGTAGAAGTGAGTTATCTGGTGAACGAAGGTAGTGGAACAAATTATGGTGTGGAACTTACCATTGAGAAATTTTTTAGCAAAGGGTATTATGGGATGCTTACTGGTTCTTTATACGATTCAAAGTTCAAAGCCAGCAATGCGCTTGAATACAACACAGCCTTTAATGGAAAATACGTGTACAATGTTCTTGCAGGTAAAGAATTTAAGCTGGGAGCTAACAAACGCAACGCGCTTAGTTTTGACATGAAATTTACCCAGGCGGGTGGTCGTTATTATACACCAGTTGATCAACAAGCCTCACAAGCCGCAAACACCGAAGTGCTGATGGGCGATGCCTATGCGTATTCACAGCGGCATCCCGACTTTTTGCGATTGGACCTCAAACTCAGTTATACCATGAACTCTGCTACACGCAAACTGTCGCAAACCATTTCATTCGACGTGCAGAACGTGACCAACCATAAGAATGTGTTTGCGCAACGTTACAATCCGGTTACCGGCACAGTGAACACAGCCTACCAAATTGGCATCTTCCCAAATTTTATCTACAAAGTTCAGTTTTAATATGAAAACCATACTAATTATAAATGGTCATCCCAAACCTGACAGTTTTTGTTCGGCCTTGGCTCAAGCCTATGCTAAAGGCGCTTTAGAGGCAGAACATCAGGTTGAAACAATTTCGGTTGGGGAGCTGTCATTCAATTACAATCAATTGCAAGGGTTCAGGTCGGGGCAAGTGCTCGAGCAAGATTTACAATCCGCACAACAACAATTACAAAGAGCCAATCATATCGTGATTGTACATCCGGTGTGGTGGGGATCGGTACCGGCCGCTTTAAAGGCCTTTTTTGACAGAGTATTGCTTTCAGGTTTTGCATTCAAATACCGGGAAAAGGGACCCTGGTGGGACAAATTACTGAAAGGCAAATCCGCCCGAATCATTTACACGTCCGATACGCCATCCTGGTTTTACAAATGGGTATACGGTGAACCCTCAGTGAATCAAATCAAAAACAGAACATTGGAATTTTGTGGTATTAAACCGGTTAAAGTTACTGCAATTGGTGAACTACGGTTTTTGAGTGAACAGCAAAGAACAGCATGGCTTAGGAAAATTGAGACACTTGGCAGGCAAGCCAATTAAAATGAACAAATGATTACATTTACCTGATGCGGAATAACAAACGGCGATTTATTTACATGTTTCTTTTGGGCCTTGGTATTGCAACGCTCATCCAAAATATAGTGCCTGATCCTGTAGACAATCATAATCCGCTGCACGATTATGTACTTGCGCTTTTGATCACATTTTTGATTTGGGAAGGGAATTTGTTTATTGATCACCGCCTCAATCAAAAATTACCCTGGCTGACGCGGCCGGCCTTGCGTTTGCTCGTGCAATTTGTGCTGGCCTTGGTGTATTCCTCTTTGGCGCTGCTCATCCCAATGAAACTCTACAACAGTTTTATTTGTGTGATCCCCCCCGAACGTGAAATGCTGCTCAATAAAATGAGTTTGATCCTTGGACTCATTGTATCGGTAATCATTTTAACTATTGAAGTCAGTACACAATTTTTCAGAAACTGGAGAGCTTCTTTACTGGAAGTGGAGCGTTACAAAACCGAAAGTGTGAAAGCCCAATTACAAAGCCTCAAAAGTCAGGTGAATCCTCATTTTTTATTCAATAATTTAAGTGTGCTCACCTCACTGGTTTATAAAGATCAGGACAAGGCTGCAGATTTTATCAATCAATTGTCAAAGGTATACCGGTATCTACTCGATTCACAGGATAAGGAACTGGTTAAACTCGAAACAGAACTTGAATTCATCCGTTCGTATGTGTTTTTGTTGCAGATAAGGTTCGATAAAAACCTGATTTTTGAAGCCCAGGTGCCTGAATCGGCACTTGCCATGTATTTACCCCCACTGGCATTACAATACCTTGTTGAAAATGTAATCAAACACAACGAAGTGTCGGATGAACACCAATTAAAAATAGCACTTCAGGTAGAAGCCGATAAGCTGGTGGTGAAAAATAACTTGCAACGCCGTTCACACGTGGAGGGGACTTCTGGTACAGGTTTGCGTAACATCCGGCAGCGCTATACCTATTTTACCGAAAAGGCAGTGGAGGTAGAGGAAACCCCTGGGCATTTTATAGTGAAATTACCATTGCTTGAACAAAAATGAAGGTACTGATAATAGAAGATGAAAAACTATCGGCAGAACATTTGATGCGTTTGCTTGGCCGGATTGATAAATCCATTGAGGTGCTGGCGCATTTCGATTCTGTAAAAAAAAGTGTGCAGGAATTAAAAAAGGGGGTGGCTTGCGATCTTATGTTTGTGGATATACACCTTGGCGATGGAATCAGTTTTGATATCTTTAAACAAGTAATGCTTGATGTGCCAATTATTTTTACCACTGCTTTTGATGAGTATGCCATTCAGGCATTTAAACTCAACAGTATCGATTATTTGTTAAAGCCCATTGCCTTACAGGACCTTCAACACGCCATTGAAAAGTTCGAACGCCTTAAACCTGTAAAAAATAACACCGAAGCAATTTTTGCAGCTTATAATCAATACAGCAAACCGTTTAAAAATCGCTTTATGGTAAAAATGGGCGAAACCATTAGCAGCATCAAAGCAGAGGAGGTGGCCCATTTTGTTTCCGAAGAAGGTTTAGTGTTGTTAGTTACGGGGGAAGGCAGGCGATATCCGATTGATTTTACACTTGATCAACTGGAAACTTTGTTGTCTCCTGAGTTGTTTTTCAGAATCAGCCGAAAAACCATTTTGAACATCAACGCAATTCAAAAAGTGAGCACTTACTTCAACAACCGACTGAAAATAATTGCCAATGCACTCGATGATGAGGCTTCGGTTGTAAGCCGCGAGCGGGTAGGGGATTTTAAAGCCTGGCTTGATCGCTAAATGCAAGTGTGTTTTTGACCCGCTCAAAAATCCCATTACCTTTACGGCATGACATTTATGCAACGCCTCAAATATTACGGGTTTGGGCTTTTACTCGGACTTTTAGTGGTTTATGCCATGTTTGGAAACCGCACCTGCTCTTCCCCTAATGAGATTAAGATGTACGAATTGGCTCGCCAACACTTTGTGCTATCTGAACAAGCACAATGCAAATTGAACTGCCTGAGAAAAAACGTGGATTTACTTAAGATTGAATTGCGGCACTTTGAGATCAATTACGATGTGAGTGCCCCCAGAAATAAACCTTGCGGAGAGTATTTTGTGCACCCTAAAGAGGAATTCAAAGGCAATTATACCTACCAGTTGCTGATGTTGGATTGCGACACCATTACGCGTATCAACGACATTCAAATTAATGCCGACATTCATTGCCAATGCCAATAGAACCCTTGTACACCGATGAGTTTTTTATGAAGGAAGCCTTCAAGGAAGCCCAAAAAGCGCTGGAATTAGGTGAAATACCGGTTGGTGCAGTTGTGGTGGCAGGTAGCCGTATTATTGCCAGGGCACATAACCTTACAGAGCGACTGAACGATGTTACTGCTCACGCCGAAATGCAGGCCATTACCTCTGCAGCCAATGCTTTAGGCGGAAAATACCTGAACGAATGTACCCTTTATGTTACCCTTGAACCGTGTTTGATGTGTGCTGGCGCACTATACTGGAGCCAATTGGGACGCCTTGTTTTTGCAGCCGGAGATGAAAAAAGGGGGTACCGTTTACTGGATAAACCACTGCTTCATCCTAAAACTAAAATGAGTCAGGGCTTAATGGCCGATCAAAGCGAGGCTATGTTAAAAGAATTCTTCAAAAAGAGAAGATAGCCCAATTCAGCTTTATTTATTAAATTTGGTAAAACTAGCTTCAACATGAAAAATATTCTGCTTTCCATTTTTGTTTTGGCTCTCTCTGCAGATGCCCTCTACGCAAACTCTAAGGGTTCGGTTCCCGCTGCTCAGACGCAGGTGTACCCAAACAAAACAGTTATCATTAAGCACCCCGCTGCAACCGATGCGAATCGTTTTTTCGCTGAAGTCACAGTACTTAGAATAGATATATACAAAGCGGGCTCAAAAGAAGATCTTGAAAAAATTCTACTGGCACTCAGAAAAGACAAAGCAGTAGAATCCTGTACCCTTGATCAGTTGAACGGCGATTTTCAAGCTATCAATATCAGCTTAAAACAAGGTCAAAGTAAGGCCTGGTTTGCAGCATGGCTAAAAAGTGCCGGATTGGGTCACATCAAAATCAATAACGATCCGGTAAAAACACTGGATCAATTCTGATACTCAATAACTATTGTAAGGTAAGGGCCACAAGATACTACTTGTGGCTTTTTTTTTAATTTTGCGCCCTATGAAAGCCGAGGAACTCTTATTCGAATCTGTGAGATCAGGACTTAAAACCTTATACGGTATGGATACCAATACCATCAGCTTTCAGAAAACACGAAAAGAGTTTGAAGGCGACTTCACTTTGGTTACTTTTCCATACACCAGGGAAACCAAAAAGTCCCCTGAGCAACTGGCAAGTGAATTGGGCCAGTATCTCCTTGAGAATAACTCCCAGGTTAAGACTTACAATGTGGTGAAGGGGTTTTTGAACATTTCTATGTCTTCCGGATTTTGGTTTAACTTTTTTGAGTCGGTACGCGCTAATGCCGCTTATGGTTTTAAGCAGCCGCAATCAACAGGTAAAACCATCATGGTGGAGTACTCTTCTCCTAACACCAACAAACCCTTACACCTGGGTCATGTGAGGAATATTTTATTGGGATATTCAGTAGCCAGAATCCTCGATGCGAACGGACACACGGTGATTAAAACCAATTTGGTAAACGACCGCGGCATACACATTTGTAAAAGCATGCTGGCATGGGAAAAATTCGGAAAGGGCGAAACACCTCAAAGCAGCGGATTGAAAGGCGATCACCTGGTTGGGAAATATTACGTGGAGTTTGACAAGGCCTATAAAAAAGAGGTCGCCCAATTGGTTGAACAGGGTACAAGCAAAGAAATAGCTGAGAAGGAAGCGCCACTCATGAAGGAGTGTCAGGAAATGCTCAGGCTTTGGGAAGACGGAGATAAAAAGGTGCTGCAGCTCTGGAACACCATGAATGATTGGGTATATGAAGGGTTCGACGTAACCTACAAAAGTTTAGGTGTTGGATTTGATAAAATCTATTACGAAAGCAATACCTATCTGAGTGGGAAGGAGGTTGTGAAAGAGGGTTTGGATAAAGGTGTGTTTTATAAAAAGGAGAACGGCTCAATTGCGATTGATCTTACTGCCGATGGATTAGATGAAAAAATCATATTGAGAGGGGATGGCACCAGTGTGTACATCACACAAGACATGGGTACCGCAGTGGAGCGTTTTTTGGATTATCCCGGTCTTAATCAAATTGTGTATACCGTTGGCAACGAACAGGATTACCATTTTAAAGCCTTATTTAAGATTCTTGAAAAATTGAATTACAGGTGGGCCGGAGAATGTTATCATCTTAGTTATGGCATGGTGGAATTGCCTGAAGGGAAAATGAAAAGCCGCGAAGGCACAGTAGTAGACGCCGATGACCTGATTGAGGTGATGTACAGCACTGCTAAATCCACCACAGAAGAATTAGGTAAAGTAGATGGCTTTACTCCCGAAGAACTTAACACGCTTTACACCACAGTAGGAATGGGGGCGCTAAAGTATTTTATACTTAAGGTAGATCCCAAGAAAAAGATGTTGTTTGATCCTAAGGAAAGCATCGATTTTAACGGGCATACCGGTCCATTTATACAATACACCCATGCTCGTATCCAATCTGTACTGCGTAAATCCAATGAGTCCGACTCAACCTTCGCCGTTAATGAACTCCATCCCCTTGAGAGAGAAATTTTGCGGGGCATTTACGATTTTGAATCAGTAGTAGAAGAGGCTGGCAAAACCTATTCACCTGCTTTGATTGCGAATTACGCGTATGAGTTAACTAAACTTTTTAACCGGTTTTATCACGATTTGAGCATTCTCAAAGAAAACGACGACAATACGCGGAAATTCCGTTTGGCCCTTTCAGCCAGTTGCGCCCGGGTGTTGAATAAAGCAATGGGTTTGCTGGGCATTCAGGTACCTGATAGAATGTAAAAAAAAACACCATCGTTTTGAGATGGTGTTTAGTTTATCAGGAATTCACTTCCGGTGGATTTACCTGTGGAGTTTCTTCCACTTTTTTTACTTCAGCCTCATCGGGTTTGTCGAATGGCCGTTTACCAAAAATATCCTCCAGGTCTTCTTTAAAGATGACTTCCTTTTCCAGCAATTTTTCTGCAAGTGTATTGAGCTTTTCCTTGTTGTTCAAAAGGATGCGTTTAGTTTTTGCATATGCAACATCCGTCATCTTTTTTACTTCCTCATCAATGGTACGTGCTGTGGTTTCACTGTAAGGTTTACTGAACGAATATTCGCTTTGCCCGGAACTGTCGTAGTAAGAAATATTGCCTATTTTTTCATTCAAACCGTAATACACTATACTGGCATAGGCTTGTTTGGTAATTTTTTCCAGATCACTTAGGGCACCTGTACTTACTCGTCCGAATACAATTTCTTCGGCAGCTCTTCCACCTAATGCTGCGCACATTTCGTCCATGATCTGATCAACGGTTGTGATTTGCCGTTCTTCAGGTAAATACCAGGCTGCACCCAAAGATTTGCCACGGGGCACAATGGTAACTTTTACCAGCGGGCTTGCGTGCTCCAGCATCCAGCTCACGGTAGCATGGCCGGCTTCGTGGAATGCAATCACACGTTTTTCCTGAGGTGTGATAATTTTGTTTTTCTTTTCTAAACCTGCAATAATACGATCTACAGCATCAAGAAAATCCTGCCGTTGCACCACTTTTTTGTTCGAACGTGCGGCTATAAGTGCAGCTTCATTACAAATGTTCGCAATGTCAGCACCACTGAATCCTGGGGTTTGTTTGGCCAGAAAATCAATCTCCACACTCTCGTCGATTTTTATTTTCCGCAAATGAACCTTAAAAATTTCCTTCCTTTCATTCAGATCAGGCATATCAACATAAATCTGACGATCGAAACGTCCGGCGCGCATCAAGGCCCTGTCGAGAATATCGGCACGGTTAGTGGCAGCCAGAATGATAACCCCACTGTTTGTTCCAAAGCCATCCATTTCGGTTAACAATTGGTTCAAGGTGTTCTCACGCTCGTCGTTGGCACCGGCTGAAATACTTTTCCCACGGGCGCGACCAATGGCATCTATTTCATCGATAAAAATAATGCATGGCGCTTTTTCCTTGGCCTGTCTAAAAAGGTCACGCACCCTCGATGCGCCAACCCCAACAAACATTTCCACAAAGTCAGAACCGCTCAGGGAAAAGAAGGGTACCTTGGCTTCTCCGGCAACGGCTTTGGCCAACAAGGTTTTACCTGTACCCGGAGGACCAACCAGTAATGCTCCTTTTGGAATTTTAGCGCCCAAATCGGTGTATTTTTTTGGATTCTTTAGAAAGTCAACAATTTCCATCACTTCCATTTTGGCGCCATCCAGTCCGGCTACATCATTAAATGTAATGTTCACGTGCGTATCCTTGTCGAACAAGGTGGCCTTCGATTTGCCAATATTGAATATTTGTCCGGGACCTCCGCCGGCGCCACCGCTCATCCTGCGCATCATAAAAATCCAGATGGCTACCATAATAAGTATTGGCAGTAACCAGGTAAGTTGATCACTCATCCAATTGGTTTCCTCCACGCTTCTAGCAAAAACCTGTTTGTCTTTCGGTATGCCGGCTTCATTTTGGACCTTTTCGATACCGGAAAGAAAATTATCAATGGAAGGAATTGTGATAAAAAAGTGGGGGCCTTTATAGTTTTTGTCAGGAAACAAGGAAACACCTTTTTCGTTTTTGTAACGATCGCATTGGTAAGCACTGTCTGGATTAATAGTAATCCGCGCAATGGTTTTGTTCACAATCACCACGTCTTTAACATCCCCTTTGGCAAGCATGTCCTGGTAAAATTTACCCTGACTCACTTCGATTAAACGGGAATTAAAATTGTTGCCATAAAAAACAAAAAACAACAAAACACCTACTACTGCGGCATAAATCCAATAGAAATTGTTGCCGCTGCCGCCACCTTTGTTACCACCCATGGGGTTTTGTTTGCCGAATTTTTCCTTCATGCGCTCAAATTGACGCTTTCTTTCGTCCTCCGGACCGCTGCTTTTATTTGTGCTGGAATTATCTATGGGTTCTTTACTTTCTTCGCTCATTTTTTTTTGATTGTATCAGTATAAATTAATTGATGTTAGTGATTTCGGCATCGCCCCAAAGTCCTTCAAGGTTATAGTGTTCACGAAATTCCCTTTGAAAAACATGGGCTACTATGTTAATGTAATCAATAAGGATCCATTCACCGTTTTGCTGACCTTCAGTATGGTAGGCGCGTTCTCCATTAAGTTTTTCTACAGTTTCTTCGATAGAATCGGCTATTGAATTCACGTGGGTGTTACTGTCGGCGTCGCATATCACAAAATAATCGCAAACCCGGTTTTCAATACCATTTAAATTCAAAACGGTGATGTTTTTTGCTTTACGTTCCTTCATGCCTTCAATCACGGCGTCGAGCAATTCGGTGGTTTGTTTGGCTGTGGTTTTCTTTTTTGGCCGTTTTACCCCGCTTTTTCTTTGCTTATCGAGATTAGCCAAAACATTGGCCTCTTTGGTTTCCTTTTCTTTTTCAAGTGTGGATACCGATTTGCTGGATTTTTTACCTGCCGGTTTTTTTGCAGCCGTGGCGGTTTTTTTACGCCCCGGGGCAGACGATTTTTTTCGGGGAGATTTGCTTAGCTTTTTAATGGCCATTGTTTGGGTTGAATGTGCTGAAGAGTTGAATTTTTGTTAGGTTTACGGCAAATGCCAAATTTAAGGTATTTGACCCAATGCAAACAGGAATTATCGGGAGAAATCGCATTTTTTTGACTACGGTAGATAGCACCAATTCCTATGCCATGCAGCTGTTAAAGAACGTTAAGCCGGAGGAAGGCACAGTGGTGTATGCCAAGGCACAAACACAGGGGCGAGGTCAGCGTTCTAAGGTCTGGGAATCAGAGCCAGGGCTGAACATCACCATGTCGGTTATTTTATATCCCTCGTTTTTAGAGCTAAAAAATCAGAGGTATTTATACCAAATTGCCGCTTTAGCTTGCCATGACACAATTGCGACTATTCTTGATAAAGGCCAATTTGACATAAAAATTAAATGGCCAAATGACATACTTGTGAATTCAAGGAAAGTATGTGGGATTTTGATTGAAAACAACATCATGGATGCAAAAATTCACAGCGCCGTTATTGGTATAGGGTTAAACGTCAACCAAAAAATATTCACACAACAAACAAATGCAGGATCTTTAAGTTTGTTTTGTGAACAGGATCTTGATACCAGTGTTATTCTCAAGAACCTATGTGCTGAACTAGATAAATTCTACTGTTTATTAAGAGAGGAGAATCCTGAGGTGTTGGATGCACGTTACCAAAACCTGTTGTTTGGAAGAAACGAATGGAGAGCGTTTTTATTCCAGGGAAAACAAACACAGCTGAAAGTGATTGGTACTTGTTCAAGCGGGCTCTTGCTAGTAGAAGGCCGCGATGGCAAAACCAAAGAGGTTGACGCTCAGGAACTCACCTGGATCTTTTGAGTTGCCAGATCTTGTAAGGCGCTGAACAGCTCAGGAAATTCGAAGGAAAAACCAAGGTCACGAATTTTCCGGTTATCAGCCCTGCAGCCCTTAATTAAAAGTGCGGCGCGCTCACCCATTAACAATCGGATAAGAAAACCAGGCACACGTGGAAACAACACCTTTCGGTTTAAACTTTTTGCCATAGCGTGTGTGAAGTCGCTAAAGGTAAGAGGTTCAGAAGCTGTTGCATTGTAAGTACCATGCATGCCGGGCTTGTCGATTGCAAAAGCAAAGAGGCGGGCAAGGTCATGCACATGTATCCACGACACGTAGTTAGTACCTTTACCAATCACCGCAGCTAAACCGGCTCTGAACATTGGCCGAAGTTTGGCGTAAAGTCCCCCGTTATTGCTAAGTACAATACCAATTCTCAAGATAACCTGTCTTTCAGCTAGCAAGGGGTACTGACTATACACATCTTCCCAATTTTTACAAACCTGAGCCAAAAAATCAGTACCGGCCAATTCTGTTTCAGTACAAATAGTAGCCTCGTGCTCAGTTCCGTAAAAACCTGTAGCAGATGCACCGCAAATAGATGTGAGTTGGCCATTCTGCTTTTGCAGCGACTCAAGAAGAAAAGCCGTGCTATGAATTCGGGAGTTGTAGATTTCTGCCTTGTTTTGTGCATTCCAGGGTTTCCCTGCAATGTTACTGCCGCTTAAATTGATCAGGTGATCAATACCTTCAAATGCCTTTATGTCAAGAGTGCGCATAACCGGATCCCATAAAAACACCTTGACTTTGTTTTCACTAACCGGGGTTCTGCACAACCAACTAACTTCATGACCATTGTGAAGAAGTTCTTTGGTTATGGCTCTGCCCAATAGGCCGTTTCCTCCGCTAATCAGTATCTTTGCCATGTTTCTTAAACACTTTAAATTAGTAAAAGTTTATGGTATATGATATTCATGTGTTTGTTTGCACCAACGAGCGTAAAAACAACGAAAAAAGAAGTTGTGGTGAGGCCCATGGACTGGAATTGGTGGCAGAATTCAAAAAACAGCTAAAGGACCTCAATGTCAACCTTAAGGCCCGCGCCAACAAAAGCGGATGTCTTGGTATTTGTGATTTCGGGCCAACCGTTGCCGTTTATCCTGAAGGCACATTTTATGTGGGTGTAAAAAAAGAGGACGTAAAAGAAATAATAGAATCACACATCTTACAGCAACAGCCTGTACAACGTTTATTGCTCAAACAAAATGGATAAAATCAACATCAGGGCAAGTTTGCTTCAGCAAGAGGTGTTTGAATTATTCAGACTTCAATTACGAAAAGATTTTGCAATGGCAGGCTGTGATGTTGAATTTACCAACCAACTTCCCGGAAGTTTTGACGAATTAAAGGCAGTGCTTGGTTCACAAATCAGAAAACTGGGAACTAGCGGGGTTTCAAAATTACCTGAGTTACTTTATCGCGTCGACCTCAGCGAAGCTCAAGTGAAACACTATTCTTCAAAGCAACCAAATGAAAGTTGGGAAGAACTTGTTGCCGAATTGATCATTAAACGCCTGCTTCAAAAAGTGATATTAAAAAAAACCTACTCCAAAAAATGAACGTGTTGATCAGAGAAGGAAAGGAAAATGATATTCCTGCCGCATTAAAGCTGGTAAAGGAGCTAGCTATTTATGAAAAAGCACCTGATGAAGTAGAGGTAAGCGAGTCTCAAATGCTGGACTGGGGATTTGGAAAAAATGCCTTGTTCAGATTTTTTGTTGCCGAAGAAGAAGGCAAAGTGATAGGATTAGCCCTGTATTATTATAAATACTCAACCTGGAAAGGCAAGTGCATATTTTTGGAAGATATTATTGTTACAGAATCCAAACGAAACAACCACATTGGCAGCCAATTGTTTGAACGGGTAGTGAAAGTAGCCAAGGAAGAAAATGTGAAGCGGCTTGAGTGGCAAGTGCTCAACTGGAATGCGCCGGCCATTGACTTTTATGAAAAATACAAGGCCAATTTCGACGGGGAATGGTTGAATTGTAAATTAACGTACAAGCAACTTCAGTCACTGTAGACGGCATCCGAATTCACCAGGCATTTTGGAATAAACCAGGCTTCACCAAGGTCCTCAGATTTTAAAATGCTGTTGTCGCATTTCAACAGCTGGCCTTTTCGGTTACGTTTTACAATGAGGGCTTTTCCGTTCAAGATGTGTTGTATCACCAGTTCCTTTAGTTCCTCAAGTGAAGTAGTTGTTGGGTCGGTCTTTAGGCTAAAAGCAAGTTCATTGTTATACAAATCCATTACCATCGAAAGGCTATCGTGCCGCCATTCGTTTTTTGCTTCGCCATGTAAAAACTGCCTGTAGTTTTTATTTTCATGCGCCCGCCCCAATTTTCGTAGTTTTTTTGTGCTCACCTTTTGGCGAAAGGCCGACATAAAAAAAACATGGCGAAATGCATCCAGCTTGCCGCCACTACCAAAACTGTCTAATCGCATCACCAGGTCTTTTTGGTTGTATAACACTAAACAGCGACGATGGATTTTTTGAATTTTTACCGCTGCAAATGGGTGTGAAACTCCCCATACCAGAACCGGATCGAACACGCACTTTTTTTGACAAGGCAGTTTAATCGACAAAAAGAGGGCAATGGTCAAAAGCAGGAATTTCCACATATCGATGCAATAAAAACGATTGTCTAAAAATAAGCACAATTAACAAGGCTTTGTTGGTACTCTCGTCTAATTTCCAAGATTCGCAAAGCATTTCAGTGTAAATTTGGAATGTGGAACTGAAAAACGATTTTTTGTCAATACTGCTGAATAAAGCAGGTAAACAAAGTGTAGAGAGCATCAACGACCTCAGGGATAAGGAATTTAGTGGTTTGAAACTAAGTCCTGAGGAGCGATTTGCACTTTCCAACTACGACCGATATCGCATTTCTGTGCTAAACGCACAAACCGACAAAGAAAAATTTCATTACAAATACCGCCAACTTCAGGTGATTGCCAACCTTAGCGATTGGCGTGAATTTATTGGCAGGGAATTCTCCCAACAGTAAGTCCATCCTCTTCAGGTATGGATTTTTATCGTTATTTTTAAGCTCTAATTCTAAAAACACATGAACGTGATGACGCTTGGGCAATTTATTATTGAAAAACAAGCCGACTTTCCCTATGCCAAAGGTGAATTGTCGCGATTGTTAAGAGACATAGGCATAGCGGCCAAAATTGTGAACAGAGAAGTGAGTAAGGCCGGTTTGGTAGAGATTTTAGGTGAAACCGGTGAAACCAATGTTCAGGGAGAACGGGTGAAAAAGCTCGATGTTTACGCAAATGAACAGTTTATTGCCGCATTAAAAGCTGGAGGGGAAGTTTGCGCCATTGCAAGCGAAGAAAACGAAGATATTATTCCCATTGATACTGAAATATCCAAAAACGCCAAGTACGTGGTTGCCATGGATCCTCTCGACGGTTCATCCAACATCGATGTTAACGTATCGGTTGGCACCATATTTTCCATTTACCGCAGGGTGACCCTAAAAGGGCCGGGTACCATTGAAGATTTTATGCAGCGCGGTACCGAGCAAGTGGCCTCAGGCTATATTATATATGGCTCGAGTTGTATGCTGGTTTACACCACCGGAAAAGGCGTGAACGGTTTTACGCTCGACCCATCAATTGGAGAATTTTGCCTTTCGCACCCTAACATGCAAACTCCCAAAAAAGGTGTGTATTATTCTGTAAACGAAGGAAATTACCTGCATTTCCCCGACGGGGTTAAAAAATACATCAAGTATTGTCAGGAAGAAGACAAAGCGAGTAGCAGACCGTATTCTTCTCGCTATATTGGTTCAGGTGTTGCTGATATTCACCGAAACCTTATCAATGGTGGGGTGTATATTTATCCGGTAACGACCAAATCGCCGAACGGAAAACTTCGGCTTTTGTACGAATGTAACCCTTTGGCCTTTGTAATTGAACAGGCAGGTGGAAAAGCCAGCACCGGTGAAAAACGCATCATGGAAGTGCCAATCAAAGAATTGCACCAACGTACCCCTTTAGTAATTGGCAGTTCAGAAATGGTGGACAAGGTGATGGAATTTATTTCCAAATTCAGTCCTCAAAAAGTTGAATAAAATAACTTGGATTAAAGTAAAAACGTCCTGCCAAAAGCAGGACGTTTTTGTTTTGGAAATCAAGGCGTTATTCTCTGTTGTTTGAAGTAAACTTCCAGATGTAGTAAAGTAAACTGGCAATAGAAGCCAAGGCAGCTACTACATATGTGTATGCGGCCCATTTCAGCGCATCTTTAGCCCCTTGATGTTCTTCGCGATAGGTGATGCCTGAGTGGTTCAACCAGGCCAAAGCTCTTTTACTGGCATCGATCTCAACCGGTAAAGTGATTAAACTAAATAGTGTGATGGCGCTTTGTAAAACAATGAAAATTAACAACATGGTATTGGTTAAGGCAGGCGATAAATAAGCCAGAAAAAACAAACCAAAAGTCAGAAAACTCATGGTGCTGCTGGCAATCTGCACTGCAGGAACTAGTTGGCTTCGTAAGTTTAACCAACGGTAAGCAGTAGCGTGTTGTACTGCATGACCACACTCGTGAGCAGCAACCGCTGCAGAAGAAACGGAGCTGCCATGGTAAACATCATGACTCAGGTTCACTGTTTTATTGAGCGGGTTATAGTGATCGGTTAGCATGCCGCTCACACTGCTCACTTTAACATCGTAAATACCGTTGTCGCGCAGCATTTTTTCAGCTACCTGTTTTCCGCTCAGACCCGAAAGCAAACGGTTTTGCGAGTAATGTGAAAATTTGGATTTCAGGCGGGCGCTTACTAGTAAACCCACACCCATAAACACTAAACTGATAAGCAATAAATTGGAATCGTACATGTTTTTTTAGTCTTAAGCGACAAATTAAATGCCAATGCACAAAAAAGGTCATTTTAGCAGGGTGCAGTAAAACCCTGTCAATACTGACAAAATCAAAAGCAGGTATTTATAAAAATTAACACATCTTACTTAGTAAGTCCTTTTAAACCAACCTGAACATCCTCATCTTTCCCGTAACTTTAGGGTTTAGGCCTTATGAGCGCACGCCCGGTAATATTGGTTACAAACGACGATGGAATTTATTCCCCGGGAATTAAATGCCTTACTGACATTGCTAAAAAGTATGGCGACATTATTGTAGTTGCTCCTGATAAACCACAAAGCGGTATGGGACATGCCATCACCATAAATTCAACACTCAGGATACAAAAAACCACCTACCATCAAGCCATACAAGAGTATGCTTGCAGTGGCACGCCGGTTGATTGTGTAAAAATGGCGGTGAACCACATTCTTAAAAAACGACCCGATCTTATTCTCAGCGGTATTAACCATGGCAGTAACAGTTCCATTAATGTTATTTACAGTGGTACCATGAGTGCTGCAATTGAAGGGGCTTTGGAAGGAACCCCAAGTATAGGCTTCAGTTTGTGTGATTATTCAATGGAAGCTGACTTCAAACAAACCGAACCTTTTGTAGCAAAAATCATAGAACAGGTAATGCAGAAAGGAATGCCTAAAGGCGTTTGTTTGAATGTGAACATACCTAAACTCAAGGCTGATGAAATTAAAGGCATTAAATTGGTGCGTCAATCAAAGGCCAATTGGGTTGAACGTTTTGAAGAAAGAAAAGACCCCTACGGCAGAGAGTATTATTGGTTAACCGGTGAATTTGTAAATTTTGAACCCGAAGCCAGGGATACCGACGAATGGGCACTGGCAGAGGGTTACGTTTCGGTGGTGCCAACTCAGGCCGATCTCACCGCGCACAGTATGTTAAATAACTTAAGCTATTTTGAGAAATGAGAACATGGATGTATAAAGTTGACACCTGGTGGGCCGGTTTATTAATCGGAATCTTCTTTCCTCTGCTGGTGTTTTTTCTGTATTGGTTGTTTATGTACTCTCAAATTTCCTTTCCGGTTCGCTTTATCATTTACCTTAAAAACGGGTACCTACTTAGCAATGTGATCAAGTTGTGTGGTTTATCCAATCTTTTGCTTTTTTATTTTGGCTTGAACAAAAAAATGGACAGGTTCAGCAAAGGCATAATCATTAGCATCCTGTTATATGTAATTCTGGTGGCTTACGTTACCTATTACCACGAGCCCGAATTGTTTTAATGAAGTATTATTTCATAAGCGGAGAAGCCAGCGGGGATTTACATGCCGCTAATTGCATGAGGGAAATCCAAAAGCACGATGCCGAGGCGACTTTTGCGTTTACCGGTGGTGATGAAATGCAAAAAGTAAGCGGAACTCAAGCCTGCATCCACATACGCGAAATGAATTTTATGGGTTTTGTGGACGTGCTAAAAAACCTTGGCACAATTAAAAAGAACTTCAAAAAAGTAAAAACCGATATCCTGAGGTTTAAGCCCGATTTGCTTGTGCTGGTTGATTATCCCGGATTTAACCTCCGTATGGCTAAATGGGCTTTTGAGCAGGGAATAAAAGCAGATTATTACATCTCTCCAACGGTGTGGGCCTGGAAAGAGGGGAGGGTAGAAGACATCCGGAAATACGTTAACAAGTTGTTTGTGATACTTCCTTTCGAAGAAGCCTTTTATGCGAAACACCAACTCAAGGTGCATTTTGTAGGGCATCCTCTGCTTGATGCCATCAAACAAAAGCTTCCTCAATTAAAATCAAAAGAGGAATTTATTGCTGAAAATGGACTAAGTGGTAAACCAATTGTAGCTGTTTTACCAGGTAGTCGGATGCAGGAGGTGGAGCGCATGATGGAACTTATGCTAAACGTGATGCCTGAATTTCAGGCGTATGAATTTGTTGTGGCGGCGTCTAACAGCATTTCCAAAGCCTATTACCACAAGTTAGAATCGTATAAGGTAAAAGCCGTTTACAATCAAACTTACGAGTTAATGAAATACGCCTCTGCAGGAATCATAAAATCCGGTACCTCCACACTCGAAAGTGCTTTGTTCAAATTACCTCAGGTAGTGTGTTACAAGGCCGGGAGTCTATCCTTTGCCATTGGAAAACGTTTGGTGAATGTAAAATACATTAGCTTGCCTAACTTGATATTGGACAAACCTCTGGTTAAAGAGTTGATTCAAAACGACCTTACGCCCTCTAATATCAGTGCTGAGCTTCAACTGCTGTTGCATGATGCAAATCGAAAATCCGAATTAAACCAAGGGTATGATACCCTATTCACCATGTTAGGTGGTGAAGGCGCATCAGAACGTTTGGCTGCTCAAGTGCTAATTGACGCAAAAAGTAAACATGCTTAAAGGCAAAAGTAAAATACGTGTTTTGTTTTTATTGGTACTCTTATTAAGTGTATTCTCTTCGTTTTTTGTTCCGGCAGAATTTGTTTACATCCGCATTTTTGCGCATTTGAAATTGAACGAATTCGAAACCATGATGAGTCCGAGGGTGTACAGGGTCATGGCCGATGGAAACTCACTGGAGCTTGACGAAGGCGCGTTTAACTTCAGGTTCAAACTGCAAAATGATAGTGTGAATTTGATGCAGGGCAACAAAAATCTGGGTACATATGCCTATGTGAAGTTCTACACTGAAGATCCTTTGAATGAATTTAAAATCAAACTCATTCAACCTGACCGAAAAATCAGGACTTATCAGGGCAACTTGTCCTGCACTGTTGTGGATGGGGGTTTGCGCTTAATTAATGAGATTTTACTCGATAATTATATTGCCGGCGTTACCGAAGCTGAAGCCGGTTCAAGATCTTCACTCGAGTTTTATAAGGTACAGGCTATTTTGGCGAGAACCTTTGCTCTTGCACACATTAACAAACACCTTGAAGAAGGGTACAGCCTTTGCGATCAGGTACACTGCCAGGCCTATTTTGGCAAACCCAGGGAGTTACGGATATTTTCTGCCATCGAAGCTACAAAAAACAAAGTGGTGGTCGACGAAAACCTCAACCTGATTGTTGCGGCATTTCACAGCAACAGTGGAGGCCAAACCGCCAATAGTGAGGATGTGTGGGGTTCAAAAACCAGCTATTTAAGAAGTGTGAATGATTCGTTTAGTGTAGCCATGCCAAATGCCCGATGGGAGAGAAAAATGCTCACCGAAGATTGGTTAGCTTACCTCAAGCTAAAACACAATTACCCGATTGAAGACCCTGGTGCAAAAGAAGCAGCCTTAAATTTCAGACAAGATCAGCGCAAGGTTTTTCTGGAAATGAACGAATACAAAGTGCCATTGAAAGGAGTTCGCCAGGACCTTCAGTTAAAATCGACTTTTTTCAGCATACGCCCTTTTAGCAAAGACAGTATTGTGTTTGCCGGAAGAGGCTATGGCCATGGTTTGGGTATGTGCCAGGAAGGAGCAATGTGTATGGGGAGAAAAGGCTATACCTATGAACAAATCCTGAATTTCTATTATCAAAACATTATGCTGATCGATTTGCACAAGCTTTCTTTCTTCAAAGATGAATAAGTACTGGTTGTATAGCCTATTTGGATTGGTATTGCTGACTTGTAAATCACACGAAAAAACCGGGCAGCTTCCCAAGCCTATAACGCAAGAGATAAACCGTTTCTCAGCTGCATCAAGCTGTAAGGATGCCAAGGTAAAACAATACGAATTTCAAGGTCAAAATGTGTTTGTTTTTGAAGATGGTACCTGTGTGATGGACAAAGAAAGCCGTGTGTTGGATAAAAAAGGCAATTTACTTGGGTACCTGGGGGGCTTTGCCGGTAACACAACAATTTTGGGTGAGGATTTTACTAAGGCCAAGTTTGTAAAAGAAGTTTGGATAAAATCACCGGCAGAGCCTAATCAATAAAGACTTCCTTTATCAATTGTTAAAATCAGAGAAAAGCAACTTCTCTTTCTTAACTTAGTTCCTATCATTTCAAACTATTGCCATGGAAGATAAATTTCACCGCAGGAATTTTATTAATCGTATCAGTTTAGGCTTGGCCTCCTTAGTTGCTGCCCCATTTGTAGGAGTGGCTAAAAATTACAAGGAGGCAGAGGCTGATTTAGTGGCACAAGCCCAAAAAAGTCCGGTACTTGAGGTAAAAGCCATGGGTTTTCAATGGGAGACCCTTGATCCGTTTTTGTTTTGTGTGCATCATGAAGATAAATTTCCGAAAGGAAACGATCAATGTGGCCCTGCTACATCTCTTGCCGGCCGAAGTTTAGGTGATGACTTTATTATAAAAGACGGCTGGCGCATGTACCATGGTAAACGCGTTCCAGGATTTCCGGGACATCCTCACAGGGGCTTTGAAACCGTAACCGTAGTGCGCGAAGGATTGGTGGATCATGCCGACTCCTTAGGTGCAGCCGGGCGTTATGGTAATGGCGACGTGCAATGGATGACAGCAGGCAAAGGTGTTCAGCATTCTGAAATGTTCCCATTACTGAGTAAAGAAAGAGAAAATCCCATGGAATTGTTTCAAATCTGGTTGAACTTGCCAAAACGCAATAAAATGGTAGACCCACATTTCAAGATGTTTTGGTCAGATACTATTCCTAAACTAAAACACAAAGACAAAAACAATAAAACTACCGAGGTGGAAGTGATGGGTGGAAAATTGGGAAAACTTCGATCACCGGCACCGCCTCCTAATTCCTGGGCCTCTGACCCTGCGAATGAGGTGGCCATTTGGAACATTAAAATAGAAGAGGGGGGAAGCTGGACGCTGCCAGCTGCATCCAAAGGTATTAATAGGGTACTGTACTTTTATCAGGGCGAGGAAATTCAAATCGCTGGGAAATCAATTCAAAACTACCATAGCGTGCAAGTGCAGGCAGATGTGGAACTAAGTATTTCCAATACAGGAAAAGAAGCCAGGATATTGGTGTTACAGGGCAAACCAATTGGTGAGCCGGTTATACAATATGGTCCGTTTGTGATGAACACCAAGGAAGAGATCAATCAGGCCTTTGAAGATTACCACAAAACCCAGTTTGGTGGCTGGCCCTGGCCACGATACGATCAGGTGCACGACAGGAATTCAGGGCGTTTTGCCTTGCACGCCGATGGGCGTAAGGAAGTAAAAGCCTGAGTTATTTCGTTAATTGTTTTTTTATCCAATCTTCCAGCTTGCCCTTTTCGTCCAGGTCAATTAGTTTTTGAATTGATTTGTCTTTTACAAAATCTCCCGATTGATAGGCTTTGCAAACGCTTCTGAGTGCTGCCAGATTGCATTGTACCTGATCTTGTGAATAGTTATGCTGCAAAGCGTATTTTGTCCAAGCACCCATGTAATACATCAACAAATCGCTATTCTTTTTTGAGAATTCCAAAAACTCAGCCCTTAACTCAATGGTTACAGTTGGTGAATTGCTGATCCATTCTAAAAGCAGGGTATTCAGTTTATGTCTTTTTTCTGTTTGATGGTTAATGGGCGTGTTCTCGAGCCAGTCAATTGTAGCGATGGTCTTTTTTTCACTTTCTACAAATTCTTCTTTGGTTTTAGGCACTGTGCTCAGCAATTCATCTGTTTGAGGCATGAAAGCCATTAAAACTAAGAGGTTGAAGCAAAGAATGATAAGTGTTTTGAGAAGTTTCATATTAGCTGTTGTTATATGTTAAGGGTTGAAATTTAAACTAAACGTTCCAGCAAACCTTTGCGTTTCACAATGTTTTTATAATCCCACTGAATGGTTTTGGCTTTTTTCAGCCAACGTTTCAGATCTTTGGTATTGATTGCATCTGCTGAGGTGTAATATATGGAAGCGTCTTTGAATTTACCTCCGCTCACGTTCAGAAGATCCTCTTCAAAGCTCAATCCACTCCAAAACATCAAACGTATACCTGGCTTTTGTTTGCTGTAACCAACAATGGGGTTGCCTTCTAAAAACCAAACGGGATGGGCATGCCAGATTTTGTTTTCTGCTCCGGGCAAGTGGCTGTCAATGAACTCAGCAAGCATGTTAGTGATGTATTGTTCTTCTTTTGAAAGAGAAGCGTTGTATGCTTTAATGTCCTTGTTCATGTTGTGATGATTTAAGTGGATGGAATAACAGGCCTGAATTAATCGTAAAGCCCTTTACCGATGAGGATATTTGGGATGCATTGTTCAATTCGTGATTCCCGGGTTTTTGATTGTTTGGCCCCCGAGAAGTGAAGCAAATAAGCCTTTTGCCGCCCCGGTGTTAAAGCGTAAAAGGCTGTTTTCAGGCCTGGCATCTTTTTGAGTTTGTTTTGGAATTCTTCGGGTATCTTAAATTCATCTACCTTTTTTGGTTTTACTTTTAAACCCGCTTTTTCTACCTCGATGGCCTCGTATATGTAAGATTTAATTGCGTGTTCTGCCTTAACAATCTCTTTTACATTGGTAAAGCGAATCAAACGACCAGCCTGGGTGTTCTCTCCCGGTTTATCGAGCAAACCTTCTGAGTCGTTTAATAAGGCTCCTTTAATAAAGCTAATAGAGCAATACTCTTTAAAAGCAGCAATGATGAGTACATTTTTTTTCTGGAAGGTGTAGCAGGGTACACCCCATTTCGATTCTTCATCGAGACCACAGTCGAGTGCAAGCATTCTCAGTTTTTTCAATTCGGCGGCCCAGCGATGCACTTTACACCCGGGTGTGCCCCCAAGCGCGCAACGGCCGCAACCATCCGTTAAATACTGTTCAACTGAAGTACTCATTTTAGTCATCGAGTCCTTTTCCTTTCAAAATTTGTGGGAGGTATTTTTGAACACGCGATTGCCTGGTGGCACTTTGTTTGGCCGATGAAAAATACAACAAATAGGCCCTTTGTCGGCCGGGAGTTAGCGACTTGAATGCGGTTTTTAAACCCGGGTTTTGGTCCAGCTCTTGCTGAAACTCTTCAGGGATTTTGAATTCCGAGGTTGTTTTGAGAGGCACTTTTAATCCCGCTTTTTCTATGGCAATGGCTTCTTTGATGTAAGCTTTTATTGTTGATTTGTGTTTGTTGATTTCCTGAACACTTGTAAAACGTAATTGCCTTGCTGCCTGAACGTTTTCGGTTTGTTGTATGAGCAGGCCTTTTGGGTCTTTCAGCAAAGCCCCTTTATGAAAAAGCAAAGCACAATACTCCTTAAAGCCATGTATTAAAACCACATTGGCGTTTTGATAAGTGTAACAGGGCACGCCCCATTTTAGTTCTTCGTTTAAGCCGCAATCAAGCACCAACATTCTCAAATGGTTGTACTCCTCCTGCCATTTGTTGGCTTTGTTAAAATAAAAATCAACTTTCGGATTCATTTGCTTCATAGCAATAGTACTTTAGTGTTTGTTAATGCATTTTGCTTAACTCGGTTTCGAGACGATCAAAATTTTCTTCGTTTTTATCCAGCACATAAGGTTTTAGTTTATTGCATTCCTCTACAGTGTCAAAAAGCATTTTAAACACCAATTGTGTGCTGTTGGCTGACAAAGCTTCAAATGTCGCTAGCACCTTAAACAAAGGTTTGGAATGCCGTTGCCAGGCAATAAGCTTTGGCTTTTCTATTGCAATGAACTCGCATTCATTGTGGTAATTTCCTTTTTCAGGACCATGCATGATAAAACACCATCGTCCACCGGGCCGGAGATCGAAAGTGGTGAAGGTGTTGCTAAAACCAGCCGGACCCCACCAATTTTTTAAATGCTCGGGTTCGGTCCAGGTTCTGAAAACCAATTCCTGAGGATTTTTTAGTACGCGTGTACTCACTATTTCACATTCAGGGGACTTGGAAAAAAGCTTGGTGTTCATGGAGCGGGGACTTTGGGAGTTCTGAGAATTTTATCAAGTTGTTTACCTTTCGCTAATTCATCCACCAATTTATCTAAATACCTCACTTGTTGAGTCAAAGGGGTTTTGATGTCTTCCACGCGGTAACCGCAGATCAATCCGGTAATAAATTTGGCATTTGGGTTAAGCCTGGCGCGTTTGAAAAATGTGGCAAAGTTCACGTTTTCCTTTATTAAATTGTGTAGGGATTTTTCGTCAAATCCGGTTAACCATTCAATGACCTGATGCAGCTCTTTTTTGGTACGGCCTTTTTTCTCCACCTTGGCTAAATAAAGTGGATATACTGTAGCAAAGCTCATGTTTGCTATGCGATCATCATGGGATTTTGAAACGGACATAAGCAATCTTATTCGGGCAGCTGGTTAGTATTGCCCAGGCCCATGCTAAAATAATAAATTTTTGCGATGCCGATAGATGCTTGATTAGAAAATTGACAATTGGGAACTGTGTTCTTACATGCTATATAGGTTGAGGCCTTATTTGCAAGTGTTGATTTCACTTTTTGAGTCAGAATTCATCGAGAAGTTGTTGGTTAGAATTTTGAAGGGATTTAGCTAGCGTATTGGCGATGTAATTTTGTATTTCGGGCCATGTTAAATGGAAGGTCTATACCGAAAACAGTAGGGATTTTTATCACTTATGCTTGTGGATCACCGGTTTTTTTCTTTTTTAACCGGCGACTTAAGTTTAAAGCGAGAAAGCGATTATAGGACACCTCAGAAACGGAAGGAACAGCCCCTCTCACAGGTAACAGAGAATGACTAAGTCTTAATCCTAATGACCACTTCTCATTTAAGGTGCAGCCAATACCAACATTGAATGAAAATTCGTTTCTTATAAATGGATAGGTAGTTACCAGGTTGGGTGATAAATTGCCATATAAATGTTCGGCATAATTGATCAAGTAACCCAAACAAGGACCAAATTCAACATAGGTTTTGTTTTTATGGTATTGAAAAAGTACTGGAATTTCAAAATAATGGAGGTTAACCCAATGAGGACTCTTTCCGGCCGGTCCAATACCAATGCCCTTATCCAGAAGTAAAAGTTCTGTTTGAGCGGTCCATTTTTTGTTCATTTTTAGCTGAAACCAGCATCCTCCAAGAAATTTTCCGCCGGGAGAACTGTTAGTGAGATCACCCGTGAGTGTATGAATCAAATACCCTAGTTTAATTCCGGCGCGATATGGTGACTTGTAACCATGTTGGGCGTCTAAACAAACACAATTAAATATAATTAATATAACTAAGTATTTTTTCACTATAGTAGTAACGTGGTATCCATTCAAAAAGTATACAACAAATTGTTTGGTTTTATAAAAATCAGCACATTTAGCTAAAGCGTTGGTGGTGAATTTCAAAAAATAAAGCTGTTAAATGGCCTTGTTGAAAAATTGGGCAAAATCATATTATTGTACTTGGGATAGCATGGATGTGTATATTTGATAGGGTAATTCAAAATAGGGATTTTTTTCAGCCCCGTATTTGGCAAAAACTTGTTTGCATTTTTCTAAAATAGTTTCGGCTGCTTTAATGTTGTTTTGTAAGGCGCAACACCGTGCTTTATAATAATACGCTTCAGAAAAATTTGGATTTATTTGAATTAATTCATCCAGTACCTGAATAGCTTGTGTATACGCTTTTTCTTTCATGTGGGTAATTGCGAGGTATAAAAAAGCGCGCGGAGCGATCCATTCTTTTCCGGCTTCTTGTGTAACAGTTTTTATTGAATTTGAGAGTCGTACCCGGGCATTCTGGTAATCATTTATTTGTAAATAACACAAGCCAATCACCATGTCCATCTCCTCGCCCCATACGCCCGGTTTGGCAAACGAAGTAAGTGAATCAAGTTGCAGACAATCGCGTAAAGCCCCTTCATAATCGTGCATCATATACAATTTTACAAAAGCACGGTAGCCGAGGTTATGTATGGGAGCTAATTCAACAGCTTTATTTAACATAGCAAAACCGGTGCTGTGTTCGCCCACTTTATTATAAGGAACCGAACGGCTCATGTAGGCTTCATGAGTATTGGGGTATTTTTCCAGAACCAATTTATAGTATAAATCGCTTTGCAGGGTAAGTTGTGGGTAAACCGAAAGGGAGTCCAGTAACTTGTCGCTTATTTCTAAGTGTTGTTTATTTTGTGCAGGTAATTGAAAAAATAGCAGAATCGTACTGCCAACTATCCAATGCTTACGCCAGGGTATGAAATTGTTTTTTTTCATTTCAAAATAAAACATCAACCAGCTGGGAATTTTTAAATAGCAACTTCAGGTGTTGATAACAGTCGTAAGGTTTACCATCGTAATTACCGGGAGTCCAATTTCCCATGTCACGCACCAATAGGATAATTTTTTTCTGCAATTCAGTGTTTACAGTATTTTCATCTCTATAATTCAAAGACATAAATTTAGTCCTGTAACGATCGGTTTGCCCTTGACAATTAATCACAAACCGAACAATTACATATCCATCTTTTTCACAGAGTGATGCCAGTGACTTTTGGTGATCATACATGTATTTTCTGATGCTTTGCATCCCTTCTTCGTAGACTGGATTAACCTGGTAATATTCCTCTATATTTAATTCGTCGCACACCTTGAAGTTTGGATTATCTAAACTAATATCAAACGGGATCCAACCTATTTTTTCCTTCACATTGAGTTGTTGTGGAGTAGTATTTTGACAATAGGATGTTAATCTTACAATAAGTAGTAATGTAACAAGACTATGTTTTGACCTCATGATCTGTTAGGTGTAGCTATATCGTTAATATCATTTATTTTGTCAGTTAGGCACTTTTCTTTTAAACTCCGCGTCCATCTCCTTATCATCTGAATAAAACGGTATGATTACAAACCCAGTACCGTATGCAACCTCTCTATAGTCGGTTGTTAAATCTCCGTTTTCAAGTAAGCCTATGCGGAACTTTATTGTTCTGCAAATATTAAAGAAAATAGCGGGGACAATGAAGTAATTGCGTCGCAATTCGAAATACCCATTTTTTATACGACCTCTCATAATTCTTGAGTCAATAATGCTGTCATTTTTCAAATAAGTTGCTTTGAGTCTTTTTGGGTCTATTGTCTGTAATTTAACGCTACAGTTACCTTCGTCTATTATTATATGGTGATGTCCTTTTCGAAAAATATTCCAGAATAGATCGTCACCATTTTTTCTTAGTGAATCAGTCTTATTACTGTGTCTGGAATACTGCCCGTCAAGCAAATGATAATTGCCTTTATGTATTAAAATCTGTTGTGAACGAAATTCATCACGATGCAAGGTTGCGCAAGAGGTCATGAACGTCAATAAAAGGTAAAGGTATTTAGTCCTGAAGGCTGACATAAAAAACTACACTTAACGTTTGGCCAACTGGCGCTCGCTAACATGTGGGGAGCTGGCCTGATGTTAAATATAGAAAATTTGTCAGTATGTTGAAAGAGTAGGAGCGAGCCCCGGCAATAGTATCGTGGACTTTTGTGCAGGGTGTGTGAATAGAGAAATTGCCACTTATCCCGACCGGAGCAGGAGGGTTGTAGCCAGTAATTGCCCTGTCATTTGTTTTAAACGAAAATGTCAAATCCCACTTAGGCAAGCTTTGCTTAAGTGAATTCCAGAATCAAAGCAAGGTCTTTTTTTGTCAGTTCAGTTCCAAACATAGGGTATTCGGCGTTCTGGTTTTTTCACCACTTCCAATGCAGAATTGACCAGTTTTCGAAATTCGCTGTCAAGTGTGAATTTAGTGAACCACTTTCAACTGTGTCTGTCACCAATTCCATTGAAAGTTGGTCCGACTAAGTCATTTTTTGATTGGTTTTGTCCGGTCTTGAACTTACTTGAATCCTTTTTGTGGCTTGCTGAATTACTATATGGGTTTGCCAATTGGAAAGTTGAAGCAAATACTGAATGTAACAGAAGTCCGAAACTGAGTAAAACCTTTGGCATATTAGTCTATTGTTGTACTGATAGTAATTACTGGAATAGACTTTGCCTGGCTTTCAGGTTTACGGTGTTAATACCAAAATAGTTATAGCGAGGTTAACCGTTTTTCGGGAGCCGCAAATGAGGGATATAAGGGGTCGCTAATCTTCATTCGGGCTATGTTTAAGTCTGCCTGCTTAGTTTATTTGTGAAATTGGAACGAAGTTTTGTCCACTTATCATAAGTCATTTCAAACTTAATTTCTTTTGTTCCATGTAATCCAACTTCTGTCCAGCCGGCTTTTTTGTAAAATTTTTTCGCTCTTGTATGAAAGGCTGTACTTAGCCAGACTTTTTCTTTAGTTTGTAAAAAATACCAGTCCAGCATTTTGTTATGCAAAGCTTGTCCAATTCCTCTACTTTCAAAATTGGGGTCTAAGAACAATGCCCAAATGTTGTTTTCAATTAAATCTACAATTGCAAAGCCTACAATTTGGTTGTTTATTTCAGAAACCCAGCCTTTTCCTCGTACTGTAATAAACTCTTCACAGTCTTTATCAGTAACTAAATTAGGATTGGATAAGGTGTTTTCAGTAACAGAATTTCTTATGATTTGGATGTGTTTAATATCGTCAATATTAGCCTCTCTAATTGTCATGTTAATTAAAGTGTTTATTATGTTATTTTTACCTGTACACTAACATTTGTGGGATTATCGTCCGGGCGGGATTCGGGGCACAAATCTGTTGTCTTGCACTGAATTGGAAGCTAAAACCCCAAGTAGGCATGTTGGCCGGACTTAGGCCAAACCTGTGTTAACTTCAATAATTCTCATTTTTTGATCTGTTTTAGTTCATCAAATATGGTATAAGCAATTTCTGTCCTTGCATTGTCAAAACTAATCGCACGATTAACATTAGTTAAATTCTCACTTTCTGTTTGAATGCAGTTACTGAAATAATAAACATTGTCATTTGTCTCAATATAACCAACAAACCAACCCACATCTTTTTTACCGTGACCACCCCATCCGGTTTTTGCTCTTATTGTGTAGTTCAATGTGTCCTTTGTAATCATTATGTCTTTTACAATATCAACTGAACGTTGAGAAAATGGAAGTTGATTGTTGTGTAATCGTTTTAAAAAGTCAATTTGTTGTTTTGGTGAAATACGAAGTCCTCCAGTTAACCAAAACTGATCAATACCACCTGTAGTGTCTGCATTGCCATAGTTAACTTTGTCAAGCCAATATTTCATTTTTTCTCCTCCTACACGTCTTGCAAGCTCTTGATAATACCAAACGGTAGAATTTGCAAAGGCTGTTTTTAAGTTATGGTCTTTGTCCCATACAGGATTTCTTACTACACTGTCCCACGGAATTACAAAATTATCGTCTTTAATTACACCTGTTTCAAGTCCTATTAGTGAGTTGCAAATTTTAAAAGTTGATGCAGGTGAAAAAGTCTGCTCGAATTGGTCTTGATTGTAAAAGATAAACTTATCGGCTTGTGAATCGTAAAGCACGAAAGAACCCTCAACATTAAATTGGTCGTAGTACTTTTTAAAATCGTCCCGAACTTCAATCGCCTGTTTTTGCTTACAAGCTATCAGTCCGAAAACTGCTAAAATCAAAAGTAATATTGTCTGTTTAACTTTTGTCATATTGGTGCTATTTGGGGTTGGGCAGCTATGGCCGCCGAATTGCTGACAGCTAGCCTGAAGTTAAAGTTAGAAAATTTGTCCGGATGCTAAAAGAGTAGGAGCAGGCCCCCGGCAAAAGTCCGGTGGACTTTTGAGCGAGCTAGTGCGCAAGCATGTCCCACCGAAGGCACCGCTTTATTAAACATGGCCTGCCTACGTAAAAGCCGATGCGCTGAGCGTGTGAAGGCTTAGTGCGAAGAAGTCGAAGCGTGTCTCTTGTCCGCGGTGGCGCCAGTTGGCTGTTAGCTGTTGTAACTTTGTCTTACCAATTTATAGTTTTTGTCTTGGTGACCGAGGAAGAGTTTTCATAGTAGTCGATTTTACATGTGCCTGGACTACTCCAACCGTCAAACGAAATGCCTAAACTTACCTCACCGTCATTGTTTGATGTAAAAGTCTGAGTGTCGTCAGAGCCATAATTTGATACAGTCCAGCCTTGCTGATTTGAATAAAACCAGACTGGCTTTGGAAAGTTTGTGTTTGTCTGAACGGATAAATTTGTCATGACTATTTTCAGACTTGCTTTTTTGCCAAGTTTGGCACCAAAACTATAGTCTTTACCTTGCGTTACATTGTCAATGGCTAAAACATTGTCACCATATGTCATTGATGAAGGATATGTAATTTCTT
>JBPOHJ010000003.1:0-110629 GCA_052035725.1 Bacteroidota bacterium | reverse complement strand
CAAAAGCTGAATACAAGATCATTGACTGCCAGATCTTTTTTGACAGAAAAGAGGACCATCGTTTGATCACATACATTAAAACAGAAAAAGCCCGTTTGTTTGCGAAGATTCTTCAGGCAAAACAAGCCGGTGCGCTTACACAAAAAGTAAAGGGTAAAAATCAACGTATATACCATTGCGATACCATGGAAGATGATGGGCGCGTATTGTTTAACTCAGTTGAAAAAAACACTCATGATTAAACACTTGTTACACTTTGTACTGTTTATTTTGTCAGCAGTAATTTCAGGGCAAACCAAAAAAGGTCACATCGCATTTATTAATGCAACCGCACACATCGGCAATGGAAAAGTAATTGAAAGAAGCCTTTTTGTAATAAATGGGAATAAAATAGAAAGTATAATGGACATTACCGGAATAAAATTGCAGCCGGCTGCATTTGATACCGTTATCGACCTTTCAGACAAACACCTCTACCCTGCGTTAATCAACGCCAATAACATTTTAGGCTTGCACGATGCTGAAGCGGTGCGAGCCACTCTCGATTTTTCGGAAGTTGGCCGCTTTAATCCCCACGTACGTGCATTAATTGCTTACAATACCGATAACCTCATCATTCCAACAGTAAAAACAAATGGTGTACTCTATACGCAAGTTACACCAAGAGGCGGCCTCCTATGCGGTTCTTCATCCATCATGGCGCTTGAAGGATGGAATTGGGAAGATGCGGTATTAAAAGCAGATGATGGAGTTCACCTTAATTTTCCTGAAAGTGTTGAGGCACGTGCCAACGAAAGTGATGAACTTCTCAAAAAACGTCAAGTTCAATACAATAAGGAGATGGAGGATCTGGATCGCTTTTTTAGAGAAGCAAAAGCCTATTGCAGCGATGAGTCGGCTCAGGAAGTGAATTTGCGTTTTGCAGCCATGAAAAACGTGTTTGCCGGAACAGCCAGATTATATGTACACGCCAACAAAGCCAAAGACTTACTTCAATTCATTGCTTTCGTACAGAAGCACCAAATTAAATGGCCCGTATTAGTTGGAGGAAAAGAGTCGTACAAGATAGTTAGAGAATTAAAACGATCAGGCATTCCAGTTATGTTGAACCGGGTGAATGATCTTCCTTCGAATGAAGATGAAGATGTGGATATTGTTTACAGACTTCCTGCCATCCTGCAAAAAGACAGTATTGTATTTTGTCTTCAGCTGCAAGGCGATATGGAAGCCATGCAAAGCCGCAACCTGCCATTTAATGCCGGAAATGCCGTGGCTTATGGATTAAGTAAAGAGGAAGCACTTACAGCCGTTAGTTTAAATGCAGCTAAAATTATGGGAGTTAACGAAAGTATCGGTTCACTTGAAGATGGTAAACTGGCCTCTTTTGTAGTAAGCAATGGTGACCTGCTGGATGCCAAAACAAATGAAGTGGTTTTGGCCTGTATAGCCGGAATTCCCATTCAATTGAGCAACAAACAATACGAACTTTACATCCGTTATCTGAATAAATACAAGTTACGATAAACAACATGAGCGAAACAAAGATCATCATCGGCATTTCTCAGGGCGACATCAATGGCATAGGTCCTGAAGTAATCTTAAAAGCACTTATTGAGCCCGGGATCTGTGATTTGTGCACACCGGTACTCTTCTCCTCACAAAAAACTGTTTCTTATTACCGCAAAGTACTTGGTCTGGAAGAATTTAATTTTCACCCTATCCGTGATTTTACTCAGATCAATCCTAAAAAAGTGAACGTGATGATTTGTTATGAAGAAGAGGTGAACATTGAAATGGGCAAACTCACTGATATCGGAGGAAAGTATGCAAGAATTTCTCTCGATCACGCCACAAAAGCACTTATAGAAAACCAGGTGCATGCTTTGGTGACAGCTCCTATTAACAAAAACAATATCCAGGGCGAAGGTTTCCATTACCCTGGACACACCGAATACCTGGCAGATAAATTGCAAGGAGAACCTCTCATGATTCTGTCAAATGAAAATGGTTTACGCGTTGCTCTGGTCACTGGTCATCTCCCGCTGAATGAAGTGGCTTCTCGCATAACTACAGAAGCAGTTATCAAAAAGATCACATTGTTTTATGAATCGCTTGTAAAAGATTTTGCAATCCGTAAACCAAGAATTGCCGTACTCGGCCTGAATCCTCACGCCGGTGACAATGGCACTTTAGGCAATGAAGACATAAACATTATCCGCCCTGCCATTGAACAATTACAACTTGATGCGTTGATTTATGGCCCTTACCCAGCCGACGGATTTTTTGGAGGTGGTGCGTATAAAAAATTCGACGGGATTTTGGCCATGTATCACGATCAGGGTTTGGTGCCATTTAAAACGCTTGCTTTTAACGAAGGAGTGAATTTTACGGCAGGACTCAGCAAAATCAGAACCAGTCCCGATCATGGTACTGCTTTCGAGATTGCCGGCAAAAACGAAGCTTCTGAACACTCTTTCAGAAGAGCCGTGTATGCTGCAATTGACATCTATCGCAACAGAAAATTGCACTCAGAGATCACTGCCAATCCTCTGCCATTCGGAACCATCAAAAAAGAAAGATAAACCCGATTTTCAGGATCTATTCGGTAACCACCATTTTTCTGGTATAGGTTTCGCCTTCGCTTACGCCCCGTAAAAAGTAAACCCCTTTACACAGGGTTTCCAATTGAATACGGTGATCAGTACCCGGATTTAATCCAACCGTATAAACCAGACGTCCCAAGTGATCTGTAATACTAAGTTGTAACGGCTTGGTGTTCGAAATAAAAAACTCGCCTTTATTAGGGTTTGGATAAAAACCAAAAATACTCTCCTGGTCATTTATTTCTTGCCAGGCCACACAATCGGCAACTTGCTGTGTATAACTAACAGAGTTTGTACATCCATTGTTAGCTGTTCCTGTTACAGTGTAAGTGGTATTCACTACAGGATTAACATAGATTAGATTACCGGTTGTACCATCACTCCAAACGTAAGAAGTAGCCCCGTTGCAGGTAAGGTAAACACTTTCACCCGCGCAAATCAAACTATCAGTACTAAGTATTTGCAAATTTGGTAAGTTATTTACCATCACAGTTTGTGTGGCTAAATTCGTGCTGCTGCATCCGCTGAGCGTTGATGTGCCCTGCACTGTGTAGGTGGCGGTAACTGACGGTGAAAATGGGATGCCATCCAACACACCTGACGACCAGGTATATGTATCCGCTCCACTTCCATACAAGACCACTGTACTGCCGTAACAAATGGCAGTGGTACTTGAATTCGCTGTAATTACTGGAAGAGGCAAAACAGTGATGGTCTGAGTAAGCGGAAATGCACTTTTACACCCTGTAAGCGTGTTGGTGCCCGATAATGAGTAGGTACCTGTGACACTTGGAATAAATGCAGCCCCGTTAAGTATGCCTCCAGTCCAGGTGTACGTATCTGCCCCCATGCCGGTTAAACTCACCGAGCTACCAATACAAACCGAAACACTGCTTGCACTGATGGTAAGATTCGGTAAAGCATTCACAACAATACTTTGAGTGGCAGTATTACTACAACCATTAGAAGGATTGATGCCCGTAACAGTATACACCGTGGTAACTGCCGGAAAAAATGGCGCGCCATTAATTATTCCATGACTCCAATTATTAATGGCAGTTCCGTATGCCGTGATGGTAACACTCCCTCCAACACAAACCGCCGAACTTGTGGCAATAATCTGAATTGCCGGTAAAGGATTCACAAAAATGTTCACACTTGCAATATTGGTATTGGTGCAACCGGTTAAGGTGTTGGTTCCGCTCACCGTATAAGCGCTGGTTGTATTCGGTGAAAAAGGTATTCCATCTTGTGCGCCGTTTGTCCATGTGTAAGTGTGTGCGCCTGCGCCATTGAGAGTAACCGATTGGCCAGCACAAATGGAAGTTGCACTACTGATTGCTGTAACCACAGGTAAAGCATAAACCGTAATACTTTGAGTTGCAAGGTTCGAACAACCGGTTAAGGTGTTTGTTCCTGTAACAATAAAGGTTGTGTTGGTTGTTGGGGCAAATGGCACTCCGCTGGTAATTCCACCGCTCCACGTGTATGTATCAGCGCCACTAGCCGATAAGGTGATGCTTTGACCAAAACAAACCGCTAAGGGGTTAGCGCTTGCTGTAATCACAGGCAATGGGTTAACTGAAATAGTGATTACTGCGTTGTTAGTGTTGGTGCAACCGGTAAGTGTATTTGTTCCTGTAACAGTATAGCTCGCACTTGCAGAAGGAAAAAAGGTCGCACCATTTGTATTCCCTCCACTCCACGTATACGTGTTTGCACCGCTTCCATATAAAACAACTGAATTTCCAAAACAAACAACTGTAGTATTAGCATTGGCGCCAACTACAGGCAATTGGTTGACGGTTACCGAACGCACCGCAGAGCCCTGACATCCATTCACATCAGTACCAATAACTGTATAAGTTGTTGTAACGCCAGGCACAAAAGGAACAGCATTAAGTACACCGTTCGACCAGGTGTATGTAGATGCACCGCTACCAAATAAAGTTACGGTATTACCAAAGCAAACTACCGTATTGCTCACACTTGCTGTTACAACGGGGAGGGCATTCACTGTAACCTGAACTACTGCCGAATTCCTGCAACCATTCGCGTCGGTACCTGTTACTGTGTATTGCGTTGTGCTTAAGGGAGTGAAAGGCGTGTTGTTACTGATCCCACCACTCCAGGTGTAACTTGTTGCGCCTCCTCCACTTAAAACAACAGTACTGCCAATACAAACAACAGAATTACTAATGTTCGCGGTCACAATAGGCAGTGGATGTACGGTTAAACTAACGATGGCAGAATTTAGGCCGCACTGGTTCTCACCAAGCACAGTGAATACCTGTGAAGATAAGGGCGCAAAAGGTGAACCATTAATGGCACCACCCGACCAGGTGTAAGTTGCCGCTCCTATTGCATTCACCATTACTGTTTGGCCAGCACAAATTTGTGAATTGGAGATGCTGGCAGTAACCACAGGCACTGTAAGCACCGTTACCGGCTGAACAGCAGTATTCTGACAGCCGTTCGCATCTGTACCTGTTACAGTAAATACCATACTTGAAGGTATACTGTACCAAACCCCATCCGTTACACCTCCTGTCCAGGAATAAGATTGCGCTCCCGAACCCGTCAGAAAAATTGAACTACCTAAACACACAACCGAGTTGGAAACATTGGCAGTTACATTTGGTAAAGGATGCACCACCACGGATTTTACTGCGGAATTGCTACAACCATTGGCGTCGGTACCTGTTACTGTATAACTAGCCGATACGGTAGGTACAAATGGACTATTGTTTGTAACCCCTCCTGACCACAAATACGAAATACCACCTCCTCCAAACAAGGTCAAAGTGTTTCCTATACAAACCGCTGTAGAACTGGCATTGGCAGTAATTGCAGGCAAAGGGTTTACTATTATCTGAATGGTACTTGTACCTGTACCGCACGCGTTTCCACCTGTTACGGTATAGATTGAGCTAACACTAGGCGTAAAAGCACTATTGTCGGTTATTCCCCCGCTCCAGGTATAACTCACAGCTCCACTGCCGTATAGAACAGTAGAAAACCCATTGCAAATTACCGGACTATTTGTATTTGCAGTCACCACAGGGTTGCTATTGATTACATTTACTGTGGTAGTTTGGGAACTTTGACATCCTACAGAATTGGTTCCGGCAACAGAATACACAGTTGTAACTAAAGGACTCACTGATAAGGTAGAGGCGTTTGAAAGTGTACTCCATGTATACGTGTTTGCACCGGTAACAGATAGTGTTGCGGAATTTCCACTGCAAATAAGTGAAGTGGAATTTACCGCCAGAGTGGGCACTGGATTCACCGAAACGCTAACAACAGCGGTTCCGGTACAACCAGAAGCATTGGTACCCGTTACTGTATAGATACTGGTGGCTGCAGGCACAAATGCTACGCCATTGGTTACACCTCCTGTCCAAGTATAAAACAAGGCACCCGCACCTAAAAGTGTAGAACTTTGACCAAAACACACCAGGGTGTTGGTGGCAAATCCAATTACGTTTACCGGAGCAGGTTGTGTGATTCCTATTATCACAGAAGTTTGGCAGGTATTGTTATCGCTGATTAAACAGGTATATGTTCCTGCGGGCAAGTTATTCGCCAAGGAAGCATTACCACCCAAGGGTGCCCAGGTATAGGAATATGGTGCAGTACCGCCAGAAGCGGTAAGATTAATCGCCCCATTCGTTCCGCCAAAACAAGTCACGTTGGTTTGGGTTAGCATAGCAAAGAGCGAACTTGGTTCTGTAACTTGATAAGTGGACGTGTAAACATTAGAAGCAGCATCAGTGGCTATACAGGTATAGGTACCGGCACCCACACCCGAAATACTGCTTGTTGTAGCACCAGTTGACCAGGAATATGTAAATGGTGCGGTGCCGCCAAAAACAGATGCGCTCAGGGCCGCGGTAAGTTGGCCATTACAAAGTACCGGTGAAGTTTGAACAATAGACACTCCTGATAATCGCTGAAGGATAACCAAACCTTGTCCGGTATTAAATGCAGCCGTATTGGTTTGAGTGATTCCAGCATTGAAGGAAGATCCTGCTCCGCCAACGTATGATCCGCTGTGGAAAGGGGCTCCTCCTCCTGTGTACCCTCCGCCTGCTCCGCCACCGGTGTTATTGGAATGTGTTCCCGCTCCGCCTCCAAACCCGCCTACACGGTTACCGGATGAAGATGTGCCCCCATTGCTGCCACTTACAAAACCAAAACCTCGTTGCGAACCCCAGCTTCCAGTATTGCTTCCATCTCCATAAAACCCTCCAGCCCCTCCGGCTCCATCTCCGCAAAAGGAGGCACTACCACCACCAAAGCCGGTCGCTCCAGCATTAGCACAATTCCCACCTGCGTTTCCAACAGATGCTGTTCCTGCACTGCTACCACCAACACCAACATTACCACAACCACTACCTCCACCGGCAACAACAAGCGGGGTGTTGCCTACCAAAGTTGCAACATAACTCCCTCCACCACCACCGGTTGCACCACTTGCTCCACCAAGACCCTGTTGGCCAACCACAATGTTCAATACTGTACCGACACTAAAATTAAATGTGCCTATCATTCTTGCTCCTAATCCCCCGGCAGTTGCCCCTGAAGCCGCACCTTGTGCACCTCTGGCTTCAATTTGGTATTGTCCTGAAACAGGAATCGTAAATTGCTGCACGCCAAGATTTGATGTAACTGAACCACTAAGATTCGTTGAGAGATAAGCAGCATTGATCTGTACCTGACTTGGACCTAATCTTCCTGTAGCTCCTGCTGTTGTAAATGAATAGGTTGTTTGGCTGACACATGTGCCGGAAAACAAGGTAATAATGAGAAACCGAAAAAAAGTACTGTGTTTCATTTTTAAGTAGTGCATGTAGAGTGGATATAATTTTACTGTAGAACTAGTGATTGATAAGGATTCGCCTTGTTAATACCGTACCGTTCTTATTGAACGTTGTGAAGTACATTCCTGAAGGGAGCTCACTCAGGTCGACACGATGTTCCATGGTTTTTGCAAGGGCAATTCGGGCGGCAATTTGCCCAAGTTCATTGTAAACCAACATTTCAACTTCATCTATACCTGAAACAATAAATATACCATTAGAAGGATTTGGAAACATGTTGAAGTTGGGGAAATGGTCGTTATCTAGATTCCTTTCTCCGGTACAAAGGTCTACAAGTTGCTCTAAAGTAAATGTCGCCGAACAACTATTCGAACCCGTACCCGTGAGCGTGTATATAGTGGTGACACTCGGTTGGATGAGCAAAGTAGTACCATTCACTGAATTGTTCCATAAGTAAGATGAGGCGCCAGTTGCAAATAGGGTCGCGGTTTCTTCAGCACAGAGAATACCGTGTGAAGAAACACCACTTACAGACGGAAGTGCTTTCACAAAAAGGGCTACTGTTGCTTGTCCGTTGCATCCTAAAGAGTTGGTACCAACTACTGAGTAAACCGTTGTACTGAGTGGTGATACACTCAGGCTGTTAGCGGTCAAATTGGAAGGATTCCAAGTGAAACTAATGGCACCTGATGCTATTAAAGTAACGGTATCACCAAAACAAACAGATGCAGGACCGCTAATGAGTACGTTTGGTTTTGGTAAGAGTTGAAAGGCTGCAGTGGATGTATTCACACAACCCAAAACGTCTGCTCCTAGTAAGGTGTAAACAGAAGAAGAAATTGGATTGTAAGTAACGTTAGCACCAACCAGACCTCCCGGTTGCCAGGTATAAGTTGCACCACCACTCGCATTCAACAGCAATGAAGTGCCGGCGCAAACAGTTCCAATATTTGGACTCGAAATTGAAATACCTGGCAAAGGTTGCACTGTTATTGTGTGTGCAGCCACACCAACGCAACCAAACGCATTGGTGCCACTAACAGTATACACCTGAGAATTTGCTACAGGTATCACAACTATTGAGGGTGCATTGCTATTGGTCGACCAGGTAAAACTGTTAGCGCCGCTAGCACTCAAAACTACCGAATTGCCTGTGCAAACTGTTCCTGAACCGGCTATGGATAAAACCGGTTTTGGATTAACATTCACAGCAAGGGTTGCTGAATTTGTGCACCCGCTTGCGTTTGCTCCGGATAAGGTGTACACCTGACTGGCACTTGGGGTAAATGCGACACCAGAACTCACACCATTGGACCAAATAAAATTACTTCCGCCAAAACCGGTTAACACCACACTATTTCCTTCACAAACCAAAGTGCTTGATGCGTTGATGCCAATGTTAGGCAATGGGATAACTGAAAGTGATTTGCTGGCACTGCCTATGCAACCATTCAGGGCCGTACCAAAAACTGTATAAGTTACATTCGCTCCGGGTGTAAAACTCAATACCGAACCGGTTAAGGCCGTATTCCAGGTATAACTATTCGCTCCCGTAACAGAAAAAACGGCCTGACTATTAGCGCACACAGAAGCGTTACCGCTAACAATTAAAGTAGGAGAAGGTAAAACTGTCACACTGGTGAATGCAGTACCAATACAACCGCTGGCATTGGAAGCAGTTAACACATAACTTGCTGTATTCGCAGGAATAAACGGAACGCCATTCACTACTCCATTGCTCCACGTATAACTAGTTGCACCAAGCCCTATAAGAGTAACACTTTGCCCTGTACACACCTGTGTTGACGAAGCCAATGCCGATAAGTTAAGAGGCGGTGCCTGAGTTAAAACGGTTGTTTGTGTTAAAACACAACCATAAGCATCTTGAACATGGCAACTGTATGTACCAGCACTTCTCCCACTCGTTAACGCAAGTGTGCCTCCAACCGGTGACCAATTGTAGGTATAAGGACCAATACCCCCAGAAACAGTTACAGAAATTGCACCATTTGAGCCATTGTTGCAACTCACATTGGTTTGTGAAATAACACCGCTAAGCGCAGTAGGTTGTAGTATGGTGAAGCTGGTGGTATAATTTGTGGCTCCGGCATCTGTGGCAAAACAGGTGTAGGTTCCGGGACCAAGGTTTGTTAATGTAGCACTATTAGAACCACCGGGCGACCAGGTAAAAGTGTAGGGTGGCGCACCTCCATTGGTGAATGCTGCTAACACCGCATTGGATTGTCCGACACAACCTGGAGGTGTAAGCATGGAAATTCCAACTCCCACGAGGGTGGTTATGATAACCTTGCCATGCGAAGTGTTAATTCCAGCCGAGTTATTCTGATTTGTTCCGGCATTATACGATGATCCTGCACCACCAACAAAACTAGAACTGTGGTAGGCTGCGCCTCCACCGGTATAACCTCCACCGGGACCACCTCCCGTGTTGTTGGCGTGTGTGCCTCCTCCTCCGCCAAATCCACCTAAACAATTTCCAAAACCCGATACTCCTCCATTCGAACCATTCACAAATCCATAACCAAATTGATAGCCCCAACTTCCAGTATTGATTCCATCACCATAAAAGCCTCCGCCTCCTCCATTGCCATTGTTACATGAAGATGCACTTCCTCCACCAAATCCGGTAACACCTGCGTTGCTACAATTCTGACCCGAATTCCCGATTGAACCAGTAGAAGCACTCAATCCAGGGGTAGATATACTCGCTCCACTTCCGCCTCCAGCCACAATAAGTGGAACATTTGCATTGGTGGCAACGTAACTGCCGCCTCCCCCACCGGCGGCACCATTCACATATGATGTGCCCATCTGCCCCACCACTATTTTAAGCACTTGTCCGGGGGTAACTGTAAAATCGCCTCTCATTCGAGCGCCCATTCCTCCCAAGGCGTTTGAATTTCCGCCTTGTGCCCCGTAAGCCTCAATTCGAATTTGTGTAATGCCAATGGGTACTGTCCAGTTTTGAACCCCTGCCACTGAAACTACCGAACCACTCAAATTGGTTGACAGATAGGCGCTATTAACTTGTGCTTGGCTTGGGCCAAATCGACCTGTGGCTCCAGCATTAGTAAAGGAGTAGGTCACCTGAGCTTTTGAATCAAAATGGAAAATAAGCAGAACTAAAACCGCCAGTTGACAGAAGTAATTCAATTTGATACGCTCTGATGTAATTGGAGATTTCTTTTGAAGTAAGTGTTGTGAGGACCAGAAGAAGTGCATGACAAGAAGGGCTAAAAAATCACCCGTGAATATATGGATTTTATTGGCACCAATCGCGAGAACATATCATGAAGTCTAAACCCTCACTTTGTTTTTCTACCCTTAGGCTTCACGATAATTAAATTTCGGCTTAACATATTTTAACTCAGGCTAAAGTCCCATAGCCCTCGTCAATGCTAATTTTGCGAGACTTCTCAAACTCTTAACAGAAATGATAGATATTAAAGAAATTAATGAAAAAATTGAACGCGAAAGCGCCTTCGTTGAAATCCTGAGTTTGGAAATGGATAAAGTAATTGTCGGGCAAAAAGGAATGATCGAACGTTTATTGATTGGATTGCTTAGCAATGGCCACATTTTGCTCGAAGGCGTTCCGGGTCTTGCAAAAACTTTAGCTATCAACACCCTTGCCAAATGTGTTGGCGGGCAATTCAGCCGAATACAATTTACACCCGATATCCTGCCCGCTGACGTGATAGGAACCCAAATTTATAATCAAAAGCTGGAACAATTTTCGGTGAAGAAAGGACCTATTTTCGCCAACTTTGTGTTGGCCGATGAGATCAACCGGGCCCCAGCAAAAGTACAGTCAGCTTTGCTCGAAGCCATGCAGGAAAAACAAGTCACTATCGGCGACCAAACTTTTAAACTTCCCAATCCTTTTCTGGTATTAGCAACTCAAAATCCAATTGAACAAGAAGGAACCTATCCTTTGCCAGAGGCTCAAATGGATCGTTTTATGCTCAAGGTGGTAATTGGTTATCCGAATAAGGAAGAAGAGCGTCGCATTATCACTTCCAATATTCAGCCTCAGGGAATGCCTATGGCTAATACTGTGTTGAGTCCTGAAGATATTATCAAAGCCCGGGCTATTGTAAAAGATGTTTACATGGATGAGAAAATTGAACGGTACATAGTGGATATTGTGTTTGCATCGCGCTTCCCTAAGGAGAACAAACTTTCCAAATTTGAAGGTTTGATTTCTTATGGTGGATCACCCAGAGCGAGTATCAACCTTGCACTGGCTGCAAAAGCCTATGCCTTCATTAAACGTCGCGGCTATGTAATTCCTGAAGATGTTCGCGCAGTAAGCATGGATGTGTTGCGCCACCGTATTGGCCTGACATACGAAGCTGAAGCAGAAAACATCAGCTCAGAACACATCATCACCGAAATTCTAAATACAGTAGAAGTTCCATGATTTTAAAAGTAAGGAAACGTTTTCCTTATTTCTTAAAACAACCAATTTAATTTACTCAGGGTGGAAACCAGTGAACTTTTAAAAAAGGTCAGAAAGATCGAGATCAAAACACGTGGACTCAGCAGCCAGATTTTTTCTGGTGAGTATCACAGTGCTTTTAAGGGAAGAGGCATGGCGTTTTCAGAAGTGAGGGAATACACCCCTGGTGACGATGTGCGATCAATCGATTGGAATGTAACCGCTCGATTCAGCTCTCCCTTTGTTAAAGTGTTTGAGGAAGAACGTGAACTCAGTGTTGTTTTACTAGTTGACGCCAGCGCCAGTGGTTTGTTTGGTACAAGAAGCCAGTTTAAACAAGAACTCATCACAGAATTGTGTGCGGTAGTAGCATTTTCGGCCTCGCAAAACAACGATAAAATCGGTGTGATTTTTTTCAGTGACAAGATTGAAAAATTCATTCCTCCAAAAAAAGGGAAATCCCATATTCTCCGCATCATCAGAGAACTGATAGAATTTAAGCCCGAGAATAAAACAACAGATATTCAGATTGCGTTGAAATACCTCAATAATGTGATCAAAAAAAGAAGCGTTGTTTTTTTAATAAGCGATTTTTTAACTGATAACAATTACAAAGACGCACTTAAGATTGCCAATAAAAAACACGACGTGGTTGCCCTAAGAATCGTTGATCGTACAGAACAGGAGTTGCCAAAAATTGGTCTAATCAAATTAAAGGACAACGAAAGCGGGAAAACGCTGTGGGTCGATACATCAGAACCTTCTTTCAGACGACAATTCGCGATAAATCATTTGAAATTTGAAGAAGAACTTCGTGATACCTTCACCAAATCGGGAGTTGACGCGGCAAAATTATATACCCACGAAAGTTACGTAACTCCTCTTATCAACCTATTTAAAAAGCGCTAAGCATGAACTTTATTAAGTACGTATTGCTTTGGTGTGTAGTGGCAACGTTTGCTCCCGGGAAATTTTTCGCTCAGGACATTCAAGTCAATGCTGTACTCGATTCTTCCAGAATCAGAATTGGCGAACAGGTAAAAGTAGATCTTTACCTCAACTACAATGCCAACGAAAAACAATTGCAGATACAGTGGCCCAAAATTGAAGATACCTTAACTTCTGATATTGAAGTTATTTCAATCAGTCCTATCGACACCACTATTCCTGATAAAAACAAACCCGCCTACTTGCAGCAACATCAACAAATTGTTGTGAGTGTATACGACAGTGGGTTTTATGCCATTCCCGGGTTTAAGTTTGTATTCAATAAAGACACGGCTCACCCCCAATTCACAAATCCCTTATTTCTGGAAGTGCATACCGTGCCAACGGATTCGAGTGCTACTAAATTGAAGGACATAAAACCCCCACTGTTGGAAGCATTTAATTGGAAATGGTATCTCGAAGAAATTGTGTACTCCGTATTGATACTCTTGCTTATTGGTGTGGCTATTTTAATTTGGTATTTCCGTTCCTTGCGCCATCAGGAACACGTTACAGAACCCGAAAAACCAAAAGTACCGGCGCATATATTAGCCTTGCAATCGCTTGATCGCATTCAAGAGGAAAAGGCATGGAAAGATGGCAAAATTAAAGAATACTATTCTGAAATTTCAGACGTGATAAGACTTTACATTGAAAACAGGTATGGACTTCCGGCACTCGAAAGCACCACCGACGAAATCATGCAGGCATTTCGTTCACAGGTGATAGATACCCAAAGCAAAGAAAAATTACAACAGTTACTCCGCTTGAGTGACCTAGTAAAGTTCGCAAAACTTTTTCCAGAAGAACAGGCGCATGAGTTGACTTTATCCAACGCTTTTGACTTTGTAAATGGTACAAAACGCGAGGAAGAATTTTCCATACCCGAAACGGAAGAAACAAAACAACAGGAACCGTGATCGATTATTTTGAAGACATACAGTTTGCAGAAAAACACTGGCTTTGGCTCCTTTTGCTGATACCACTCATGCTGTTCTGGTACATATGGAGGATACACAAACACGAAGCCGAATTGCAGTTCTCTTCTTTCAATCTGTTTAAGGGCATCAAACCATCCCTTAAATCCCGATTACGTCACTCTCTCTTTGCATTAAAAATAATTGCTTTGGTTTTGCTCATAACTGCATTGGCGCGACCGCAATCAAAAAGTAGCTGGAAAGACACAAAAACAGAAGGTATTGATATCGCAATTAGTCTCGATGTCTCTTTATCAATGTTGGCAAAAGACTTTAATCCCAACCGATTGGAAGTGGCCAAAGAAGTGATTCTTAACTTCATTGATGGCCGCCCAAACGACCGCATTGGACTTGTTTTGTTTGGAGGTGAAGCCTTCACTCAATGCCCCTTAACTTCTGATCACAAGGTTCTAAAAAACATGTTTCCTCAAATCAAGGCCGGCATGTTAAATCAAGGCACGGCCATTGGGCTTGGATTGGCAAATGCCGTTGCAAGAATAAAAGATAGCAAAGCGAAAAGTAAGGTGATTATTTTTATTAGTGATGGGGTAAACAATGTCGGCGAAATTGCTCCAATCACTGCAGGAGAATTGGCTAAAACATATGGCATAAGGGTCTATTGTATCGGTGTTGGAACAAAGGGCAAAGCTCTACAACCTGTAGCTATGTATGCCGAAGGTCAGTACGAATACGATTATGTTGATGTGGATGTGGATGAAAAAGTAATGACGGAAATTTCTGAGCTAACAGATGGCAAATATTTCAGAGCCACCGATGAAAAAAGTTTGAAAGCTATATACAGTGAGATAGATAAGATGGAAAAATCGATAGTAAGTGAACGTAACTTCAGCAAAAAAGCAGAGCACTTTCTTCCGCTTGCTATTGCGGCATTTCTTCTGTTGACACTTGAATTTGTGATGCGTTTCACCCTATTCAAAACAGTACCCTGATGTTTAAGTTCGAGCATACACATTTTTTTTACGTATTTGCAGTGCTGCCTATTCTGCTTTTGCTGTTTATCAGCTATTTATATCAAAGGGGAAAGAAACTCAAACAACTAGGCGATTCAAATTTGATTGCTGAATTAAGTCCTTACGCCAACCTAAGAAAACGATTTGCAAAACTCGGATTGTTCATTTTTGCCTTAAGCAGTTTAATTCTGGCAATGTGTAATTTGCAAACCGGAAGCAAGTTAACAGAGGTAAAACGAGAAGGCGCAGAACTTATGGTATGTTTGGATGTGAGCAACAGTATGCTGGCTCAAGATTTAAACCCAAACCGCTTAACAAGAGCCAAATACGCTTTAGAAAAGATGATTGACAAACTCGAAGGCGACCAACTTGGGCTTGTAATCTTTGCCGGAGAAGCTTATGTTCAACTTCCTATTACCAGTGATTACAATGCGGCTAAAATGTTCCTTGAATCAATTGGTCCTGGCATGGTTCCGGTTCAAGGCACCAACCTGGCTGCTGCGCTGAATAAGGCTGCAGAATCGTTCAATAAAGAACAAGGCAAAAACAAGGCTATCATTTTGATTACCGATGGTGAAAATCACGAAACAGACGCCATTGAGGCAGCTTCGGCAGCGGCATCTTCAGGCATTATGATCAACACCATTGGCATTGGCTCTGAAAATGGCGTTCCCATCCCCTATATTCAAAATGGCATAATTAAAGGCTATAAAAAAGATAAAGAGGGAAATACGGTAATAACCAAATTAAATGCTGAAGTACTTAAACAAATTGCCGCAAAAGGCAACGGCGTGTATGTTCAAGCCAGCCAAGCCGACCTCGGACTTAACGCCATATTGGACAAAATTGATGAGTTAGATAAAGCCAAAATCGACAGCAAAATGTACACCGATTACGAAGATCAGTTCCAATGGTTCATTGGCCTTTCTCTCATTTTGCTTTTGCTTGAGTTTTTTATCAGTGAAAGAACCAGTGAATGGTACAAAAAATTAAATCTGTTCGGACATGCCTCAGTTAATTAAAACATGGTTTTTACCGCTTACTTTTTGCGGATGCTCTCTTATGGCCCAGGAGGATGCCAAAACAATTTACGATGGTAATAATCAATACTATGGTGGAAGAATCCCTGAATCTTCCGCTACTTATGCAAAGGCACTTGAGCTAAATCCATCCAATCGCAAAGCCAACTTTAACCTGGGGAACGCATTGTATAAAAACGCCTTGCTAATCAAAAGTGGTCAACTTGGAATTCCACCAAACACCAACATGACACCTGATTCGCTTTCCAATTTGATATTAGATCAGGCAGCACAAAATTTTGCTGTTGTAGCCAATTCAGTTTCCAACAAAGACACCTTGCACCGAGCCTGGCATAATATTGGCAATTGTTACCTACAGAAAAAAGATTACAAACAGGCCGTTGAGGCTTACAAAAAAGCATTACGTTTCGACCCAAAGGATGAAGACACTCGCTATAATTTAGCATACGCACTCAAACACATGCCAAAAGAAAAAAAAGGCGGTGGGGGATCGAGTCAGCAACAACAAAACAAAAAGGAGGAGGACAAGAATGATAAAAACAAGAATGCTTCTCCCAAAAAGGAAGATATGGACAAACAGCAGGCAGAACAAATTCTAAAAGCCCTAATGAATGCTGAGAAAAAACTTCAGGACAAACGAAAACAAAAACAAGACGCACTTAACTCAACAACTGATAAAGACTGGTAAATGCTAGCGTTAAAATTATTTAATACGAACCACTTCAGTCTAAATTGAAGTAACTTGCAGAAAATGAAAGGCTTCACCACATTTTTAGGTCTTATTCTGTTCTGTATGTCAATAAACGGGCATGCTCAGGGGCTTAGCGCACAAGTGAGCTCAAAAAAAGTACAAGTAGGCGTGCCCTTTGAATACGCTGTAGTGATTACTGTAAACGCCAATAATTTTACACCCCCCTCTTTTAAGGATTTTGATATCATCAGTGGCCCCAACCAAAGTAGCAGCATACAATATGTGAATGGCAACATGAGTCAACAGTTAACGATTTCTTATGGTCTTGTTGCCAAAAAAGAAGGAAAATTCACCATTGGTCCATCCAGTGTAATGGCCAACGGCCAGAAACTTGAAACCGGTTCAATAGCCATTGAAGCCGTGAAGTCTGGAGCAGCTCAGGGGGCAACAGAAGATCCAGGAGCACACAGCACCAAGATTAGTGGCAGCGATCTTTTTATCCGAACCGCTGCCAGCAAAAACAAGTGTTACATAGGTGAACAAATTGTCATCACTCAGAAAGTGTATTCACGATTACAGATAATTGGTTTCCAGAAATTTTCTCAACCAACATACACCGGTTTTTACTCTCAGGCCCAGGAATCAATTAGCAAAGGGCAGGTAGCTGTAGAAAACATTGATGGCATTAATTATTACACTTACGAATTGTTTCGTACCATTGGTACAGCGAACAAGTCGGGCAAGATACTACTCGACCCCGTTGAAGGCGAAGTGGTGGTGCGACGCCAGGGACAATCGAAACCCAGAACGGTATTTGAACAGTTTTTTGGTGCTCCCAGTTATGAAGACATTCCGATCAATTTAAAAAGCAGAAGTCTTGCAGTAGAAGTACTTGCCCTTCCTGAAAAAAACAAGCCGGCCAATTTCAGTGGTGGAGTTGGGGAACTGAGTGCAAGAATACAAGCTGATCGTACTGAACTTAAAGCCAACGAAGCGTTTAACCTAAAGGTAACAATTAGTGGCAAAGGCAATATTAAACTCATTGAAGCTCCTAAATACGAATTTCCGGAAAGTTTTGAGATTTATGAACCCAAAATAACCGAATCCGCTAACTCCAAGACCTTCGATTACCTTATCATACCTCGTTCGGAAGGTGACTACTTACTCGAAAATCTCGATTTTTCTTACTTCAATCTGAACTCAAAACAATATGTCACACTTCCTTCGCCGCAATTAAAAATCAAAGTACTTCCACCTGATCCAAATAGCAGTGGCGCTACCGTATTTAGCATGCAAACTCAGGTTAAAGAATCGGAGAATGATATACGTTACATCAAAAAAGGTGACTTTGTGCTTCAACGCTCAGGTAAAGAATTTTTTAATTCATTCACACATTTTTTCCTGCTTGGAATAATCCTTGTTGCACTCATCACAGGAATAATTGTAAGAAGAACCTATCTTAAGCAAAATTCAAATCTGGTTGAAGTACGTGAACGTAAGGCTGCCCACATTGCCAAAAAACAATTACGCCGGGCTGAAACCTTTATGCTAAACAATGCCAAAGATGAATTTTATACTGAGATTCTATTGTCGTTGAATAACTATTTGGGCCATAAATTGAATATACCGGTAGCCGATTTATCAAAAGAAAAAGTGAAAGAAAGCCTGACGAACAGAAAAGTAAATGTAGTTTTGCTCAACAGAGTTATCGATTCCTTATCTACCTGTGAGTTTGCAAAATACGCTCCAGGTGCGGTAAGTGGTGACCTAAAAATGGTTTATTCAGATACCAACACCCTTATTATCGAACTTGAACAAGCCTTAAATTCAAAAAGAACACATGAAAAAGTGGCTTAGTATACTTATTGTTGTTGTGTTCAGCCACGGATTCAGAGCTGCAGGCGAATCCCTCACTGAGGCTGAAAAGGCCTATGATGCAAAACAATACAAAACTGCTATCCGTTTATATGAGCAATTGCTAAAAGAAGGTTACACATCGTATCAATTGTATTTTAATCTTGGTAACTCCTATTACAAAAATGGTAATTTGGGTCGTGCAATTCATGCTTACGAAATTGCGCGCAAACTAGAACCAGATGATGAAGATATTAAGATCAACCTGAGTTTAGCTAATTCTAAAACAGTTGATAAAATTGATACAAAAGAAAATTTTTTCATCACAGCCGTTAAAAGTAACGTACTTTCCTCATTGAGCACTCCGGCTTGGGCATGGCTGAACATCATCAGTTTGTTTGTGGCCGCCACAGCCTTTTTCCTCTATTATGTTTTATCATCTATAGCGTACAAAAGAGTGTTCTTCAGTGTGTCAATGCTGTTTACTTTTTTCTTTTTAGTTTCATATATATTGGGGAATTCAGCGGTAAAAGCCAAATCAGAGAACAAATTCGCCATTGTACTTGAAAAAGAGGTTAAAATCATGAATGAGCCTACAGCCACAGCAAACACAAAGTTCAGACTGCATGAAGGCACAAAGGTGCGGGTGGTGGAGAACAATGGAGATTGGATGCTGATCAAGCTCGAAAACGGTAACGAAGGTTGGTTGAAGGCTCTTGAGTTAGGCGTGATTTAGTTCGCTGTAATAAAGGATTCCAAATTATTGCAATAACTTTCAAATCCCATTTTTTCGGGAACTTCACCGTGATCAGCCCCTTCGACCAAATGTTTTGCAGAAAAAACACCTTTATAATTGTTATACACCAATTCACCATGTGTTTTGTAATTTAAAAAGAGGTCGTTCAGTCCATGAATCCATAAAAAAGGCTGTTTTACCTTTTTGATTTCTTCTGCATTGTCAATTTTTAAACTGGTAAAATACACACCTGGCATATTTAGTTGAGAGGCATCCTGAACCATAACATCAGCACTTCCGAATGGCGCTTCAAGAATAATTTTTTCGGGTTTTAACGCACCTGGATTGGCAGTAAGTTCACAAGCGGGAGCGCTTCCTAAACTAAATCCATACATGATTAAACGATGATCGTCTAATCCTTTAAGTTTCAGCCATTCGATACAGGCTTGCGCATCTGCATACATACCTTGTTCGCTTGGCTCCCCTTCACTTAATCCAAAACCTCTGTAATCAAACATCAATACCCCATAACGGTTTTTGCCACCGGTGTTCGCCAACAATTTAGCTCTTTGCCAGTAAAAATCCATATGCCACTTATTACCGTGACAATATAATATCACAGTATCCGTATTAATCCTGTTTAAATCACCAATATAAATAGCCTGAATGTTTACGCCGTTTGTTTCGTTCTCCGTTTTAGAAACAAGTGAAAACACATGTATCAAAGAGGATGGAATGTCATAACCTGAATCAAGTATAAAATCTTGCTCTCCCGTATAATTGTCCAAAAGATAGCTTGTTATGGTGTTATCGTTGTTATACAAATTTGAATCCAGTTTTAAACAAGAACAAAATCCTAAGGCCAATAAAAGCAGCAAAGTCTTTTTCATTTAAAATGTCCTAATTAAATTGTAATAAAACCCAATACTGCCTTTCCCGTTCACGCCAACATAATCTACCACCCCCGGTGTGTTTGGGATACCAATACCTAAAAACTTCAACTCAAACTGGTGTTGCCAGTTGGACTTAACCAAAACATAGCCCAATTGCAAATTTGGAATCACATGGCGTGTTTGTAGTTGTTGGTGAGCTTTGTATTTAGAAAGTTCAAACCAGGCATTCATTCCTCCATACAGATAAGATGGTTTATTCATCACATGGTAGTAAAGATTGACATCGCCGCTTGGCCAAGCCCTCATTGAATTGGATGAACCGGGACGAAAAGCAAGTTGTAAGGCGGGAGCTGCTGATAAACCCAAACCGCTGTTTAGTTCAAAAAGCTTGCAACTTGCTCCAAGATCTGCTTGTAAATTGCCAAACAAGGAACTTGTGAAATGAAATGCTCCAATGGCAGTAATAGCGTTGTTAAGGCCTCGAGCATAAGCTAATGTAGAAAATGGAATTGGAATTGGAGCCCCGGAATACATTATGCCAGGTCCTCCAAAAGAAAAAGAAAGCGCTTGCTGTTTGTTTTTCAGTGGCTTTACGTAACGAGAAGGCGAACAGGAAAATAGTCCTATGAAAATAACCGATAAAAGGAGGTGATAACACCTTTTCATTAAAAAATATGTTTTTCGGCGTGGTAGGAAGATCGCACCAATGGCCCGCTCTCTACAAATCGAAACCCTTTTTGTAGTGCGTAGTCTTTGTAAGCTTTGAATTCATCGGGATGTATAAATCTTGCCACAGGTAGGTGTTTAGGTGTAGGCTGAAGATATTGCCCCATGGTTAGAACATCACAATTTACCGATGCCAAATCATCTATACTTTCAAAAATCTCTTGTTCTGTTTCGCCGAGTCCAAGCATGATTCCACTTTTGGTTTTAACTCCGGCAGCATCAAGGCGTTTAAGTACTTCCAGACTTCGGTCGTATTTTGCTTGTATACGCACTTGTGATGTCAACCGTCTCACAGTTTCCATATTGTGAGATACAATGTCAGGTTGAACATCAATAATGCGTTGTAAGTTTTCCCATTTACCTGCAAAATCGGGAATCAGGCATTCAAATTTGGTTTCGGGGCTAATGGCTCGTATTTCCTTTATGGTTTCGGCCCAGATAATGGAGCCACCATCTTTGAGGTCGTCGCGATCAACACTGGTAATGACACAATGTTTAACCCCCATAAGTTTTACAGATTCTGCTACCCGCTTGGGTTCATCCCAATCAACAGGCCTGGGTTTTCCGGTAGCCACAGCACAAAAACCACAACTACGCGTACAAATATTGCCCAATATCATAAAAGTAGCGGTGCCTGCGCCCCAACACTCTCCCATGTTTGGGCAATTGCCGCTTTCACAAATGGTATGGAGCTTGTGTTTACTTACGATACCCCTTACTTTGACATACTCTTCACCGGTTGGCAGTTTCACTCTGAGCCAGTCTGGCTTTTTTACTCTTTGAATTTCCTCGCTTAATTCCATTTCAATAATATTTCCTTCCAAAAACAAACCCTAACCTTAAACTCACCACAAAATTTTCAGAAGGGTTGCGGGCCATTATGGGTATAGCAAAAGGAAAATAATCTACACAAACACCTACCTCAAGAGCTCTAATGATATTGGTGTAATGCGCGTACTCAAAACTCACGTTGAATTTCCCGGTAATAACCGGGCGTACTTTTATGCCATCAAACCCTTTAAAAAAAGAAGCCCTGCCATTGATACTGTCTATGGTAAAAGTATCTTCATTAAATGGCACTTCATCGGTTACTACGCTGTTGGATTGGACACGATCAACCTGAACGTAATAGGGTTTTAAAAATGCAATGCCAGGCCCAATTGAATAAGCGTATCTAACCTCAACCGCTTCCAAATCAGCCTTATTGTAAAATACATTTTGGGATCCAACAGCCGCCTTGAGTAACATCACATTGTTGAGTTTACCATAAACAAAACGTTTTCGATCGAAAGCGTCACCAACCACTTGAACTTCCTTTGGATGTTTAATGTTATTAAAGTCAATCTCAAAATAATTGCGTTGTTTAACCGTAACATGTTTTGACATGCGGTACAATACCCCCATCCCTCGGGTATGAAGATAGATCTGACCCGTGTGATCCTTTCTATAAAGCACGTTAGATTCACTTCCGCCATCAATTGCCTCCCGAGCAACCGGTGTTTGTGAATGCATGCAAAGACCTAAGGACAACAAAAACAACAGATAATGAGGCGTCTTAAACATTCTAACAAAATTAAATAATTCATCAGTATTATCCTATTTTTGTACAAACCCAAATCCATGATAACCAGCAAAGTAACTTACGTAGGCCAACTTCACACCGAATCTGTTCATGTGGCTTCTGGAGCCCATATAGCAACCGATGCGCCAAAAGACAATAATGGCAAAGGCGAGGCGTTTAGCCCAACAGATCTCACCGCCACCTCACTGGCTAATTGCATGTTAACAGTTATGGGAATTGCCTCCCGCAAGGAGCATATCACCCCAATCGATGGAACCACAGCAGAAGTTACCAAAGTGATGTATCCCGAACCCCGAAGGATTGGTGAAATTCACGTACGACTTACTTTTCCCAAGGCAAATTTCAGTGATAAGGAAAAAAAAATATACGAACACACGGCCTACACTTGTCCTGTTGCAAAAAGTTTGCATCCTGATATAAAACAACTCATCACCTTTGAATGGCCATAGTTTAAGGAAAACCGCGCTTGAATGATTAGCACACTATTTCAAAGTTTGTTGTCGAGGCTCGGCGTAGCTTTTATTGGATTTACAGTATTGGTTGTAAGCGCAAAGTACCTGGGTGTTAGCACTCGTGGTGAAATCAGTTTATTTTTATTCAATATTGCTCTCGTGCAAATTAGTGCAGAGGTGTTTTCGGGATATCACCTCGTGCATTTTATATCCAAGTACAATCCACTTAAAATTTATGGATTTGGTGTTTTGTTCATACTCACAACCTCAATAGTTGGTAACAGTATAGTATTGTACGCTGGAAAACACATCGAAGGTTTTTTCTGGCAGGCATATTTGATTACTTTTTTGGTAACACTTAACACTTTTCATTGTGTTATGATTCTTGGGGTAGGACAACTGAAACAGTATTATGCTTTAAGTTTATTACAACCCCTATTGCTCCTGAGTTTTTTGCTACTTAACATCGTTATCCATGCAAGTTTGACCTTTTCTGATTTTATCTATCCCTTGATGATTTCCTTTTTACTGGCTTCCGGATTCACGTTTCTTATTTTATGGAACACACTAAAAACCAGCAATAGCCTTAAACAATTTGCGCCATTAACCATACTGAGAAATGGTTTTGCCGCGCAGTTGGCATTGATGATGGTCGTTTTAGGCAACAAATACAGCTTTTATTGGTTGGATTCCGACGCCGAATTGGGCCTTTATTCAGCAGCCATTTCAATCACAGAATCTGTACTTCTTGTTGTAAACGCCATGGTACCTTTTTACCTTTCAAAACTTGCTATTGAACAAAAAAACAAACTAAAGGAATTGACTATTCGCCTTTGCGCAGCAGCAATAATACTGTGCTCTCTAGCACTTGTACTTTTAAATACAATTCCAGAGTCAGTCTATCTGTTATTACTTGGTGATGGTTTCAAAGGGATTAAGGAAGTTATGCTCGTTTATAGTCCTGCTGTGCTTTTAACTGCAGTCTACCTTATACTATCCAATTATTTTTCCGGAAAAGGGGAAGCCAGGTTAGTGATGAGAAGCAATTTGTTTGGTTTTATACTTACTCTATGCCTGAGCCCATGGATGGTGAACACCTATGCACTCAAAGGCGCTGCGCTGACTTCAATTTTGGTTTATGGATCAAATACCGCCTTTTTAACCTATCATTTTATTTCACACTCTGGAAGAATAGATAGAAAAAAACAGGAGAGCAATTACATGTAGAAAGGTTGTATTGTACAAATAAAGAACTAGTTTCAGTCAGCCAATTAAAAGGTCTTTTAATTTAAACACCTTAAGTTAACTGCCAGATATAAAAACTCACCTTTAGGTTTTTACTGAATTCATATTTTAGGGTTTAACAATTTGAGAGAACATGAAGTTTATTATCTGCCTGAGCGTTTTTTTCTTAATGTCAAGCCTGACTTTTGCTCAAAACCTGGTAAACAATCCGAGTTTTGAGTCTTATCTCAATTGTAATTTTAATCAAGGAGACGCAGATTTTGCCACGGGGTGGTACAAATCACCTGTTTTTAATCAACCGCCTAGTCACGCTGACTATTGCAATTCCTGTTCCAATTCCTATGGTGTACCCAACAATCCTTGGGGCACAGAGTCGGCTGCCACAGGTAATGGGTATATGTCGATTACCACCAAAGTTCCTGCATGGGGACAATATCGAGAGAACATTTATTCACAATTAATAAATCCACTTATTATTGGTGTGACATACAGTCTTTCATTTAAACTCTCTCTTTGCGATAATTTTCAGCTGGCTTCTGATAAAATGGGTTTAAAGTTTTCGATGTTTCCCAACATTGCCGTTAGCAACAGTGCGCATCTTTTTGCCTCATCTCCTGTTACTCAGCAAAATGGTTGGACCGTAATTACTGGTACGTTTACTGCCGATTCGGCATACACTTATATAGGGGTTGGTAATTTTTTTGATGATGCAAGTACAAATGAAATTGTAACCTGCCAATTTTGCCAACAACCCTACAATATTTATTATGTGGATGATATATCAGTTGTTGCTTTACAACAATCGCCTGTGAGCCAGTTTACTTTTGCAGGTAGTAACTGTGCGGGTAATACTATAATCTTTACCGACAATTCAAGCAATAATCCCACCAATTGGAACTGGACTGTTTCACCACAAAATGGGGCAACATTTACTAATCCTACAGCACAAAACCCTTCAATTGCATTTAACCTACCCGGAACCTATACTATTGGATTACAGGCTGGTAATATAGCGGGGCCTGGCAGTCTTTACACCAATACAATTCAAATTTATCCGAAACCCATTGTAACCATTAACATCAGTAACAATGCAAGTGTTTGTGCAGGCAGTTCTTTGCAACTCAATGCGAGTGGGGCCAACACTTACTATTGGCACACTACCTTGCAAACTGGCAACAACATTACAATATACCCCCAACAAAGCGCCTATTATTCAGTAAGCGGAACAAGTGCATTTGGTTGCATTGGAATAGATTCAGTTTTTGTGGTGGTTAGGCCGAATCCTTTAGTGAATGTTACCGCTTTATCGAATATAATTTGTTATGGTAACAGTACGCAACTTCAGGCTTCTGGTGCATCAAATTACATCTGGAACCCAGGAAACTCTACAGGTAATCCTAATCAGGTAAGCCCACTTTCAACAACTGTATATACGGTAGTTGGAACGAATCAGTTTGGGTGTTCGGCAACAAGTCAACATACCATACAGGTAGATGAATGTGTGGGTCTAAACGAATTGAACAAAAGTTTTAGCGAATCCCATATTTACCCCAATCCTAGTGATGGAAATATTGAGTTTGGATTGCAGTTGCCAGAAAACGCTAACATTTTTATCTGCAACCAATTGGGGCAAATAGTAAAAGTGGCTCGATCAAATGAAGTGAATCAAAACCAAAAAAGATTAAACCTGACAGAATTAAGTAAGGGCATCTATTTTATTAAAGTGGAGACAGAAACTCTACTCCTATACTCCAAGCTTATTATTCAATAAACAAAAAACAAATTAGCCGCTTGTGTTTTCTTATAGTATTTAACCCTATAACCTTATTGTAAAACCTTAGCATCACTATGAAAAATCTGTTATTTTATTTTTTGCTACTAGTTAGTGGTAACATACATGCGCAATTAGGTGCAGGATTAGTTTCTCAATACTACTTTAATGGTAATGCCAACGACATGGTGGGGAACAATCACGGTGTAGTTAGAGGAGCCACTTTGGCCACAGACCGATTTGGAAGCCCCAACTCAGCTTATTGTTTTAATGGGCAGAACAACCTGATTAATTTAGGAACTAGCGCTTCATTAAAATCAGGCACCATGAGTATTTCGTTCTGGGCTAAGATGACCAGCGGAACGGTGAATTCTCAGGCTTATTCCAACCACCCATTCGTGTTTACAAAAGCCAGTAATCTAAGCGGCGCTTACGAAGCCTATTTTGTGGGCGTATATAAATTCACCGATATGATTGATGCCGCCACTTCAGACGCATTAGGGTTTCAAACCGTGTCGTTTTCCAGCGAATTGGCCACCCAAGATGTTTGGAGGCATATTGTGTATTCATTTACAACAGACTCAACATATCTTTATATTGATAATGTATTAACCAATCAACTGTATAAGGGTTATCAATCAGTTTACCTTCAGTCGGACTCGGTTGTTTTAGGTTATGTGGGAAATATTCCCAATGGTGGTACTTACAGTTGGTTGAACGGTTGCTTGGATGATTTCAGAATTTACAACAGAAAATTAACTCATAACGAAATCACACAATTGTATTTAGAAAGCAGACCTACCAGTAATTTTGTATCTCCGGTATCGTTGTGCAGAGGAGAAACCAAAACCTTTACAGATAACTCATTAAATGCCCCCACTACCTGGCTATGGAGTGTATCGCCAAATACAGGTGTAACTATCAATACGAACACTTCACAAAATCCCTCCATCACATTTGTCAATACTGGCACTTATTTGGTGACATTATCCGCTGGAAATTCTTTAGGTTCTGGCGCACCAATTACAAAAACTGTAACAGTTTCAGCCTGTACTGGTGTTGAACCACTTTCTTTTGTTCATTCAGAACTGGGTGTTTACCCTAACCCAACCACTGGGAAAATCCATTTCAATCAGGTATTGCCATTAAATTGTACTATTCAGGTATACGATCAAATAGGTCGAAAATTAAACTCGTGGGTAGTTGACTCAACAACCCAATCAGCATTAGATTGTACATTTCTTAACAAGGGATTGTATTATCTTTTTCTAGAATACCAAAACCAAAAAAGCTATACTAAATTGGTGATTGAGTAAATTTCATAGCATTTTCTAATTGGCTAATTCGGACGTAAACAATCAAAGTGTACCTTTTATTCTACTATTCTGATTTGTTTGACTGAAATGAGCCTATAATAAAATAATTAAAGTGGATTTCGCTGTTACAACTTTCAATTCTTATACTTTGATTTCGCTTTTTAATTTCGAAATGACTCACTAGAATCATAAATTTCTGTAACTTGTGAATGTCATACCTCTCAGTTTCTAAATTGAAAAGAACTCTAGTTGCATTCATGCTACCCGCCTCTTCAAAATCTAAACTCTTTATTCTCTTCTTATTCCTTTCAATTACATTGCATGCTCAGATACCGCTCGGGGGATTAATCGGCGCCTGGCCGTTTTCAGGTAATGCGAATGATGTTTCAGGCAGCAACAATCATGGTACAATTATTGGCGGCGCTGTTTTAGTGGCTGACAGGTGCGGAAATCCGAATTCAGCTTATAGCTTTAATGGCATCAATAGTGGTATTCAAATGTTGTTTTCCGGCCCAACAGGAACTGTTTCCAGGTCTGTTTCCTTTTGGGCAAAAACCAGCAACACTGTAATCAACTCACCCCGCTCTAGTTTTGATTATGGCACTGCTTTTGGTGCTGGCGATTCATATCAAATTGTTTGGAATTATTGTGGAGCTGGTGTTGGTTTAGATGTTTCAAATCAAGCGCTCATTAGGGGTAATAACTGCCTTCTCAATAATGCTTGGCATCACATTGTTGCAGTTTATAATTCTTCATTAAGTACCATTTATTCAACTGTAGTTTATTACATCGATGGGGTAGCTCAGCCGGCGATCTCATGTAATGTATCTGGTACGAACGCTGCAATTAACACCGGCACTACTTTCCCTATTTCAATTGGAAAAAACGGAACCAGCGCTTCAAGGTATTTTAATGGTGCATTGGATGATTTTTATTTGTATAACCGTCCTCTAACCCCCGCTGAGGTTCTTCAATTGTATAATCTTATCCCCTGTTCTCCTCCTGTTTTTGGCAACACGTTAGTTTGCCCGGGAAGTTTTCAAACATACAGTATTTCACCTTTCAGTAATGCAACTTATACTTGGACTTTTCCAGGGGGATGGACAGGAGTCTCTTCAACAAATACCATAGGTGTAATAGCAGGCAATTCTCCAGGTACTGTAAGCGTTGCCGCATCCAGCACCTGTGGCATTTTTCCAACTTCCACACTGGCCGTGTCTGTTCATACGCTCCCTGTTTTAACTATTAGTTCGAGCAATTCTGTTGTATGTTCAGGTTTGCACGCCACGCTAACTGCTACAGGAGGAAACTCATACACCTGGACGCCGGGCGCGTTAAATGGGCCGACAATCCAAGTGAATCCAGTCGTTAACTCAACCTACACTGTAATTGCGACATACAGCAATTCATGTTCGCAGTCTACTCAATTTACACAAAGCGTAGTCACAAATCCAACGGTTAGTGCAAGTGCAGCAGGTTCTGTGGCCTGTAACGGGAATTCCATTACTCTAATCGGTGGTGGTGCAACAACTTATACATGGATGCCGGGAAACCTCAGCAGCTCTGTTATTGTTGTTACACCTACTGCAAGTTCGGTATTCACATTGACTGGTTTTACACAATTTGGCTGCGCAGCAAGCACTACTCTTGCTGTTCTTGTGCCAACTCAACTTACACTGAGCCTCAATGCAGTTTCATTTACAGCTTGTCCAGGAAATAATATTGTGCTCAGCGCAAATGTTGGCGGAGGAACCCCTATTTATTTTTACACCTGGTCAAATGGAGTAACATCTTTCTCCTCTGCCTATCTTTCTATAAATCCTGGAACCGTAACAACAAGTGTCACTGTCCAAGATGCAAATGCCTGTACCATAAGTGCCTCAGTGCCGGTTACATTTGTACCGATAGGCTCTCTTTCTACATCCAGCGTCTCAATTTGTCCCAATTCAGTCGCAACGCTCACAGTATCAGGATCCAACACCTACACTTGGTTGCCTTCAGGTTTTGTCGGCAGCACTTACACTCTGAATTCAGCAAGCCCTCAACAGTTTACTGTGATCGCAACTGATTTATCAGGTTGCATCACCACCACGACCACCAACCTTGCAATTAAACCTACTCCTCTTCTCTCCTTTAACACTTTTTCCATCACCTGCGGAAGCCTAGGTTCTGCAACGGTGTCAGCCTCAGGTGGCACAGGTCCATTTAATTATACCTGGACCCCAACAGGCCAAACTAACTCAGTAGCAACAGGATTGTTTCCCGGAACTTACACGCTAACCTTTTTAGATACAGGCACTGGTTGTGTATTTACCCCCACCACTACTTTTTATCCTTTGGTTCCTTTAACAGGGACCGTTTCATCCACCAATAGTTTGTTATGTAACAGCGTGAACACAGGTACCGCCTCCATTGCCCTTTCTAATGGCTCTGGCACTCAAACCTACACCTGGACCAACGCAGTAGGAACTTTAAATACACCTTTAGCCACCGGACTTGCGGCAGGCATAAGCACAATACATGTCATAGATGCACTAACCTTTTGTTCGGTTACGCATACCTTTTTGATTACCCAACCACCGGCGCTTAGTTTGAACATCGTTGCTTCAACCCCTTCTGTGTGTTTAGGAGGAAGCATTTCCCTTAACGCTTCAAATTCGGGAGGCATCCCACCTTATACCTACACATGGGTGGCAGGCCCTGCCAGCACTAGTATAAGTGTGAGTGAAGGCGCAGCGGGGGTCTTTAATTATACGGTCAATAGCTTGGATGCTAACCAGTGTTTTAGTTCAAGAACCCATTCCTTAAATTTTGTTCCTAATCCTACCTTGAGCGTGAGCGATGTGTCTATTTGTCCACTGGAAACGGGCAGTCTGATCGTTAGCGGAGCTTCCAGCTATACTTGGAACAGCGGCCTTATTGGACCATTGTTTATGGCAAGCCCTTCGGTGAGCACACAGTATACCGTTGTGGGTTCAGCTCTCTCGTGTAGCAGCTCAGCCACCGCATCCATCATCCTAAAACCTTTACCCGTGGCCTTTGCTTCTAATAATGGACCCGTTTGTACAGGACAACCCTTGCTTTTGTTTTCTTCCGGAGGTAGCGCTAACTGGTCAGGCCCCTTAAGTTTTACTTCTTCATTGTCGAGCCCCAGCATTAACTCCACTGCACAAAACGTTTCGGGTAGTTATCAGGTAATAATCACTGCGGCCAACAACTGCACGGCATCAACCATTACATCGGCGAGCGTGCATCCTGTTCCCTTCCTGAGCATTTTAGGTAGTACCGTGTGCGAGGGGCAAAACCTGAGCCTGTATTCCTCTGCCTTGCCCGGAACCAACTATTTCTGGCAGGGTCCACAATCCTTCACCTCCAATCTTGCAAGTCCGGTACTGTTTAATTCCACTCCATTAATGACTGGCGCCTATGCCTTGCACATTACCAGTGCCCAAGGCTGTACCACTTCTGCCCAGTTACAGGCTTCAGTAGCTCCTGTGCCCATAATTGCAATAAACGGCAATACTGTACTCTGCCAGGGCGAAAACATAAGTTTGAGTGCTTCAGGGGCAGACACCTATGCCTGGTACGGGCCAAATAATTTTTCTTACAACTTGCCCTCGTTTACCCTTACTAATGTAAACACAAATGCCACAGGCTTTTATTCCTTAGTTGCCACTCAGGGGCCCTGCCAGATAAACACCGGTTCTTTTGTTAATGTAAATGCCTTGCCACAACCTACAGTAAACAACAATGGCCCAGTTTGTGAAAATGGGTTCGTTCAGTTTTTTACTGGTTCTGCTGCAAGTTACACCTGGAGTGGCCCTCAAAACTTTAGCTCCAATCAGCAGAACCCTGTTTTAAATAATGTAGGAACTTCTGGTCAGGGCATTTATTCCTTAACGGTTCAGGACAACAATGCCTGCAAAGGGTCGAACACATCCTCCCTTATGGTATTATTAAATCCTGTTCCTGTGGTTAGCGGGGATTCGGTGTGTTTTGGAGAAAACGCTCAACTGAGTGTTTCAGGAGGCGTCTCTTATCTTTGGATGGGGCCTGGCAGCTTTACTTCTAACCTTTCCAGCCCTGTCATTCCGCAGGTGAGCGCGGCAAGCAGCGGCAATTACTCGGTGATTGTGAGTGCTCAAAACAGTTGTACGGTTCAGGCCATCGCGCCCCTGATTGGACTTCCTTATGCCTTGCCTCAGCCTTTGATCTCGGGCAATACAAAACCTTGCCTTAATTCCGCCTTACAACTCAGCGGTTCAGGTGGTGTAAGATACTTATGGTCTGGACCAAATGGGTTTGTGTCTACTTCACAGCAATTTAGTTTGGCTGCTTCTAGTCCAAGCACATCAGGCATTTACACCCTGAGTGTTACCAACGCCAGCAATTGCAGTGCTTCGGGAACCATACTGGTTGAGGTTTTACCCCTCCCAAAAGCTGAACTTATGAGTTCGCGGAACAAACTATGTGTGCCATTCTGCTCAGAATTTAATTTGGTAAGCGACAGCACCTCTAATCCACTTAGCGGAATCAACACATATTTTAACGGTCAAACTTTCACCGCCAGCCCCTTTAATCTGTGTTTTTCGCAAGCCGGGCAATTTAGCCTCAGTTCAGTATTTACCGACACAAACGGCTGCGTGAACAACTCGGTGTTTTTGCTCGATGCGTATCCAAAGGTTTTTGCTGATTATTATTTTGAACCTCAATTGCCCTTGGCCGGAATTGACCAGGTACAGTTTATCAATGCTTCCCAAGGGCAGGGACAAACTCAGTGGAACTGGCTTTTTATAGGTAATAACGAGGATACGGTGTTTACCGAAAACTGCTCTTATCTTTTTGAGCAACCTGGCAAATATCCCGTGGTACTTTTAGTAAAAAACCAGTGGGGCTGTATGGATACGGTAATCAAGGTAGTTGTCATTGAAGAAGAATTTGCCTTTTATGTGCCCAACTCCTTCACACCAAATGGCGATGGAATTAACGATACTTTTCAACCAAAAGGAATGGGATTTACCGATTATTCAATGGACATCTACGACCGCTGGGGGGAACGTATCTACTCAACCAATTCCTTCTACCAGGGCTGGGATGGTTATTTCAAGGGAAACATCTGTCAAAATGGTGTATACAATTGGAAGATAAAAGTCAAAACACTTCAAGGCATTCTCAAAATAAAAACTGGAATCGTTCAATTGTTGAAATAATAAAAGCCCACTTTTCTAATTATAATAATTTCAAATTCAATAATTAAGAAACTTTTATGTATCAAAAAACAATACAAATAGTAACCACTTTTTGTTAGCATTCAAAAGCGAGGAGGCATTTATCAATCATTCGTTATCTTGCGCTTAATGCCGTCCTTTAAAGTTGATATTTTGGTGTGAATTTAAATTTTGCAGGATCAAGTATCTAGCCAATAGTCGACAATACTGTCATGATATTACAAACATTTCCTATGGTTAGATCACACTTAATGTAGGAAATTCTACCACACCTACCCCTGCCTCAGAGATTCCAACTAATAATAAATTCTCAAAATTTTCATTAAATCACGATAATTTATTTCTTGTTTATTATTTCAATTACTGTGATTAGTTATTCAATCACTAATTTGGCATAAGAAGTCACTAAGTCACCTTTTAATTTCATGAAATAAGTTCCACTATCTAATAAAGTAAGGTCGATTTTGGATTCACTAAGAATATCCGAATTCTCGAATGTTAATGAAAGCAAAATATTGCCCATTACTCCTAAAACTTCTACATCAATTGACCCCACAATCTTTGCTCCAACAGTTCCTATGCTAACATACCCTGTAGAGGGATTAGGGAAGATCTGAAGTCTACAATTTGTCTCCATAAGTTCTTTTATTCCAACACCATTTTCACAAGCTACCATTCGACCTTGTAAATTTAGGCCAGTAAAACTAGCACCATTTTGGCCAGATGTAGCATTAAGTGAGCTGTTGAAGTATGGCGATCCACTGCCAAGAAAAACACCCGCTGCTCCACCAATTATCTGTGGGCTTAAGTTGGGTAGTTGATTTGAAATCCACAATACACCGCCACCTCCTCCGCCACCCTTGCCGTGACAATCAGGCCCTGAATAATTATCTGACCCACCGTTTCCACCTCTTATTGAGACATTTAACGCCGTAACAGTATTCACATCCAACAACACTGAACCACCGCCACCACCACCACCTTGTCCATCTATGGAATTTGGTAAGAAATTAACATCTTCGCCGTCCGAATTAATATAATGACCATTTCCAGAAATAGATGAAGCTTTAATAATAATAATACCCCCCCCATTTCCGCCTCTGCTTGCAGTACTATTGTTTTGATGACCTGCACCTCCACCACCCCCCATAAAAACAATATTAAGTGAATTGGAATAACTAAGTCCCTCCCCAGCAAAACCACCGGTTTGCATAATAAAATTTGGAGGGCAACTTGCTGGACCATAAAAATCACCACCACGACCCCCTTGTCCAAAATTTGCGCCTCCGCCACCTCCACCATTAATGTCGTTACCACCACCACCACCATTTGAATTCCTTCCACGACCCAAATTATTTGTCATTCCATTCAGAAAAACACCTTCACCCTTTTCTGCAAAATATGAACTAGGGTTAATAAGTGAAGATTCGACATACGTCATTGTATCACCAATACATTGAGTGCTAAAAGTACCAACCACGCCCCCCCTAAATCCTCTACCAGTGACATCGATGTGGCTGTTTAAAGAAAGATTTCCGCACACACTCAAAGCCAATACCCCACCTGAACTTCCATTCCAAGGCATGCAACTAAGGGGTCCAACAACCAATGCGTTTTGATATACTGGAACTCTAATCAATTGAACAGCACTAACTGGAGAATATGCTCTTTGTAAAGGTGCGCTAAGAATTATACTATTTCCAATGACAGATGACACTTCAGCAAATTCATATTTGCCACAGTTATTATATTGAATGGTTGAGCCATAGTTTATGTTGTTGGCTGTATTTATTGAAACACCCTTCATTTGGATAATTAACACTTGGTCAGTATTGACAATACCAGAGCTATTCGTTACAATCAAAGTACTTCCGACAATGCTATTAACTTCAGTATAAATATTAATAATACCCGAAATTGATGTGGTTTGTGAAAAAACAATATTGTAAAATAACAACATTGCGCAAAAAGTAATTTCCTTTCTCATTTGTGTTTTGAGCCCTTTACTCTCCCTGATATAGGGAAAATAGTAGTCTAGCCTAAATTTAAACAAAAAATAACGAAAACTGAATAAAGTTTGTAAATTTTATGATTAACCAAATAAACCTCCATATATAAGTTTTCAATCCAAAGTCCTTTGTACTTTAAAAAATCTAAAAAAGTCATGTATTCCTGAATAAATTCTATCTTTGGGAAAATTTTTTGATTACGTGAAACAGGCGGAGATACTCCATTTTCCTAAGATTCTGGACCCAAGGGGTAACTTGACGTTTGTCCAGTCCCCGTCACAAATTCCTTTTGATATCCAAAGGGTGTTTTGGCTTTATGATGTTCCCGGGGGTGAATTGCGTGGTGGTCATGCATATGAATCACAAAATGAGGTCATAATAGCATTAAGTGGCAGTTTTGATGTAGTAATTACCAAACCTGACGGAAACAAAGAAAAATACCCTCTGAACCGCTCCTATTACGGACTTTATCTACCCGCACTTACTTGGAGGCACATCGAGAATTTTTCAACCAACGCTGTAGGATTGCACCTTTCCAGTCACCCCTACGATTCATCCGATTACATCCGTGATTTTGAAACATATAAACGGAAGAATGCATGAACACATTTGTGAGTATTAATGATTGTAAGGTGATGGAACTCGGACAAATTGGTGACAGAAATGGGCACATAACGGTTGTAACAAATAATACAGAAATTCCGTTTGAAATAAAACGTGTGTTTTACCTTTACGACATTCCCGGTGGAGAATCAAGAGGTGCCCATGCACACAAAGAATGCCACCAATTATTAGTAGCAGTTAGTGGAGCCTTTGAAGTTGTCATAGATGATGGTAAAAACAAACGGTCAATACACCTGAACAACCCTAAAACTGGCTTGCACATAGTACCAGGGATTTGGGCTTCTGAAGTTAATTTTTCATCCGGTTCTGTATGTCTAGTGCTTGCCTCACACCCTTATCAAGAGGAAGATTATATCAGAGAATATTCCCAATATATAACATATAAAAAAACAGAAATAAATGGATAAGCATACAATTCTTGAAATTGTTATCAATCAGGTAGAACAATTAAAAGAAACACTTCCAGACAACCAAAAATTTGAGGTTAACCCTAATACAGTACTTTTCGGTCCAGGTTCAAATATTGATTCCCTTTCACTAGTGTCAATTATTGTTGATCTGGAAATGTTGTTTTCAAACGACCATAACATTGAAATTTCTTTAACCGACGATAGAGCAATGGCAAGGGAACGAAGTCCTTTTAACAGTATTCAAAGTTTGGTAGATTATATCACAGAACTAGTAAACGAAAAATAAGGTCAGTCCATCAGTCTACGCATTAAATACTCATGTACAAGAATAAGGTTGTAATAGTAACAGGATCAAGCAGAGGCGTTGGGCTTGAAATTGCAAAACATTTTTTGGCGAACCATGCTGTTGTATTAGGTCTAAGCAGGGGCCCCTCATCCCACAAAGACATAAACTATCACCACTTCTCAGTCAACCTAGGCAATCCTGAAGAAATTACTTTGTGCTTTAAGAAAATATCAAAGCGGTTTAAGAATATTGATATTGTAATTAACAATGCGGCAGTAATGACTTCACAATACTCAATGATAATACCTCTTAAAAACGTGGTTGAAATGGTGAACGTGAATCTGCTTGGGGTATTTTTTGTTTCAAGAGAAGCTGCCAAATTAATGAGGAATAATTCACCTGGAAGGATAATCAACATTGGCTCTATGGCTGTTAGCTTAGAACCTGCGGGCGATTCCGTTTATGCAGCGTGCAAAGCAGGCATCAATACTTTAGCAAATGTAATGGCAAAAGAATTTTCAAATTACAATATCACTTGTAATACTGTGGCTATTTCCGCTATTGATACAGACATGTTGCGTCAACATTCTGAAATCGGTCAAACAAAAATTAAACAAATAATAAATAACTTACCCATTCCGCGTTACGCCACTGCCGATGATGTATTGAATGTTATAGATTTTTTTGCATCTGACAGAAGTTCTTATATTTCCGCACAAACTATTTATTTAGGTGGAATCAATTAACCGAAACATAGTTATTATTAAGAACTTAAAGGTCTTCCCCTCTAACACCTACATATTAAAAAACCAGGTTAATATTGATTGTATTATTATCGACCCTGGTTTCGATGAAGAATTGATTGAAACTGAAATTACAAAACACCATCTTAATCCTATTGCTATTCTGGCTACCCATGGTCATTTTGATCATGTAGCAAGCGTTGAATATTTTAAAAACAAATATGCTATTCCTTTTTACTTACATATAAAGGATGAAAGAATATGCCATTCTATTAATTTTTATTTGAAAATTGCAAGAATTAATTTAACAGTAAAAACACCTAAACCAGACTTCTTGCTGCATACTAAGGAACAAAAGATCTCTATTAAATCTTTTAATTTGAACTTCTACAATTTTCCAGGTCATTCGGATGGAAGTTGTGTGATACAATCAGAGAACCTTTTATTCACCGGGGATATCCTTTACAAAAATGGTCTTGGAGCAGGAAGCATCCCGAGAGAAAATCCTGTTCAACTAAGAGAATCAATCTTGGCCATTTATAATAAGTTTCCGAACGATTCAATCATTTTACCAGGTCATGGCCCTTCAGAATATCTGGGACGAATCAAAAACAACAACAAAGAATTACAGAACTTTTTAACTCAAACCACCTAATAATGTCTGAATTTGGAATAGGAATAATTGGAGCTAGCCACTATTTACCAAATAATGTGCAGTCCAATGAAGATTTATGCCAAATAATGCATGAATTAACTCCTGAACTTATTGTAAGTAAAACAGGAATAAAAAGAAGATACCATGTTTCTGCAGATGAAACCACCTCTTCAATGGCTCTGGAAGCATGTCGGAAGCTTCTAAATAAAACAGGTGTAAAAAAAGAAGATATAGGGTTGATTATCTTGGCATCTTTTAGTCAAGACTATCTCTTTCCACCATTATCAGCAAAGATTCACCTTGAACTTAATTTACCAAAGGAATGTCAGATCATCGATATCAATACTGCCTGTGCGGGTATGGTAACTGCGCTTACGATCGCCGCTGAAAAAATGCAATCCAAACCAACATTAAAAAACGCTCTTGTAATTGGCGTTGAAATTTTGTCGAGATATACTGACAAAACCGATAGGGACACTTCAATCTTCTTCAGCGATGGAGCCTCTGCAGTTATGTTGGGCAAAGTTGAAGCATCTTATGGATATAGAAATTCTACATTTAGAACTGACTCCTCAACATATGAATCTGTGCGCATGCGTGGAGGAGGGTCTTCTTACCCAATTAATGCGACCATTAATGACGCTAAAGCTCTATTCATTGAACAAAATGGACTTGCCACATGGAAACAGGCCGTAACCAACTTTCCTATAGTAATTCAGAAACTTTTATTAGAAACCCAACTTGAAATAAATGATGTTGATTTTTTTATCTTCCACCAGGCTAACGGATTCTTGATTGATTATGTTATGAAGAAAATGAAAGTGCCCTTACACAAGACATATACTAATGTAGAAGAAATCGGAAACACTGGTTCTGCTAGCATTGGCATTGCATTAAGTGAAGCATTGTCGAAAGGGCTTATTAAAAGTAAAAACAATTTAGTAATTGCTGGGCTGGGTGCAGGCTTTAATTTCGGAGCCTGTTTGTTTAAAATGCAGTAAGATTTAGATTAATAGCTATGAAAAACCATTCACAATCTCTCATCTTTTTAGATGAAATGCTTCAACAGATTACTAAAAAAGATAAACTTCATTCGAAAAGAATTGAAGCCAACATTCATTTCGTCAAGGATAGTTTTCCAGAAGAGTTTGCTGAACTCCTCGGATTGGTTTACCATTACTATGAAAGTTCCGGCAATAAGGTAGATGCTACAAAAATTGCCGATGACTACCTTAAAATGGTAAACGACTATCGTGTCGATGGCCTTTATTTTTACAAGCACGGAAAATACCGGTGTGAAAACCAGCAAATGGCCTTTGAGAAAGTATATTCAAATAGCGAGATTATGTCCTACTATATGAATGCTTTACTAGTTTCTCAAATACTGTGGAAGCATCATTTTAATATTTATATCTATTTTCAAAAACAACTCAAAAAAGTTCTTAATGTAGAGGCGAAATTAAAGGTTTTAGATGTAGGTCCTGGTCATGGTTTTTTTTCTTACTTGATAAAAAAGAACTTTGAAAGTTACGAGAAAATGGACTTGGTTGATATTAGCGAAACTTCCTTGATTATGACAAAAAAAATAATCGGATATGAAAAAAATAAAATCAATTACTTCAATAAGGATATCTTTTTGTTTGATGAAACCTCTAAATATGATTTTATTGTTCTTGGAGAAATTCTCGAACACTTAGATAAACCTAAAGAAATTCTCATTAAGCTATCACATCTTCTAACAGATAATGGTATTGTTTGGATAACAACACCAACCAATTCTCCAGCAATTGACCATGTGTTCCTATTTCAAAGTAGAAAAGAAGTTCTTGAGTTAGTTGAATCTTCAGGACTTGAAGTAATTGATTCTCAATCATTTATTGCTGAAGATGTCGATGAAAAAACCGCTGATGAAAAACGGATAACCAACCTGGTTGGATTGTTCTGTAGGAAAAAAAGACTAGAAACTACAAAATAGTTATGAAACTTCATCATTCAGGATTTATAGTTAATAATATTGACCAATGGGAAAAAAACATGCTTTTTGAAAAAAAACTTGCAGATATTTTTGACCCCATTCAGAATGCAAGACTTAGCTTGTACTCAAACTTTAGCAGTTCTTTTATTGAATTAATTCAGCCATTAAATAAAGAAGCTTACACATGGAATAGCCTAGAAAAGAACGGAAACCACTTTAATCACTTTTGTTATGAGCTAGAAGATATACAGGAATTAACCTCAATTATTTCAAAAACGCGAATGATTAAAGTTTTAGGACCGATTCCGGCCTTATTATTTGAGAACAGGGATATTTATTTCTACTTTAACAGAAATAAACAAATTGTTGAATTTGTCCTCAAAAAGACCTAATGAGTGAGGTGCCTTCGAAAACTTGGGAATTATTTTCCTTACACAACTTAATACTTTTGGTCTACTACCAAATAAAAATTATGCTGTTAAAAGTCCATTTATCCGGGTTATTGTCCCCAATTATTCCAAGATAACTATCAATGGAAAATCTTAAATACACCGAAATTCTGCAACTGAATAAACAACTCAGTGGCTCCATCTCTTCCGCACCTTATCAAATCGGCATTCTATCCAACGTGACGGTAAATGCCGGTAAAGAAATTTTAGAGTATGTCTGTCGTAAAAATCAGATTGAACCTGCCCTTGAGATTGGAAATTTCGACAACATCGTTCAGGACTCTGCTCTCTTTCGCGACAAAAATCTGGTGATGGTATTCTGGGATACACTCAACCTCATGGATCAGGTCAGCGAGTTTTTTGAGGATTTAGAAGAGGACACTATTGCCTCTTTTAAACAAAAAATCTACTCCGAACTTTCCATGGTTTTTAATAATCTGAGCTCCACTCCTTCGGTTGTTTTTAATTGTTTTTCTTCCGCCTATTTCCCCATCAATGTGCTTTCGGAAAGCAAAATCAATCGGTTTGTTTCAGAATTAAACCGGTATGTAAAAGAAAACGCCCCTTCCAATTTTGTGCTGATGGATATTGATGCCATCTTTCAACAACATGGTCTTTCACAGTGTTACGACCATCGATTTTACCTTTCTTCCAAAGCCCCTTACACCGTCAATTTCCTTAAACATTACATGGTTGCAATTGAACCATTATTGTTAAGGAACAATGGTAAACTGAAAAAAGCGCTGATCCTCGATTGTGATAATACCCTTTGGCAAGGCATCATCGGAGAAGATGGCATGGAGGGTATTGACATGGCTCCTTCAGGTAAAAAAGGCGTGTTTTTTCATAAAATACAGCAAATGGCGGTATTCCTGAGCAAACGCGGAATAATCGTAGGTCTTTGCAGTAAAAACAACGAAGCCGATGTTTTGGAGGTACTAAGAACCCACAAAGATGCCGTATTGAAAGAAGAAAACATCGTCATTCACAAAATAAACTGGAACGACAAAGCGGCGAACCTAAAAGCCATCGCTCAGGAACTCAACATTGGAACCGATAGTCTTGTTTTTGTTGACGATTCCGATTTTGAAATTAACCTGATACGCGAGAAACTACCGGAGATACATTGCATTCATGTTCCTTCACAAATTTCTGAATACCCCCAACAGCTGCTGAAAAACATCTACAAACTGTTTAATCTGAATCCTAACAAAGACGATCTGAAAAAAACAGAGATGTACAAACAACAGTTCCAAAGAGAAAGTGCTAAAGATCAATTTGGGTCCATCGACGATTATTTGGCTTCTCTTGGCATAGAACTCACCGTATTGGTGGATGATGCGGCTCACATTCCCAGGATTTCCCAACTCACGCAAAAAACAAATCAGTTTAATCTCACCACCTTAAGGTATACTGAAAATCAGATTGAACAGTTCATGGAAAATCCCAAAAGCTTTACAGCTTCCATGTTTGTGAAAGATAAATTCGGCGACAGCGGACTTACAGGGGTGTGTATTTTGAAAGAGGACGAAGGTGACCCACGAATCATTCATATTGACTCCTTGTTGATGAGTTGCAGAATTTTGGGAAGAAACATCGAATATGTTTTTCTGGACCATGTCATTGAACTTGCAGAAAAAAAAGGGTACAGCACCATTAGAGCAATGTTCATACCCACCAAAAAGAACGCACAAGTAAAGGACTATTACGAGAAAATTGGTTTTGAATTGCTCAGAGAATCAGAAGGTACAAAGTCTTATAGCCTAAATATTTCTACCTTTAAACCCCGTGACATTCAATACATCAAAATTAACACCACATTAAACGTTTAAGTAAATATGAATAATAGCAAAATAAAACAGGTCATGAGTGCCGTTTTTGAAGTGCCTCTCGAAAGCATTAACGAAAATAGTTCTACAGACAATTTAGAAAACTGGGACTCACTTCGTCACCTTAACCTCATCCTGGCGCTCGAAGAAGAATTTGGAGTGTCAATTCCCGATGAAGAAGTGGGCAACCTGGTAAATTTTAAGTTGATTGAATTAACCATTAATGAACTCCTTAAGTAACATTGATTTTTTACTGGAGGAATTCAGCAATTACGGCCATCAAACCGCAATTATCTGGAAAGATCAATCAATTACTTATGCCCATATTCTTGAAAGGATAAAGTTTTGGAGTGAAAAATTTCAATCCAGCTACTCCTCCCGAATCGTAGGGCTTGAAAGCGATTTTAGCCCCGAAACCATTGCCATGCTGTTCGCGCTTATTGAATCGAACGCGGTTGTGGTGCCCTTTGACATTCTACACTCTGAAAAAAATCAGAAAAAATACACCATCGCTCAACTCGATGCACTTATCCGCATCAAAAACGAAAACAGTCCTGAATTTTTAGAGTTTACCCCGTCTGAAAGTAAAAACCCGCTTTACACTCCAATCCTGAGCAATGCTAAGCCGGGGCTGGTTTTATTCACATCCGGTTCATCAGGTGAACCTAAAGGGGCGCTTCATGATTTTCAAAAACTGCTCAACAAATTCAAAATTAGACGCAAAGCTTTACGGACGGTCAACTTTTTGTTGTTTGATCACTGGGGTGGACTAAACACCCTCTTTCATATATTATCCAATGGGGGAACCGTTGTAATTCTTGAAAACAGAACCCCTGACTACGTTTGTCAAACTATTGAAAAACATCAGGTAGAATTATTGCCTACCTCCCCTACTTTTTTAAACATGCTGGTATTAAGCAGGGCCTATGAGCGATTCTCCTTAAAAAGCCTGAAACTAATTTCGTACGGAGCTGAACCTATGCCTGAAAGCCTTTTGAAACGTATTAACACTTTGTTTCCCGACATCAAATTACAACAAACCTACGGTCTTATTGAGTTGGGTGTGTTGCGTTCCCAGTCGGAAGAAAATGGTTCGCTTTGGGTAAAGATTGGGGGAGAAGGTTACCTAACTAGGGTGGTGGATAATTTGCTTCAGATCAAATCCGATTCTGCCATGCTGGGTTACCTTAATGCTCCAAGCCCCTTTACTGATGACGGTTGGTTCATGACCGGCGATACAGTAGAAGTGAAAGGAGAATACATGAAGATTCTTGGAAGGAAATCAGAAATCATCAATGTTGGAGGAGAAAAAGTGTTTCCCCAGGAAGTAGAAAACGTTATTCTTGAAATTCCGGATGTGGAAGACGTATTGGTGTATTCCGAAAGCAACCCGCTTACTGGTAAAATAGTATGTGCAAAAATAAAATACAAAGGAACTGAGAGCAAAGCCGAATTGATTAAAAAAGTGAAGACGTATTGCCGAGCCAAACTTGAACCATTCAAGATACCCGTTAAAATAGAATTGGCAGATCAATCCTTTGAATCCGGCCGGTTCAAAAAAAGCAGAATAAGTGGAAATTAAATTCGAAGACTCTTTAATTGGTGATTTTATTACCCTTAAAAAAACAGAGGTAGAAGACGCGCCAAATATTTATAAATGGAGGACAGGGGCCGGTGGTCAGTTTATGCGTCAACCCGACAACTATTCCGTCCAGAGCCAAGTAGAGTGGATCAGGTGCCGCAGTAAAAATGAAATCAACTATATTATTTTCGATAACATTTCCGGTAAAAAGGTAGGTGCAATTGGAATATATGATGTGAATCTCCTTGACCAGGTAAGTAATGTTGGTAGATTAATCATTTCAGATGAATATTACGGAAAATCCACACCTTATGGCTTAGAAGCGTTGTTGCTCACATACGACTATGTATTCAATAAAATGAATTTTCGTAAGATCACCGGCGATATTCTTGCTAACAATCAGGCCATGTATAAACTTCAGGTCTTTCTAGGTATGGTGCAGGAAGGATTTCTCAAAAACCATGTTATCATTAACGGGCAATTGTACGATCTTTATATAATGTCTATTTTTAAAGAACAATTTAACGCTATATACAGTAAAAAAGTCCGATTCTTGCTTCAAAACTTTAAAAAAGGCTGATTTCAAAACCATCCATAATGACAGATCTGCTTTCCATAATTCTTTGTTCTTATAAATCAAAAGAAAGACTCATAAAAGTTAGAGATCAAGTTCATTATGTTATGACCCAAGAGGGCATTCCTTATGAATTAATCATCATCGACGATGGTTCAAACGATACCTCATTCGAAATTGCCAAGAAAATTGAAGAAACCTATTCCAATGTACTTGCCTTCGAATTAAGCAGAAACTATACCTCCCACTACGCCATTTTTGCAGGCCTGTCAAAGGTAAATGGCTCCTGCGCCACCGTAATTGCCGACGACGAACAACAACCATATCACCTGTTGGTAGAATGTTACAGAAAATGGAAAGAAGAAGGTCACAAAATTATTTTTCCCTATAGAACGGAAAGAAACGACCCATGGACCACTAAGCTTTTTGCCAACCTCTTTTATACAGTGATGAGCAGTGTTTCGGACTTTATTTACCCCAAACACGGTGTAGACTCTTTTTTTATTGATCGGGAGATCATCGACCTATTAAATACTCAAATTCACCCGATAAACACTACTACAGTTACCGAACTACTGCGCATGGGCTTCCAACCGTATTACCTTCCTTACGTTAGAGGTAAAAGCACTGTTAGTAAATCGCGTTGGACCTTTAAGAAAAAAATACGCCTTGCAAAAGACTGGTTTTTTTCAACCTCATCCTTTCCAATAAAATTTATCACTTTTTTAGGCGTGAGTGTTTCCATTCTCTCTTTCTGCCTTATTCTCTTTTACCTTTATATTAAATTATTCGGAAACCCGGATTATTGGAAAGTAGGGGTACAAGGATGGATTAGCATCGTTATTCTAATTTCCTTTTTCTCAGGTCTAATTCTCCTCAGCCTGGGCATCATTGCTGAGTACATTTGGAGAATATACGAAGAGGTGAAAAACCGTCCCGGATATATCATCAAACAAAAAGATAAAACCAATTAGTCTTTTCTCACTGTTTTAAGATTGAGTAAATTCATGGCGTTGATACCCAGGCCTTTTACATTATGCCTAACGAGTCGGATGACTTCATCGTAATACAAAGGAATACAGGAGGCATCTTCAACAATTAAACTGTCCATGCGATTGAACAACTCCTTTCTCTTTAGCTCATCCCGAACCAGCAAGGCTTCTTCGTAGTATCTATCGAATAAGGGGTTTTTGTACCTAAAGAAGTTCACACCTTCTGGTGTAAAATTTTTACTGTAAAACAAACTCATAAAGTTCTCATCATCGGCATAATCACAAAACCATGATTTTTTAAAAAGCAAATATTCCCCATTATTTACGGCTTGTCTAAGTATGGAAGTTTTTTCAACACTGATGTTAGATGGAATGTTGTTTTCTGCCAATTGCGATTGTATAAACTCAGCCTGTTCTTTGTAACTGTCTGTAATGTGTATCGTTAACTCAGGAAGTCCTTTCCCACCTGGATACCCTGCCTCTTGCAATAGTACTTTTACCTTATCAGGGTCGTAAGAATACCCTTTCACCACATCTGGATCATAACTTTTCGCCCCTTTTGGAATAAAGCCTGCTAAGGCTGGAGTTCCAATTTTATTCCTTAAAAAGCGCACTAGTTTCTCTCTGTCAAAAGCATAATTCACAGCTTTTCTGACTTTTTTCAAAGCAAGAGGAGAGCGATTCACTAAACTTAATGAGGTATCTACAAGTATTCCAATGTAATCTGTTTTCAGAAAAGTATGCTTTTGAAGAAAAAATTTCGATTGGTATAATTCACGCAAATTCCCTTCCTTATCAAGAACTTCGTTAATATTGAATGCATCTGCACCACTCAGCATATCAAACTTCCCATTCAACAATTCCATAAAGGCTGTTTCCCGGTCGCGGATAAACGCAACGGTTATCGCATCTAAATATGGCAATCGTTTGCCTTCTGCGTCCTTTTCAAAGTAGTTTGCGTTTTTCAACATTACCAGTTTTGTGCCTTCCTCCCAGTGTTTAAAACGAAACGGACCTGTTCCAACCGGGTGTTTTCTAAAATTGTCTCCATACTTCTCCAGCGCTTCGTGAGGAATGACGCTGAAATACTTCATGCTCAATAAACTTAAAAATGCATTAAAGGGTTTTGACAATCGTAGTACAAGCACAGAATCGTTTAATGCTACTATACCTGATTTTTCACCTTGCGCTCCTTGCTCAAAATGTGTCATTAACGATAAGGCACTGCTTACCTTACTGTCGTAAAGTCTTAAAAAACTAAAAACAAAATCGCTGGCAACAACTTGTCTTCCTTTTGCATTGATAAAACAAGAATCGTCATGAAAAAACACGTCTCCACGCAAATGGAATGTGTAACTTAAACCATCTTCACTTATGGAATAAGAGGTAGCAATGCAGGGTACTACGTTTAAACTGTCATCGAGCTGAACCAGTCCATTGAATAGCTGATTCACTGGCCATATATTTTCAAAATTACCGGCAACGGCAGGGTCGAGAGAACTCAACCCATTCATTTCATTGTAATTAAAAACTCGGTGTTGATTAGAAGAGTTTTTTTTCTCTTCGCAAGAGCTAAACAAGCAAACAACAATAAACACACCGCTAATTAACTTGTGCATATACAAAGATGGTTCTTAGTAAAGAAAAGCTGCCAATCTTGAAATGGCAATTATACACAAGAGAATGTGGAGATTAAGGATTCAGAGGGTCTTTTTGTTGTTTCCCTGCTGCATCAAACATGAAGCTGAGTGTAATCCTCCAGGTGCGTTGTAATGGATTTTGAAGTGATGTTGGTACCAAATAGGATCCATCTACATTGATAACTTTAAAGCGGAATCCCATACCAAAAGTAAAATACTGACGAGCGCCCTTGTTCTTCGATTCGTAAAAATACCCGGCCCTAACGGAAAAAATACTGTTATAACAATACTCCATGCCAGTTGCAATACTAATCTCCTGCAATTCTTCCTTGAACCCGCCTGGTGCGTCATAAAAAGACTGAATCATCCCCTGACCTACAGAAACATTAGGATCCATACCAGCAGCAATAATCGGTTTTCCAGTTGCAGGATCTGTGGCTAAAACAGGTTTAGAATTAATGGTATCGTATTGGTAAATTGGTGGAGTGGGCACAAGGAGTTTATTGAAATCAAGGTAAACACCAAATGTATTAAACTCATCAAGGTCAGTTTTTAATCCTCCTCCCAATCTCAAATTTGTAGGAATAAAATTTTCATCATTGGAATATTTAATCTTTGCTCCCATGTTAGTAATGGCTAAACCGGCTGAGGCAACAGCCTTTTTTTCGCCAAGCTTAAACTTGTTACTCAAAAAATACATGGATAAATCGACAGCCACTGTGCTGGCCGCATTGCCTGAACTTCCGTTAAAATACACTTTGCTTATGCCAGAATTTACATAGCGCGTAGCTATTCCTAAGGCAAATGTTTTAGAGAGCTTTTGCGAGAAAGCGAGATCAATTGCGAACTCATTGGGTTTATAGTCACTTGTTTTTACACCCTGTGAGTTGGTTAATTCAATATTGCCTAAACTAAAATACCTCAATGACCCGCCTACGGTTTGGCGAGAGTTAATTTTACCATATCCTGACAGATACGACATGTTAATGTCAGGCACCAAATGGCGCAACCAGGGTGTTACAGTAAAACCAACACCATATTGCTTTTCTGCGAATGCCAGTTTACTGCCGTTCCAATGTATTGAATTGATATCGGGATCCGTAGCAGCACCTGCATCCCCCATTGATCCTTGTTTACTATCAGGACTAATCATTAAAAACGGCACTGCCGTAGTGATGGCATTTACCCCACCATTTAATGAGGTATTTGAGTTGCCTACGTTTTGAGCAAATAGGCTAACACTAGTACCCATTAAAATAGCAAATAATAAAGTCTTTCTTGTAAACATAGGTTCCAACTTCAGCAATTCTCTGAACGGCAAATTTACTAATTTAGTATAACCAATTTCTCTATTTTTTCGGCCTTTTTGTTATCAGGCGTGGTAATTGATAAGCGATAGACATAAACACCTCTGGCTAGTTTGTCACCAAATTCATCTTTTCCATCCCAATCTATGCCCTCAGTTTTAAACCCCTCACATTGCACGTTTTGTTGAATAGTTTTAACTTGCTTGCCGCTTATAGTATATATTTGAAGTGAAACTTTTAACGGGGTACACGCCTGGTTGTGTTCAAAAAAGAACTTGGTTTTTGTACTAAAAGGATTAGGGTAATTTAACACATTTTTTAATGCCAATTCAGCACTTTCGGCTACCACAAATTCCAAAGAAGCGTTACTCGAATTGTTTTGAATGTCCCATACCTTAAAAGTCAACTGATAGTCTCCTTCTTTAAGTTTTTCAAATGGGTATTTTACCCTGCCACTTTGATAACTATTAAGAGCTGCTTCATAATAATCATTCAATATCACCGGTTTTCCGCCAGCTTTGTTCAGTACGGCGGTAATGTCATGTCCAAATGAAGTTCCCAGGGTATTGATTCCACTCGAATCAACCAGATCTGCATAAAACAATGGAGTTTCATTGGTTACACTTCCACTTACAAAGTTCTTGTCGTTCATGTATAAATTTACCGTCGGCCCTTCATTGTCTGTTACTACATTACCTGAAGCGCCTCCAATTACCAGCTGATTGTAAAATCCATTAGCATCTGTGCTGCCATTGCTAGCATAATAGGTGATCTTTCCGGGCCCGTAAGCAAAACTTATATCTTTGGGCACCAAAAAAGTAAAGCTGAAATCGCCGTTACTCACCTGGGTTTTTCCACGAAACAAGGTGTTCCGCTGCAACTTATATTTAAAAGGCCCGTTAGCCAAAGGATCGAAAGAATCCGGATCGTTTAACAAACACACCACATCTTGTTCTTTGTCAAATACAGTTGAATAAACCACGCCATTAAAATTGGTTAACTTGTTTCCTAATGTATCTGCCACAAAGCCGCTGATCGTAATCTTTGCCAATGCAGATAAGGTATCTATTTTTGACAGGGTAACTGTTTGGCTGTTCACCGCACTGGTTACCACTTTGTATTCAGGATATGCAAGGGTTAGAGCAGGGTCTCCCAACAAATGGAAATTGGCATAGTAATAATATTGGCCCCCAAGTATTGGTGACGCTTTTGTTAACCTGATTACATCTCCAAGTGTCGGGCGTTTACCGTTGTTTAATTTGGTGAATAGTTTATCCATTACCACACTGTTCAATACATCATTAGTTGATGAATAAGCAAGACGGCAAGTAGTTAATAATGCAATGGCTGCGCCTCTTGGGTTAGTTAAACATAATTCTCCTGCAGATGTGCGTCCGGGATCATCATATCGACTAAACTCACAAGTGGCAGTAATAAACAAAGGCAGTTTATTAAAATTATCCATGCTGTTAATACTTGAAATTTCCAAAATGCGCTCTGCCGTCAGACCTAACTCTCCTCCGTGTCCCGTATAATTAAACAGCAAAACCCCTTTTTTAATTTTTCGCATCAAATCTTCTTCTGCATCTGGGTACCTTTGCCCACTTGGTGTACTGATGCGCTGATAAGCATCAATGTAAATTTTATCTGTATTATACGTTTTATCCAATACCGCTACATTTTTAGTGAGATTGTCAGCTCCCCTCATGTGAATTGCATCATCACCATCGTCTGCTAAAAACAAAAGATTGTTTCTCCAATCACCCATTGGGCTTTCAGAAGCGCTGGAGCAGTTGAGTGGGTCTTGTTGACTTACTTGAAAATTAGGGTCTTTTTTGTAGTAATTCTCAATTTTTGCAATCACGGCATTGATTTCCTCAGCCGTTTTGCAAGTAAATCTTCCAATACCAACATCTACAAACCCTACACTTTCAGCCCTGAATCCCTCGGTAGGATCCATTAAGCCATAAAAATCATCCGTTGCCAAGCTGCTTGTTGATGAGAGGGATTCATGAGATTGATAGGTGGGAATAAAATTTGAATTGTTAACCGTACTCCTTACCATGTTGTTGTAAGATCCGTCGCCCATCAAGAGCACGTACTTTACCGGACGAGGAGATGGTAAGGCATTTCCTCTGGTGTAAAGCATCCGAATAAAGTCACGAATTGCTGAAATATCTTGTTTTCCACTTCCAAACTCATTGTAAATCTGATCAATTGTTGCCACAGCCGTACTATACCCTTCCTTTTGATTATGGAAGGCGGCAAGACGATTTGCCTGACTAATAAAATTGGGATGCGCAACAATCAGGTAATCGGCCTGATTTATGCCATGTAAATTTTGATTTACTACTTTTCCCACTTTTACCGGTGTGTAAAAATCGGTTTCTGGCGCAATACAAAATTCTTTTAAAGTGTCGGTGATCGTTACAAAGCTGAGGTTGTTTCCGTTGCTTAGGTACCCTTGTGAAATAGGATGTAGTGGATTGGTCACGTTCCACAACACAGGAGCATTGGCTTGTGTTTTGACCATACTAAATTCGCAAATTTTGCCTGGTCCTTCTACTCGACTGTCTCTAAATTGAAATTGTTTGGCATTTAGTTTTATCGATCGCCGTGCGTTGATAGTCAACTTATCGAGGTAACCTAAACTCTTTGAAGTTAATTTTTGCACCAGCACATTAATAACAGAATTGTCTGTGTTTAAGCCCTTATAAAAACCTGAAGCGTAGGTTGCGTAATCGGCAAGATAAGAACCAACAGCCAATGACGGTGTGGTAACGATTTTACTAATTCCGTTACCACTCATCAAAAACTGAGAAGTGTCGGTGTGAATGGCAACAAGACTAAGTAAGGCTCGAATGGTATCCCCAACAACAAAATCTCCATCATTCCAATTGAAGTTATAGGCATTCTGAACATCAAAAAACTCACCAAAAAATGCCCTCCCCGACTTTCCAAAATTATACCTGTTTTCTTCATGAAAAGCATAGTAATCATAGGTGGCGGTAGATACATTGGGAATAAGTCCAGAACTGTTCTGTGTTCCTACCCGCAAACCTTGTGAGCTGCCAACTGTAATAAAATAAAAACTCGTATCACTGTATAAGCTTTTTACGGCTTCAAATTTTAAACCATTTGCCACCGGTGGTTTTCTCCATTCTGCAGTTCCTGTTGCGTAAAAAAGCAAATAGTCATTCTCATCAAAAACACCATCATTTTCGCCAGAAATAAATACACTGTTTTCTTCAAGGTCATCGTATCTAAAGGCGCTGTTTAATTCGGGCACCATTTTACCCCCATTTCCATAAACTTGTATGTTTCGCGGATCCACGCTGCTAAGATCGATGCCCAGACTTTCGATGAAACTTTTATTTAGCTTGTAGATGCCCGTTTTGGTGGTGGCAATTTTATACCAGTCACCTGCTGATAACACCGATTGACTTTTAAATGCGGCCGTTTGACGCATGATTTGCGAATTGTTATTGGCTGAAATTTGCCAACTTACATCATAACCCACAAGTTCCTCCACGGCATCATTTGCCGCTAAGCGAAAGGGAATAAGCCTGTGTGGGTTCATGTTCTCTCTTCCGCTTAAACCACTTACTGCAATTACCTGAAATGTGTTGTTCAGGTAGTTTTTGTAATACCGTTTAATCACTGAGGCATGGGGTTCACTCACTTGAACTACTTTACGAATTAAGATACTGGCCTTTGCGCTTTGATCATAATTGGTGATTTTAGAGAGTACTAAAAACGGCAGGTTGTTCTTTTGACCATCGTATTGCGCGCCTTCATACTCAATCTTAAGAAAACTCGTGTCAGATGCTGCAGAACGAAGTATAAAAGAGGACTTTGAGTCCTTGGGTGTGCGTGACAATGATTCTAGTTGAGCCTGCGATTGGAGTAGCGTACTTTGAAAGAAAAAAAGGAAGGAGAGCAGTGAGATTTTCATTAAATTCATGGTCTGTCTATGAATTGGGAAAAGTTACAACTAATAAACGAGGGTCCATCTAAAATATTGTCGATTTTTTTTGTTTTTAAAAATGTATCTCTATATTTGTCAAAATAGGCCACCATATCACGTCAATATGAAGCAACGCGTTCTGCTCCTAATATTAGTTTTCATTTCCCTTCTCTCCGATGTAAGAGCGCAAGACCCGCAGTTCACGCAGTTTTACGCTAACCCGCTTTATCTTAATCCTGCATTTGCTGGTACGGCTCGCTGCCCAAGAATTTGCATGAACTACCGTAACCAATGGCCAAATTTATCAGGACGATACGTAACCTATTCAGCTTCTTACGATATGCACGTCAACGCCTTGGGTGGTGGTATTGGCGCACTTGTTACAACCGACGACCAGGCAATTGGCACTTTAAAAACCACCAATGCCAGTTTAATCTATTCCTTTCTTGCTCCTGTAACCAGACAATTCTCATTAAAATTTGCCTTACAAGCCACTTACTTGCAAAAATCTCTTGATGTAGCCGCCCTGAACTTTGGCGACATGATTGACCCACGCCGTGGATTTGTTTGGAATACCAATGAAGCTATCCCTCAAAACACCAAGGTTGCCGCTGATTTTTCAGCAGGTATGCTTGGGTACAGCAAAAATTATTTTGTAGGATTTGCCGCTCATCATATCAACCAACCGGATGAAGGAATGCTGGGAACTTCGCGATTACCGGTTAAAATTACTGCACATGGTGGTGCCATCATACCACTTGAAAAAGGCAATGAAAGTTACCTTTCCCCAAACATACTCTTTCAACAACAACAAAAATTCACCCAATTGAACATCGGACTGTATTACAAAAAAGGAGCATTTGTGGCCGGTTTATGGTACCGTAATTCAGATGCTGTAATGGCTTTGGTTGGTTTACAGACCGATAATTTCAAATTTGGCTACAGTTATGACGTAACTGTCTCAAAATTAGCAGGTAACACTGCAGGGTCACATGAAATATCCGCTCAAATCCAATTTGAGTGTAAATCCAAAAGAAAGCGGTACAGAACTATTTCTTGTCCATCTTTTTAACTATTTTTGTAACCTTTTATATTATACACCGTTACAGTCTTAATCAACTCACGAAAATGAAACTAAAAGCCATAAAAAGCACCAAATCTCTTGCATTTGCGTTGGCTGCCGTCCTGATTTCCTGCTCACAGGAAAGATCTCCGGTTACAGGATGGGCCTATAACGACCCTTCAAATGGAGGATTTGAAAAACCACCCTATGAGGAGCAAGAAACTGGGCCAGGACTGGTTCTGATTGAAGGCGGTACCTTCACTATGGGGCGTGCAGAGCATGATGTTACCTATGAATGGAACAATATTCCCCGCAGGGTAACCATTTCCTCATTTTATATTGATGAAACCGAGGTGAGTAACTTCGCTTATCTGGAGTACCTTTATTGGACCCAAAGGGTATTTGGACCAACTTTTCCTGAGATTTATTACAAAGCCCTGCCAGACACATTGGTTTGGAGAGAAAAATTGGCCTATAACGAACCTTATGTTGAGTATTACCTCCGCCATCCTGCTTACCGCGACTACCCAGTTGTGGGCGTGAGCTGGTTACAGGCCAACGATTTCTGCGCCTGGCGTACCGACCGGGTGAACGAGTTTATTCTAATTCGTGAAGGTTTGTTAGATCACACGCCTTCGCCAACCGATCAAGATTATTTCAGCACTGAAGCCTATTTGGCCGGAAAATGGCAAGGTCAATTAAAAAACAAACTTCCATCTTTCGATGGCCAAAACCCTGAGCGTGAAGTGAGAATGGAAGACGGTATTTTCCTGCCTAAATACAGGCTCCCAACAGAAGCCGAATGGGAATATGCTGCTTACGGTCTTATCGGAAATACCATTGGTGAGCGTATCACTGACCGCCGTATTTATCCATGGAATGGTCATGGCGTTCGTAACTCTAACGATGCTTACCTCGGTCAAATCAATGCCAACTTCGTAAGAGGCGCAGGTGATTACATGGGTACCGCAGGCTTTTTGAACGATAACGCCGATGTTACAGCACCAGTATATAGCTATTGGCCAAATGATTACGGACTTTATAACATGTCAGGTAACGTTTGTGAGTGGGTAATGGACGTGTACCGTCCTAACACCGTAACCGATGCTGACGAGTTCCGTCCATTCCGCGGTAATGTTTTCACTACCCAGGTTCGCGACTCCACTACTCTAGTTGGTGGTTATGGCGGAGAGATTGTGGCCAATACAGATGGTCCAATCTGGCAAAAATTTAAACACAAAGTAAACGTGCCAGGCGTACATGGAACCACTGCTGAAGACGCAGTAGAGGTAACTGATAGCGTGTTTGCCATACTATCAGTTGACCCACAGGAAAACAACAATGCTACTCCTGAAGGCAAAGCTGATATTCCCGGCCGCGTTCAATGGAGACAAGTATCCAGCGCCTTCTCAACTGATAATTTAGATGAACGCAGAAATTACAAAACCGCCGATTACATCAATTATCTGGATGGGGATGTGATGTCGAGTATCTATTATGATCAGGGAGAAGCAGCATACGAAGACAAGTCAGGAAAAATGATGTATGAATATGCCAAGACCTCATTGATTAATGACAAAGCCAGAGTATACAAAGGCGGTAGCTGGAGAGACCGCGCTTATTTCCTTAACCCTGGGGTAAGAAGGTATCTCGATCAAAGACAATCCAATGCCTGGTTAGGTTTCCGTTGTGCAATGACCCGTGTAGGAAGTCCAGTAGGCTTGGGAGGACGATAATATTCTGTTAATAACTTAAGAATAGCCCCGATGATAATACACCGGGGCTATTTTATTTTGCAGCATGCCTGAACAAATTAGTATAAAGGAATTATATACCTGCTTTCAAGAATCAAATTTTAACATTTGCACCGACACAAGAAAAATCGCACCTGGATCCTTATTCGTGTGTTTAAGGGGTGAGAATTTTAACGCGAACGAATTTGCCTCCAACGCCATTGCCTTAGGATGCCGCTATGCCATAGTAGATGATCAACGTTACCTCAATCACCCAAATATTAGGTATGTTGAAAATTCCTTATTAGCGCTTCAACAACTGGCGAATTACCATCGAAAACAATTCAATTTACCGGTTCTCGCCATTACAGGAAGCAATGGCAAAACCACAAACAAGGAATTAATCCACGCGGTATTGGAGAAAAAATACACCACGCTGGCCACAATTGGAAATCTGAATAATCACATAGGCGTTCCGCTTACTCTGCTGAGATTGAGAAAAGAACACAACTTTGCAATCATTGAAATGGGTGCCAACCATCAGGGCGAAATTGCATTGCTTTGCACAATTGCTGAACCTGACTTTGGCATGATAACCAACATAGGCAAAGCCCACTTGGAAGGTTTCGGAGGTGTGGAAGGTGTAATCAAAGGCAAAAGCGAAATGTACAAGTTTATTCGACAGTCAAAAGGCAAAGTTTTTCTCAATGGTGATGATAATCTTCTCCGTTCGCTTGCTGAAGGTATTGATCAAATAACATATGGCACCGGTGAAAACAACCTGGTTACCGGGCGAGAAATAGCCAATGGCGAACAACTCGCTTTTTCTTACAGCGTCAACAAAGGCCATTCGCAAACAACAGCTTATACAATACAAACCCATCTCATTGGCAGCTATAATTTACCCAATTGTTTAGCTGCGGCCTGTATTGGAACGTATTTTTCAGTGCCTGACGAAGATATCATTGCTGCGCTTCAAAGCTATGCACCCAATATGAACCGTTCGCAATTGGTAAAAACCACAAAAAACAAGCTTGTGTTAGACGCTTACAATGCCAATCCAAACAGCATGAAAGTGGCCATAGAAAATTTCGCTAAATTACACGCTGAAAAGAAATTGGTCATACTTGGGGATATGTTTGAATTGGGCGTGCACAGCAGAGAAGAGCATCAGAAGATAGTAGAGCTTCTTCAGGAAAAACAAATTCCTCAAGCCCTTTTAGTAGGTGAGTCCTTTAGCGCATTAAACACCGCACCTTACCTTTCCTTTAAAACCACAACAGAATGTAAAAACCACGTAAATGCAATGCAATTGGTCGGTTACACCATACTCATTAAAGGTTCAAGAGGAATGAAAATGGAAGTTTTACAAGACGTGTTGTAATGAAGAAAGCCAAGAAAAAAAACAGGCTGATTACCTATATACTTGCATCAATGTTTTTAGGCATTGCTGTGGGTTTTCTTATCAATGTATCCATAACCAACAACACCTTCAAGCTTGCCGATGAGCAATTCAGCAGCATCAAAAACCCGCTTGTAAAAAAGGCGGTAGCTGAACAATTGCACGCCTATGAGGCCGCCTGTTTCAAACAAGCTAAAAAAGACGTTGCTTCTAACTTTTCCATCCTCAGTGATATTTTTTTGCACCTCATTAAAATGATCATTGCTCCCTTGGTGCTTGCTGTATTGGTTTTAGGTGTTGCAAAAGTTGGTGATATAAAAAGTGTTGGACGCATAGGCCTAAAAACACTATTGTATTTTACCATGGCTACGCTTATTGCCTTGGCCATAGGGCTAGCTCTTGTCAACCTTTTTGAACCCGGAAAAGTCATGCATCTTGACCCACCGGAGGCGGGAATGGAAACAGGAATTCAAACGGCGAAACAAACTTCAAAAAATTTTATTGATCACGTGATTCCTGAAAGTTTATTCAGGTCGATGGCAGCCAACGACATTCTTCCCATAGTAGTGTTTGCCATCTTTTTTGGCCTTGCTGCTGCAAGCATTGGTAATAGCGGCAAACCCATAATAACGGCCTTCGATAGCCTAAGTCACGTGATGTTTAAGGTGACCAATTACGTAATGAACTTTGCGCCTATAGGGGTGTTTGGCGCCATTGCTTCGGTCATCATTCAGCAAGGCCTTGAAGTGTTGAGCGGTTACCTCTATCTCATTTTTTGTTTTTTTCTGGGTTTGTTTTTTTTCATCACTGTTATTTTAGGCTTGATTTGTTTTATCTCCGGCATCAACTTTATTCGACTGTTAAAAGATATTCGCGAACCCATTCTTTTGGCTTTTAGTACTTCCAGCAGCGAAAGTGCTATGCCAAAAACCATTGAAGCACTTGAGCAGCATGGTATAAGTAATCGCATTGTAAGTTTTGTACTGCCCATGGGTTATTCCTTTAATCTCGATGGGAGCATCATGTACATGACCTTTGCCACACTCTTTATTGCCCAATGCTACGGTATTGAAATTGGGCCTGGCGATCAGCTCAAGATGATGTTGGTTTTGCTGGTCACAAGTAAGGGCATGGCCGGGGTTCCAAGAGCCTCCTTAGTGGTGATAGCCGGTATGTTAAGCATGTTTAAAATACCGGGCGAAGGGCTGCTTTTATTGCTTGCAGTTGACCAAATTCTGGATATGGGCCGTAGTGCAACAAATGTGATAGGCAATGCTGTAGCAAGCGCTGTGGTAGCCCGATGGGAAGGTGAAAAATTCTGATAACACCCTGGCTGATTTCTTTTTTTTAAGCCAGAAATCCCCCAAATAAATACTAAATTTGCGGCTTAAATTTTTACACCGTGGATAAGAAATCGTTGATTGGTTTGGGCCTAATTGCCGCAATACTTGGCATTTGGTTGTACATAAGCGGACCTACCCCTGAGCAAATTGCAAGAAACAAACAAATCAGAGATTCTGTTGAACAGGTACAGCGGAAAGCACAACTGGAAGAAGCGGCAAAAATTGCGCTCGAGCAACCAAAAGCCGACACAATACGTCAGATCGTACCGCCTTCCGATTCGCTTATTCAAGCTGAGACCAATGCACAATACAAAGATTTTGCACCGGCACTTAAAGGCTCAAAAACTTACTATACACTAGAAAACAGCAAGATCAAAGCAACGATTTCTAACAAAGGAGGTCAAATAGTAAAGGTTGAGTTAAAGGAATACAAACGTTACGGTAAAAATGAAGCCTTGGTTTTATTTGATGAAGATTCTACCCGTTTTGCGCTAAGTTTGAACGCCTACGATCGATCAAGGATTTTTCATACTGATAGTTTTTATTTTAAACCCGTCAAACAGTCAGATAAGGAATTGGTGATGAGGTTGGAAACGTCAAAATCCGGATCCTACATCGATTTTGTGTATCACCTCAAAGGTGAAGATTATATGCTGGAGTCCGAAATACGGTTCAACGGCATGCAGAACATCATTTCTCAAACTGAAGACCAATTGCAATTGAGCTGGAGCATGCTTTACCCTGGACAGGAAAAACACATTGTAAAGGAAAAAGCGGCTGCAACCATCTACTTTAAGCAAGAAATCAACAGTCCAGACTATCTCAACCCCCGCCAGGAAGAAGCTGAAGAGAAAGAACTCAACGAGGCAGATATCAAATGGGTTTCTTTCAAACAACAGTTTTTTAATTCCAGTATTATTGCCAAACAAGTATTCGCAAAAGCAGGAAGTTTAATTCAGCTGTCACCACGCCCATCATCTGAACAATACGTAAAAGCCGCTAAAACAGAATTGGGAATTCCCTTCCTGCATCAAGCCAGTGAAACTTTTGCCATGCAATTTTATTTTGGACCAAACCATTACCAAACCCTCAAACAATATGGCTTAGGATTGGAAGAATTGATCCCAACCGGATGGAGCATTTTTAGTTATATCAATAAGTGGCTTGTGATACCGCTCTTCAACGCTAAGTTGTTATCTCCGCTTGGGATGGGAATCATTATCCTTATCCTCACGCTCATAGTTAAAATCATTCTTTTGCCTATCGCTTATAAAACCTACATGAGTGGGGCAAAAATGCGTGTATTAAAACCTGAAACTGATGCCTTGAATGAAAAGTTCGGTAAAAACGCCGATCCCATGAAAAAACAACAGGAAACGATGGCGCTTTACCGAAAAGCAGGTGTGAATCCGCTTTCAGGTTGTATCCCGCTTTTATTGCAGTTTCCTATACTGATTGCATTATTTGCTTTTATCCCCGACTCTATTGAATTGCGCCAGCAAGCATTTTTGTGGGCAGATGACCTGAGTACTTATGACAGTATTTGGACCTTTGGACATGTGCCTTTTATTGATTGGGCCTATGGCGATCACGTGAGTTTATTCGCCGGTCTCATGTTTGTGAGCACCATTGTTTACACCTACATGAATAGTAGTTTGATGCCTCAACAGGGAAATGCTCAAATGCCGGGTATGAAATTTATGATGTATTTTATGCCGGTCATCTTTCTTGCAGTGATGAATAGCTACGCAGCCGGCCTGAGTTGGTATTACTTCCTGGCGAACATGTTCACATTCCTTCAAAATTTTATTATCAAAAAGATAGTAAGTGACGAGAAAATCAGAGCCACATTGGTGGCCAACATGAAAAAACCGGTTAAAATCTCCGGATTTCAAAAACGCCTGGCTGAAATGGCCAAACAACGAGAACAAAGCCTGAAAAAACGCTGATTTGCATTTTTTAATACTTTTTGGCTAAGTGTGAAATGTTAAATTTTTGCGTTCTGCCTGGCTTTGCCTTACTTTAGTGCTGCGTTTGAAAAAGAATAAATCCATAAAAGTATTGATCAGCGCTTTGCTGTTGTTGCTTACCGCATGGATTGCGATTCCAAAGGTTTATGTGCACAATCTCATGCACCATAACCACGAGTTGGTTAAAGTGAGTGATCAAACACAATTTCAGTCTGAGCAAACAACCGATGATTGTGAGTATGAGAAATACAATAAACCCGTGTATTTCCACCTGTTTACTTTTATTAGTAAACTGGTTCCGGTAAAACCACGCAACACACAAGAAACTATCCAAAACCACCTTCAGCTCCCCGCTGTATCTGTCCTTATTTCTCTTCTTAGGGCACCCCCCGTTTCCGAATAACAGTTCGGTTTAATTTTCCTATTTATTTTTTTAGTGATTTAAACATCCTAGTTGTGTTTAAAAAAATCGTATTTCTTGCTCTGCTTTTGAGCCGGTTTGTTCTGGAATCCCAAAACTGTAACCTGCTCCTTGAAGGAATTGTGCGTGATGAGGACAATTCAGATAATCTTGGCTTTGCTGTTGTTAAACTGCTGCCAGCCGGCACCATAGTGCAATGCAACGAGTTAGGGTACTTCACAATTAATAACCTGTGTGAAGGGAATTATCAATTACTGATACAACACGTTGGTTGCCGGGATACGCTATTTGAATTGGCATTAAGCAAATCAAGAAAGGTCACCTTTCGTTTACCACATAGCCATAATGAACTTCAAACAATAGACATTTTGAGTAAACACGAAGAGTTGAAATTTACACAAAGTACCCAAGTGCTGGATGCTAAAAACATGGATAAAAGCCGAGGCTTAAGTTTAGCCGACCAATTAAAACAACTCAACGGGGTTAGCACATTTAATACAGGGCCTTCTATTTCAAAACCCATGATCAATGGTATGCAAGGATACAGGATACTTATCCTCAACAATGGCGTTCGTCTTGAAGGACAGCAATGGGGAAGCGATCATGCCCCAGAACTTGATCCTTTTATTGCCAACCGAATTAGCCTTGTAAGAGGTGCAGCATCGGTACGCTACGGCAGCGACGCCATTGGTGGCATTGTATTGGTTGAACCGGGTGAACTCCCCGATACGGCTTCAGTAACCGGAGAATTGAACACTTCCATGTATAGCAACGGTCGTGGTGTAGCCAGTTCATTGCAACTACAAGGCTACTTTGATCGAATAAAAAACTTGAGTTGGAGAATACAGGGAAGCCTAAAACGCTCAGGTTCCTTAAAAACTCCTGACTATTACCTTAAAAACACGGCGTTAAAAGAAGCCAACTTTTCTTACGCACTTGAATACCATCTCAAACAAGCCGGATTCAGAATTTATTATTCGCAGTTCAATTCAAGTATTGGAATATTCAGCGATGCGCATGTTGGTAACTTAACAGATTTGCAGGCAGCTTTTAGTAGACAAAAACCGCTAGATAGTTTAGCCGCTTTTTCTTATGCGATTGAGCGTCCCTTTCAGAACATTGAACACGAATTGCTAAAACTAAGTAGCGACATTCATACAGGCCAACGTTCGAGAATCTACCTGAACTATGCATTGCAATTTAACATCCGTGAAGAATTCGATAAGCACCGGCCTAAAAATGATTCACTTGCTGCCTTAAACTTACCCGAAGCGGAATACCGGTTAAGCACACAATTAGGAGAATTGATATGGGAACATGATTACATCCGCACCATGCGTGGCAAATTTGGGGTACAAGGGATGCTACAGCAAAACAGGTATTTTCAACGCTTTTTTATTCCAAACTACAACGCTTATTCATGGGGCATCTTTGGCATCGAACGCTGGATGTTGCCGCATTTCGAATTTGAAGCTGGTATTCGTTATGATTACAAACATTTACAATCTTTCTACTACGAAGGCTCTGTGCTACAGGAACCAATTCGCACTTTTGATTACACCAGCTTCAATCTGGGAGGTATTTACAAACCGAATTCACGCTTGCGCATCAATTTAAATTTGTCGAGTGGCTGGCGTGCCCCTTCGGTGAATGAATTGTACAGCAACGGTTTGCATCATGGAATTGGAGCCATTGAACGAGGAGATAATAATCTTTTAACGGAAAAAAGCCTGAGTGCTATCAGTACGCTAAATTATACTCGTAATAAACTCCATGTTGAATTAAGCGCTTATACCTACAACTTCAGGAATTTTATTTATTACCAACCCACAGGAAAATCTGAACTTACAATACGTGGTGCGTTTCCGGTATTCAACTACAAACAGAACAATGCCAACATCAGTGGCGCCGACCTTACCATACGTTACGCTGTTTTTAGAATGCTTGACATCAAATTAAATGCAATGTTGGTGAGAGGAAAAAATACAGATCTCAAAAACCACTTACTGTATATACCTGCCGACCGAATTCAATTGTTTTTAAGTTTTAAAGCGAAAGACAGAAAAAAAATCAAAGACATCTATATTGAACCTAACATATTTTATGTCGCCAAACAAATCAGGGTTCAGCCCGGAGTAGATTATGCAGAAGCGCCGGATGCTTATAGTTTAATTGGACTGAACGCCGGAAGTACATTTCTGGTCTCCAAACAACTTCTGATTTTTAATTTCTCCATTACCAATGGAGCTAATACGGTGTATCGCGATTATTTAGACAGGTTCAGGTATTACAACGATGCGCTGGGCGTGAATTATACCATCAGACTGAGGATACCATTCACCATCTACGATAAAAAAACAAAACCACTTTAATAACTTAAACCAATAACCACATGAGAAACAGAATCAAACCATTTGCCATTGGCCTTATTGCAATGAGTGTGTTAGCCTTTGCATGCAAGAAAGACGAAAAAACAAACACACCTGCACCACCGCCACCCCCTACCAATGAAGAAGAGCTAATTACCACTTTTAAGCTCTATTTGAACAGCTCCACCGACTCGCTTGTTTATTCCTTCAAGGACCCCGATGGAGAAGGAGGTATCCCCGCCTTTTATGGGCCTGGTACAACTACAGCTTCCACCCAAAGTGATTCAATTATTATCTTACAACCCAATACATCTTATACTGCAACCTTAGTGTTTTTGGATGAGAGTAAATCTCCTACGGATACCATTTCTCACGAAATAGAGGAGGAAGCCGATGAGCACATGGTGTTTTTTAATCAAACCAATCCCAGCGCCCTGCCAAATGCCTCAGTTTCGGTGTCAGGCACAAACTTAAACATTACATATCTTGATAACGATGGTGCTAGTCCCCCTCTACCCCTTGGTTTAATTACAACATGGCAAACAGGAAACACAGCCGGAAAAGCCACCCTAACAATTGACCTAAAACATCAACCCGGAAGTAAAAACGGCACCTATGCACCCGGAGATACTGATATTTCAGTACAATTTAAAGTACAAATAAACTGAGTTTAACCTGTCTCTAAACCGGTAGCGTAAGAATACTGGGCTACCGGTTTATTTTATTTGATCCAGTCCTCCAGATCGGATTGACTGAGCTCGTAGTAATCTACCTTTTTTACCACAAGCGTATTATCGAGATAATAAATTCGTGGAAGTTGTGCTGAAGCCAATTGTACAAAAGATTTGCCAAGACAAAAACTATGTGGAATGTTATCCGCTTTAGTGTCCTTTAAAAAATCGGGCAGCTTTTCTTTTGCACCATTCAGCACAAAATAAATTGGCAGGCTGGGGTTATTGCGTTTAATCAGCCGGAACTTTTTCGCTGCAATTCGACAATGCGAGCAAGTTAAACTCAGGAACGCTACTACGTGTTTACCCTTTCTTAATTCCACCTTCGGGATTTCAACCTTTGTTGTGTCTTCTGGTTCAAAGAGCAAATCCAGTTCCAAGGGGTAATTCACTTTTTCCTGAAGATTGTTCGAAGAATAGGTGTAATCAATAGGGTTAATAATAAAAGGTAATGCAATTGTAGTTACAGCAAGTAAGGATAAAAACAAGGCGTTGTATTTGAATTGCCAACCCGAGTGAAAGAAATACACCACCCCCATCAACAACAACATGATCACATTTTTTGCAATGGCTTGAAGTGGAGTCATTTTTAGGTGTTCTCCAAAACAACCACAATTCCCCTCATTACCACTTACAACAATCTGAACACTTAAGTAAACAATAAAAAAAAGCAACACACTCGCTGCCAATGGAAGGCTAAAGCTTTTTAGCTTGTAATTGGCAATCAATAATAACCCAATACATAATTCAAGTCCAATCATTAACCTGGCTTCAACTGGAGCCGTATACCAATTGCCAACACCTAATTCAACAAAACTAAATTCAAATGTTTCGATAACAGGATGCAACTTTGTGTAGCCCGAGTACAAAAACACCAAACCCATCAGAACAGATAATAGAATGGAAGTGATTTTGAGAAAGGTTTTCAAGGAGCTCAAAACTATCAAATTCCTTTAAAAGAAAAATACTATTCAAATAAAAAATCCCCTCTTTTTGGAGGGGATTTTTAGTAAGGTGGCAGTTGTTATTTTACTTCTTCGAAATCAACGTCGGTCACATTTTCTGTGTTGTTTGGTTGACCGGTATTTTGTTGCGTATTGGTATTGCCTGCAGCACCGGCCCCACCATTGGGTTGCCCTTGTGTAGCCTTGTACATGTCTTCGCTGGCAGCCGACCAGGCTGAGTTGATTGCACTGAGTGCTGTTGTGATTTTTGCGATGTCTTTAGAGGCGTGAGCAGCTTTGAGTTCAGTTAGTGCCCCTTCTATGGCCGCTTTCTTCTCTGCCGGAATTTTATAACCGTATTCTTTCAATTGTTTTTCAGATTGGAACACCATGGCGTCTGCTTCATTCAGCTTTTCAACTTCTTCTTTGGCTTTTTTGTCCGCTTCAGCATTCATTTCAGCTTCGCGTTTCATGCGATCAATCTCTTCCTGACTCAATCCACTTTTCGCTTCAATACGGATATTATGTGATTTGCCGGTAGCTTTGTCTTTTGCGCTCACATTGAGAATACCATTAGCGTCGATGTCGAAAGTCACCTCAATTTGAGGAACACCGCGTGGTGCCGGTGGAATACCATCCAGATTAAACTCCCCCAATTTGCGGTTATCGCGTGCCATTGGACGTTCACCCTGATATACCACAATTTGTACAGAAGGCTGATTGTCGGCGGCAGTACTAAAATCCTGAGATTTTTTGGTAGGTATTGTGGTATTGGATTCGATAAGTTTAGTAAACACACCCCCCATAGTTTCAATTCCTAAAGAAAGTGGGGTCACATCCAGCAACAATACATCTTTAACCTCACCGGTTAACACACCACCCTGGATAGCAGCACCTAAAGCTACCACCTCATCAGGGTTCACGCTTTTATTGGGAGCTTTACCAAAGAACTTCTCAACAGCGGCCTGTATAGCAGGGATACGAGTAGAACCTCCAACCAGGATAATCTCATTGATATCGCTAGGGCTCAGACCGGCATTTTTAAGTGCCGAGCGGCAAGGCTCAATGGTACGTTGAATTAGGCTATCCGCCAGGGCTTCAAATTTGGCTCTGCTCAGGCTTTTCACCAAGTGTTTTGGCATACCATTCACCGGCATGATATACGGTAAATTAATTTCAGTAGTAGTTGAATTGGATAATTCAATTTTGGCTTTTTCAGCAGCTTCTTTCAATCGTTGCAGAGCCATAGGATCTTGACGCAAATCAAGTCCTTCATCCTTTTTAAATTCCTCAGCCAACCAATCAATAATTACCTGATCAAAATCATCACCACCCAAATGGGTATCGCCATCTGTACTTTTCACTTCAAATACACCATCACCCAATTCAAGTACTGAAACGTCGTGTGTACCACCACCGCAGTCAAACACAACAATTTTCATTTCTTTGTTCTTTTTATCCATACCGTAAGCTAAAGCGGCAGCGGTAGGCTCGTTGATGATACGTTTTACTTTTAAACCAGCTACTTCACCAGCCTCTTTTGTGGCCTGGCGTTGCGCATCGTTAAAATAAGCCGGCACGGTAATTACAGCTTCGGTAACTTCAGTTCCAAGATAATCTTCGGCTGTTTTTTTCATTTTCTGTAGAATGATGGCCGAAATCTCCTGTGGCGTGTATTTTCTATCGTCAATTTGTACTCTTGGGGTATTATTATCTCCTTTTACTACCTGATAAGGCACCCTTGCTATTTCAGCAGTTACTTCATCATACGTGTGTCCCATAAAGCGTTTTATGGAATAAACAGTCTTTTTTGGATTGGTAATGGCCTGACGTTTGGCCGGGTCGCCTACTTTTCTTTCTCCACCATCCACAAAAGCCACAACAGAAGGGGTTGTTCTTTTGCCTTCATTGTTCGCGATCACCACCGGCTCATTGCCTTCCATTACTGACACGCAGCTGTTTGTGGTTCCAAGATCTATTCCTATTATTTTTCCCATTGTAATTTGTTTTATCCTCCATTCTCAATAAATATGCCAAACGAGGTTACACAGGCCATTCTGACAGTCTGTCACGGGGTTATTGCTTGGAACGGATAATGTGTCGGAACTTCCTTATTAAGAACGATCCCTTTGTCAGGGTAAACAACCCGGAAGATCTAAATCTGCCTCAAAAAAGCTGTATTGGCAGGTGCTTGGGTCGCGGGCAAATGTTGAGATATAAGCGTTTGAAATACTTTTTTCAATATTCATTGAATACCGGAATGTAAAGATACCTATGGCCTTATTTTCGCTGAAATTACTGTAAATAGGCTTGGTTTGGCTGATGCTGAAAGAAGGTTTAGAATACTCGAGATAGTCTAAGTACTCCTGTGTGGAGGCATAGATAAAATACTGAATTTTATACATTTTACGCCCGGCAAAAAAAGTTGGTGTTTTCTTTTTGCTCATTCCCAGCCCCACTGCAGTATACACATCTTGTCCTTTAAATTCATAGTTGATGAATTTGATTCCGCCTATGGTCACCACATCCTTAAGGTACTGGTTGTTGAAAGGATAATCAACATATTCAAAATTTTTCCCACTTACACCCAAAGAGTCGTAGTAATGCAAGCGCATTACCAGATTGTAAATCTTTGGTCCGAGTGCGTCATTCAGGTTTGGAGAAAACTTTACACTGTATTTTGTGGATTTATTGCTGTAATCAATGTAATAATCCGGATTGTTGGGAGGGCTGCCGATAGGTGCCGGGTAATACGGCGTGACAAAGGGATTGTATCCGTAAACATTCGGTGGGCTTAAAGCCTTCGCCACTGATGTAAACACGTTGTTTGTTCTTTGATTTTCAATAATTAGGGTATAAGTGCCTGAGGTTAATAATGTTTCATGATTCACATACACCCGCTGGGTAGTATTAAATGCCCCCGGTTCTGTTTGAAGTACAGAGTCTTTGAAGGCGTACACTTTTCCGTTCGAATGTCGCATACTTACCTTTAGTTCACCCTCCGGATAGTTGATGGAATCGGCAATCAGTGCCATTTGATTGGCATCGCCCTCACCCAAAAACACTTTGTTTATTCGAATAATATGGGAGTTTGAAGACACATCCAAAACTGCGTATACACTAGGTATTTCCTTGTAGGGGGCATTTAGTTCCAGTTTTTCTTTGCAGGAACCAACTACAAACAAACCTAAAATTGATCCAAAAAGCAGGGCAGAATTCTTCAATAACATTGCTCAAAGATAAGGGAATTTCAGGTGTTAAATCGGGCTTTTATTTGAAGGTGCAATTCCTTGTATAAAGTGCCAAATCCGGGGTACAAATGGTCATAAAAGCTGCGTTCATGAAAAACACTGGTAAACAATCCCCCGCATTTTTTTATGTCTTCGGCCATTCCAGCCATTTCTTTGAGCACTGCTTCATGACTCAGCAATTGATGAATAGAATAAGCTCCATCCATCACACAAAATGGTACAATGCACAGCTCAGTTGATTTTTCATTTTGAAAATCATAAAACCTGAACGGAAAGCTGGTTCCCGCTCTGAATCCAGCAGTATCAGAAAATCCCATGCTAAAATCGGCCAGAATTCCCGCCTGAATTAATTGTTGAGGTGTGGTTCTAATGTTGAATTTTAAAAAATGCTGGCGGCTGTATACTACCTCCTGTTTCAGGTCATTTTTAAGTCGCAATTGTTCGCGATGTATTCCACCGTGTTCAGTACTGCTGTAATAAGACGGATGCAGGCCAATGATCTGACGGCGGTTTTTGAGGCGCTGAAAAACTTCGATAAAAAAAGGCGATCCGGGTTGTATGCCTCGGTCGTACCTGGTACCGTTACGGTATAGAAAAAAGAAAACCAAAGGAATTCGTTCTTTTTCACAAAATCCCGGCACCTCATCATATATATCAAAGGGATCCTTTTGTTTACCACTAAGCACCTTCCATCTGTTAGAGAAGTTGTGATAATCCCCGCGAATAAGGTCTCGAATGCCAGCTGCACATGTCTTCCAAAGTGGTCGCCCTTTAAATGCAAATAAGTTATCTATATCGAGGGTACTGAGCATTTTTGCTGACGTTTTTGGCCATACAGTTTTGGGAAAGAGCGCTGAGAGTTTTTCTTTCACTTCTTGAATACATAGGTCAACAATTGGGCGGTGAAGGACCTTGTTTCTGAAAAGAATACTTTGCCTCACACCAAATCTCCCATGTTCATCCTCTTCAAATTTTTGCCACTCTTCGTACCGGGAGATAAAATAAAATACCATGGCAAACACATCAAAATTGAGGGTACCAGGCAATTCTGCAGTTTGATGAACAAACACTTTTTGTAATCCATTATCGATAGTGAATTCGGGTTGCCGCTCATTCAGATCGTTTTCAAAAACCAGACCTTGTGGCTCAATTTGCAATCCCTCTTTCAGGTGAGCATGCGAATAATTAATTTTTAAGCCTTGATGTGTGAAATACTCATCTCGAGAGGAACTTATACGAAACCGAATAGCTAAGACCTTATTAAAGATGAACTCACAGGTGTACTTTAATCTGGGGTGTTGAACTTCAGAGAAAACCAGGCACTCTGGCGCTCCGGCGTCCACTGAGTAACTTAACACTTCCTTTAGGGTGGTATTTTGCACTGTATAGTTTTTTTGTGTGCGGGAATCCGGAGAAGTTACATGAAAAAAAACTTAGCGTTCTTTCATCTTCACGTAATACAAATTGCACTTGGGCTTCAGGTCCAATCTATTCATGCCATAAAGCACAACCCTGTTTTGGTACTGATCCCTTACCACCACTTTGCTGATTTCAGGATCGGCCACCACCAGGTTGAACCCGTAATTTTTGCGGTCGCCATTCATCACCAATTGCACAAACCGGGCAATATCAAAAACATAGCGCTTCTTGTCTGAATCGTACTTTCCGTTATAACGGCTGAGATTGGAAACATTGTAGCTGTGACTACCAAAGCTTTCATTTCCATTTTGATCCAGTGGTATGAGCGTAAGTATTGGGGGCACATCGTATTTACCACTAGCGGGTTTGTAGCTTTCATCAACATAAAATACTACCTCGGCCCTATTAACAGAAACAAAGGATGAATCAGTGGTATTCTTTAAACCCGGAATTTGCACTTTTACAACAGTACAAGCAAGGCCTTTTAGAAAAGTGTTTTCATTGCCGAGCTCAGTATGGCCTTTTATTTGCTGAGTCAAAAGATAACTTCCACCTTGGTTAGGTTGGTATTGCACTGTGTTGAATTTAACTGCTGCGTCACCTGTAAATGTAAAGCGAAAGCTCTCTTCAGCGGAGCTTGGCGTTCTTTTGAATCTCAGATAAAAACCGCTTAAGCTTGTGCTAAGGTCGAACAGGGTAATTATACCTTGCGCACTAACCGGGTTGAGATTGCTGGTTCTGCTGCTGATGTAAAACCCTTTGTATTTTGCCTGAAAGGCGGCGTTATCAACTAAAGCCGATTTGTCGCGTAAAATTATTCCGGCATAAGTGGTGTCAACAGGAATTCGGAGCACTACCTTACCATCGATAGTAGTGTATGATCCGGTATATGCCGCAACCACTGAGTTGGTATTGTGAAGAGAGGTAATGTTGGTGTAATACAATCGTGAAGTAGAAAGGGAAGAATCGAGAGGATAAACCGAATAATTCATGATGGTGGAGGCCTCGCCTGTGTATTCGAGGCCACTTGCTTCCAGTATTATTTCGGCAGAGGTAATTTGTGTTTGTGATCCAACCGTAAAGTTGCTCACTGCGAGATTGGCATTGAGATAGAGTCCAACGTCAGTGCGACCAAAACTAGGATCCTGATTACTGCCCAGGTATTTTAAGCTGCCATTGAATGCATAGGTAGAATCGTTGTAAACGGTGTACATCGAAACAGGTTGAACATCGCTTAATGCTGCCTGAAGTTGATCGTATTCTGGTTGAACCTCGAGTCCCAGAGGGTTGCTTGGTTTTTTACAGGAGAATACCGCAAAAGCCAGTAACAGAACGATGGTGGTATGACGAAGTGCTTTCATGTTTAACCGGGCGCGTAAAAGTAGCAATTCCCATTCACGCTTATTTGGATTCGGTGGATATTTCATAAAAAACCCCGGAGAACCGGGGTCTTCTAAAACGTATAACGGTATTTAGATTAGCTTAGTATATTAGCTTCTTCAAGAATTTCATCGTAAAACTCGTTAAAGGCGTCGATGTATTCAAGATCGTTTTTGTAGCCCAAAAATGCTTTTCCTGATTTTTTGATGCATTTTTCAAGTTCGGGGTTTAGTTTTTCCGAGGCCTGAATTACCCCATCGGCATATTCGATGGATTGTTTTAGCATATTGAGACAGTTAGATTCTTCTGAGAGATGCTTAATGTCTTTTTTATTGAATCCGTCAAAACTCAACTTATCAATAAATTTTTTATTGAGCACTTTAGGAAATTCGTCTTCATATACCGAAATCACCACTTTGGTGTCGGCGAACAATGGATCTTCCTGATAGTACTTTTTAATGTAAAGTGGCATCAGCGAAGTAAACCAACCATGGCAATGGATGATATCGGGCTGCCAACCAAGCTTTTTAACAGTTTCGGCAACTCCTCTTACAAAAAACATGGCCCTTTCGTCGTTGTCGTCGAAAAATTTGCCGCTGTTCTTATCAGATAGCGTGGCTTTTCTGGAAAAATATTCTTCATTATCGATAAAATACACCTGCATTCGGGCTGTTGGAATACTGGCCACCTTGATAATCAGGGGATGATCAACGTCATTGATGACCAAGTTCATACCGGAAAGTCGAATCACTTCATGCAGTTGATGCCGCCTTTCATTGATACAGCCATACTTTGGCATAAATGTGCGAATTTCCTTACCGCGTTCCTGAATTCCCTGGGGTAGTTTTCTGGCTACTTTTCCAATCTGTGTTTCGTCTAAATACGGGGTGATGTCTTGAGAGATAAAAAGGACCCTTGCTTTCTTCATAGAGATAATACTCCTTTTTTAATGAGTACACAAAAGTAAGGAAATTTTCTGCGAATTTCAAAGGAAATAGTAGCTTTATGGCCACTTCTGATGCAAATTTTCACAACTCGCAAGGCCTTAAGGGATTATCTGAATTCGCTCGAAAACAAACACTTAAGTCTTGGTTTTGTGCCTACTATGGGAGCCTTGCATCAGGGGCATATCTCGCTTTTAAAGGCAGCCAAACTACAATGTGACCTTAGTATTTGCAGCATTTTCGTCAATCCCGGGCAATTTAACGACCCTGAGGACCTAAAACGTTACCCCAGAATGCCTGAAAAAGACAGCGCTTTGTTAAAACAGCATGGTTGTGACGTACTATTTATGCCCGAAGTGGAGGAAATTTACCCTGAAATTGCCACAGAATCCTACGATTTTGGGCAACTTGATAAAGTATTGGAAGGTGCCCATCGTCCAGGTCATTTTAATGGAGTAGCGCAAGTTTTAAGCCGGTTTTTCACTATTGTAAACCCCCACAAAGCCTTTTTTGGAGAAAAAGACTACCAGCAAATGCTGATTGTTAAGGCTTTGGTAAAACAGATGGGCCTGACAATGGAGGTTGTAGCCTGCCCGATTGTAAGAGAACCCGATGGGTTGGCCATGAGCTCCCGAAATGCTCTTCTGAGCAATAAAGAACGTGAACTGGCAGGGCACATTTCAACATGGTTAAAGGAGGCTAGTGAGCAGCTTAAACATTCTACCATTGAAAATGTGAAACAGGGTATTCAGCAAAAGGTGGCTAATTTTTCCGAGCTCAGACTCGATTACTTTGAATTGTGCGACCCTGAATCACTTGAATTACTTACCGGTGGCTTAAGCGGTAGAACTGCGATTGCCATGATTGCCCTATTCGTTGGTAAAATTCGACTTATCGACAACTTGGCAATCCAATCATAAGCCTTAAAAGTTTAATTTTGGCCTTCTAATTTTTACAGAAGGACCCCAACTCATGAATCCCATAAAACCAGAAGACGCATTTAAAACCATTATTTCACACAGTAAGGAGTATGGTTTTATTTTCCCGAGCAGTGAAATTTACGATGGCTTAAGTGCTGTTTACGATTACGGTCAGTTGGGTGCCGAGTTGAAAAAAAACATTAGAGATTATTGGTGGCAGGCTATGACCCAAGTGCACCACAACATAGTTGGAATTGATGCGGCCATTTTTATGCACCCCACCACGTGGAAGGCCAGCGGTCATGTGGATGCATTCAACGACCCTTTAATCGATAACAAGGATAGCAAAAAACGTTATAGAGCTGACGTGCTAATTGAAGAACACATCGGAAAACTGGAAGATAAGATTGGGAAAGAAATAGAGAAGGCAGCCAAACGGTTCGAAAATTTTGATGAAGCCATGTTTCGGAACACCAACCCACGTGTTTTAGAATACCAGAAAAAGATTGACGAAATAGAAGCGCGTTTTAAAAAAGCGCTCAACGATAATCACCTTGAGGAAGTAAAACAACTTATCCTTGATCTTGAAATTGTTTGTCCGATTAGTGGTAGCCGCAACTGGACTGATGTAAGGCAATTCAATCTCATGTTTAGTACTTCTATGGGTTCTGTGAGTGAAGAGTCAAATACAATCTACCTAAGGCCTGAAACCGCACAGGGTATTTTCGTTAATTATCTCAATGTTCAAAAAACAGGTAGAATGAAAATCCCGTTTGGTATTGCTCAAACCGGAAAAGCATTCAGAAACGAAATTGTGGCTCGTCAGTTCATATTCCGCATGCGTGAATTTGAGCAAATGGAAATGCAATTTTTTGTAAAACCCGGTACCGAGATGGAATGGTACGAATATTGGAAAAAAGCACGCTTAAATTGGCACCTTTCATTGGGACTGGGTTCTGAAAAATACCGTTACCATGATCACGTAAAATTGGCACACTACGCCAATGCTGCATGTGACATTGAACACCGTTTTCCCTTTGGTTTTAAAGAACTGGAAGGCATACATTCCCGTACCGATTTTGACCTTAAACAACACGAACTTTTTTCAGGTAAAAAATTACAGTACTTTGATCCTGAGCTCAATCAAAGTTATGTGCCTTATGTGGTAGAAACTTCTGTCGGTCTCGACCGCTTATTTTTATCAATTCTGGCTTCTGCACTAAAAGAGGAAACCTTGGACGGTGGCGATACGCGCACAGTATTATCGCTTCCTCCGGCACTTGCGCCTTATAAAGCTGCAATTTTCCCATTGGTTAAAAAGGATGGGCTGCCTGAACTTGCCGAGTCGATTTACAATAATCTGAAATTTGATTTTAACATTACTATCGACGAGAAAGATACTGTAGGTAAGCGCTACCGCAGGCAGGATGCCATTGGTACCCCGTTTTGCATTACCGTTGATCACCAAAGTTTGGAAGACAATACGGTAACTGTTCGACACAGGGACAACATGCAACAGGATCGCATTGCTATTAACGCGTTGCAGGAATTTCTGACTCAGCGAGTAAGCCTTAAAGTTTTACTGAAAACACTTTGATTCCAGGCAATTCTTATTTGAGATGCGATGCAATTTCCCGTGCAGTTGTTTCAAATTCTTCCTTGCTGAATTGCAATTTTTCCTTTTTGAAATCACAATCACTCATGGTATTGATTGGAATAAGATGTACATGCGCGTGAGGCACTTCCAATCCGATCACCTGCATAGACACACGATTACATGGAATAGCAGTTTTTAAAGCTATTGCCACCCTTCTGGTAAAGGCCATTAATGCCTGATATTCATCTGTGCCAATATCAAAAAGGTAATCAGTTTCAGTTTTAGGTATAACCAAAGTATGCCCTCTTTTCAAAGGAAACACATCCAGAAACGCAAGGTGATCTTGATCCTCTGCAATCTTATAGCATGGAATTTCTCCCCTTACAATTTTTGAAAAAATACTGGACATGGTTTAAATGGAAATTGAGGTGATTTCGAAGGTTACCGTACCTGCAGGTACCTGAACATCCACCTTATCGCCTACCTTTTTGCCCAAAAGTGCTTTACCTATGGGGCTGTCGACGGAGATTTTTCCACTTTTTAAATCGGCCTCGTTTTGAGCTACCAGGGTGTATTTCATAACAGCCCCATTACTCAGGTTTTTGATGCTTACAGTGGTAAGTATACTTGCTTTGCTAAGGTCCAGTTTGCTGTTGTCAACAATTCTTGCGTTGGCGATTACTTCCTCCAGTTTGGCAATTTTCATTTCCAGTAAACCCTGCGCTTCCCTTGCCGCATCGTACTCGGCATTTTCACTCAAATCGCCTTTGTCTCTGGCCTCTGCAATGGCTTGTGTGGCGGCTTTGCGTTCAACAGTTCGCAATTGGTACAACTCATCCTTAAGCTTTTGTAAACCCTCTTCAGTATAATATCCTATTTGCTGAGCCATTTTGGTGTTTTTTTAAAACAAAGAATCCCGAAACTATCGGGACTCTTTTAATTACTATGTAAAGATAGAATTTTTAGAGATTGATCCTAAACCCAAAGTTATGCGTTCCACTGAATGGATTGGTGAACCGGTAGGAGTAGTCGAACCCTACAGTTGATTTTTTCTCATTGAACGGCAGCTCAAAAGTCACGCCCATGGCTGGTCCGGTAAATACGGTTCGGCGGGCTTCAGCATTCAGGCTATTCTCTTCAAAATAATACCCGCCCCGGAACATGAGCATTTCTTTCCAGGCATACTCTACACCGAGAAGGTAATTATCGTAAGTGAAAGAATTGGAGGTGAAATTACCGTTCAACGACAAGCGGTGGTCTTTTGAAACACCGGCACTGTCTTTGGTTAAGAAAAAATCGTAGGATAAACCAATGTTCACAAGTGCAGGCAACTCAAAACCATTGGAGCGATTTTGAACTGTCATTTCGTAAGTACCGCTTCCGGAATTTACCTGTGTTTGTAAACTTAAACCGTCGCCTTTGTAAGTCATTTTTGGTCCCCAGTTTTTAAGTGCGATACCAATATGGATATTATCGTACTTTCCTGTGTGGTATTGCAAACCGGCATCCAAAGCGATCCCTCTTGCATTCACGTTAGGGATTTGCTCTGAGATGAGTTTCACATTAATTCCACCATAGATGTTATCGGAGAACATTTTGGCATATGACATGCTAATGTTGTAGAAGGTTGGTGTAAATGAACCAAGTCCACCTTCCGGCATATCTTCGGTAGTGATTTCGATGTCGCCGGCATTGATAGCCACAACGCCAAATCCAAACGTACCGGTTTCGCCAATGCCCTGGGTTAAACCAAAACTATTGATGTAAATATCGGTGCCTTGTAACCAGTTGGCGCGGTTAAACAGAATTTCTGTTTTACGGGTATACGCTGTACCGGCGATGTTGAGGAACTGCGCCTCAAGCCCCCTCACTCTGGCCGAGTTAGAGCCAACCATACCCGAGTTTCTCGCGTAAGGATTAATGAGGAGCTGACTGGCACCTGCCTGTCCAACACGTTCCGGATTTCCGGCGCGAGTAAATTCTGACGCCAAAAGTAAGGCGGAGAGGGTAAGGTATTTTAAATTTCTATTCATAATATCTTCGCTTAGTCAGATTAATAGTTTTGTACGTCAAGTGGTCGCATTACCCCGAACCATTTAACAATCTTCTCACCAATTCCGGGTGCATCGATGTGGAAGATATACAAACCGCTTGCTACTGAAATGTTATTTTGGTTCTTCAGATCCCATTCTTCGTAAGGCACGCGTTTAGGTTTTTTGCTGTCAGAACCCGTTACATAAAGGTCCTCCTGTCCGCTCACATCGCGCTTGATGGTACGTATCAAGGTTCCATTCATAGTGAAAATCTTAACGGTACACTTATTTGGCAGATTGGTGATTCTTACCTTATTGTCAGTTCTGTTGACTTCATATGTTGAACTTCCGTAGTAAGGGTTTGGCACCACTCTAATCTGATCAAGAGCGTTCTCTAAAGTAGTTGACTGATTGTAAAGCGTATAAATATCGCTTGTGTTGAAGGTATATAACGGGAAGTTATTGTTTGCCGGATTAGCCTTCACACCTGTTGTGAGGATTGAAGGATTGTTAACACTCACCAATTTATTCAGAGAGGAATAAGGCTGATTGGTTTGAATATTTGCTACGCCATGGTATCCGTAACGGTAAGGTTTGCTCACATTAATTTGCACCCTCACATCGGAAGGCATGTTAGCAGGGTCTTTAAATACGTAATTGCTATTTACAGTTGGTATGCTAACCCACATGATATCTCTTTCCAGCGCATTAAAAGGTGCTAAACCATTGCCATTCATACCGGAAGGTTTGGATTTTACCTCTGTTGTGAAATAATTCAGTAAGGTAAACATGGCTCTTGCTCCGGCATCATAGGTTCCAACACCTGCATATTGGCCATTGAACTCGTTCTCCCAATCAAAAATTGGTGTAGGGTTTTGATAAAACTTGGTGCTCACACAATTGCCGCCAAACACATAAATAAAGTGCTTGCCACCAAATGCAAAGTTGTACGGATAATTCACCCCGGCTGTCGGGTTCCACATCATATCGTCACCATTGTTTTCCTTTTGATAAGAATCCTCACCAAAAGCCATATTCAAACGTTCGCCTGTTTCGATGTTAATCGCATAACCAGGAAACCATCCCATACCAACCGTTGAGGTTAAAGCTGCTTCAGACGTTACACAACCAGGAGCGCCATATGCCACACCTTGTTTGTCAACCGAAGCCTGATTTCTATATGAGAAGAAAATGGCATTACCTACACTGAGCTGTGACTTTTCCTGCATTTCAATCACCGGACAACGGGTCCATTTGTTCTTATCACGTGTCATTACCACCAACACACTGTTGAGTTTGCGTAAATCGGTATTGCCATCCTGACTAGGAGAGCTGCTGGTATTTTGAGAAGCATAGTCCTTAGACAATTTGGTGTCTTGTGCCCATGCCTTACCATTGAATCCAGGACCGCAAAAGATCCGCGCAGGATTCCCGCCGGCACTTGGAAACACTGAATAGTAAGAAGCGCAAAGCGGATAAGGTGCCCAAGTTCCACCTAAGATATCGCCATATTGTTTAGCCGGATCGTAAAAAGCCTGCACCTCAGTTCCGGATTTGGAATAATATGCATCCTCAAAACCTGCCGTTTTTGAAGCACCTGAAAGTATCCAGTTAAACGGTGTTTCACTGTCGATATCCGGAATCGATAACAACCAATCCGAAGCGCCGTTTTCGTAAGTCAAACTCGCGCCAATAAACGAACCTTCTTCCGGTCCTTTGTAGTCAGCTGTTTGGCTAATGAAGTCGGTGAATTTGTTTACTGACTCACCCGGATCAGCTACCTGGGTGATTCTAACTGAGAATCCTAAGTCCTGGAAAAAATACTCGTTGCCTACCCGGATACTTTGGTAAAGTGTATCTCCTGCAGTTACGCCGGGTGTTGGTTCATTTGGATGGTATTTAATACCCGATACTTTGTCGGTTAATTCCCAACTGCAATTATCGGCATTAAGGGTTGCAATGGTACCCGTGTAAGTGTTGTTTGCACCAGGCACCATAGCATTGTTACCACCAGTAGGAATCTGACTTGTGATGGCATTGATGTTGCTTTTGTCAACCACGTTGTGAATGAATCTGAATTCAAAGTCAGAGTTTTTCACATTCAAGGGATCAACCACTTTAATTGCGATAGGTCCCTGAGCATTTTCGTACGTGATAACTTCTGCAAATGTGTTAGCTACAATGGCATCTTCAGATGAACGGGTCAAGGTCAGTTTATTGCCTCCATTGCCCTGACCTTCTAATCTAGTCACCTTAGGACCAAAGCCATAGGCTGATTGCATCACTGTACCACCTTTTTCATTATCGGTAATATGTGGAATACCTGAACTTTTCTTGAGTTTACGTCCTTCCAGATATTCTCTTTTTTGTCCAAGGTAGTTGGCTGAAGGGTTGGTGCTAGGCGCCACATCTTGGGCATATTCAAGGTAACGGTTCCAGGCATAAGCCACAGCCACGAAGTAATAGGTTTTATTATTAATCAAAGAACGATTCTCTGTAGTTGAAAATGCGTCTTGAGTTACCCTGAATGTGCTGGTGATACCTTGATTGGCACCATCCACTTTCACAACCGGAACATAAGCACCAATCAAATTATCGATTTCATAATTTACAATACGGCTTACGTTGTTTTTAATATCGCATTGGAAAATTGGAATGGCTTTTGTTCTGTCATTCAGGTCGGTTGATGACACGTTGGTTGACTTCACCTGATACACAATGTAGCCTTCGAAGGCGTAAAATTTATTAGGATCTCTCAACTCAGGAATAGAGGAAGTTGGATCTGAAATAATAGAGATGTCCTCTTCGAGATAGTCATTATTAAATTGTTTGTAATTGTTGGATTTGCCTTTCTGATTAGAAAGGTAAATGATCAATTCGTTATTTAATTCTTGAACTGTCATATCAGGCGCCTCAGGGCCGTCGAGTAATTTAAAACAGTTATCAAATAAGGCCTGGGCTTTATCATCGGCGCTATAGAGCAATTCTAAGGACTCGATGTAACCGCCTTTGGTAGGGCTTTGGGCCCATGGCATACCAAAGGTGATGTCGTTTACAGCCCCCGGTTTAAGTGTAAAAGGTCCGGCAGATTGAAGGAAACGACGATCGCCCGGCAAGTTACCGGATGCTTTTTCAGTCCAACCTGTACCTTTAACCGGATCACCGTCATACACAAATGTAGAAGGTTGGGTACCGCCGTAAGCGTTGCCCCCGAATGTAAAAGGAGAACCATCTTTCCAGAAACCAGTCATGTAGTTGTAATAGTGAATGGCAATATCAGGATTGGTTGTTTGAGAAGGGAAGGCGCCAATGTTGTTGTTGTAATAAGTAAAGCGCGACATTTGGATGGTTTCACCGGCCTCGTCAGTAGTGCCGTCAAAATCGTTATCAATACCGTCGCCGGCATCAGCCAGAGGACCTTTAAAAAAGTCGCAACCCAATGCAGGAGGAAAATCCTGGTAGCCATTTACACCATTAGCCGACTCATCAAATGGATCGGCGTTGTAAATGTATCCTAAACCTCTACTTACATCACAACCAACATAATCGTCGAGGTAATACCCAAGATCAGGGTCGTTCCAAACTGTAAAATACGTTTGTTTTAATTCAAAGGAAGAACGGTTGATAACCTCATAGGAATAAAAGGTCATGTTGTTGATTTCATCGTTTGTTTTGAAACCAAATGCCTGCGCTCTCACTTCTACGCCAATTGGCACACCTTGTGTTTCGGTGTGAATACCCCCGTTATCATTAAATACCCAAAAAAGCGTCAAATCCCCATACAATTTTGTTTTACAAAAACCCAGATTGTCCTTTTCTGCTTTGTTTTCTACGTCGTAAGCAGGGTAATCACCGCTGGTTTCAGGATCATAAAACCCATCACCGTTTACATCCACATAGGGTGCCAAGCGACGACCCTGACGTTTGCTTATATCGCCATTACCCGGCCAATTCAGGATATCGGAAGTTTTTGCCCCGGTGGCCACATAATTGTCTACTTCGATGCGGGAAACGGTGAAGATCTGGTCGTATTTCAAACACTCGGCAGGATCTGCAGAAGCATTTGTGGTATCCAGAGGTCCAGGCCAAAAGTCGATACCGTTCTGGCGGTAAGTCATGGCTGCTACCTTTAACTGTCCTCCAGCATCTAAACCGCCCAACCAAATGGAACCACCAAAACACGAAGAAGCACCCACGTTTCGGTTGGTAACAGCCGGCACGTAGTAATACGCGTTGCCGTTTCCGTTCAAATCCCACCACATGTCGCCACCACTGTAAACAATGGTTCTTACGTTGTTGACCCATAACTCGCGACTGGCCCTGGGGGCAGCACAAGAGGCCATGATTTTTCCTCCTGAGGTGGATGAAAAACCGGAGGATCTGTTTTCTCCTGCAGCTTTTTCACGAGCCGCTACCGGAATCGCGAAGAGGGCGGAGATGATGATGATACTGATTTGTTTCATGGTATAGTTCTTTCTCGGTGATTAGAATTCAAATAAAAGTCCGATGCGTATTTGACGTGGTGTGTTGTAATTGGTAGGATTGTTCATGCGAATAGAGTACAAATCGATAAAAGATGCTGCGCTGTTCGCTTGTGCAATGGCGGCTTGGGCTTGATTGGAAGAAAGGTAGCCGTCATCATCCGGAGTTCCGGTGTAGTTGTAAACGTTAAGTACGTTTTTGGTGTTGAACAAATTCAATACTTGCAAATACACGTTAAGGTTAGCATGTTTTTTGCTGTCAGATTCTTCTCTGCCCCACGACATGTCGATGTTTTTATCGATACGCAAGTTGGTTCTGAAGTTCCATGGTTTGGAAGAACCGTTGATTTGACCAACAATGTTGGACCTTGTATTGCCACCTTGTGTTGGCACAGGATCGCTCCAGCGGGTGTAAGGCGTTCCTGAACCCAATAGGAAGGAAATATTAAATCCAACATCTTCAAAAACATGGATCTTTTTCTCATTCTTACGAGTGATAGTCCAGCCTTTGTAATCTTTCTTACGTCCGAAACGGTAATCGTAATTCAACACAAAGCTATGGCGTTGGTCGAAATCAAGAGGTTGAAGAACCCTTAGGTTAGGCTGACCGCTGCTTGCCAGGTTGGCACCTGAGTTCACATTGGAACCAGAACCTTCGGCAAATTGCAGGGTATAGTTAAAGTTGATACGTGAACCACCGGTTCTTCTGAAATCAAACACCGCAGAAAGACCTTTTACTGTTGAGAAGTCAATGTTATCATACATGATATAGTTCTTAGGATAAGCTCCTACAACCGTTCTTTGGTTAATGAGGTTACGGTTCTCCTTATAGAAGGCGCTAATGGTTAGGGAGGCATTTTTTCTTTCGTTCAATACCTGAGAAAAACCAAACTCGTAATCAATGGTGCGTTGCATTTTTTGGTTTGGATTGGTAATCAGTGGAGAGGTAGAAGTGGCATTGAGGTAATAATATTCCAAAGGCTGAATAACAGAGTTGGAAGGGCGTTGCACCAACACGTCATAGTGAGCAAAGAAATTGGCCACATCGGAAATTGGGAAAGAGAAGGCTAAACGGGGTTGAGGAATAATTTCAGCCTTGTAATTGGTGAATCCACCCACTGACATGTTTTTTTCGTAGTTCGCGAAATCTTTGTATAATGGAATCGGACGACCATCGGAAGAATAAATCAAACTTGGATCGGAAATTTCTGCTCCTTCGGCATTATACCAGGTGTCGCCATCACGGTAACCTAAAATAGACACCGGTGATTTACCACCTGCCGGATTTTGTGCTACGTAAACAGCAGCGTCGTCAGAAATGTTGCCTGGCACATTATCAGCAAACCCGGAAGGAAGATTTTCCATAGAGCCCAAATCGCTCACCCGAGCCAAATCGTGTAAGGCGTATTTGTCTTTTAATACCGGTTGATTGGCGTCGTATCTGTCAATACGCAATCCCACAAGGAATTTAATATCCTTGAAGTCAAACTTATCCATTATGTATGCGGCAGCATAAACTGGTTTAAAGGTTCCAATAGTAAATAAGTTACGACCGTTTTCATCCTTATCGTTCAAAAACTTATCGATAGAGGTGGTTTGTTTAGAGTCTTCTGACTTTTCTCCATCATGGCGAAATCCGCTGTAAGCAACCAAATTTGCATCCCCGGTAGTTCCTAAGAGGTCTTCGGCGCTAAACATGTCCATGCTAAAGGTAGATGGGTCGAGCGCATCGGTATTGATAAAACCGGTATAATTTTTGGGCAAGCCTAATTTTTCAAGTAGTTTTTCTGAAAACTGGGTTTGTTTATCCTCCTGATACAGGTAGTTAAAGTAGTAGTAAGGGATCAATCCCGAAAACTCTTCATTTTTGATAGGATTGGAAAGGTCAAGCTCACGTGTGTGGTCATTCGCAATCAAACGCATACGGGTCCACAAGGCGGTTGCAGATAATCCATAAGTACTAACAAAACGTTGATCTATTTCAAAGCCAACTGACAAGGCGTGATTTTTCACGTCGGTATTAAAACTTGTCGCAACGCGAAAGGTGTTTTCCTGACGTTTCTGATACACCGCAGGGTATGTTCCGAAGTTAAAATACAAATCGTTGTAGATTGTTCCAGGACGTCCACCATTCAACACCCCGTTATTACCCTGAATGTAATTCATAGATACCACATTTGGGTTGGATTGGCTGACAAGGTAAGTAGTGAACAAGGCGGCATCAGGATTCATGTCGCTTGCGGTAAATTTAACAGGCAACTCCTGGCGGCCAGTGTAGGTATAAGCGTTCACAGCCTGACCATTTACTACATAATCATTCACAAATTCATAGTTGTAAGCGAAATTTTCGTCAAGGAAACTTCTGTCGAATTTACCAACGTAACCATAATTAAATACCTGGTCCTTGTGGAAAGGACTTTCGGTTCTGCCATTGATAGCCTCATAGCTCATCAAAAACTTAAAATAGGAATTGGAAAGTAGAGACTGTGTTTTCTCTTTGTCGGTATTTGGGTTACCGAATTTTTGGGTTAAAGAAACTTGTCCACGAAGGGTTTTGTTGGTTGTTTTGGATTGGTTTACAGAGTTAAACACCTGGCTCAGTGAAGAATAGTTGAATCCGTCACTGTAATCATAAAAACCGCCCAATGAAATGATGGTATTATTGGTAGGTTGATAGTCGAGTTTACCATTGATGGCAAAAGAACGTACCGCAACATTTGGACGGTACTTTTGGGTGTACATGTCTTCTTTCGTTACAAATTCAGAAGAACGAACGAAGCCCGAACCTGAAGGAGAAGGCGTTAATGGTTGATTTTTTAATTCTTGCAGTTTATCATCATTCAAAACGTAGATATCAACAAATGGCGGACGAGGTTCTTTGATGTAATTGCCCTGACCTGAGATAAAAAATCCCAGTACAGTACGTTCAGCAATGGAATCGCGTTTTTTAAGAATTGGACCACCAAAGCTAAAACCAAGCGAGTTATAATCATACGCATCAGTGATCAAGGAAGAGATTAACTCCACACCACCGAAATACTTGGATTGGGGTCCGCGTGTTGAAATGGAAATTGCGCCAGCTGTCAAGTCTCCCAGGTTGGCCGGCACACCACCTGTAATAATATTCAATTGCTCAATGGATTGTTGAGGAAGGTTAGGAGCTCCAAAAACTTTTACCCCATCCACAAAATAAGTCGTATTGCCAGAGCGGCCACCACGTACATTTAAGTCTCCACCGGTATCAGATTGGTAAACCCCTGCAACTTGACCCAAAACGTCTTTTGGGTCTTTCACTGCCATCATTTGATATTCATCTCTTGACACTGTTCCACCTGTTTTTGTATCAGGGTCAATAAGGGGTATTTGATAAACCACAATATCAACCGCATCGAGATTGGTGGCTTCTCCACCACTTAATGGAAGATTCACGTAGGCAGTTTTCCCTTCGCCTACCAGTACCCCAGTAGCTTCAGCTGGTTTGTATCCAACAAATATCCCTTTTACTGAATAAACTCCGGGAGGTAAAGGCTTAATGATTGCAACACCATCAATGTTCGTGGTTCCAACTCCAACTTGCACGCCATTTCGAAAGGCCACAACGTTGGCGAACGGTAGTGTTTCATTTGTGGCCTTGTCGGTAAGTGTAACTTGAATGGACCCGTTATCACCCTGTGCTAAAGCCGACAAACCAAAGCAAACAACCATTACTAATGCTAAATAGATTTTCTTCATATAGTGTTAAATTACGCTAAAACGATTCCTTCAGTAAAGCCTTAAATTTATATACCCTGCGGCTTTCAAACAAAAAAAAATGCCTTTTATTTATTAATATACTAGTTTTCAACCGTTTAAACTTGGACATTTACCGTTTATACAAATTGGCTTAGAACAAATTTAAATACATCGCCTTTAGATTAAATTAACAGCTTAGAAATTGGCCTCGGTTTATTGATAAGTGGGGTACAGATGCCTTTAAATGGTAGAAAGGTCAATTACCATTTAACGTCTACGCAACCAGCGTGTAAGAAAGAACTCTCTTTCATTATCATTATAGCGTTTGGATTTTTTGCGACTGGCCTTCATGCGTTTTCTCACTTTTTTGGTTTGAATTCGTTTGTGGTGTTTTTTAATGGCTTTTTGTTCGGCCCTTTCCAATTTACGTTTTTCTCTTTTTTCCTGACGTATGCGTTTATTGGACTTCAGTTCCTGGCGCAGGGATTTTTCAGGAGGGCCTGCTCCCCTTTCCTGAGAATAAAGACCGCCCGATTGAAAAACATGTAAGGTGATTCCCAGTAACAAGACCAGCAGCCTTAGCGAAACAGTTTTCTGTGTTTTTAAGCGCGCTATCATGTTCATTTGTAAGCAAACAGGCACCCTCTTCTTTTATCATGGCATTCACCCTTACTACACAACCAAAATTGCAAAAAGCAATTTACAAGAATTTCAACTCTTACAACTTCTCATTCGATTGTTTTTGAAACGGAAGTTTATCGGGCAATAAGCCTCATTTTTGATAATGCACCACTTCGACCCCAAATCGTTTCAGAAAATCAACGCCTTCTTCTGTTTTAATGGCTTTAAAAGAGGCATAACTGTGCTGGTAGAACACCTTTTTTATACCCACTGTGTATATTACCCTAGCGCAGGCGATACAGGGAGAAAGTGTGATGTATAAGGTACAACCACTGAGGCTGATGTTGTTTTTGGCAGCGTATAAAATAGCGTTTTGTTCGGCATGAAGGGCTAATGAGCAACTGCCTTTACTATCACGGGGGCAACCTTCTTCAGGCCATTCTATATCACAATTGTGAGTGCCAGATGGTGGTCCATTGTACCCAAGTGAAACAATACGGGTGTCTTTTGTTAATACGGCACCCACTTGAGCTTTCACACAATGCGAACGCTTGGCCAAAGTACCGGCCAGCTCCATGTAAATATCATCGAAAGAGGGTTTGCTCATGGTTCAAAAATACACATTGCAGAACAACTACACGGCCTCGCTTACTACTTCTTTCACATCGTCGGGCAACAAACGTTTCAATAAAGCCTCAATACCGGCTTTCAGGGTCATTGTGCTGCTTGGACAACCGCTGCAGCTCCCGCGCATTTGCACCACTACTTTTCCATCAACCAATTCCTTGAAAGTGATTAGACCACCGTCTTGCTCAACAGCGGGTCGAATGTATTGCTCTAGCACTTCTATTATTTTGTTTTCGATTTCGTTTTTAGGCGCCACATGCTGAGTGTTCACTTTTACCGTGTCAGAAAAACTGGAATCTTTTGCCACCTCATTAACAGGCAATTTGAGGATGACTGGTTCTGAGCTGTTTAGGTAATTGGTAATAAAAACCCGCAATTCGTCACGAATTTCTTCCCACTCCACTCCTTCGTGTTTGGTTATCGTAATAAAATTAGAGGCGAAAAACACCCGTTTAACAAAGGGAAATGAAAACAAACGTTGCGCCAATGGGGCATCTTTTAGAAATGAGGCGGGCTCGTAATCTGCCGTTGCGCCACTTACCAGAATAAGTTTATTGGCCACAAATTTAATACTTGCCGGGTTGGGTGTTTCTTCTGCGTAAACGATAAAAGGAATATCCTGTAAATCCATGATTTGTATTGTGGTTGCAAAGTTAAGCTTTAGAAATTGATTACTTTTACAGGAACAGCATTATGTTTATTAAAACAGATTATTTGGTGATTGGTTCGGGCATTGCTGGTTTGAGTTTTGCATTAAAAGCGGCTCAAACCGGTAAGGTAATGCTGATTACCAAAAGTAACGAAGACGAAAGCAATACCAAATATGCCCAGGGCGGCATTGCAGCCGTATGGCATAGTGAGGATAGTGTAGAAAAACACATCGCCGATACCTTAAGCGCAGGAGCGGGCTTATGCAATGAGAAAATAGTAAGGCAAGTGGTTACCGAAGGCACAAAGCGTGTTGAAGAACTCATTGACCTAGGCACTCAATTCGACAGGAACGAAAACGGTCAATACGATCTGGCTAAAGAAGGTGGTCACAGCGAACATCGCATTTTGCATCACAAAGACGTAACAGGATTAGAGATTGAAAGAGCACTCTTAAAAAAAATTCACAGCCATAGCAACATTACGGTTCTCGACCATTACTATGCCATTGACATAATTACGCAACATCACCTTGGCAAGCTGGTAACCTCTAACACAGCAGACATTACCTGTTACGGCGCCTACGTATTGAACACAAAAAACGGCCATGTAGACACAGTGCTTTCAAAAATTACTGTAATGGCGACAGGAGGTATTGGACAGGTGTATTCCACCACCACCAATCCGGTGATTGCTACCGGCGACGGTATTGCCATGGTGTATCGAGCCAAGGGCAGAGTAAAGGACATGGAGTTTGTGCAATTTCATCCTACTTCATTGTACAATCCAGGTGAAAGGCCCAGTTTTCTGATTACCGAAGCAATGCGAGGATTTGGGGCCATTTTAAAAACAGGTGACAACCGGGAATTCATGCACAAATACGATGCCCGTGGCTCATTGGCACCCAGAGACATTGTTTCGAGGGCCATCGACCATGAAATGAAAACCAGAGGGGATGACTTTGTGTATCTGGACTGCCGGCATTTGGATCGTAAAGGGTTCATTGACCATTTTCCAAATATTTACACCAAGTGTATGAACTTGGGAATAGATCCTTTTCTTCAAATGATACCCATTGTTCCGGCACAACACTATTTATGCGGCGGTATTGCTGTAGATGATTACGCACAAAGCAGTATCCTGAATTTATACGCTGTTGGAGAATGTGCCTGCACAGGGTTACATGGCGCCAACCGGCTCGCCAGTAATTCACTTTTAGAAGCAGTAGTTTATGCGCACAGGGCATTTGAAAGCGCCAGTGACAAACTCCAAACCATTTCTTTTGCCTCACAAATCCCTGAGTGGAATGCCGAAGGCACCGAACACGCAGAAGAAATGGTGCTGATTACACAATCACGCAAAGAGGTGCAACAGATCATGTCAAATTATGTTGGAATTGTGCGCAGCTCTTTACGTTTAACACGCGCCTTCGACCGCCTCGAAATTCTTTATAAAGAAAACGAGGCCCTTTATGAAAAAACCACAATCACCCAAGCCTTATCTGAATTACGTAACCTCATTTGTATTGGTTACCTCATCATTAAACAGGCTATGGAGAGAAAAGAAAGTGTTGGCTTGCACTACCTGAACGATTTCAAAAAACTGGAAACGGTTTAACTTGTTTGTGGTTGCATATTTTTTTACCTTTAATTCAGGCTAAAAAAATATTCACCTTTTAAAACCGAATCTATGAAAAGAGTTTTTACCAAATTTCTGTTTCTTGCTATTTGTGTTTTACTCCTAAACGAAACGTATTCACAATGCGCAACAAGTGCTGCAGGAGGTTCGGCCTCCAACATGTTCACACAGATTCGCAATTCCACCAACCCGGTGGCAGCAGATAAAAATCTGAACACCATTGTGTTTATACACCGCAACAATGCGGGTGGTTTCGGTGGTAATTCAGGTCACCTACGTTATGATGTATCGGTAAACGGAGGCCTCACTTGGACAAACGATCAGGGCGTTTTGAATCCTATCAACTCCAATCTGGCGCGTTATCCGAATGTAACCATTCATAATCCAACGGCTAACGTGAACCCCGCGAATGCCTACATCAGTTACATGGCAGCTACCATCAACTCGGTAAATTCCACCTGGAACGGTTTGGTTTCGGGTGTCAGACAGTTGAGTGGAGCCGGCAATACCGAAAGTTATAATCAACCGGTATTAAGTCCTCAGCTCATCCCCCACTCGATTACAAAAGGTGCCCCGGGTGTTTACTGGGCTATTGATGCTTTATTTAATGGAGCTACTATTACGGGGTTCGCCATTTACAAAGGTCTTTGGAATCCGGGCATAAATGACATTGTTTGGGCAACAAATTATTCTGTAACACCCAGTTTCGCCACGGCAGGTGTGGTTGGCGACTACAATATAGCCTTTGATCCTACCGGTACTTATGGCTGGTTTAGCTTTTTAAGTCGTTTAACAACCGGTGTTACCAATAACAGTGTATACCAACCTGTGTTGTACAAAACAACCAACGGTGGACTCACCTGGAGCGGCCCCATTCAAGTGAACCTCGATGATTTTTCCTGCGCCACCTCTAATATCGTTTCGCCAAATGCAGCCAGCACCAATTTTGAACATGATCTGGTTGTAGATGTAAATGGCAACCCGCACTTGCTTACAACTATCTGTACCGGAAACAACGGCTACTCTGTGTTATATGGTTCATGGCACCACATGTTCGACATAACGCAAATCAACGGTGTTTGGGGAGCATACGACATAGCCAATGTACAAGCAGGAAGAGGCAGCTGGGGTGTTTCACCTAACATAGCCAGCATGGATATGGCGCCTCAAGCCGCCAGAAGTGCCGATGGGACAAAACTGTTTTTTACCTGGTCAGATAACACCACTTACACCTTAGGAGCCAGTAATCAAAACCCAAATTTGTTCGGTCGCGCTTTTGATGTGGTTCAAAACAAATGGACCCCTGTGAAAGATTTTACTTCCTGTAATCCCTTAACGGATGGTAAAATTTTGTTTCCGCATATTGCCCCTGATGTGCTTGAACCTGCAGCCAATGTTTACAAAGTGGCTGCCATTTACGGCGAATACACAGTGCCAAACGATCCCTTATTAACTTCCAATTTCAAATTTCTTGACAATGTTATTTTTGCCGCCGGCGAATTTACCATCAGTAACCCAAATGCTGTTGTAAATATCGTTCAAAACGGTCCGCTGCTTATATGCCCTAACAGCAGTTTAACCATCAGCATTAGTGGCACATATGGGCAAGTACTTTGGAGTAATGGGTTTACAGGCAACTTATCATCTATAAGCACCAGCACCAATACCTTCTATTACGTTACAGCACAGCAAAACTGTTACATTGGGATTGACACCATTTTTGTGAGCAACATGAGTTTTACTTCGGGTGTCAGCATTCCAAATATTTGCCGAGGCGATTCATCACAATTAGGCGCAAGTGGCAACGCCTACAACTATACCTGGACACCAGGAGCACTCACAGGCACCTTGGTTACCGTAAGTCCAACCGTTTCAACAATCTATACCCTAAGCGCCTCCGGCAACAGCTGTGTTAGCACACAAACCGTTCAACTTGTTGTTTACCAGTTACCGGTAATTTCCATTTTAGGGCAGGATAGTGTTTGTGCCGGGAGTGCAATTTCTCACACCGTAACAGGAGCAAGCACTTACAGTTGGAGTCATGGCGGATTGGGCAACATTTCAACCACCACACCCACGGCCAACACCATTTACACGGTAACCGGCACTGACACAAATTTCTGTTCCAACTCCCAAAGTATAGCCATACATCTTGTAGCATTACCAAGTTTAAGCATTAGCAGTACTCGAAGTGTTATTTGCCGAGGAGAAAGCGCTACTATCACAGTAAGCGGTGCCAACACTTACAGTTGGTCCGCGCCATCATCTACTTTTGCAAGTATTAGTGTCTCCCCAAGTCTCACCTCTACCTACACCGTTTCCGGTACCGGCAATTTTGGTTGCATCGCCTTTAGTAGTTTCACACAAAGCGTTTCATTATGTACGGGTTTGACTTCGGATAATTTTGCTGAAAATGCGGTATTGGTATACCCAAACCCTAACGCCGGCAATTTTGTTTTGCAGGCAAACAGTGAATTGGAGGTGAATTTGCACAACGGATTGGGCCAATTGGTATCAACTGCCCGAAGTGAAGAAAATCAGGGCTTCAGAATTGAATTCAGGGATCTTCCTCCGGGCTGGTATTTGTTAAGTTGGAAAACAGAAAACGGCTTGCATACAAAAAAAGTGCTTGTAAATCCTTAACCGGATTGCTGTCATTGCATTGATATTTGCCATTGCAGGCCTAGTGAAAGCCCTGAAAAAAATTATCTTTGCATGCTTAATTTCTATATAAGATGGGACGTATTTTTGAAACCAGAAAAGCCACTATGTTCAAACGCTATGCCAAGATGGCTAAGGCGTTTACCAAAATCGGAAGAGACATTGTAATTGCTGTTAAATTAGGAGGACCACATCCCGAATCGAATCCTAGATTAAGGATGGTAATACAAAACGCTAAGGCTGTGAACATGCCTAAAGCTAATGTAGAGGCAGCAATCAAACGCGCCAGTGAGAAAGATTCGAGCAACTACGAAGAAATTGTGTACGAAGGCTACGCACCATATGGCGTGCCTGTACTAGTGGAATGCACTACCAACAATCCCACGCGAACAGTAGCCAGCGTGCGCATGTATTTCAGCAGAGCAAACGGCTCATTGGGCACCAACGGATCGGTAAGTTTTATGTTTGAGCACATTGTGCTGTTTAAGATTGAAGCCGGGAATTTGAATAAAGACGATCTTGAACTGGAGTTAATTGACTTTGGTCTAGAGGACATAAATTTCGATGCCGACAACAACCAGTACATCATTCAGGTGCAGTTTGTTGATTTTGGTAAAATGCAATCAGCTTTGGAGGAAAGGAAAATCAACGTGATTGAAACCAGCAAAACTTATATTCCAACTACTACCAAAGAACTTTCACCTGATCAGGAAGCCGAAGTGATGGCCATGATTGAAAAAATGGAAGAAGACGACGATATTCAGGCTGTATACCATAACCTCGCCTGAGATTGGAAAAAAAATGGAACATACTGGTTGAAGGTGATGCTGAAGTGGTTCAGAAGATCCAAACCCAGCTATCGGTTAGCCGGCACATCGCTTTATTATTAAAACACCGCAACATTCTCAGTTTTGAGGACGCTAAAAAGTTCTTTCGCCCCGATTTGAAAGATCTGCACGATCCATTTCTAATGAAGGGCATGCAGACGGCGATTGAAAGAATTGATAAAGCCATCTCACAAAAAGAAAAAATTCTGATATACGGAGATTATGATGTGGATGGCACCACTGCAGTTAGCATAGTGTATAGCTTTTTTAAACGTTATTACGCTCATCTGGAGTATTACATTCCCGACCGCTACAAAGAAGGGTACGGCATCTCATTCAGCGGTATTGATTATGCTTCAGCCAACCAATTTTCCTTAATTATTTCACTTGATTGCGGCATTAAGGCCATCGACAAAGTAGCTTATGCAAATGAAAAAAACATCGATTTTATCATTTGTGATCATCACCTGCCAGGGCACCTGCTACCTGAAGCTCTGGCCATACTCGATCCTAAACAATCCGATTGTAGCTATCCATATAAAGAACTGAGTGGCGCTGGAATTGGTTTTAAATTAATACAAGCCTGGAGTCAACAACACAACATTCCGCAGGAAGTTGGTTACAGTTACCTTGATTTGGTGGCAACCAGTATAGCTGCCGATATTGTTCCGATAACCGGTGAAAACCGTATACTCACCACATTTGGTTTGGAACGCATTAATAAACAGGCCCGACCCGGAATAAATGCCTTACTGGCTTTGAACCAATCCAAAAACGCGGTAAGTGTCCATACCCTTGTGTTTGTGCTTGGTCCGCGAATAAACGCGGCGGGCAGAATTGAACACGGCAGTAAAGCCGTTGAATTGCTCATCAGCGAAAACGACAAAGAAGCGGAACATTTTGCCAAGGCAATCAACGAAACCAATAATCAACGACGCGATCTGGATTCAGGAAACACCGGCGAAGCCATTGAAATATTAGAAAACGAAAATAACCTGAACAAACGTTATACCACCGTACTATTCAATCGCAACTGGCACAAAGGCGTGATAGGCATTGTTGCCTCCCGCTTGATCGAAAAATACTACCGTCCAACGATTATACTTACCGAAAGCGAAGGCAAAATTAGTGGTAGCGCCAGAAGTGTTAAAGAGTTTGATATCTATACGGCAATTGAACAATGCAGTGATTTGCTCGAACAATTTGGTGGGCATAAATTCGCTGCCGGACTTACCTTAAAGGAGGAAAACGTTGAAGCATTTCGTGAGAAATTTGAATTGGTGGTGTCGGAAAGCATACAACCGGAGCACCTGATTCCCAGAATTGATATAGATACTGAATTGGAATTTCATGAGATTAGCGACAAATTTTTACGCATTCTGAAACAATTTGCCCCTCATGGTCCTGAAAACATGAGCCCAGTGTTTTGTGCCCGTCAGGTGTTTGACACCGGTTGGGGCCAGGTATTCGGTAACAATCATCTGAAGCTTGAACTTTTCCAAAAAGCCAATCCTGCGTTACGTTTTCAGGCAATAGCTTATGATAAGGGAGATTACATTACTTTTTTTCAGAAAAAAACACCCATGGATATTGTCTTTAAAATTCAGGAAAACGGGTACCGCGGGAACGGAAGCATACAGTTGATTCTGGAAGATCTTCGCATCAGCCAATAGACCTGGTGTTGCGTTTTATCAACACGTAAAGGCGCCACGATAATGCAAGCGCTACCAAAGCCAAAGCTAAGAGCAAAGCCAGCCAAATGCCAGGGGTTTTCATACCTAAAGTAAAAGCAAAAACATACGCCAGCGGTATGGTTATAAACCAGTAAGCTACCAGCGTGACATAGGTTGGTAATTTCACGTCTCCCAAACCTCTGAGAATTCCAATCATTGTCACCTGCAAACCATCGAACAATTGAAACATGGCGGCAATAACCAAAAGTTGCGAGGTGAGCTGAATGATAGAAGGTTCAGCGCTAAATGCCAATGGTAGAACGGAAGCACCTGCTAAAAACAAAATGGCAAAACTACCCATGGCTACCAAAACCAACCTCGTGGCAGCCAATGCGGCGTTTCTAACTTCGGTCCAATTGTTCTGTGCTTTGAATTTGCCTGCCCGAATAGTAGCCGCCCCGCTAATGCCGCTGGCAAACATGTACGTGAAAGCTGCAAGATTCAAAGCAATACCATGCGCATCGATGTGTTCCTTTCCAAAACGACCTGCCATCAAACCTGCTATGGAGAACGCGGCAACTTCAAAAGTAAATTGTAAACCTGCATTAAGGCCTATTCTGGCTAAATCGGTAAGTTCATTCGTATTGATCTTCACCTTAAAAAAATACGCTTGTATTTCCTTGGTAAGAGGCGAACGAAAAAGGTAAATCAGAAACCCAATTCCCATGCACGATCTTGCAATGAAAGATGCCCAGGCCGAACCCATATAGCCCATTTCGGGCAAACCCAATTTACCATAGATCAGTGCATAGTTGAGCAGTACATTAATCAGATTCCCGCTTATACTTATCACCAATGCAATTTTGGTGTTGCTCAACCCTTCGCAATACTGTTTTCCAGAGAAAAAAAAGGAGATGGGCAACATGGAAAATATCAACACATTAAAAAACGGAATGGCCAGAGTAGTAACCTCAATGGGTTGTTTTAAGTATACGAGTAATGGTGAAGCGAAAAACAGAAACAAAAAACACAAAGCTGCAATACCAAAATTGAGGTAAAGCGAATTTTTAAAAAGCGAGGTTTGTTTTAAGGCATCGGAAGCCTCCTTTGCGGCGGTTACAAGTGGAGTGGAAGCGTAACTCACACCAATGGTAAAAACAAGCAGGAGGGTATATAAATTATTGGAAACAATGCCAGCTGCCTGCTCTACAGCTCCTAATTGGCCTAAAAACATGTTGTCGACAATACCGGTAAGGATATGTCCAACCTGGGTAATTACCAGTGGCCATGCCAATTGCAGGGTTTGCAAACTGTGTTTATCAGTGAATTGTTTTTTCACAGGAGGGCAAAGATACTTTAAAAGTTTAACCCGTTCGTTAGCCCATCAGAATGGAAAATTTGTTTTAGGAATGACTACTTTCGTTGAGCATGAACAATCAGACCCAACTTCAACATTTGGTAAAGGAAGTAATAACTATTGCCAAACTTGCTGGTCAATACATCCGTAACGAACGAAACACCTTCAACTATTCAAAAGTTCAAATCAAAGGTTTAAACGACCTTGTCAGCCATGTAGATAAAGAATCGGAGCGCATGATAGTGGCAGCTTTACAACCTTTAATTCCAGGGGCCGGCTTTCTTGTTGAAGAGAACACACGTGCAAATACGGGTGATTACACCTGGATTGTGGATCCACTCGATGGTACCACCAACTTTGTGCACGGTATTCCATGTTACGCTGTGAGCATAGGACTCGAACACCAAGGTGAGGTAATTTTAGGGGTGGTGTACGAAGTGAACCGCGACGAATGTTTTTCTGCAAGTCGTTCTGGGGGAGCCTTTTTGAACGGCAAATCAATTCGCGTTTCAGAACGACCCAGTCTTTCAGAAAGTTTAATTGCCACTGGTTTTCCTATTTACAATTTTAGCTACCTCGACAAGTATTTAGAGGTGCTGAAAGCGCTCATGCAAAACACGCAGGGCCTAAGGCGAATTGGCTCTGCTGCAAGCGATTTGTGTTATCTTGCCTGTGGCAGAGTTGACGCCTTTTTTGAATATAACCTGAATCCATGGGATGTTGCGGCAGGTGGATTGATAGTAAAAGAGGCCGGTGGCACAGTTCATGACTTTAAGCAGGGTAACAATTGGCTGTTTGGTAAGGAGATTTGTGCTGCAAACCCCCTACTGTTCAAAGAATTTTATGCCGTAGTAAACAAGCACCTTGGCTAACCAATTACTTTTTTCTAAACAACATCATGGCCCAACTTTCTTCCTGAGCGGCGTTAATGAATTCAAGACCATGTTGCGCACCAAGTTCTTTCAATTCATCCTGGTCGGTGATAAAAAACCCACTCAAATAAAGGAAGGCACTTTTTTTCATGTGTTTCACATATTCAGGCACATCCCGTTTAAGAATGTTTTTATTGATGTTAGCCAAAACATGGTCAAAGGGCTGTTCATTTTGCAGTGCAAACACATCCCCTTGCAGAATTTTTATGGAAGCACATTGGTTGGTTACACAATTTTCTTTGCTATTCTCTGCACTCCAGGCATCAATATCGATTCCGGTGATGTCGTTTGCCCCAAGTTTAGCTGCAAGAATGGCTAATATTCCCGTGCCACAACCCATATCGAGTACCCTTTTATTTTTAAAATCCTGACTGAACATAGCCTTACACATCAAACGGGTTGTTTGGTGATGACCGGTACCAAAACTCATTTTCGGCATGATCACAATCTCTTGTTTAAAAGATGGATCAGGCAAGTGAAAGGGAGCGCGAATACACAGCAGTTGCTCAATTGTGACCGGTTCGAAGTTTTTTTCCCACTCTGCATTCCAATTGCTTTGGGCAATGGTTTCTACCGTGTAGGAATAAGCAAAGTCGTCAAAGGTATATTCTTCAGGATTAAACTCCACATGAAGCGCCTCATCTATAAATGCCGTAAAGCCCTGTTCAGTGGGTTCAAAGGTATCGAAGCCAAGCCCGGATAAATGCGCTATTAAAATTTCAGAACCGGGTTGAGGTGGTACCACTTTAAAATGATAAGCTTTGTAACTCATGCGAACGCTTTAACAATGGTGGCAAATTCATCGGGTTTTAAGCTGGCTCCGCCAATTAGTCCCCCATCTACATCAGGACATGCAAACAGCTCTAGGGCATTTTGAGCATTGCAACTCCCCCCATAAAGAATGGAAGTTGTTGCTGCCGTAGGCTCATCGAAGAGAGCACGCACACATTGCCTCACATAAGCATGCATACTCTGGGCTTGTTCAGGGCTTGCCGTTTCGCCTGTTCCAATTGCCCAAACGGGTTCGTAGGCCAACACCACCTGATCCATTTTTTCGATAGGAATGTGTGACAGAACCTCCTGTAATTGGTGTTTTACAATAGACTGATGTTGCCCGGCTTTTCTATCATTAAGCGCTTCTCCAAAACAATACAAGATTTTTAAGTTTTGTTCCAAAGCCCGTTGCGTTTTCGCTACAAGCGCCTGCGCATCTTCATGGAAATAAGCTCTGCGTTCGCTGTGTCCAATTAGAACATACTCTGCACCAACAGAACGAATCATGGCACAAGACACTTCACCTGTATAGGCCCCCTTCTCAAATGCACTGCAATTCTGAGCACCTGTACTGAATCCAACTTCATTTTGTAAAAGCAATGCCACATCATTAATAAAAGGAAATGGCGGAAATACTACTTTTTCAACATCATGTACCAGTCGGGCTTTGATTAGTATGTCTTTTGCCAGGGTGATGGCCTCCGCATGCAGCGTGTTCATTTTCCAATTGGCAGCAACTATCTTTTTTCTTTCCATAAGCTTTAATTTATGCGCACTCTAGGGTCCAGTAATCCGTAAAGGATGTCGACGAGTATATTCATAACAATAAAAATAATTGCAAACACAAGTGTAGCGCCCATTACTACCGGAAGATCGTTGTTATTGAGAGCTTCCACTACCGCATAACCAATGCCTTTCCAGTTAAATATTTTTTCAACAAACACAGCTCCCGCCATAAGTCCTGCCAGCCAACCCGACACCGCTGTAACCACTGGGTTGAGTGCGTTTTTCAGTGCATGTTTAAAAATTACTTTGCGTTCAGATAAACCCTTAGCCCTCGCGGTTCGGATGTAATCTTGCGACAACACGTCAAGAATAGAACTTCTGGTGAGTTGAATAATGATACTCAGTGGGCGTAAACCCAATGTGATGGCAGGTAAAACCAAATTACTCAATTGCAGAGTGCGACCTTCCCAAACATCAAATTCATACAAACTACCTGAAGGTGTTAAGCCTGTATAATCCTTTAAAACATAGCCAAAAAGCCAGGCCAAAAGTAATCCTGCAAAAAAAGATGGTGCACTCATACCAATAAAAGTGGACAACACAAAAACACTGCGATCGAAAAGAGAGTTTTTTCGCAAAGCTGACATAACCCCCAGCAGGATACCGAATAAAGATGAAAAAAACATGGCGGTAATTGCCAGAACGGCTGTTTCGGGAAGGGTATCGCTTAATATCTCAGAAACCCTTCGCTTGGAAATATAACTTTTTCTTAGGTAAGGGAATTTTAGAACGCATGCTGTTGAATTGCCAAGTGTAAACAAAGGCGTCCAATTGTACTTTTCGGGATTAAGATACCAAAGACTTTCGGAAGAGTGGATACGGTGTATAGAAACCGGTGAAAGGTCATTTAAATAATTCAGGTACTGTTCGAGCATGGGTCGATCGGTACCAAGGTCTTTATGAACTGCCTCAATGGCTTCTTTGTTAGCCCTTTGTCCAAGGATGACGGATGCCGGATCGCCCGGCACCACATTAAATAAAAAAAAGATAGCCGAGATGACCCCAAAGAGCACAAGAATGGAATAGCCCGCTTTTTTTAAAATGTAGCTGAACACTTCTGGTTAAGGATGGATAAAGCGCTAATTTAATTAATTATCTTTATGAAATTAATCCGGCAACAGCTGTTTATGATTCAGGTACTGAACACAACTTTCTCTTGACATTTCTCAAAAAAATACGTTCAGCATTGTTGTTTTGCCTGATATCACTTCAGGTGTTACCACAACGTACAGGTGTTGTATTGAGTGGAGGTGGCGCCAGTGGATTAAGTCACATTGGTGTGCTGAAGGCGCTGGAAGAAAACAACATCCCCATTGATTATATCTGTGGTACTTCATTTGGAGGTTTGATTGCCGGATTTTATGCGGCCGGTTTCACCCCCGACGAAATTAAGGCCATGATTTTGCACCCCGACTTTTTACTCATCACCAGAGGTGAACTCCCATTAAAAAACAAATTTAACTTTTGGAAAAGAATCGACGACGCCTCCTGGATCACCCTAAAGTATAATTTCAATAACAACTATTTACAGAATATTCCAACCAATGTCATCAACTCTACTTCCATTGATTATCTGTTGATGGAAAATCTTTCAGGCGTGTCGAACACAATGAAAAACAATTTTGACAGCTTGTTTATTCCTTTCCGTTGTCTGGCGTCCGATATCCAAAACAAACAAACCGTTGTATTCAAATCAGGCGATTTGGCAAGCGCAATACGTGCCGGCATGAGTTACCCTTTTTATTTGCGGCCGTTGACCATTGATGGTAAATTGTTATTTGACGGAGGATTGTATAATAATTTTCCCAGTGATGTTTTACTGAAGGACTTCGATCCCGACTACATTATTGGCAGTAATGTTGCCGAAAAAAACCCACCGCCTGACGATGATAATATTTATTTACAACTCCGTAACCTGTTGATGAGCGCAACCAATTTTCAACCTGCTTGTGAAAATGGCATCATTGTTGAGCCCTGGCACGATGTGGGCACTTTTAACTTTGACCTTGCCGAACGTTTGATTGACAGCGGATACGCCGCAACCATCAGGCGAATTCCTGAAATTCGTAAAAATGTAAGCAGGCATGCGGACAACACATATTTAAACGCAAGGAGAAAAAAGTTTGCAACTTACAGGGCCCCCGAAAATATTTTGTTTAAAGACATTGAAGTAAAAGGTTTTAATACAAAACAAGCGGAATACATTCAAAAGAGTATTGTATTTAAGAACCAAGCTTTTAACATGCAACAATTGCGTAAGCGGTTTTTTAGAATAAGCAGCAACGATAAAATCAAAAACCTTTACCCAATAGCTAAATCAGATACCTCAGGTAACTACACCCTGGAACTTATTGGAAAAAAAGAAAAACCCTTTTATTTCGACCTTGGCGCCATTATTTCTAACCGTCCCATAAGTGAAGGTTTTCTGAGTTTGCAATACAACTACCTGGGCAGGATCGGGTTCAGCGCCTACATCAACGGATACATTGGAAAACTCTATTCGGGAAGTTACAGTCGGCTTCGTTTTGATTTTCCCGGCAAAGTACCTTATTACATTGAACCTTCATTTACCTGGTCACGTTGGGACTATTTCAACAGCAGCGTGTTGTTTTATGACCTGAAGACGCCGCCTTATTTGATTCAGGAGGATCGGTTTGGCGAATTAAAGGCCGGTATCCCAATTGGCAACATCGCCGAAGCTAACCTGGCAGGTGGATTCACCGAATGGAAAAACGAGTACTACGAAAACGACCAATTTACAAAAGCGGATACGGCCGACATCACCTACTTTGATTACTGGTACCTGCAAGGTAATTACAGACTAAACACACTCAATCGAAAAATGTACCCAACCGAAGGAAGTTTAATTAATTTCAGGGCAAGGTACCTGCAGGGTCGGGAAAGTTATTACCCCGGCAATACCAGCCTTGATACGGTTAGTTTTACCAATTTGAATCGCAACCCCTGGTTCCAATTGAAGTTAACCGTTGACAATTATATTAAAACCGTAAAACAATTGAAATTTGGTTTGTTTGGAGAGGCTGTTTACTCAACTCAGGGCTTTTTCAGTAATTACCAGTCGACAATACTTTCAGCTCCCGCTTTTAATCCAACACCCGAAAGTCAAACATTTTTTATGGATCGGTACCGGGCACACAATTATCTTGCAGCCGGATTTAAGATAATTACCACACCGGTAAAAAGTCTCGACTTCAGACTTGAAGCCTATATTTTTCAACCCATTCGCAGTATTGTAAAAACTTCAGATGGCAAAGCCGCCTACAGCGAACCATTTTTCTATCGTTACTTTTCAGGCCTTGCTGCACTGGTATACAACAGCGCTATTGGCCCAATCAGTATGAGCGTAAATTATTACGAACAACCTGAAAACCCCTTTAGCTTCTTTTTCCATATTGGATACATTATTTTCAACCGTAAATCAATTGATTAATGTGTAGATAGACCCAACCGGTATGTATCAGACAAAGAAGTTAATCGGCATTCAGTAAATATTTCAACAGTTGTACCAAAGACGTGGTGATAACCACTCCGATTACTAACCAAATGAACTGTTTTTGGGGAATAAATTTCAATAGTTTTTTTCCTATCCAGGTTCCTGCAATACTTATAAGAATTAGCGCCGGCAAAAGCACCAAAAGCTCCTCCCCTATGTATCCATTCAAATAATACACAAGAGCCCGGCTGCTGTCTACTCCCATATCGATAAAAGCAGATGTACTGATAAACACATTCTTTTCGAGGTTAAACGCAGCTAAAATTATGCCTCTAATTGCTCCTCCTGTTCCTACTAATCCTGCAATAAAACCCGAAGCAGCGCCGCCCGCAATTAGGTTACGGTTGTTTTGTTCGAGTACTTTTGTGGAGTATACCAGTAAATAAACTGAAAGGCCAATAAGAACACAACTCAACAGTAATTCCATTTGTAGCGGCGGAAAAAACCTGTTTAACCAGGCACCCAGAATAACAAAGATAACCGCAGGGATACCCAGCCTGATGACAATTTTTTTATCCATGCCATCTCTGAAAAATACAATTTTGGACAAGTTACTAAACACATGAAAAATCGCTGTGATTCCAAGTATCAGGTGGAAGTCAAAAAACAAGGAAGCGATTGGTACAAAAAGTATAGACGACCCAAAACCACTAATAGTCCCGAGAATTTCGGCAAAGAATGCCAGGATATAAAAAATATAGTATTTTTCGATCACGACTTTGCTTTGCGTTTTACAACCAATGCCACAAGAGCCGTTGTTACGATACCCATCAGAGGTGCGAACAGGGTACTTTGAATAATATAGTTAGAAAGATTAAAGTAGTTTTCAGCATCTTCGAGTGACATTTGATGGCTGTTTACTACGTGTTGAATCAGGTTTTCAAAAAAATTCGGACTAATGTACAATGAGCTGATTACTTGTGTTAAGGGACTCAGAAACATGATCACCAAACTAATGATCGCACCACTAAGGAATCCCTGCTTATATGACATCAATCCACCATAATAATTTTGGCGTTTATCAATTAGAGCCATCATATAAAAAGCAATGGCCGGAATGGCTAGTAAATTAGTGTAGACATGGTACTTATCAATTTGTTCATCGTGCCACCCGAGTTCTTTTTCCAGCTTCATCCAAAGAAGCACCATTACTGCAAACAACACCCCCCATTTTAACTCAATACCGTATTTTCTCATGAATGGGCGTTTTCTGCAAACTTCTTAAATGCAAGCAGATAATTCATGCTTTGTTTTTTGAATGCCCCTGGCATTAATAGCCCCATTACCTTCATCATTCCATGTAACTCAAAGGAATTTACCGAACAATATTTGGTTTGGTTTTCATTGATGGGTACAAAACTGTTTTTCACGCGACTTTTTACCTTTCCTGTTTCATAGTACCCTGTAAATTCAAAAGGAAGGTTACGTACTTCAATGGTTTCGATCATCTCCATTTTGCGTTTCCCAAATTGAAAAATAAGACGAGAGCGCGCCCCAGGTTGACCTTGTGTTCCACTTATGAGTTCAAATTTTTTAAGTCCCTGCATCCAATGTGTTAGGTTATTTGGATTATCGAATAATTCAACCAACTCATTCACCGGTTTATTGATGATGATCTCACAAGTGTAATTCATACTTTAAGTGTAAGCCTCTAACAAATATAAAAAAAGCCGGAGTATTTCCGGCTGTGTATTGGATTGAATTTGCTATTCCCAATTGACCTTTATGCCCAGGCCTTGTTGCACCGAGATGTTGGCAAAAGAAGAAAGGTCGCCAATGTTTGTAAACGCAGCGCCCGGCCGCACTTCATAAAACAAATGGGTTCGTTTCCAAAATGGGCGTTTATTGCCCATCCTGAAATCCAAACCCAGGGGGATGTAGGCACTTAAACCTATATCGGTGCTGTTTCGGAAATACTCATTTTTGTAACCTGATACCTGATCAGCATACATTGGATAAAAATAATAATCTGCGCTTTGCAAATTACTTCCAACCATGTAATCAATTGTAGTAAACGATTTAAGTGAAGCGCCAGCGGTTACACCCAAACCTCCATAAAACTGCCATCTTGCTTTTGGGTCGGTTCGATAGATTAGAGAAACATCAAGTCTTAACTGATCAGAGGTGTGGCGCATATTGTACGAACGGTAAATAGTGGAGTCGATATAATACACCTGACCATTACTGGTGGAAACCAGTGTATCGCTTCTGAAAGTTGTTGTTTTGCTAAGGTTATTGGCCAGATCGGTAGTACTGAAATAACTAAATCCCAATCTTAATAAAGGATTTTTTCTGTATGCTGTTTTGTTGGCATTACCAAACCGAAACCCAAGATTCACTGCAAACATGGCATTCACGCTAGAAAAATAATCGTTGTACTGATTGTAACCATCAAAATTAGCTTTCAACAATTCGGAACCTGGAGCCAGTTTTTGAAACTCGGCAATGGTGCCATATTGTATGGGCTGAAAATACCCGCCCATCATGACGTTTACTTCGCAGGCATTCAACTTTTTTACCGCAACACTGGTATCAGTTTGCGCAACAAGCGGAGAAGCCATTACACTAACAGCTATTCCCAACAGGAGTTTTCTTTTCATGAATTAAAATTTACAATACAACGACTAAAGCCACAAAATATTGTACAAAATTAGCGCATCCATCGCAGGGTAGTACAAACATGAGTAAAATCATATGAAAAACACCATTCTGGATCTAATTCACTCTGCTTTTTTTAGACTGTTTTTCTTCGTAAATTCCAAGTTCAATTGCCGATCTTAATGAATCACCAACTTTCTAACGCAGCAGATACAGCTGCAAGATTTATTAACCAAACTAAACGGCATGTGTTTTTAACCGGCAAGGCTGGCACCGGAAAAACTACTTTTTTAAAGTACATTGTAGAAAATACCCATAAAAAAACGGTCATTGTGGCTCCCACCGGTATTGCGGCCATCAACGCAGGAGGCACAACCATACATTCTACCTTTCAATTGCCGTTTGGAACTTTTGTGCCGGTAAGTGTTTACCCGGCCAAACATTCAGGTGTACAAGTAAATGACAAAAATTCACTGTTTCGCAACCACCGCCTGAGCTCAACAAAACGCGAACTTATTCGCGAAATGGAATTACTCATTATCGATGAGGTTAGTATGCTGAGAGCCGATTTATTGGATGCTATCGACGCTGTGATGAGGCACGTTAGAGGCAAAAGTCACTTGAGTTTTGGAGGGGTTCAGGTGTTATTTATCGGCGATCTTTTTCAATTGCCTCCGGTGGTTAAGGAAGATGAAAAAACTCTACTAACAGCCTTTTATAAAAGCCCGTATTTTTTTGATGCACAGGTGTTGAGTCAGGATCCTCCAGTTTATATTGAACTGGATAAAATTTACCGACAAAATAATCCCAGGTTTATTGATTTGCTGAATAACCTGAGAAACAACACCCTGAACGAGGACGACGCGATGCTGCTGAACGACTACTACCAACCTGGATTTACACAAAACATTGGTGATAATTACATTTATCTTACAACGCATAACTACAAAGCACAGGCGATTAATACAAAGTTTTTAAATCAGTTAAACACTAAAAGTCACACCTATGAAGCGGAGGTTAGCGGTGAATTTCCCGAGAACATGTATCCATTGGATTTTCAGCTGGCACTGAAAGAAGGCGCTCAGGTAATGTTTGTGAAAAACGACCTTAGCGGAAAACAAGCCTACTTTAATGGCAAAATAGCCAGAATAAAGTCGCTTTCTGAAAAAGCCATCACTGTTGAATTTGAAGATGGACGGGAGCAAAGTGTAAGCAAATACACGTGGGAGAACAAACGGTTTGTAGTGAACCCGCAAACCAATGAAATTGAAGAGGAATTAGTAGGAGAATTCAAACTCTTTCCTCTAAAACTGGCATGGGCCATTACCGTTCATAAAAGCCAGGGATTAACTTTTGCAAAAGCGATTGTGGATGTAGCCGATGCGTTTGCACCAGGGCAAGTGTATGTTGCATTATCGCGATTACGGGATTTGACTGGTTTGGTTTTAAGCTCACCTATCAACTTCAGAAGTTTAAAAGGAGATAACAGCATATCAGAATTTGCACAGAGCTCTGAAAAGCAAAACGAGCTTATCGATCAATTAACTATCGAAACTATTAATTACCTGAGTTATTATCTTGGTTGGTGCTACGATCTCTCCTATCTCAGTCAGGTATTTCACAACTTTTGTATAGAACTGAAGGATCACAAATCTAAAAGTCTGAATACCACTTTCAGGGAATGGTTGAATTCTAAAGACAAGGAGATGCTTGAACTGAACCAGTTGGGGAAAAAATTTGCTGCTCAATTGAATAGTATTCTGACTCAACAGCAAAACAACTGGAAGGAACACCTTGGTAAAAGGGTGCTTGATGCCCAAACCTATTTTATGCCCTTGTTAAAAAAACTTAGTTCGGGACTTATCACACAAATAGACCGTTTGAAAGAAGAAAAAAGAAATAAGTTACTCGGACAGGAATTTGTGAAACTTGAAGTGCAGGTGTTTGAACAAATAAAAAAAATACGAAAATCCGTGGCCTTGTGTAATGCTGTTATGAGTGGTGTTGAATTTAATAAGGAGGCGAATACAAAAATAGTGAGTGCCGAAGAAAGGCGATTGGAATTGCAGGCAGTTACCGGAGAACCGCTGACTTCACTTAAGGTAAACAAAACCGCAGAAAGTAGGCATAAGGAAAAAGGAAAGAAAAAAGAGAAAGGTGATTCAAAAAAACTGAGTTTTGACTTGTTTCGGGAAGGGATGGGCATTGAAGAAATTGCCAAAACACGGAATTTGGTGATGAGTACTGTAGAAGGGCATTTAGCACAATATGTGGCAAGTGGCGAGCTTCAAGCTGAGGATGTAATACCTGCGCAAAAAATCCAAGCCATACGCAATGCAATAGCAGAACTGAATACTACTTCTTCCAAATTGATCAGGGAAAAACTCGGCGAAGGGTACTCTTACGGAGATATTCGTTTTACTTTAGCGGCTTATTCGCCTGATAAAAGTAAATGAACTTAATCGCCAGGAGCCTCAATTAGTTTTTTAATGGCTTCCAAAATCTGCTGCCAGGCTACAGAAGAATGCTCAGCTGCCTGCTGATTAGGAAAACCTTCCTGGGTTAATAACAAGTGGGTGCCATCAGCCATGTTTTGCAATTCAAATCTTACCAATGAATAGTTCTCATCCTTGTCCTCAAGACCTGAAAAGCTGGTCCAGTAGGTGTATTGCAAAATTTTATTCTCCTGTATTGCTGTAATCCTTCCTTTATCACGGTAATGCTGTCCCTGGTACTCGCCTTCAAATAGGATCTCGCTACCCAATACCCATTGGCTTGTGGTATTTGTACCAAACAAGTACTGTTTTATTTTATCCGGATTCACCAGGGCATCCCAAACCGGTTCAGCTGGGGCTTTGATTTGTGTTTGGGCTGTTGCTTTTAATGATTTATTCATGTTTAATTGCCGTGCCTCAGCACCTTGTTCTATGTGTTTTAACTACTCGGTTAGAGTACAATTTACTACTTTATTCTAGCGTGGCACTTTGTTTAAAATAAGGCCAGCTGCGATTTGGAGGCATGGGGATTAAAATCACTGCAATTGAATTCAAACGCTGTTTCCTTGATATACGTTTTTCGGGAGAGTTTAAATAACTGCGAAATGGATTCAGCTATTCTTCCCTCACCCCGCATTCTCACCCCGATACGATGGTCGCTTACTTTACCGCCATGGCATTCGATGATTTGAGCCCAAACCTTATCAGCTCTATCAGGAAAGTGGGTACTGAGCCATTGCCTGAACAATACTTCTACTTTTCCATTCAAACGCACGATGGTCATGCCGGCCCTACCCGCTCCTGCATTGCCGGCTGCTTTCAACACATTGGGAATTTCATGGTTGTTGAGTCCGGGAATGATGGGCGCCATCATCACCCCGCAAGGAATGTTGTGTTTGTTGAGTAACTCCATTACTTCTAATCGTGATTTATAAGACGCAGTGCGGGGCTCGAGCAGCTGCCTCAGTTTTTCGTCGGTGCCGGTAATTGAAATCATTACGTGAACCAAATTTTGCGCTGCCATTTCTTTCAAAATATCAAGATCGCGTTTGATTAAAGCGTTTTTGGTAATGATGGCCACCGGGTGTTTGTACTTTAAAAGGGTTTGTAGTATACGGCGTGTAATGCCCATTTCGCGTTCAACTGGTTGGTAACAATCGGTATTGCCGGAAAGCATGATGGGTTTTGGCACCCAGTTTTTGTTAGACAATTGTTTTTCCAGTAATTCGATCACGTTTTTTTTCACTACTATCTTGCGTTCAAAATCCAATCCGGCACTGTAACCCCAGTACTCATGAGTATTGCGAGCATAACAATAGGTGCAACCATGTTCACAGCCCTGATAGGGATTCAGGGAATACTCCAAACCAATGTCGGAACTCTCGACCTTATTGATAATGCTTTTAGGAAAGGTGTAAATGATTTCGGTCTGGGGATTTCCCACCTGTGTATCATCCAAACTTTCTTGTATTTCGGAAGTATAACTTTGTTTTAAAAAACGGTTGGATGGGTTGAAGCCTGTGCCCCTGCCTTTAAAAAAGGGAGTTGGAGCAGTTGTTACCTGAGTTTGCATACACGAATTTACTGCCTGGAATAGCAAACTATTGCTACAATTTGTAGTATTATGGTAAATCATTTCTTACTAAACTTGTAGGCTATTAGTTGACTTGGATTTTGTTAATAATTAGAACGTTTGAACTAGGCTTTGCCTGAGGGACCGAAGCGGCAGCGCCCGCCTGCAGATTGCGCTGTGTTTTTCGTGCGAGGAGGCTTTTGTAAAAACAACAAGACACCGCAGCCGATAAAAACACCGCAAGGTGCGGCGGGACTATAGCTGAGGGCCCGGTGGCGGCTGAGGCCGTAGCGATTTTAATACAAGCGAAGCCGACACAGGCCCAAAAAAACAAGCATGTTTGCCATCATTGACATAGAAACCTGTGGTACCAGTTTTGAATTCAGAAAAGGACGCATCACCGAAATCTGCATATTAAAACACGATGGCCTGAGTGTTATTGACCGTTTTAGTACCCTGATTAATCCTGAATGTTATATTTCGCCTTACTTCACCAAACTCACCAACATCACCAACGAGATGGTAGCCGATGCACCACGCTTTCACGAGGTGGCCCCAAAAATACTGGAGATGACGGAAGGTTGTGTGTTTGTTGCGCATAACGTAGGTTTTGATTATGGTTTTATACGGGAAGAATTTAAATCGCTGGGCTACACTTATAAACGTGATACACTTTGTACCGTTCGCCTGAGCCGCAAACTGATGCCCGGACGAATTTCCTACAGCTTGGGTCACCTTTGCGCATCATTGGGTATTGAAATTTTTGGACGACACAGAGCCGAGGGTGATGCTGTAGCCACCGCCCAGTTGTTTGACCTGCTTATACAATTAAAAACCCAACACCCACAATACAAAAACATGGGTGTTACTGAGATTATGACCCGAAAGGTGGACAAGATAAAACACTATGTGTTGAACAAACTACCTGAAGAGTGCGGGGTGTATTATTTCAGAAACAAAGAAGGGGAGGTAATTTACATTGGTAAAAGTAACAACATGTACCAAAGGGCACAGGCGCATTTTAACCACGATGCAAAAAAAAGCAAAAAAATGCTGAACGAATTGCATAGTGTGGATTTTGAATTAACGGGCAGTGAACTGATTGCTTTGTTGTACGAATCGGAAGAAATCAAAAAACACCAACCTAAATACAACCGCATGCGCAAGTCGGAGGCGTTTACACATTGTCTTGAATGTTTTAAGGACGAAAAAGGCATTTTGAATTTACGCGTAAGTGAAAGTCAGAATGTTGAAGACCCTTTGGTTTCATATACTTCCTACAGTTCGGCCCGCAGCCGCTTGGAAGCCTGGCTGGAAGAAAAAGAACTTTGCCTGCGTTATTGCGGATTGACCGGTGAGGAGGCGGTGTGTTTTAACCATCAGATAAAAAAATGCAGGGGTATTTGTGCCGAAGAGGAGGCAGTGGAAGAGTACAATAAAAGAGTGGAAACTATACTTAAGGAATTTGAATTCCCCTACCCTGATTTTGTGGTGTTGGACAAGGGCCGGAAAATGGGTGAATATTCGGTGGTGCTGGTGGAAAAAAACAAATACAGGGGTTTTGGGTATTTTGATGAAAGCGCCGGATTTCAATCGCCGGAAGAACTGCGGGGGCAAGTGGGTTTCAGGCCTTATTACCCGGATACGGGAGAATTGTTGAGACATTTTGTAAAAAAAGGCAAGGGGAAGTTGATTAAACTTCCGGCGGGAGAGTGATAACCAATTACTCCTAATTGATTTGTCAGTGTGCATCCCATGCCGAAGGTTTAAGCACGCTTTCTTCTTACATTTACTCCATGAACAAAGATCTCAATTACCTCTCCATCAATCGGGCATCCTGGAACCGTCGAACACCGGTACATCTTAGCTCCGATTTTTATGGTATGGATGAATTTATAAAAGGAAAAACTTCCTTAAAACCAATCGAACTTAACCTGCTTGGAGATGTAAAAGGAAAAAACATTTTACACCTGCAGTGCCATTTTGGTCAGGACAGCTTATCTCTTGCCAGAATGGGCGCTAAGGTAACCGGGATGGACTTTTCTGACAGAGCCATAGAAGAAGCCAGGGCTTTGGCTATTCAATTGCATTCGGATGCCAAATTTATATGCTGCGACATTTATTCGCTACCGGAACACTTGAACGAAGCGTTTGATATCGTATTTACTTCTTATGGAACAATTGGCTGGTTACCTGACTTACACCTGTGGGCCGGAATCATTCATCGTTACCTTAAACCCGGGGGTAAATTTGTATTTGTGGAGTTTCATCCAGCGGTGTGGATGTTTGACGATGATTTTAAAGAAATCAAATACAATTATTTTAACACCGGTCCTATTCACGAAACAGAAAGCGGCACCTATGCTCAACAGGATGCAGATATAAAAATCGACTACATTGGCTGGAACCACTCTACCGGCGAGGTGTTGAGCAGTTTACTGAACAATGGCATTCGTTTGCTTTCTTTTGAGGAATACAATTACTCCCCTTACGCTTGTTTTAAAAACACGGTAAAAATTGAAGAAGGTAAATTTCGAATACCCCATTTGGGTGATAAACTACCCATGGTGTTTTCTTTGGTGGGGATTAAGGAGGGTTAACGATTTTGTGGTTGGTGTTCGGCGGGATTGTGCGACGTCAACGTCAACCTGCGAAAATGTTACTTGAAGAAACAAATGGTTTTGCAGCGTTGCAATTAAATTCCCGAAGGGACAACTTTTCCGCTATGGCGCCAGTTGTCTGTTAACTGAAGTGCATTCAGTTTTTCACAAATTTAATTGGCGTCAAATTTTGATTTAGAGAAGATCTTATTAGATATATTCCTTGAGTCAAGTCTCCTATATAAATTGGATTGAATCCTTCAACTAAATGGCATTTACGAATTGGTTGGCCAAGTGCATTGCACACCTCTATTTGTTGATCATTTAAGGAAATTAAATTTATGGTTTCAATTGCGGGATTAGGGTAGTGTTCAAATACCACTGAGCTTTTGTATTCTTCCAAAGTGGTGGAGTTTGAAAATCGTGCTGACTTAGGGACGACAGCACCACCACAATTATCAAAGGAGCCTCCAACAAAAAGTTCACCGGAGTAATCCTCCAATGTCAGCAAACCACCATCAAATGAGCTACCAATTTGTTGCCAAATACCATTATTCCATTTAAGAACTGCAAAATTGTAGTCATGAGGATTTAAAGTATAAAGTGTTGCTGCACAATATATTTCATTATTAAATGACCACAAGTCGGCTATATCCACAAACAAATGACTGCCCATTGTTGTAAAATTTGTTCCGTTCCAGGAAGCAATACCTCGCATAGGGCCAATTATCGTATCCCACACATTGCCAATAATTAGATTGCTATTTGTGCTTAACATTGGTTTTGGACCTCCATTTATGAAGCTATAAGATGTGGTTAACGGCTGCCAAATGCTATTGTTCCAGCGAGCTACATAACGAATACTAGTATCTGCCCCTGATCCTATAAAAGTGCCAGCAGCAACAAAATCACCATTATGTATACAGGTAGAATAAATAGTTCCATTCAATCCAGAACCAAGTGTATCCCAATTTTCACCGTCCCACGTAGCAATATTATTAAAGTCTGAGGTGTCAATTTTTGAGAATGAACCAGCAACCACCAACTTATTATTGAATTTTTTTAATGAATATACAGCTGGAGCTCCAGTGAGAATACCTGGGATTGGTGTCCAAACAGAATTATTAAACTTAAATACTCTTGTGAAGGTTGAGTTGCCACTACTTGGGTTACCGCCTTCATAAAGCGTATCATTATAGCTTTCTAATGTCAGTGGCCAGGCAATACCAAATACAAATGGCGGACCTACTTGTGTCCAGCTAACGTTGTCCCACATAAACACACCTGATTTAGTTCCAGCATATAGATTTGAGTTAAACTTTAAGAGATCATAGCAGGCATGATTGGGTCCTGAGCCAACATTGAGCCAGTTTTGTCCCCAAAAGTAACAACTCATGAAGCTAAACAGAATTGTATTTAACAAACGTTTCATGTCTTTTTTAATGCATTGCAGCTAAAGGTTTGCAGCTACTGGTAGTTTTTTGCTAAGTTCAATTTACACATTTGAGCGCTAACACGCAAAAAATGGTCGCAAGACCGATGTTAGCACCAGTTTTTATTGTCCGTGCTTGACACACTCTATTACTTTCGGCAGCACCTTGTCCAAAGGATGTATTATTAAATAACTTACTGGAGCCACTATTGACAAAACCGGCGGTCCTGGAAATGTTGTAGTCTCTTGGTCTTTGAAGTCGCAGTGAGGTACTCTCTGGCTCATGTCGTCTGAATAGTCTTTTGGATAATCTCTTTTCGTTGTTTCTTGCAAAGAGCAATAGTCTGTAACCACAATTGTGTTTTTTGGATTTTCACATAAATCCTTAGAAATGAGAGCGTTTCTTCCTTTAAAGAAATTTGAAAACAGAGTGTCTTTGCCACGTAAGATTATTATACCTATACTGTCGACAGATTCTTTAAGAGATTCCGCATAAAATTCTGTGACAAATTTGAATAGATAATTCGTTTTATCACTTTCTATTTTTAAATATCGACTATTTGTAGATTTTAAACTGTCATTTAAATATTTTTCAAGTACTTCTGTCCCTAGTTGAGAGCCTTTTGTTGAAACTCTGAATATTCTTTCATAATTGTCTTTTAGCTTGAGTGTGTAATTGTAGTTTTTCTTAAAGCAAAAAAATTCCCTCAGAGTGTCTGTCTGAATACCTTTACTGAT
>JBPOHJ010000039.1:0-89332 GCA_052035725.1 Bacteroidota bacterium | reverse complement strand
TTTGAAGTGATCTTCTCAGCTTCATCATAGATGTCGTCGTCTAGCTTTAAGGATAAGATTTTCATGTCTGGAATTTTAAACAAAGGTATATATTAAAAGTATATACTCCAAATTTACTCTCGGAAGTCGTCCAGGCATGCCCGCTAACGTTTGGCCAACTGGCGCCCGCCGCCTTACGGAGAGCTGGTCTGATGTTAAAGATAGAAAATTCGTCCGGATGTTAAAAGAGAGAACGCAGCCGCGCCACTAAAACTTGTCAGCCCGAAAACAGCGGCTGCATATACTGAAGCTGTTCTTGTCCGCGGTGGCGCCAGTTGGCTGTTAGTGGCTGTGGCTCTACGAAGGAATGTCCGCATTACCAATTATTGTCCGTGATGATTTTTGAAGAAGTCACAGTTTCTGTCCCCCGATAGCCCCGCTCAAAATAAACGCCTTGAGATTCTATGACCGAATCATTGTCCAAAGTGGCGATAACATTATAGGAGTTTTCTCCACTGCTTGGAAAAATGAAACGAATTTCTTCGCTGTCGTAAATATTACTTGCTTGGAGTGTACCGCCCTTGTGTTTAAGTTGTAATGTCGTCAATAAATGACCAGACTTATTTTTTATTGTCACACTTGTCTGGCTGTGAGAAAGAAATTCATAAGAATAGAAAAGTCTCAAGGCAAAATGAATTAAAAGCCCGAGTGTCAAGCCGATTAAGATTCCGATTAATTTACTTTTCATGTCTTTACTTAATGTCGGTCTGTCCCGGGAGCCATTGCCACTAACTTACTTATACCCTTAACTTTTCTAATCTTATGCTGCTTGATTTGCAAGATATGATTAGGTTTTCTCTTCTTATGGGTTTCATAAATTTATCGTTTTTTTATAAACTGTCAAATGGAGACACAACTCTTTGAATGCTCTTATTGCTTACATGAGTGTAAATTTCGGTTATTGTACTTCTGCTATGACCAAGAATTTCTTGTATATACCTCAAATCCGTGCCACTCTCCAGCAAATGAGTAGCATAACTGTGGCGTAACCAATGTAGCGTAACCGGCTTATTGATTTTACTTTTTTCTACGGCCTGTTTTAATACAGCAGCCAAACTGCTTTCATCATACTGGCCTTGCCCATTTTGCCCTTCAAATACCCAGTGCTTGGGTTTATAGGCTGCGTAATACTCCCTCAATAATAGAAGGATTTTTTCCGATAAGGGTACAATCCTGTCTTTTCTGCCCTTCGATTGCCTTACCACAATCACCTTACGGTTCGAATCAATATCCCTTAATGTTAAATTTAGTAGTTCGCTGCGCCGCAACCCACAACTGTAAATTAAACTGAGCATGGCTTTGTGTTTGATATTGCTTAATGCCAATAAAATTAGTTTCACCTCCTCTTTGCTCAAAACATTCGGTAATAACTTCTGCCGCTTGGGCCGGTGAATCAACTCAGGATTTAATTGCCGACCTTCCACGGTACGAAAAAACAACTTTACAGCATTTACTACCTGGTTTTGAAATGAACTCGATAGTTTATTTTTTAAAATATAGTCGTTATTAAAAACCACTAAATCCCGATTTTGAAAGTCAGAGGCTTGTTTATCCTTAAAAAAAGCCAGAAAACACCTTAAGGCTTCGGTGTAGGTTTTTATTGTATTTACACTGTAACGTTTCGAGAACATCCATTGACGAAATTCTTCCAGCCTCAATTGTAAATCAGCACGCAATGGTAAAGCATTAGGGATGGCTTTTGGCGCTTCAATGTGTTCGGTATGTGGCGCCGGGTTGCTTAGCGCTGAATAATCTATCCAGGCCTTGCCTTTTAATAATGTAAAAAGTTCTGCTTGCAATGATCCTCTCATGGGTACATACCAAGCGCCCATTGTTTTACTCCATCTTAAGCCTTTTAAGGGCCTTATGGCATACTGAAGCGATTCGTTCTTTTCAAACAGAAGTTTTACCACTTCCTGCTCATGATGGCTTGCTTTTTCGAGTCGTATGTTTAGCAAAGGCATACGTCGAAATTAATGTAAGCTGAAAAGAAGTGTGGCTATAAAATGTAGCAAAAAGTGGTGAGGTTCGGGCTTATTCACTTAGACGTCTCGATACGAAAATTCAAGGAGGCAGAAATCCTCTACACCAGCTGGCTCATCCAGCCACTGGCAGGCTACTCCTCAATGTTACAAGATTGAGTTCGGGGTTTGAGGTGCCTTGTGCCGGGGCAGGCGCCAGTGACCGCAGCGGCAGCCCGGCGAAACAAGGCATTAGTGGCCTTGCCTGGCGGAGGCTGCGGGGCTCGACTCGCAGACCCCGCACAGGCTATAGGCCAATTAGGCCTTGTGAGAAGGCTATAGCGGAGGGCACGGCCGGCGCCCAAATAAATAATTGATAAATGGTAAACGAACTGGCAGTAAGCAGCTTATTCCTCGTAATAATCAATTACAATGCCATCCAAAGGGCTGATGCTGATTTCCCGCTTTTCATCGCCAAAATCCAGCACCACCGAGTCGGCTTTGTATTGTTCGTTGGATTTGCTTACCCTAACGGCCAGCAAAGTTTTGCCTATTACCCCTTCCCACATTTTGGTGGCGGAGGCGTTCACTGCAAAGAGTTTTATTTTGCCTGAAAACTCTTGTTCAATTTCTTTGGCCGTTTTAGCGTAGTTAAATTCAAAGGCATCCAAGCCATCACCCTCGGCATTGCAACCTATGGTGAGATGTTGTTTGTCGGTAAAATGCAATTGCAAATTGTCAATAAGCTCAACGGTATTACCTTCCTGAATTTTGTTTTGCCACAGATGGCACACTATTTTTTCTACCCTTCGGTTTTGAGCGGCCACAAAACGGGCCAGAGCCTCATTGCTGAAATAACTTTCTTTTTCCACCCTATAAAGTTACGTTGCTTCTTTTACCAAACTCTATCAAACTTAAATTTTTTATGTCCTTGCCCTCTATCTCAAATCTCAGTGCGGTTTTTACCTGGTGAAAACCCTCTCGACCACAGGCCCCGGGGTTCATGTGCAGCAGGTTCAACTCCGTATCGTATTGCACTTTTACAATGTGCGAATGCCCGCAAATAAATAAACTAGCTTGTTCCTTTTGCAAAAGCGCTTTCAGTTTAGCCGGGTATTTGCCGGGGTAGCCCCCAATGTGCAACATCAGCACTTTCACTTGCTCACAATAAAATACCTCAACCTCGGGGTACCTTGCTCTAATTTCGGCTCCATCAATATTCCCATAAACGGCCCTCAAGGGTTTGTGTGGAAGAATGTTATTCAAAAATTCAGGCGCGCCAATGTCTCCGGCATGCCACACTTCATCAGCTTCCTGCATGTGTTTGAGTAGCCCGGTTTCAAAATACCCGTGCGTGTCTGATATCAGGAGGATTTTTTTCACAGTTATTTAAATTACTTGAGGTCTTACTACGGCTTTTGTTATGCATTGGGCGCCTGATCGTGCTCTCACTCCAAGCCGGTGCAAGCTTTGCTTTGTTTGTCGGTCTCCGGGGTCTCCGCTTGTTAAGCGCAGCCTCCTCGCCACGCAAACAACACGCAAAGCTTTTGCCCCGGGCTTTTCGTTCCATCACGGGCGCGTTATTCCCCAGGCGTTATGAAAAAATTCAAGGCACTATGATGTTGTACGAATTTCAAGCAAAAAAAAGGCTCTGCAGTTTGTAATGCAGGTGGGGTTGCAGGCAAAGGAAAATGGCAACAACACAAACGCGTTATTTTACACCCAAAATACCCAATAACACCAGCAACTCCTTATCGTTCTCAAATTTTAAGGTAATGCTGCCGCTGCCATTGTTTTTGCGCTTAAACTCTGCCGAATTACGAAAAATAGCGGCCAGGTCTTTTACCACCTGCTTGTCTTCTATACTCAGGGGTTTATCGGGTTTTACCGATTTTGGCGACACCCTTAATTTTTCGGTTCTGGCCATTTCTTCAATCTGGCGAACCGAATAATCTTCTTCCAAAGTCAAGGCAAAAATGGCCAACTGACGGTCTTCGTTATCAATGTTGATTAATGCTTTCGCATGCCCCATGCTGATTTCACGATCCCTTAAAGCCTTTTGAATGGGAGCCGGTAACTTAAGCAAACGCAAAAAGTTGGTAACCGTACTGCGCTGTTTGCCTACTTTTTCACTCAGCTGCTCCTGGGTTAATTCGCACTCATCAATCAAACGTTTGTACGATAAAGCCACTTCTATGGGATCGAGGTCTTCACGCTGAATGTTCTCTACCAAAGCCATTTCCAACATTTCCTGATCGTCGGCAATGCGTATGTATGCCGGCACATCACTCAAACCGGCCATTTGTGAGGCCCTGAAACGGCGTTCGCCAGAAATTAACTGGTAACGGTCATAACCCAGTTTTCTTACGGTAATGGGTTGTATAATGCCGTGTTGTCGAATACTGTCGCTCAATTCCTGCAAAGCATTTTCTTCAAAATTGCTGCGGGGTTGAAACGGATTGGTTTCAATGTTTTTGAGTTTAATGTTGGTAACAGAATTTACCACCGGGGCATTTTCGCCCAAAGATTTGGTGGTGATGTCGGTTTTGGCGTTCTCCAGTAAGGCACTCAGTCCTCTTCCTAATGCGGGTTTTTTGTTCATCTCTGTGCTTGTCTTTGCGTTCAATTATAGGTCTTCGCTCAACTCTTCTTCCGATTCCTGAACGGAGATGGTGCGGTTGGAGTCGCTTATTTTAGTAAGGCCGTTGCGTTGTAAAATTTCCCTTGCCAAATTCAAATGACTTGCCGAACCTTTACCTATGGCGTCGTGCATAATAATGGTTTTTCCGAAACTTGGGGCTTCAGCCAGTTTGGTGTTGCGTTGAATAAGGGTGTTAAACACCATGTCCTGAAAATGGGTTTTTACTTCTTCAACCACCTGATTGGCCAAACGCAAACGCCCATCGTACATGGTGAGCAACACACCCTCAATATCAAGATTGGTGTTTAAATGCGATTGCACAATTTTTATGGTTTGTAACAACTTGCCCATACCTTCCAAAGCAAAGTATTCGCACTGCACCGGAATTATAACGCTATCAGCTGCCGAAAGCGAATTAATTACGGTAAGTCCAAGTGATGGACAACAATCTACAATAATAAAATCGTACTTGTCCTTTATTTTGTCCAGGGCTTTTTTCATCATGTACTCCCGGTTACTCAAATTCACCAGCTCCAGTTCCACACCCACCAGGTCGGCGTTGGTTGGTAACAATGAGAGGTTGGGCGTATCGGTTTTAAGAATAACATCTTTCGGATGCACGCTATCAATAATACACTCGTACAAACCTGCTTTCACAGTTGATACATCAATACCCACGCCCGATGTGGCGTTCGACTGAGGATCGGCATCCACCAGCAGGGTATTGTATTCGAGTACTGCTAAACTAGCTGCCAGGTTAATGGCTGTTGTGGTTTTTCCAACCCCGCCTTTTTGATTCGCTATCGCTATGATTTTTCCCATATTCTCTTATTGTTTCGTTCTACTATAGGTTGATACTTTCTCCAATTGTCATTAGTCTCAGGTCTTTTCCTGAGCGCTGAAATTTCGATATGGCTTCGTTCTTATCTATTTTAATGTACTCAAATGTGTCGTAATGCATACCCACAATGCGGGCGCAGTTAATGAAGTTGGAAGCAATGATGGCATTATCAACGCCCATGGTAAAATTGTCACCTATGGGTAAAAAGGCAAAGTCAATGCTGTGGTATTCTCCTATAAGTTTCATGTCGTAGGTGAGTGCCGTATCGCCCGAATAATAAAAATTCCCTTCCGTGCTTTCCACCACAAAACCCATGGGGTTACCGCCATAGCTGCCGTCGGGCATTGAGCTGCTATGTTGGGCCGCCACACATTTTACGCTGCCAAAATCCAATTTTAGTTTGCCCCCGGTGTTCATGGGGTGAATGTTGTTCAGTCCTTTTTTTGAAAACCAATTGTGTATTTCCCAATTACAAATGAGTTTGGCACCGGTGCGTTTGGCAATGCTTTCCACATCAGCTACATGATCGTTATGACCATGAGAAACTAAAATATAATCGGCTTTTATGGTTTGTATGTTGATGTGTTGTGCCAATTCGTTAGGACTTATAAAAGGGTCGAACAACAGGTGCTTGCCATTTATTTCAATTGAAAAGCAAGAGTGTCCGTAATACGTAATGTTCATAAAATGCAAACAAATCTCAGGTTTTGCTGTTTGTAAAATTAGAGGAATTACAGACTTTACCGAGCCCTAGTTTTGAACAAAAGAAAGGGGTATCGCGGGTCAGTGTTGATAAATTTATGGAGAGAATCGTTATTATTAGCTGCACCAATCGTCCTGATAGTTACACACTTAAGGTTTGCACAGCTTACCTTAATTTGTTCAGGAATTTGGGTAAAGAGGCTATACTGCTGGATTTCAGGGAACTGCCGGTTGAACAGATGTTCAGCGAAACGTATGGGAAATCAACACCGCTATTCACAGGTTTGGTACATTCCTACATTCAACCGCACCACAAGTTTGTGTTTGTTGCACCTGAATACAACGGCTCTTATCCAGGCATATTAAAGCTGTTTTTAGATACGGTACCACCCCGGGAATGGCTGCACAAAAAAGCCTGTTTGGTTGGTGTTTCTCAGGGCAGAGCCGGCAACCTAAGGGGAATGGAACATTTGACCGGTGTGTTGCAATATTTGAAAATGCACGTGTTTTACAATAAACTCCCGGTTTCAGCAGTAGATAAAGTGGTAAGCGATGATGGAAATTTTACCAGCGAAGAGCAGGCAAAGGCTTGCACAGAACAGGTGAAAGGGTTTTTGAGTTTTTGATCAGGAAGAAATAAATTTACTCAGCCAGGTTGCTTTAAGAGGCTGTTTCCAGTTTTGTAATTCAGCTTCGGTGCAAATTGCAGTGTTTAGAATCTTTGTATCCGGAGATATGGATTGGTTTTCAAGCAGGCTTTTAATTTCTGAAGATTTAAGAATTGTAAATTGCCCCGAAATTTCAACGGGAACCAACAAACGGTTCAGCAATTCCACTTTAAATTTTTGTTCAACCGATTTGATAAAACGCTGCAGTTTATCAATGCTGCATCCACTGGCCGCATACACGGCTTCATCCACCTGAACCAGCAACACACAATTTTCTTCAATGCTGCAGTTGGCACTCAGTTGGTTTTCGTGGGCGGTCCACTGCGAAGTAAAAGCGTTGGTTTCGCTGAGCAATTGCTTTTTTTCCTCTTCGTTAAGTGGTTTACTGATGCTATAAGCCCAAACCTTTTTCATACTTAAAATTTGGCTGGAATACCGGTATAATTAAAAGGCGTAATGGCTTTGAGTTCTTTTTTAATGGCTGCACTTACCTTTAATCCATCAATGAATTGGTGTAAGGTGCTGCGGTTAATGGCAGCATTGGTGCGGGTTAGGTCTTTTAAAGCTTCGTATGGTTTTGGGTAAGCCTCGCGACGCAAAATGGTTTGTATGGCTTCGGCTACTACCGCCCAATTGTCGTCTAAATCAGCCTTGATGGCGCTTTGGTTAAGTATGAGTTTGTTTAATCCTTTGCTCAGGCTTTGGTAAGCAATTAAACTGTGGGCCAGGGGCACACCCAGGTTGCGTAACACGGTGCTGTCGGTGAGGTCGCGTTGCAAGCGGGATACCGGTAATTTGGCGGCTAAAAATTCGAGCATGGCATTGCTCATTCCCAGATTACCTTCGGCATTTTCAAAATCAATAGGGTTCACTTTGTGTGGCATGGCCGATGACCCCACTTCGCCGGCTTTGAGCTGCTGTTTAAAATAGTCCATGCTAATGTAAGTCCAAACATCACGACTCAGGTCAATCAAAATGGTGTTGACACGTTTTAAGGCATCACAATACGCCGCCAGATTATCGTAATGTTCAATTTGCGTGGTGTGTTGCGAACGGCTTAATCCCAAAGAATTGTTCACGAAGTTGTTCGCGAATTTCACCCAATCCGTTTTTGGGAACGCCACATGATGGGCGTTAAAGTTTCCGGTAGCCCCGCCAAATTTAGCCGAGTAGGGGATGGCTTTTAATTGCGTGAGCTGCGTGTTTAAACGTTCTACAAATACCAACAGTTCTTTTCCGAGTGTGGTTGGAGAGGCTGCCTGACCGTGGGTGCGGGCCAGCATGGAAATGGCTTTCCAATCTTTAGCCTGTGTTGATAGTACCTTAATGAGGTTGTCGATGGCAGGAAACACCACCATGTGGCTGGCTTCTTTTAATGAAAGTGGAATACTGGTGTTGTTCACATCCTGCGAGGTTAAACCAAAATGCACGTATTCAAGCGAAGCAGAAAAACCCAGTTGCTGTAATTTTTCCTTAACAAAATATTCAACCGCCTTAACATCGTGGTTGGTGGTTTTTTCAGTGTCTTTTATTTTTTGCGCATCAACCAAACTGAATTTGGTGTAAATGTTGCGAAGTTGTTTGGCCTGTGTGGCACTCACCTTTGGAAAACCCTTGAGTTGTTGTGCCGAAAGGGCAATAAAGTATTCGATTTCTACCAATACCCTATACCGTATGAGCCCAAATTCAGAAAAGTAGGGGGCCAGGGCTTCGCTGTGTTTGCGGTAACGCCCATCTACCGGTGAAATGGCTGTAAGTGAGTCGAGATTCATAAAATTGCAAAGGGCAAAGATACGCTAAAAGCGGTGAAGAAAGACATTTTTTTATGGTAGAAGTAGGTGTTTAGTAGGTTCGGGGAGCTGCCTGAGGAACACGGCAGGTTAAGTTCTTTTGACGCAGTTAAGGCAAGGAGCCTGGGCAAAAAGCCGAAGCGGCAGCTGAGCCTCCCTCCTAAGGTCGGGATAAATTACGCAGCCCGACCCTATGAAGAGAAAACGTTCGAGTAACTACCTGTTTTTCGGCTTCATGGGGCACGCCCAAAAAATAGGAGATAAAAGAAAAGATGTTAAATAAAGGGGAACTTGCATTATTTAATCGTAATATTGCGATTGAAATGGGGATCACAAAATCTGCCGAATTTTCGGCTAAAGACAATAAAGTAGCTGCCTATGCCAAGGCTCTGGCGCATCCGGCGCGTGTAGCCATACTGCGTTTACTTTTAAAGAAACAAACCTGCATTTGCGGCGACATCGTGGATGAATTACCGCTCTCGCAAAGTACGGTTTCGCAACACTTGCGTGAACTCAAAGATGCCGGTCTGATAAAGGGTGATGTGGAAGGTGTGAAAGTGTGTTATTGTATTGACGAAAAGGAATGGGAGCAAGCCAAAAACCAATTATCTGCACTACTAAATACCCCTGTTTTAAAATCAAATTGCTGTTAAACTAAACCATAAAAAGAATGAAATTATCTGCCTTTAAATCAGCCTTGCAAAACCTCAACGAATTAGAGTTTGTATTACCCGGAGGAAAATTAGTGCCTGTGCATTTTCATGTCACCGAAGTAGGGCTTATCACCCGTCATTTTATTGATTGCGGAGGCAAAGAGCGTTTTGAGAAAACCGTTAATTTTCAATTGTGGCTGGCATCGGATTTCGACCACCGATTAAGTGCAGCTAAATTGCTAAGCATTATTGGGCTATCGGCGGGTATTTTAAAAGACGAAGACCCGGAGCTTGAAATTGAATACCAGGGCGACACCATAGGCAAATACCATGTGGCTTTTGATGGCAAACAGTTTCACTTGCTTGCTACCACCACAGCTTGTTTGGCTTCAGACCAATGCGGGGTGCCGGCGGCTAAACCAAAAGTAAAACTGGCTGAATTACAAAACGCCTCTTCTGCCGCTTGTTGTACCCCGGGTGGAGGTTGTTGTTAATTTGGAATAAAACCTTACAGTGGCATGAACCAAAACATTGCTGAGTATATACAACAGCGTTTATCGGAGGTGGAGAATATTTCTCCGGAGCGAAAAAACCTGCTTGATCACTTAGTGGGATATTTACAAAAAAAACACAGCAGAGCGCAAGCAAGCCAGTTAATTTACATTTGCACGCACAACTCCAGGCGCAGCCACTTTGGACAGGTGTGGGCCCAATTGGCAGCAGAGTATTTTGGTTTTCATCGAATCACAACGTATTCCGGAGGAACCGAGGCAACTCGTGTGCACCCCAATACCATTAAGGCTTTTGAAAGAGCAGGTTTTGAGGTAACACTTACCGGAACTACAGAAAATCCGCAGGTGGAATTGCAGTACGGAGGGCAACAGCCCCTGTTGTGTTTTTCAAAAGAATACCATCATGCCCTTAATCCTCAAAAAGATTTTGCCGCTATTATGACCTGCTCTGAAGCGGAAGAAAATTGCCCTTTTATACCCGGTGCAGAGTTTCGATTAGGAACCACCTATGCCGATCCAAAAACCTTTGATGGCACTCAAGATCAGGAAAAGGCCTACGATGAGCGTTGCGCGCAAATTGCTACCGAATGCCTGTACGTTTTTTCAAAACTCAAACACTAAGGATATGCCAGAACACATAGAAAGTGCCGTAAACACCGGCAAAAACAAACGTTTAGCATTTATGGACCGTTACTTAACGGTATGGATATTTGCGGCCATGGCCTTTGGTGTGGGTTTGGGTTACTTTTTTCCTGGCCTGGCCACTCAACTCCAGAGCGGTTCGGGTACTACCAATTGGCCCCTTGCCATTGGTTTGATTTTGATGATGTATCCGCCTTTGGTTAAAGTGAGGTTTGAAAAGATCCCCCTGTTGTTTAACAACCTCAAACTACTGTTCATCTCCCTTTTTATTACCTGGATTGTGGGTCCGTTTTTGATGTTTTTACTCGCCTTGTTGTTTTTGTCAGGTTCGCCCGACTACATGACCGGCCTAATCATTATAGGTTTAGCGCCCTGCATTGCCATGGTGATCGTGTGGAACGAACTGGCCGGCGGTAACAGGGAATACGTTGCCGGATTAGTGGGCATTAACGCCTTGTTGCAGGTGTTGTTTTTTAGTGTGTATGCGTATTTTTATCTCGAGATCATGCTGCCTTTGTTTGGGGTGCAAGGCCTCAGTTTAGAGGTGAGCATTTCGCAAATTGCAAGCACAGTGGGCATTTACCTGGGCATTCCTTTTGTGGCAGCCGTGTTGAGCAGGTACCTGATTATTTATTCGAGGGGTGAGGACTGGCTGAACCGGAAATTTATTCCAGCCGTTTCTCCCATTACCTTGCTGGCCTTGCTGTTCACCATTGTGGTGATGTTTGTTTTTAAAGGGGAGTTGATTGTTCAATTGCCTTTGGATGTGATGATGGTGGCTTTGCCTTTGCTCATCTTTTTTGTGATCATGTTTTTTCTAACATTTTTTATCACAAAGGCCGCGGGTGCCGCTTATCCTGAAAATGCAGCCATTTCGTTTACAGCCTCGGGCAATAATTTCGAACTGGCCATTGCTGTAGCCATTGGTGTATTTGGTATTCAGAGCGGGCAGGCTTTTGCAGGGGTCATTGGTCCTCTGGTGGAAGTGCCGGTGTTGATTCTCTTGGTAAAGGTCTCTCACTGGCTAAAGCGCAGGTATTACACCGCCTGAGCCTCTGAAAATTTGTTTACTTTTGCGCCATGTCATTTTCGGGCAAAACCGTTGCTTTTCATACCCTTGGTTGTAAACTGAATTTTTCAGAAACTTCAACCATTGCCCGTTTATTTATGGAAAAGGGCTTTCAAAAACGGGCTTTTTCCGAACCTGCAGATGTGTATGTGATCAACACCTGTTCGGTGACTGAAAACGCTGACCGTGAATGCAGGAGCATAGTTCGAAATGCCTTATCTCAAAATCCTGAAGCTTTTATAGCTGTGGTAGGCTGTTATGCCCAATTAAAACCCGAAGAAATTTCAAACATCGAAGGGGTTGACGTGGTGTTGGGCGCAACTGAAAAGTTCAAACTACTTAATTACATTCATTTTTCAGGCAAAAACCCAAACACAGAAATACACAACTGCGAAATTTCATCAGCCGATTTTTTTGTGGATGCCTTCAGTGTAGGTGATCGCACCCGTTCCTTTTTAAAAGTGCAGGATGGTTGTGATTATTCCTGCACCTTTTGTACCATTCCGCTGGCTCGTGGCAAAAGCCGCAGCGATACGATAGAGAACGTGCTGAACAACGCGCGCAAAATTGCAGCAAGCGGTGTGAAAGAAATTGTATTAACCGGCGTGAACCTGGGGGATTTTGGTTACGGACAGAACATCGCTTCAGATACCAAAAAGAAAAAGGAAGTTAAGTTTATCGATTTAATAAAAGCACTGGATGAAGTGGAAGGTGTTGAGCGTTTCAGAATTTCATCTATTGAACCCAATTTGTTGAGCGACGAAGTCATTGAATTTGTTGCAAAGTCCAAACGATTTGTACCTCATTTTCATATCCCCTTACAAAGCGGAAGCAATGCGATTTTAAAACTCATGAAGCGGAGGTACTTAAGAGAATTGTATACCGAGCGCGTGGCAAAAATCAAGGCTTTAATGCCGGATTGTTGTATAGGAGTAGATGTGATTGTGGGTTTCCCGGGCGAAACCCAGGAGCATTTTCTCGAAACCTACGAGTACCTGAAGTCGCTTGATGTGTCGTATTTGCATGTGTTTACCTACAGCGAGCGCGATAACACCGAGGCCATTCATTTGCCGGGTGTAGTGCCTGTACCCGAAAGGAAAAAACGGAACAAAATGCTAAGAATACTTTCTGCCAAAAAACTCAGGGTATTTTACGAAAGTCAATTGGGTAAGGAAGCGGAAGTGTTGTTTGAAGAAGAAAATAAAAACGGCTTCATATACGGATACAGTAAAAATTACCTGAGAGTAAAACAGCCCTTTGATAAACACTTGGTAAATTCTACCTTAACCTTAAACCTTGGAAATATTGATGAGGAAGGGGTGTTGGCGGGCAATTTGGAAGTCCGTATACCTGTGACGATGTAGTTTTTTTCAGTATTGAGTCAAAATCGGACAATCCACATCTGATATGAATTCAGCCTTACGCTGTGCATTAGGCTGTGCCCTCTGCGCTGAACGCTGTGTTGACTGTGGTTAAACGGGCGGCAGTAAAGGATAAGACGTCAATACGGTTTGTAGTATTTTTTGGCCTCAGGCATAAAGGCCTGCAAATCGCGTATGCGTGTTTCGCTGCTGGGGTGTGTGCTTAAAAACTGGGGAGGCGACTGACCGCCGGCTTTTCCCATCCTTTGCCAGAATTCGATAGCGGCTTCGGGATTGTAACCCGCCATGGCAGCGAAAATCAAACCCATTTTATCGGCTTCGGTTTCATGTTTACGGCTGAAACTCAAAGCGCCTAAACCTGTGGTAACACCGTAAGCTTGTGAAAATAAATCCTGAGTAACTTGGGCATTTTGCGACATGGCAGTTGATAGCACAGCGCCTCCAAATTGTATCATCATACTCTGGCTCATGCGTTGATTACCGTGCCTGGCAACAGCATGCGCAATTTCGTGCCCCATAACAATGGCAAGGCCTTCTTCGGTTTCGGTAACGGGCAATAAACCGGTATATACCACCACTTTTCCACCCGGCATGCACCAGGCGTTTACCACATTGTCATTCACCACATTAAATTCCCAATTAAAGCCTTTTAACTGGTCGCTGGCGTTTTTTTGCGCGTAATACGACTCCACGGCTTTTTGAATTTTTACCCCGCAATTGCGTACCAAAATCACTTTGGGATCTGATGCCGGCAGGGGAGGGTGTTCGGTCAAAAATTTCTGGTACTCACTTTCACTCATCACAATCAGATCCCCTTCGGGAATAAGTGTCATGGCCGATTTGCCGGTCACGGCATTTCGGGTACATGAGGAGAGTAAAAGGGAAAAAATGGCAATCCCCACAAGTGGTTTAAAAAACATAAGCGATTCAATTTTCAATATTGGCACTCAAGCCCCTGTCTAACAATGCTTCGCACATGGGTTGCAATTCCTTAAAACTGCCGGTTTTAACGGCACACTTGCCTTTATAATGCACAAGGTAAGTACATTGTTCAGCTTGAATTATATCATGACGACACACCTTTACCAATGATTCAATCACAAAATCAAAGGTGTTCACTTCATCGTTGTACAGTACCAATGCTTTTTTGTTCTCTACCTGTTCAAGCAAATCAAGGCTGTCTTCTTGCAGCCACTGCGTGTTGTTCAACATGTTAAGCTTTGTCTTCCTTTTTGTTCTTTTTTGTTTTTGGTTTATGGGTGCTCACCAATATAAGATCCTTTTCTTTGTTGTAATCCACTTCAATTTCATCGCCTTCTGACAAGTTGTTTTTGATGATCTCTTCTGCCATTGGATCTTCGAGGTATTTTTGAATGGCCCGTTTTAGTGGACGCGCACCATAGTTTGAGTCGTACCCTTTTTCAACAATATAATCTTTGGCAGCATCGGTAATTTTGATGGTGTAACCTAATCCGTTCACACGGCCAAAGAGGTTGCTGAGTTCAATATCAATGATTTTGTGAATATCGGCTCTGTCAAGTGAGTTAAACATCACCACATCATCGATGCGGTTCAAAAACTCGGGCGCAAACGCTTTTTTCAAAGCACTTTCAATTACCATTTTGGAAGCCTCATCTTCATTGTCTTTTCTGGCTTTGGTTCCAAAACCGACGCCGGTACCAAAATCTTTTAACTGACGGGCGCCGATGTTGCTGGTCATGATAATGATGGTGTTTTTAAAATCTATCCTACGGCCTAAACTATCAGTTAACATGCCGTCATCCAGCACCTGCAATAACATATTGAACACATCTGGATGGGCTTTTTCAATTTCATCCAATAATACAACGCTGTATGGGCGTCTTCTTACTTTTTCTGTCAGTTGTCCGCCTTCTTCGTAACCGACATAGCCCGGAGGCGCACCAATCAAACGGGTGGTGGCAAATTTTTCCATGTACTCGCTCATGTCGATGCGTATCAAGGCATCATCATTATCAAACAAATACCTGGCAAGCACCTTGGCCAACTGGGTTTTGCCAACACCGGTAGGGCCGAGGAAAATAAAGGAACCAATTGGTTTGTTAGGGTCTTTTAATCCGGCACGGTTACGTTGTATGGCTTTCACTACTTTGGCAAGCGCCTGATCCTGCCCTATAACTTTTCCGCTCAGCAGTTCCAGCATTTTCACCAGTTTTTCCCCTTCGTGTTGGTTGACACGTTGTACAGGAACGCCGCTCATCATGCTTACTACCTCGGCTACATTTTCTTCCGTTACAATGATTCGGTTCTTTTTGGTTTCTTCTTCCCAGATTTTTTTGGCGTTTTCGAGTTCGGTTTGCAATTGTTTTTCTGTGTCGCGTAATCTGGCTGCCTCTTCGTATTTCTGGCTTCTTACCACTTGATTTTTGAGTTCTTTGATCTCTTCAATCTTGGCTTCAATGTCAACAATGTTTTGAGGCACATTGATATTAGTGATGTGCACACGGCTGCCTGCTTCGTCGAGGGCATCAATGGCCTTATCGGGCAAATGCCTGTCGGTAAGGTAACGTGCCGTAAGCACCACACAGGCCTTCAAGGCTTCATCGGTATAGGTAACATTGTGGTGATCCTCGTATTTACTTTTAATGTTGCTGAGTATTTGAAGCGTTTCATCCTGAGAAGCGGGTTCAATAATCACTTTCTGGAATCTTCTCTCCAAAGCCCCGTCTTTTTCAATGTACTGACGGTATTCATCAAGGGTTGTGGCACCAATACATTGTATTTCACCTCTGGCCAATGCCGGTTTAAACATGTTGCTGGCATCCAAACTTCCGCTGGCACCACCGGCACCAATAATGGTGTGAATTTCGTCGATAAACAAAATAACATCGGGACTTTTTTCCAGCTCGTTCATTACGGCCTTCATGCGTTCTTCGAATTGTCCGCGGTATTTTGTTCCGGCAACCAGAGATGCAAGATCAAGCGTCACCACCCGTTTGCCAAACAACACACGTGATACTTTACGCTGAACGATGCGAAGCGCCAAACCTTCGGCTATGCTGGATTTGCCCACACCGGGTTCACCGATGAGGATAGGATTGTTCTTTTTTCTGCGGGAAAGTATTTGTGATACACGTTCAATTTCTTTCTCGCGGCCTACTACAGGATCCAATTTTCCATCTTCTGCCATTTTGGTCAAATCGCGACCGAAATTATCAAGCACCGGGGTTTTAGATTTGCTATCGCCCTGTTTTTTTGGATTGGCTCCGGTATTCCCCACATTGCCAAAATTGCTATCGTCTCCGTCCTCATCATCACCTCCGGTGGTGGAGTTTTCGATTTTTCCTGGGTTGTCGATGAAGGTTTCCAGTTCAGCGCGAATGGCTGTATAATCTACACCGTAACGCAACAAGGTTTTGCTTACAAGGTTGTCCTGATCTTTAACAATACACAAAAGCAGGTGTTCAGTGCCAATCTGTATCGATTTAAAGGTTTTTGCTTCAAGGTAAGTGAGTTTGAGTGTTTTTTCGGCTTGTTTCACCAAAGGAATATTGGCGAGGTTATTGGATTTGCGAATCCCGGGGCTTAGGTTTTGTTCAATGCCTCTGCGGAGTTCAGATGAATCCACACCAAGATTTTTTAGTAATCGCATACCAACGCCTTCACCGTCTCTTATCATGCCTAACATCAAATGTTCGATACCGATATAATCGTGCCCGAGGCGCAGAGCTTCCTCTCTGCTATATGTGATCACATCTTTTACCCGGGGTGAGAATTTTGCTTCCATAAAATTGAGTCTTTCAGAGGTTAAGTTACAGATTTAATGCCAAAACCAAAAATAAATCATAATGGCCCTTTTGTCAGAAAGCACCTGTGCATTTTTTAACAAAAATTTTGTTGATAAGTTTTGCGTGCAGTTCAGGTTTAATGGGTACTTTCATGGGTTCGAAGTTTTTTTTGCGAGCTCAAAAATTCGCCGCAAATCAAGGCTTCAAGAACTGACAAAACAACCGAATTAACACAAAAAATAACATAGACCCTCATTAAAAAGCAGTATGGCAGAGAACGAGAAGATCACCCCAATTAACATTGAAGATGAAATGAAAACCGCCTACATCGATTATTCGATGTCGGTGATTGTATCAAGGGCATTGCCCGATGTGAGAGACGGATTAAAGCCGGTGCATCGCAGGGTGTTGTACGGTATGCTGGATCTTGGTGTGCTTCACAACCGCCCCTATAAAAAATCCGCCCGTATTGTTGGAGAAGTGCTTGGTAAATACCACCCGCACGGTGATGCCTCTGTTTACGATACCATGGTGAGAATGGCGCAGGAGTGGAGTTTACGTTACATGCTGGTAGACGGGCAGGGAAATTTTGGCTCAGTTGATGGCGACCCTCCGGCAGCTATGCGTTATACCGAGGTGCGTTTCAGAAAAATTGCTGAAGAAATGCTGGCTGATATTGAGAAAGACACGGTGGATTTTCGTCCCAATTTCGACGATTCCTTAACCGAGCCTTCCGTATTACCCACACGTATTCCAAATTTGTTGATGAATGGGGCCTCAGGTATTGCCGTGGGCATGGCCACCAACATGGCACCTCATAACTTGCGCGAATGCATCGATGCCACAGTGGCTTATATCGACAACCGCGAAATTGATGTGGCTGGTTTGATTCAACACATCAAAGCTCCCGACTTTCCAACAGGCGGAACTATTTATGGTTATGAAGGTGTGAAAGAAGCCTTTCATACCGGACGTGGCAGGGTAGTGCTCAGAGGCAAGGCAAACATTGAAACAGTTGGTGACCGCGAACGCATTATTGTGACAGAAATTCCCTACCAAATCAACAAGGCCGAAATGATCAAACGCCAATGGGAACTTTGCAACGAAAAGAAAATTGAAGGCATCACCGAAATCAGAGATGAAAGCAGCCGCGAAGGTATGCGCATTGTGTATGAGTTGAGAAGAGACGCCATTTCTAATGTGGTATTAAACAACCTTTACAAATACTCGGCCTTACAAACTTCATTTTCAATCAATAACGTTGTGTTGGTTAAAGGTCGTCCACAAACACTCAACCTTAAAGACATGATCCACCATTTTGTGGATCACCGTCACGATGTGGTGGTGCGTCGCACAAAATTTGAATTGGCTCAGGCCGAAAAACGCGCCCATATTCTCGAAGGTTTACTGATTGCTATCGACAACCTGGATGAAGTTATTCGTATCATTCGCGAAAGCGAAAGTCCGGATGTGGCGAGAGACGAGTTGATGGGTAAATTCTCACTTACCGAAATTCAGGCCAGAGCAATACTCGACATGCGTTTAAGAACACTCACCGGGCTTGAACGCGACAAAATAAAAGCAGAATACGAAGAATTGATGAAAACCATCAATTATTTAAAAGAGGTACTTTCTAACGAAAGTTTGCGATACAAAATCATCCGCGATGAGTTGTTGGATGTGCGTGAAAAGTATGGCGATGAACGCCGAACCGACATTGTGTACGCCGGAGATGATCTGAGAATGGAAGACATCATCGCCGATGAATCGGTAGTGATTACCATCTCTCACATGGGCTACATGAAACGCACCAATCTGGCAGAGTACCGTGCACAGAACAGGGGCGGTAAGGGAAGCAAAGGCACCGCCACCCGCGATGAGGATTTTGTGGAACACATGTTTATTGCGTCAACACACAATTACATTTTGTTATTCACCGAAAAGGGACAAGTGTATTGGATCCGCGCTTATGAGGTGCCAGAAGGCAATAAAACCAGCAAAGGACGCGCCATACAGAATTTGATCAGCATTGCGCCCGACGACAAGGTGAAAGCTTTCATCAACATTACCGATTTGAACGACGAGGAGTACATCAAAAACAATTACATCATTTTATGTACCAAAGATGGTATCATTAAAAAGACGTCGGTTGAAGCGTATTCCCGTCCGCGTGCCAGTGGTATCAATGCCATCAGCATACGCGAAGGCGACGTGTTACTGGAAGCTGCTTTAACCAATGGCAGTAACGAGATAATGTTAGCCACCCGTTTAGGAAAAGTGTGCCGCTTCAATGAGGTAAAAGTTCGTCCAATGGGACGTAATGCCAGTGGCGTGATTGGAATTGATTTGGATGATGAAGAAGGAACAAACAACGAAGTGGTGGGAATGATCTGCATCGCCGATAAAACCTCCAATGTGTTGGTGGTTTCAGAAAAGGGGTATGGCAAACGGTCTGAACTTGAAGAATACAGAGTGACCAACCGTGGCGGCAAAGGTGTTAAAACCATTAATGTGACTGAAAAAACCGGGCACTTGGTAGCCATTAAATCCGTTACCGACGAGAACGATTTGATGATCATTACCAAAAATGGCATCACCATCCGCATGAACGTGTCTGATTTAAGGGTGATGGGAAGAGCCACTCAGGGCGTAAGGCTTATCAATATACAAGACAATGATGATATTGCAGCGGTAACCAAGGTAGATCACGAAGAGGAAGAAGAAACAAACGGAGTAGAAGGAGCGATACCGGATACGGAAGAAAGCGGAGAAACCACAACTACACCAGCGGAAGATAAACCAGAGTAGCGGTTGAATGGCTTAAGGATAAACGATTAATTTTACAAAAAAAACACGATGAAAAAACTACTCTTCAGTGCTTTGTGCCTAATGTTTGGTTTAGGTGCCTATGCGCAAGCTACCCTTCTCGAAAAAGTGGTGGTTCAGCCCGATAAAGCCGGAATTCCTTATGAACGTTGGAAATTACCCAACGGATTAACCATATTGTTGCACGAAGATCATTCCGATCCCATTGTGAACGTAATGGTCACTTACAAGGTTGGATCCAACCGCGAAAGTTTGGGGAAATCGGGCTTTGCGCACTTTTTTGAGCACATGATGTTCCAGGGTTCCAAACATGTGGGCGATGAGGAACATTTTAAAATGGTGTCAACGGCAGGTGGCAACATGAACGGGTTCACTGAACGCGACCGTACAGTGTATTTCGAAACCTTACCATCCAATTATCTCGAAATGGCTTTATGGCTGGAAGCCGACCGCATGGGTTTTTTGCTTGATTCCTTAACCAACAAAAAATTCGAAAACCAACGCGATGCGGTGAAAAATGAGAAGTCACAAAACGTAGAAAACCAGCCTTATGCCTTGGCTTATGTTGAGGAGATCAATAAAGTGCTTTATCCTTCAGGTCACCCTTACAGCTGGCCGGTAATTGGGTATGTGGATGATTTGAACAGGGCCAACCTCGAAGACGTGAAGAATTTCTTTTTGCGCTGGTACGGTCCTAACAATGCTATTTTAACTGTAAGCGGTGATTTTAAGCCTGAAGAAACACTTAAGATGATAGAGAAATACTTTGGTGACATTAAACCTTGTCCTGAAGTAAAAAAACTCAGAACCCCACCGGTTATTATTCCAAGTGATAAATACACGGCTTATAACGACAAAACGTATTTTCTGCTGAACTTAAGGGTATATCCAACTGTGCCGAAATACCATCGCGATGAAGCTGCACTCGACCTTCTGGGTTTGATGATTGGAAACGGCAACAATTCGATTTTTTACAAAAACTTTGTAAAAACCAAGGAAGCAGTTGAAGCCAGTGCTTATCACCGTTCAGAGGAGTTAAGCGGGGAGTTTACCATACAGGTATTTGCTTATCCGCCTGAAATCGAAAGTATGTCTGAAGCTTATTCAGCATACGAAAAAATGTTGACCGATGTGGATGCCAAGGTAAAAGCATCTATTGATGAATTTGGAAAATCAGGCATCACTGACGAAGCTTTGTTGAGAGCAAAAAGCCAGGTAGAAGCCTTTGCTTTGAATGAATTAACGTCGGTGTTTTCAAAAGGCGCCGCCATTTCTGAATGGGAGCGTTTACTTGGAAAATCTTCCAGCTTTTCTGAAGAAATTGACCGCTACAACCGCGTAACAAAAGAAGAAGTGATGCGTGTTTTTAATAAGTACATCAAAGGCACCGGAGCAGCGGTATTAAATACTTACCCTATTACCAATCAAAAAGATTCAGTTAAAAGTGTGAACCCCTATGCCGGATCCACATTTCCGGCAAATCCAGAATACGCCAATTTGAAGTATTTACCCAATGCCGATAAATTTGATCGTGCTGTACGTCCAAAACCTACCGAAGCCAAACCGGTTGAGGTGCCAGAGTACTATACCAAAACCTTGTCAAATGGCTTAAAATTGGTTGGTACCAAATACAACGAAGCACCGGTACTTACTATGGTACTTGAAATGGAAGGGGGAAGTTTGGTGTTATCTCAGGATAAGATCAAAAAATTAGGCATAGCTGAACTCACGGCCTCGATGATGAATGAAGGCACCAAAAATTTCACAACTGAGCAAATATCAGCCGAGCTGGAAAAATTGGGAAGCAGCATTTCATTTGAAGCGTCTAAAACCAGCACATCGATTCGCGTGACCTGCTTGCGCAAAAATCTGGATGCCACATTAAAGTTGCTGGAAGAGAAGTTAATGAATCCAGGATTTAAGGAAGAAGACTTTAAGCTGGCTAAAAAACAATATAAAGAGAGCATCAAAAACGAAGAGACCAGCGCCAACACCATGGCTAACAAACTTTTCAATTTTTCTATTTACGGGAACTCTGTGCTTGGATTGGAACCATCCATGAAGTCGGTAGACAACATTGAATTAAGTGATTTGAAGGAATATTATGCCAACTTTTACTCACCGTCAGTATGTAACCTTGTTGTAGTGGGCGATATATCTGAATCCGATTTATTACCTAAGATCGAATTTCTGAATAAATGGGCGGCCAAAGAAGTAAAGTTGCAGCCCATTCCTGAACCGCTTCCTGTGACCGAGCCAAAATTCTTTATCTATAACAAATCGTTCGCGCCATCCTCCGTTATCCAAATGGGTTATGCTTCCATTAAATTTGATGCTACCGGAGATTATTATAAGAACAGGATTGCCAATTTTGTATTTGGCGGGAACTTTAACAGCCGTTTGAATTTGAACCTGCGCGAAGACAAAGGTTACACCTATGGCATACGTTCTTCCTTTTTTGGCGACAAACACACCGGAACTTTTGAAATTAACACCTCTGTTAAGCGTAAAGCCACAGCTGCCTCGCTGTATGAAATTATGAAAGAGTTTAAACGCTTCGAATCAGAAGGAATTAATGATGCAGAGTTGGCCTTTACCAAAAGTTCACTGTTAAATCAGGAAGCTTTGAGGTACGAATCACCCTTTCAAAAAGCTGGATTTTTGGGCTCAATTTTGCGATACAACCTTGAAAAGAACTACACGGTTAAACAAAATGAGATATTGAAAAACATCACCAAGGAAGAAGTGAACCAACAGGTGAAAAAGTATTTCGATTCAAGTAAAATGACCACACTTGTAGTTGGCGACAAATTTGTGATTGATGGCTTGCTTGAAAAAGCCGCCAAAGATGAGAAAACCAAGGATGTATTAAATAAGGTTAAATTGAAAAAGATAGCCCTGGATTAAGTCCTTAATTCTCATCTTTGTAAGAAGAGATGAGACGCTTTTAATTAAAATACTTATAAACCACTAAGACCAGTTCTTAGTGGTTTTTTTATATTCGTAACACCAAAAAACCAACTATGAAAAAACTAAGTCTTCTGATCTTGCTCAATCTTTCGTTTGCAGCATTGGCGCAAAACATGCAGGTTCAGAACATGATCAATTACCTCCGTAATAAGGAATATGAGAAAGCTAAAGCCGCTGCAGATGCGGCTGCTGTTCATGAAAGTACCATGAAAAGTTCAAAAATGTGGATGAACAGGGGGATGGTTTACAAAGCTATTTTTTCAGATACTTCAGCCAAAGTGCGCGCAATTGATAATGAAGCGGAAGAAAAAGCAGCCGACGCTTACATCAATTGTCTCCGTTACGATAAAGAAAACATCTATAAAGAGGAAGACAACGTGAAATCAGGCCTGGTTTCATCCTGCGGTGCACTTAAAAATAAGTGCCAGTTTTTTTATAAACCCAACAAAAATTGGGACGCAGCCCTTAATGGTTACACCATATTGGAAGGCGCTTTGCCTTACGATTACACTCAGGGCTTAAAGCGTAAAAACATCACCAAAGAGTATTTGCTTTTTGATAAGTACGATGTGTATTACCGTTCGGGAAATCAGGCTAAAGCCAAGGAATATGCCGACCTGCTCATTAGCATGAACTACCGTGAACCCCGTATTTATACCGACATGATGGACATGTCGCTCAAAAACAAAGACACCGCATCCGCCCTGGCTTATATTGAAAAAGGAAAGGTGATGTTTGAAGACAACATGACGCTGATAGCCACTGAAATTGACATTTACATTGCTCAGAAAAAAACCGACGCTTTGATTGCTAAATTGAATGCTGCCATTGAAATTTCCCCTGACAATGAAAACCTGCATGCAGTGTTAGGGCAGTTGTACTACAAAACCGGAAAAACAGCCGAAGCGGAAAAGGAGTTTTTAAAAGCTTTGGAATTAAAACCTGAATTTGAAGCCATTAATTACAATTTGGGGGCTTTGTATTTTAATCAGGCTGCTGAATACAACAAAAAGCTAAATGACCTGCCTCCCAATCAAACCGCAAAAGTGAAAGAGTATGAAGATAAGGTGAAAGAATACTTCAATAAAGCGATTCCTTATCTTGAGAAAGCTTACGAGGCCAACCAAAATGAAAAGGCTTACTCTCAGCGCCTCTACCAGGCTTACATGCGTTTGGGTGAAGTGGATAAAGCAAAAAAATACAAACCAACACCAACCAAACAATAATTGCACATGAAAAACGTAAGTCTTGCCATTGTGTTTTTGGGTCTGAGTGCAGGCCTGATGGCACAGAAAAGTCAGGTGCAATCGGCTTGGAGGGCACTTAGTGATTATGAAGAATTGCGCAAGGAAAACCCTCAGAATCCTGAGGTCAAATACCTGAACAAAGCCAAAGAAGCCATTGACAAGGCTTTGTTAAATGATGAAACCAAAAACCAAACCAAAACGCACGCCTATAAACTTCGTATTTCTTATGCACTCTATCAATACAACCTCAATGAGGAAGTTAAACGGCAGGAAGCGGCCGGAGTGCAGGATAAACTGAAACGCTACAACGCCGCTTACGGCAAAACCAGCATCGTTGAATTTAATGAAGCCAATACCGAGTTGGGCATCATTAAGGAACTTGACCCAAAATTTATAGAAAAGGTACAAGTGTCACTGGCAAAAAACGACGCCGCCAGTTTAGATGATGAGGAATTAAAATTTGCCCTGGCTGTTCAGGAAATGAAACAGGAAGCACCTAACATCGCCATAGGGAAATACGAAACCAAAGAATACGATCTGTCTGCTGAATACTTTTACCGTGCAGCTTTTATGAATTCGGTTTTGTATAAAGAACTGGATACTGCCAATTTTTACAATGCCTGTGTGGCTGCCTCCAAATCCGGTAATCCTGATAAAGTGATAGAATACAATAAAAAGATGCTGGATGCAAAACTCGATGTGCCCTACAATTACAATTCTATTGCCAAAGCGCAGTTAGCGAAAGGTGATACGGCACAAGCACTGCAGGTGCTAAAAAAGGGCAGAGCGGTGTTCCCTTCTGATGGTGAATTGCTTTCAGCCGAAACCGATATTTTTCTTGCAACCAACCGGCAAGAAGCAGCTCTCACAAATTTGAAACAAGCCTTTGAAAAAGACCCGGGTAATGGTGTGTATTGTTTTATGATTGGTACCGCTTATGATAATCTTGCCAATCCAAAAGACAAAAGTACCGGTAAAGACCTTGCAAAACCTGGTAATTTCGAGGACCTATTTAAAAACTCCGAAACCTATTACCTCAAAGCCATTGAATTGAATGCAAAGGACAAAGAGTTTTTATTCAATTCTAAATTTAATCTGGGTGCGCTTTATAACAACTATGCAATTTATCTCGAAAACAAAAACATAGAAAAGATAACGGATATGGCCAGATTGCAGAAAGAGAATGCTGAGAAAAGTCAGGTGTTTTATAAGAAAGCCATTCCTTACCTCGAGCAAGCCCTGTTACTAAAACCTGAGGACAAAGACACGTTGAAAGCCTTGCGCCAATTGTATTATAAAACAGATAATACAAAAATGGCAAAGGAGATGGATGATAGGTTAAAGAAGTAAGTGTTGAGAAAACACGAATAAGGAAGCGGGATACGCTTCCTTTTTTTTTAACTAAATAGGATACTACGCATGCTGATGGAACCCATGTCGATGGTTTCGGTAAGGAATTTTACTTCATCTTTTGGATCTCTTAAACCGAGTGTGTACATCAAGGGCAGGTAATGATCATTGGTAGGGTGAGCTAATTGGGCAAGACGGGCGTTCTTTTGGTAATTGATCAGTGGCAAGGGGTCGTTTTTAAGTACTTGTTCCTTCACCAGGTTGTCAAATTCAACTGCCCAGTCGAATTTTTTATTCGGATCATTCCAACTCACCATGCCAAGGTTGTGCACTATGTTACCACTTGACAGAATCAGCACACCGCGGTTTCTCAGGGCCGAAAGTTCTTTTCCCAATTTATAATGGTACTCGGGCGATTTTCCATAATCAATACTCATTTGAAAAACCGGCACATTGGCTTTAGGGTATAAATGTTTTAAGATCGACCAGGCACCATGGTCCAGTCCCCACTCACGGTCTTCTTCTACTTTTACTGATTTCACTTCATTGATCACCGATCGGGCTATTTCCGGGGAACCGGGTGCCAGGTACTGTACCTTAAATAACTCATCCGGAAAACCTCCAAAATCGTGAATGGTGCCGGGTTTGGGATTAATGCTCACCGCCGTGCCATTGGTTAACCAGTGAGCCGACAAACAGAGTATGGCTTTTGGCGGCGGTAGTTTTTGGCCAAGCTCTGCCCAACTTCTGCTATAAATGGTGTCAGTAATAGCGTTCATGGGGTTTCCATGGCCAATGAAAAGGATGGGCATACGTTCGCTGCCTCCTAATTTTTCGGTAATGCGATCAAGGTCTTTTAATTGCATAGCTATAGCAGATAAAGGTAATGCAGTGAGAGCGGTTAGAAAATCTTTGCGATCCATGTGGCTAATTTAAGCGCTTAAATCACAGAACGATCCAAATTGATGTGAAAAGCGCAGTTAAAGTGAAGTTTCGGGCAGCTTGCGTGACCGTGCACACCACACGGTCTGCAGTCGAGATGGGATACCTCCAGTATTTTATGATTATCGGAAAGCGGACCAAACCCAAAATCAGGTATTGTGGATAGGAAAAAAGCCCGAACAGGGGCGTTTTGGCTGGATGCAAGATGAAGTGGAGCCGAGTCGTTCACATAGTTCATTTCGGCGTGTTTCATCAACAAAGCCGACTGCAACAAACTTAATTTTCCGCATAGGTGCTCACAATTTGGCCTTTTTGAAAGTGAGATCAGCTCTTCACATAATGAAGCATCGCCGGGCGCGCCAAGTAAATACACTTTTTTTTGAGTAGGGATGAGTGTTAACAATTCGAGCCATTTTTCCTTGGGCAATTGTTTGGTGTACCAAACAGAAGCCGGTGCAATGCAAACAAATGGTGTTGAAAGTAAAGGGGCAATGTGCGCAGCGTCGGAAGCGGTGGGGTAAAGTTTTGGAAGAAAAATCCTGTTATCGCAAAAGTCACTTACCAATTCGTGGTAGCGGTGAATTTCGTGCAGACCTTTAGCAAAGCGATGTTTAATGGTGGTATTAAATAAAAAGGAGAAGGGGTTTTGTTTAAAACCGGCACTGTGTTTGGCACCTGAAAAAGCGGTTAAGAAACCCGAACTCGCATACCGGTGGCAATTGATAACACAATCGAATTTGCTTTTTCGGATACGAATTAACAACCGCAGCAGGTTGCGCATCTTTTTTTCGCTTTTGTTCCAAACCAACACTTCTTTTACAAAGGGGTGTCCGGAATAAATGCCTTCATTGCCCTTTCTAACCAAAATAGAAATAGCGGCAGAAGGGTAGGAGGCATGAAGTTTTTCGAGCAGGCAGGAAGCCAGAATAGCGTCGCCAATAAAAGCGGTTTGAATAACAAGTATGTTAGCGTAATTCAAACTTAGCCGTGAATGGTTTCTTGTTTGCCATAGCTTTTCATCAATCCCGCTTCAAAATCGAGCCATTGTTGCCAGCGCCGGTTCACATCTTCTACGCCTTCACCATATTTTCTGGCTAAACCTATAAAAAGCGTATAGTGCCCTGCTTCACTAATCATCAGATCTCTGTAAAAACTGCTGAGATCAGGGTCTTTCAGTTGTTCTGATAAGATCTTAAAACGCTCACAGCTTCTGGCTTCAATCATTGCGGCGAACAACAAACGGTCGATGAGGACAATTTTTTTAGCATGCCCCTTTCGCATGAATTTATAAAGTTCGTTGACGTAATGGTCTTTTCGCTCAAAACCCAAAGCAAAACCTCTCGCTTTAATTTTTTGATGCACCATTTCAAAGTGCTGCAATTCTTCCTGTGCCAGTTTCAGCATTTCTTCTACCAATTCACTGTGGTAAGGGAAACCAACGATGATAGAGATGGCATTGGAGGCGGCTTTTTGCTCACAATAGGCGTGATCGGTTAAAATTTCGGAGAGATTGGATTCGGCAATATTTGCCCAGCGGGGATCGGTTTCTAGTTTAAGGCCAAGCATGGTAGTTTATCTCAACACAAAGTAACAACAAATATTTTACTTAATATTACGCCATGGCCGAGCAAGGCATTTTGTACCTTATACCGGTGCCAATCAGTGAGGCGCCTGTTTCGCGTAGTATACCCGAATTTAACATGGAGTGTGTAAAAGGGTTGAGAAAATTTATTACCGAAAACAACAAAGAAGCCAGAAAATACCTGAAGCTGTTTGGCTATCCTAAGATTGGGGAGGCTGAATTGCTTGAATTAAACACACATAACAGGGAAGGCGACCTGCGCCCATTTTTGGAATTTATCAAAGGCCCTGAATCGGTTGGTTTAATGAGCGATGCCGGTTGTCCGGGTGTTGCTGATCCAGGAGCCGAAGTGGTTAAACTGGCGCACAAAAATGGGATTCCCGTTGTACCGCTGGTTGGCCCGAGCTCGATTTTATTGTGCATCATGGCCAGCGGTTTCAACGGCCAGAATTTTGCATTCAACGGGTACCTTCCAATCGACAAGCCGGCTCAAATTAAACGGATCAAAGAGCTTGAACAACTAGCTGTAAAACAGCGTCAGGCGCAGTTTTTTATCGAAACGCCCTATCGAAACGAGGGGTTGTTAGCCCAACTTCTTCAAACCTTATCTCCGGGAATCCAGCTGTTTGTAGGAAGAGATGTACAGGGCAGGGAGGAGTTACTGCAAAGTAAAACGGTTGCGGGCTGGAAACAAGGCAAGCTACCTGTAGTAAATAAACTGCCTACCGTATTCGGCATTTTTGCTTCGTAACTATTTTAACTACGGGGCCTTGAAATTCAGTCTTCTTATTACCTTTAAGCGGGAAAATCATAACTGAATGGACATTTTTTCATTGGTTAGGGCCAAACACAATCTGGTTTTTAAACTGGTCCTTATAGCATTTGTTTCTTTTTTACTCGCCTTGATGTTGCCATACCGTGAAGTGAAGGGGCATAAGGTGGATGCCTTCAATGCTATCTGGCCCTACGCTGATCTGGTAACCGACCAGGATTTTTTTATCCGAAAATCGGAATTGGAGTTAAAAACCGAGAAAGAAAAAATCATTCGTGAAACCCCCTTGTTTTTTGAAATAGTTAGCACTGAAAAAGAGCAGCGCCTGCGCGAACTCAGCTTGCTTGAAACCACCCAAAACAAAGCTTATAGGGTATTAAAACCCCTGTTTGATAGTATTTATAAACGTGGTGTGATTGAAAGCATGGATGAAGAGCAGCTAAAAAACAAACAAATTTTTGAAACCAACGGTTTTTATGCTGAGGCCGTTACCTATTACGATTTTTTTACAATTAAATCGGCTGTCGACTTTCTTGAATCGCAATTGGGTGGGCAGGTTTTGGGTGTGAATTATCTCGATTACCTGACCTTAACCCATCGCTACAGTAAAACCAAAACCGAACTTTATCTCAATTCAAAGCTTGAACAGGTATCGGTTTACCGCAATGTAATCAAAGCGGGTCACGTGTTAGTAAAACAGGGCCAATCATTAACCAATAACACCCGGCAACTCATTAACCGGTATTATTATTTCCAGAACCAAAATGTGGCCTTTTCGTGGTTGAAGTTTTTTGCTAAATGGAGTCTGACTTTTTTGCTGAGTTTGGTGCTGCTGGTGTTTTTGGCCTTTTTCAGAAAGCAGATTTTTGGCCAGAACAAACAGGTGGCCTTTCTGTTTTTTTTATTGTTGGTAGCCGTTACCACAACATTTTTGTTTCACAAATTCGGCTTTATGGTGCTTGCCTTGCCCTATACCTTGGTACCAATTTTAGTAAGGGTGTTTTTTGACGGCAGAACGGCTTTGTTTACGCATTTAATGATAGTTCTGCATTGTAGTTTTTTTATGCCTGATAAACTTGAGTTTATCTTGCTTCAACTGATTCCGGGAATTGGCACCTTGTTCGCAGTGGCCGAAATGCGCAAACGCCAGCAAATTCTGAATGCGGCGGCGCTGGTATTTGTGTTTTATGTGTTCATTTTTGCCTGTTATGAATTGAGTTTCGGCACACCCCTGGTGGTAAGCAAATTTACAGCCTATGTACCATTTGCCATCAGCTCCATGCTGGTGTTACTGGCCTATCCGTTGATTTACCTTACCGAGAAGTTTTTTGGATTCATCTCTGATTTTAAATTACTTGAGTTGTGCGATTTGAATCAGCCTTTGTTACGAAAACTATCAAAAGAAGTGCCTGGCACCTTTCAACACAGTTTGCAGGTGGCAAATCTAGCCGAAGAAGCGATCTTTTATATAGGTGGCAATTCCCTATTGGTTAGAGCAGGCGCCATGTACCACGATATTGGTAAGTTAAAAAACCCCTATTACTTTACAGAAAATCAGGCCGACGGGTTCAGTCCCCACCAGGAGATAGAACCTGTAGAGAGTGCAAGAATCATCATCGAACACGTGATAGTGGGTATAGAAATGGCCAAAAAATACAATTTGCCTGAATCGGTAATCGATTTTATCAGAACGCATCACGGTACCACCTCGGTAAGGTATTTTCTGAATCTATTTGAAAAACAAGGTCACGATTCCATTGCCTCCGAAGGACGCTTTCGTTATCCCGGACCAATTCCCTTTAGTAAGGAAACGGCCGTATTGATGATTGCCGATGGGGTAGAGGCAGCCTCCAGGAGCTTAAAAAGCCACGATGCCTTAACCATCAACGACCTGGTAGATAACATCATTGATTACAAAATCGCCAATCAGCAGTTCATTAACTCTGACATTACTTTTAAGGACATCACAACAATAAAAAAGATATTTAAAAAACGGTTGATGAACATCTACCATGTACGCATAGAATATCCTGATTAAACCGCTTAAAACCCCTTATTTCGCTCAAAAACAATATATTTGTCCTGACTATGCGTTATTTCTTTCTAATTCTTGGACTTGGTGTGATTTTAAGTTCGTGCAAGGTGATGCGCTCTAACCTCATGCTAAAAACACCCAAAAATTACAAATACGATGAGCTGATCGATTCTCTTGCGCAAAAAGACTACCGTGTAGCACCAAACGATGAGATTTTGTATTTTGTTTTTACTAATGATGGCTTTAAGTTAATTGATTTGGCCACGCAGGTTAACACGGGGTTTAAGGCCAGTATCAACACCATAGTTGAAACCGACGGGCAAATCAAAATGCCCTTGCTAGGCAGGGTGTACGTTGAAGGCTTAACCATTAAGGAGCTGCAAACGGTGCTGGAAGAAAAATACGCTGAATTTTATGTAAAGCCATACGTAGAGGTACGTGTATCCAACAAACGGGTGATCGTATTTCCGGGAAGTGGCGGAAGCGCCAAGGTACTGCCCTTAACCAATAACAACACAACCGTGATGGAAGCCCTTGCTGCTGCCGGCGGAATAGTGGAGGATGGCAAAGCTTACAAAGTGAAACTGATACGCAACAACCCAAAACCCGGGGGCAAACCATTGGTGTATTTGATGGATTTATCAACCATTGATGGATTGTCGGCCGCTAATTCAAAAGTACAAGCGAACGACATTATTTATGTTGAGCCGCGTTACAAACCACTGGCCACCTTCAATAAGGAAGTGTTGCCTCTGGTAACCACCATAACAGGGGTGATCCTGATTATTCAGTTGTTTAGATCCCTTTAAACTATGCTGAATCCTCAGTCAAACAACACCAATACCCAGCTGAAGGACATTGCCGAAAAACTCAATGCCAATTTTGATGTGGGTTTGTTTATTTTTTTGTTACTCAGGAACAAGCTCTTCATACTTGTTTTTTTTCTTATCTCTTTTTCTTCGGCGTTTTTGTACCTGCGATACAGCCAACCCATTTACGAATCAAAAGCCATTGTTCAGATTAACGATGCCAATACAGCCGACCAGGTTTTAAAATTGGGTGGAAGTGGTGATAACAATAACCTAATTGCCGAAGCCATTGAGCAAATCCGTTCCAAGGTGTTTTTGAAACGGGTAGTAGAAAAACTCGACATCAGCGTGAATTATTTCAGCGAAGGCACTTTTAAAAATCATGAGTTGTATTTTTCTTCGCCCTTTTTGGTAAAAATAAATGTGAAGGAACCTTCCATCAATGGCCAAAAAATGTATGTAAGTCTGAGAGCTGATTTGAAGTCGGGCACATTGAGTTTCGGAGGCCAAAATATTTCGTTTAAAAGTGGGGAATGGTTGTACCGACCTGAGTTCGATTTAGTAGTGTACCCTAACCAAAAGATAAGTACTCAACAGATTCTTAATTTGCTGAAAGAAAATAACCAATACTATTTTGTGGTGTCGGATGTAAATGAGGTGACAGCCTTGTTAAAAAGCCGCCTGGAAGTGAAGCTGTTTAACGAACACGCTAAAACCGTAATTATTAAAGTGTCGGATGTGAATCCCTCAAAGTCAACCGACATTGTAAATGCGATTACCGAAGAATACCTGAATTACGATGTTGAACGCAAAAGCGAGAGTTCAACCAATATATTATCGTTCATCGACGCTCAATTGAACACGGTTTACAATGAATTAAAGAGCCGTGAGAGTCAGTTGTACCAATTTAAAAGCGACAAAAAAATAAGCAACCGCGATTTTATCAACGATGCTGAAATGATGCGTTTTTCATCTCTTGAGGACCAAATGCTGAAACTGGAGATTGAAGAAAAACTCATTGCTGAAATACAGGCCAATATCGCGGCAAACAAAAGCATCGACATTTATCAGCTGCTTTCCTTAACCGCGGCAACCAACAACGATAATTCCATTCGCCAGGTTGTAGAAGGAATAAAGAAGCTGTTAAACGATAAGGAGAACTTGTTATACGCCGTAACACCAAATTCAGAAAACATCAAACAAATAAATTTTCAGATTGAAAATCAGAAGCGTTTATTGATGGAAAGTTTGGATGCCTTGAGAATGAAGTACAAGGCTGAGTATAAAAACCTGATAGAGAAGTCGGGTGATTTTCAGAACAAACTCAATCAGAACCCCGATGATGAAGTAGAATACTCTCGTCTTTCACGTTTATACACCATCAGCGAAAAGTACTACACCATGTTATTGGAAAAAAAGACGGAGTTTTCGATTTCAAGAGCCGGGTATGTTTCCAAAAACATAATTCTTGAACGAGCACTGGGAGTAGGGGCACTTGTGTCGCCAAGCCGGAAGAAAGCAATACTGATTGCGGGCTTGAGCTTTTTGTTGTTTTCGCTGGGGCTAGTACTGATTCGTTACCTGTTCCATGATAAAATTTACACCTTGTACGATATTACAAGGTATTCAAGTGGAGATGTGGCTTTACTGGGTGTTGTTCCAAAATACCAAAGCCACATACCGGTATCGCAGCTGGTGGTGGATAAAAATCCAAAAGCCTTAATTAGTGAAGCGTTTCGGTCGATACGGGCGAACCTGAATTTTATGGATTCCGCCAATGAAGGCACAAAAATCATTTCGGTTACATCAACCATTAGCGGCGAGGGCAAAACATTTGTTTCAATAAATGTAGCCGGTATCATCGCATTCACAGGGAAACGGGTAGTGATTATTGACCTGGATATGCGAAAACCAAAGATCCACAAAGGTTTTGGAACCAGCAATAACATTGGGATGAGCACCATTTTAACCGGGCTAACAACGGTAGATGAGTGTTTAATGAACAGCACGATGGAGAATCTTAAATTTATTACCGCCGGGCCTTCGCCTCCTAATCCATCAGAGCTCATACTTAGTAAAGCATTAAACGATACATTGGATTATTTGAAAACAAAGTTTGACTGTATTGTTATCGACAATCCCCCTGTTGGTTTGGTTACTGATGGCATTGCCACCATTCAAAAAGCCAACTATCCAATATATGTGTTCAGAGCAGGGTATTCTCGAAAAATGTTCACCCAAATTCTCGACCGCTTAAAAAATGAATCGAATGTTAAAAACCTGTCTGTAATATTGAATGATGTTGATGTGAGCAAAAAACTCTATAGTTACAATTATGGGTACGGTTATGGCTATGGTTACGGCTATGGCAGTGGTTACTACAACGAGGAAGATACAGGCCGAAAAGCTAAAAAACGAAAAGCAGATGGAAATAGTTGAATCGGAATTAAAAGGTTTATATGTAATAAAACCCAGGGTTTTTGAGGATGCCAGAGGGTATTTTTTTGAAAGTTACAGCAAGGAGAGTTTTGCCAAGAGTGGGTTGCATCTTGATTTTGTGCAGGATAACCAATCTTTATCCCAAAAGGGTGTATTAAGAGGCCTTCATTTTCAGAACCCGCCTTATGCTCAGGGGAAACTGGTGCGTGTAATCACCGGTGCAGTATTTGATGTAGCGGTTGATATTCGCAGGAGTTCACCCACGTATGGAAAGTGGTTTGGCTTGAAGCTAAGTGAGCAGAACAAGTGGATGATGTATATTCCCGAAGGTTTTGCTCATGGGTTTTTAACCCTCGAAAACAACACGGTATTTTCTTACAAATGCACCGGCATTTACAATAAACAAGCCGAAGATTGTTTGCTTTGGAACGATCCAGATATTGGTATTGAATGGGGTACGGATGATGTGTTACTTTCGGAAAAGGACAAAGCCGGGAAATTCCTTCAATCGTTTCAATCGCAGTTTGCATGACGTTTGCTTTAAGCATATGGTTGATTGAAAGAATCAAATTCATGTCATTGAATCTGAACCTGCAATTTTTGCTTACGGTGCTGTTCATTATTTGTTTTATGTTTTCTATTTTGATCAATTACATCATGCTGCGTTTTGCTCAAACCCTTGGTGTAAGGGGCAGAAACGAGAACGAGGTACGATGGAACCCTGAAGTAAAACCCTCCTTGGGTGGAATTTCCTTTTATCTGGTTTTTTTGGTGGCTTTTATTTTTGCTGTGCTGCTTCCTCACAAACAAGATGGATTTAATGTTCAGGTAGTGGGTATTTTGCTGGCTGCTACCTTATCTTTTCTAATGGGTTTGGCCGATGATGCATTTAACACTCAGCCTTTACTGAAATTTCTCACGCAGATATTTTGCGGGTTGATTGTAATTATTTCAGGTCTGTCTATCCAAATTTTTGAAAACCAATTTCTGAATTATTTTTTAACGGTTTTGTGGGTAGTAGGCATGATGAATTCTTTGAACATGCTTGACAACATGGATGGCATTGCTACCATCGTGTCAATTGTGGCTTGTTTTTTTGTTGTGATGCTCAATTTGGCTACTTCAGGCACAACGGGGTATCCGGCTGTACTGAGTTTAGGGGTTTTGGGTGCCTTGGCCGGATTTTTGGTATACAACTTCCATCCTGCAAAAATGTTTATGGGCGACACCGGCTCACAATTTCTTGGTTTGTTCCTTTCCGTTATGGGCATCAGCCACGGTTGGAACACCCCAACCACCGTGTGGATTGGTTCCTTCCCTGCCTCGAACTTTTTAATTATTGCCCTGGTGTTTATGTTGCCTTTGTGCGACACTGTTACCGTGGTGATCAATAGATTAAGAAGCGGCAATTCTCCTTTCATTGGCGGGAAAGACCATACAACACACCACCTGTTTTTCAAAGGTTTGAATGAAAAAAAAATCGCCATTTTGTTTTTTGTGTTGGGTGGTATTGGCATAATTATGGCATATCTGATGGTGATGCGATTTAGTCTGGTGGTTTTTTATACCTCCCTTTTTTATTTCTTGCTTGTATTCGTAGCTTTATATATGAATACCATTTTAAAGAAAAAGTGATTTCTTTCAAGCGATTCAAAACTTTCGCGCCCGTGTTGTATTGGATTGGGCTTATCACAGCTTTTACGTTGCTGTTTGCCGGTATTTACCTTGTGACATTCCTGTTTTCACAACCCAGTGAAAACACCATTTCTTACAACGATAACAACAGCAATGTGTTTAACCTGAGTATTCCTTCAAAATTGAATTTTTGCGGAGAAGATATCCCTACCAATGACTTCAGGGTAAAACTGGTTTTGGAAAAGGAGTTCATGCAGGATCAATATTCCCGGTCATCTACGCAATTGCTGTTCAACAAAGCGCAACGTTGGTTTGCCTACATTGAGCCCATATTAAAACAACAGGGCATTCCCGAAGATTTCAAATACCTGGCCGTCATTGAAAGCCACTTATCAAATGTACATTCTCCTGCAGGTGCTGCCGGCTTTTGGCAGTTGATTGGCAATTCAGCCCTTAACTATGGACTTACCGTGAATACAACAGTAGATGAAAGATTACATGTTGAAAAGGCAACGCGGGCTGCATGCGAATTGATCAAAGAGGCTTATCAGGTGTTTAATAATTGGACATTGAGCGCGGCCGCCTATAACCGCGGTATCAACGGTATTTTGAGAGCCATGAAAGATCAGGGTACCCGCGATTACCACCAGTTGTTACTCAACCCTGAAACCGGAACCTTTGTTTACCGTGTTTTAGCTTACAAAACCTTACTTTCAGATCCATCCCATTTTGGGATCAAAAAAAAGAAATTCAGAACACTGCCTAAGATTCCGTATAAAAGTATAGCTGTAGACAGCAGCATAAAAGACCTTAACGCCTTTGCAAAAATAATCGGGGTGGATGTTTATACTCTTAAGGCACATAATCCCTGGCTGATCTCCTCTTCTCTTGATAACCCGGACAGGCTAAAATTTGAGATCAAGATTCCAAAAAACACCACAACCGATTACAGCAATTATCTTTTGGACCTAAACCCTTATCTGACCGTTTCGTCGGAAGCGCTCACATTGTCGGTTGACAGCCTCAAAGAAAAGGAACCTGAAGAAAGTATCTATGTTGAAGCAGAAACAAGTCTTGACGATCTGGCCAAACAATTTCACGTAAGTGTTGAGGACCTGAGAAAATGGAATAAACTGGATCCCTCCAAACTGATCGTAAAATCGGAAAGTCTTATTGTGGTTGAACCGAAAGAGAAAAAATAAATCCATTTCGTTTTACCGAACCACCAACTTCAGTGTTTTCAGAATTTTATTATTTGAATGCAACACGCAAAGGTAAATGCCCTCTGAAAGCTGCAGGGTGAACGTTTCCAAACCGGCTTCTTTTGAAAACACTTCCTGGCCAAGTGCATTAAAGATAATGAGGTGTGAATTTTGAACCGCTCTGCTTTTAATGTTTATTTCACCCTGACTGGGGTTAGGGTAAGCTTGCAACAGGATGTCGTTTTGTAAATTGCCTGACTCCAGGGAAAGACATTCGCTTACCAATAAACTAAGAGAGGCCGAGTTGCTGCAGGAGTTGCTTGAGGTGCCCACAACCGAATACACCGTGTTGGATTGAGGTGTAACACTGATGCTGTTTGTGGTTTGCCCTGTGCTCCAGGAATAGCTTGCGGCTCCATTGCCCGTTAAAACCACATGTTCTCCTTTACAGATGACCGTTTTTGAGAGTATGGAAACGGTAGGCAAAGGCAGAACCGTTATGGTATGAGAACTTGTGTTTTGACAGTTGTTAGCGTCTTTTCCATTGACTGTATATACACTGTTAGAAAGGGGCGTTATGCTAATGGAATTACTGTTTGAGCCCGTGCTCCATGTGTAGGAGCTTGCGGTGCCTGATGCGTTAAGTACAACGCTGTTTCCGGCGCAAACAGTCGAACTGCCAATGATACTCACAGTTGGAAGCGGCATAACAATGGCTGTAAAGCTGTTTTGGCCCACGCAACCATTAAGGGCTGTTCCTGTTACGGTAAAAACTGTACTAACAGTTAGGCTTACACTTAGTATGTTGGAATTTGAACCGTTGCTCCAGGTGTAGGTGGCGGCTGTTCCACTGGTGTAACAATTAAACACCGCACCGGCGCATATTGGGGGATCAGGACTTAGTATAATTGTTGGAGTAGGGGCAACTGTGAGTGTGATTGGCGTGCGAGGATAGTTAGTGCAACCTGCTGCTTCGCTGTAATAGGTGTAAACTGAATTGGATGTTATGGCTTGCAGGGTAGGCGTTACAAGCTGTGTGCCGGTACCTATGGCACTTCCTCCATTAGGCACGTTGTACCAGGATATGGTGTTGCTGCCAGAGTATTGCGCGCTTAAGGTGAACCCCTGGCTGCTGCATACACTGTTTCCGGGCGCAGCGGATAAAGTTTCGGGATTGCAGGACGGGTTAAATTTCCAAAGATCTTCCATGTTATCAGATAAATTCATGTTGGAATAACCAAGTCCGCCAATAAGCCAGCATTTACCGTTGCTGGTTGGCCAGTAACTGTTGTAATACCTTCCGCCGGGCATGTTGTTGGCATTCGGTACCGTTTGTGTGCCATAGGTGCCAAGCTGATTGGTGGTATTGGCACCTTTTACCCAGGTCCAATTGCCGGTAGTGGTATTGTAACTGAATAAGTCGTTCAATGATCCCAGGCTCACGCTTGCTGCGTTTCCTTCACCGCCAAATAACCAAAGCCGTCCTGATCCATCGTTCCAAACTGCCGACGACATTCTAGCTCCCGGAATGTTTCCTGGTGCCGGAGTGCCTTGAGTTCCATAAGAACCTGGCGCCATGGTGGCGTTGCTTCCGCCTATCCAGGTCCATTGGTTGTTGGTTAAATTGTATTTCCAAAATGCATTGTGGTAGGAGGGAGGCCCCGAAGCCTGATAGCCGCGACCGCCAAACATGTATAATTCACCTGCATTGTACCAGCAGGCAGGAAATTCATTACCGCCAGGGCTGTTCGACAAGGCGCTAACGTTCAGTGTACCGAACACCCCGTTTTGCGCGATAAGGTTTGAGCCATTTACCCAGGTCCATTGGTTGGTGCTGATGTTGTACTTCCAGAGGTCATTCAAAAACCCAACTACAGATCCGCTTGCTGGTAAACCTCTCCCTCCAAACAACCACAAATTTCCTGATGCGTCTGTCCAACTGCCACAAGCGTTACGACCTCCCGGAGCATTGCCGGCCGCTGCTACACCCAAGCTGCCGTATATGCCATTTTGATCCACGGTATTAAAACCTTTCATCCAGGTCCACTGGTTGGTTGTTGGATTGTAACGCCAAAGATCGCCCAGTTTTCCAAACGTATTGTTCGCATCAAAGCCATCGCCTCCAAACATCCAGAAATTACCACTTGCATCCGTCCAGCTTAACATAAACTCTCTGGCTCCCGGCTGGTTACCGGCTGCCGGCACACCTTGCGTTCCGTAAGTGCCCATTTGGTTTGCAGTATTGGCTCCACCTATCCAGGTCCACTGGTTAGTTGAAATTGTGTATTTCCATAAGTCGTTTAACCAACACAAGGTGTTATTGGTGGTAAATCCTTCGCCTCCAAACAGCCACAAATTACCTTGAGTGTCGACCCAGGTAGCTGCTCCATGCCGACAACCCGGATTATTGGTGGCCGAGGCGAGGCCTAAAGTACCATACAATCCAGTTTGTCCACCGGTATTGGTGCCTTTCATCCAGGTGAATACCTGAGCTGAAACAGTGCTTACTGTGAATAAACTAACAAATAACAAGCTGTATTTTTTCATGGTAAGTAGATTGAGCAATAAAGATAAGGCATTGCTCAAGCGGGTGGGTGCAAATGCGTAAAACACTACGTGGAATGAGTAAAGTGCCCCTAACTAAAAGGTAAATAAGAGAAAATAAAAAAGCCCCCGATATTTTTGGGGGCCTTTTATTAGGATGCTGTTTCGTTTTTTTCTGTTGCCGGTTTTGGCAATAAAATTTTACGACTCAATTTGATCTTTTTGGTTTTAGGATCATCGCCAACATATTTCACTTCTACTATGTCTCCTTCTTTCAATAAACCTTCCAAACTTTCAACACGTTTCCAGTCGTATTCGCTGATGTGCAACAAACCGTCTTTACCCGGCATTATTTCAACAAAAGCGCCATATGGCATAATGGTTTTAACTTTAGCCTGGTATACATCACCCAATTCAGGAACAGCCACAATACCCTTGATTCGGTTTTTAGCGGCAGTTACATCAGCCAGGTTGGTTCCGAAAATCTCAACGATACCATTTTTGTCCACTTCAGTGATAACAATAGTGGTGTTGGTGAGTTTTTGCATTTCCTGAATCACTTTGCCTCCGGGGCCGATAATGGCGCCGATGAATTCGCCAGCGATAACAATCTTCTCGAAGCGTGGCGCTTGTGGTTTGTAATCGGCACGTGGTTCAGAAATGGCTTTCAGCATTTCGTTCATGATGTGTAAACGTCCGGCTTTGGCTTGTGCCATGGCTTTTGCCATAACTTCATATGGTAAGCCGTTTACTTTAAGGTCCATTTGAACGGCTGTAATACCGTCTTTTGTACCACATACTTTAAAGTCCATATCACCCAGGTGATCTTCATCTCCTAAAATATCAGAAAGAATGGCATAATCGCCTTTTTCATCGGTGATTAATCCCATGGCTATACCTGCAACCGGTTTGGTGATTTTTACGCCGGCATCCATTAGCGCCAGACACCCTGCGCAAACGGTTGCCATGCTTGATGAACCATTGCTTTCGAGGATATCGCTTACCACACGAATGGTGTAACCAGTATCCATTGGCACCACTTTTTTAAGTGCACGAAGAGCAAGGTTACCATGACCTACTTCACGACGGCCGGGGCCGCGGTTAGGTTTGGCTTCTCCTGTGCTGAAACCAGGGAAGTTGTAATGCAACAAAAAGGTTTCTTCACCTTGGTTAAAAGCGCCGTCAATGCGCAATTTATCGAGTGGGGTACCTAATGTTACGGTAGTTAAAGACTGTGTTTCTCCGCGAGTAAACACCGCGCTGCCGTGAGGTGAGGGCAGGTAAGCCACTTCGGCCCAAATCGGACGAATATCGGTGGTTTTACGGCCATCTAAACGCACTTTTTCATCAATGGCCATGCGGCGCACTGCTTTGTATTCCACTTCGTGGTAATACTTGTTGATCAGGCTTTCTTTTTCTTTTAATTCCTCGGCGCTGAATTGTTTTTTGAACTCTTCCAGCGGGGCTTTGAAATTGTCTTTACGGTTATTTTTGTTTGGGTCCAGTTTTTTGGCTGCAGCGTAAACTGCGTCGTATGTTTCCTTCATCACTTTTTCACGAAGGGCCTCGTCGTTTGTTTCGTGTGAGTAGACGCGTTTTGGTTTGATGCCTGCTTTTGCAGCGAAATCGTTAATTGCATTAATCTGAAGCTTAATGGCTTCGTGCGCGAATTTGATGGCTTCGAGCATTTCTTCTTCACTTACCTCATTCATTTCGCCTTCTACCATGGCAATATCGGTTACCGAAGCTGCAACAATCATGTCGATGCTGCTGCTGGCTAATTGCGTTTTGGTTGGGTTAATAACCAGTTTGCCGTCGATTTTGGCAACGCGAACTTCGCTAATAGGGCCGTTAAAGGGGATATCACTCACTGCTATTGCTGCCGAAGCGGCTAAACCCACCAGGGCATCGGGCATGTTCTCCTTATCTGAAGAGATAAGGGAAAGCATCAATTGGGTATCGGCGTGGTAATCTTCAGGAAATTGCGGACGCAATGCGCGGTCAACAATTCGTGAAATAAGGACTTCATAGTCGGATAACTTCGCTTCGCGTTTAAAAAAACCTCCGGGAAAGCGGCCGGAGGAAGCATATTTTTCCTGATAGTCAACAGTAAGGGGTAAAAAGTCAACACCTTCTTTTGCTTCTTTGTTGCTGACAATTGTGGCCAGAATCATGGTATCGCCTAAGCGCACCACTACTGAACCATCGGCTTGTTTGGCCAGTTTTCCTGTTTCTAAGCTTACCATGCGGCCATCGCCGAGGTCAAAGCTGTGAGTAATTCCAATTTGTGACATGTGATTTTGATTGTGTTCTGACGTTTTCAGAACGGGTTGATATAATTGATTAGTTGATGCGGGAGGGAATTGCGTAACGGAGGATAGTCGGTTTTTTTAATAAAAAAGGCACTTCGTTCATTGATCGAAATGCCCTTTTGATTATCCTGATGATTGAATTATTTACGGATGTCCAATGTTTTGATAATAGCACGGTAACGCATTAAATCGTTCTTTTTTAGATAATCGAGCAAAGCGCGGCGCTTACCTACGAGGTTCAATAAAGCGCGTTGTGTACCAAAATCTTTTTTATTGCTTTTCAAATGATTGGTCAAATGGTCAATACGAAGTGTGAACAACGCAATTTGAGATTCGGAACTACCGGTGTTCTTTTCAGTGCCACCGTGTTTTTTGAAAATTTCCTTCTTTACTTGTGAACTTAAATACATGTTACTTTCTGATTTTTGAGGCCACAAATATACAAAGCCTATGCTTAATTAACAAGTGAACAGCTTGCTAATTTCCTTAAAATCTGAGCTTTTCCAACATTTTTGGGTCAATAGCCCTCAAAGCCAGGTATTCTTCTTAGTTCTTCAGCATTTTTTGTTGGAATTTGGTGTCTCCGTTCACCAAAACCTTTATGAGGTAAAGGCCTGAAACCATCTCATTCCAATCTACCCGGTTTTCTTTTTGGTTTAAAACTTGGGTTTTGACCAATTGGCCAATTTCATTAAATATTTGTAAATCAACGAATTCAGACAGTTTACTTAAGCTTACATAAAAATCGTTTTGAGCCGGGTTGGGATAAATGTTCACCGGAAAATCAGCAGCTTCGAACTCTGTTAAACCAACGCAGGCATAAACCCTTATTGTTACCGTGGTGGTATTGCTGCAATTGTTGGCATCTGTACCAGTAACGCTGTATACAAAAGTGCCGGTATTGTTCGGTGTAATCACTATAGAAGAACCGGTACCCGAAGTGCTCCAGCTGTAGGTGGAAGCTCCACTAGCCGATAAAGTTTCGGGCTCGTTGCGGCAAATATTTGTGCGAGTGGCCGATGCGTTAACAGTGGGTTGAGGGTTTACAACAATCGAAGCTGTTAGAGTTTTAGTGCAATTGTTTTGATCTGTTGCGGTAACGCTAAATACGGTTGTTGCTGCTAGGGTAACCGTGATGGATCCAAATGGCGAACCATTGCTCCATAAATAAGAGTAGTTGGCAGGACCATTTACACTGAGGGTGACAGGATTATTACCACAAACTGAAACATTGGAGCTTACAAGCGCGAACACCGGTTCTGAAACACTAATGCTTACTATTGCGGTATTGGTGCAACCGGCAGTGTTGGATCCTACAACGGTGTAGGTGGTATTTACGCTTGGTGTCTCTACTGTGCTGGGTCCATTGGCGCCGGTATTCCAGGTGTATGAAGCTGCTCCTGCGGCATTCAAGGTTACACTGGCCCCAACACAAACCGACTGGCTTGAGCTGAATGCTAACACATTGGGCAAAGGACTCACCGGTAATGTTAGACTCGCAGCCGATTTGCAACCAATAGAATTAGTAGCAATCACGCTGTATACAGTAGTTGTGCCCGGGTTCAGGGTAATACTTTGACTGTTAGAACCAGTGCTCCAGGTGTAATTTGTTACAGGACCATTGGCTTGCAGTGCAACTGAAGAGCCCAAACAAATAAGTGTAGGACTGGCGACAATGCTCACGTTGGCTGTATGCTGGTAGATGGCCTCAATGCCAAAATACCCGAAGTTTTGGGTGAGTGGCGTCAGCACCCCACCATTAATACCGGCGGTAAGAAATAGTGCGTTGGGCAGATAGCCGCTGGCCTGTGTTCCGGCCGGGTAATAAGCTACAGTACCCGTCATTTGTGCCATACCTATTACATAATTGGTTGCGGCTATTAGTGCAGGAGGGTTGGAAAAGGTGAATTCCTGAAAGGTTCCCAGCATAGCACTGGTTATGGTAATTGTGTTAGAAGTTGCCAGTATACCACCTGCTGCGTTCATCAATACGCCGTAAATGTTTCCGCCAACGGAAGCAGCATTGTTGCTAACGGCAAAATTAATGCCGGTAAGTGTTGAGCTTAGTACATTGTTTAGCGGGGTTGCCAGAATTCCAGTTCCTGTGCCGTAACCAACCGCAGCACTGGTGTAGCTTCCGGCTCCGGGATTCCTCGCCAGGTAATTGCATTTTACATGTTGCGCAAACGTTTTAGCGTTGTTGTTGTTGTTTTGATCGCTGTTCACTGAAACGGAAATGGTGTTTAAACCAACGTTGGATGGTGTATATGCAGTGAAACTTACCAGTGTACTGGCACCGGCTGCTAATGAAGAAATGGTAAGATTGCTGTTCACGACATTGGCGCCACTCACGTTTAAATTCACCTGAATGTTATTTTGGGTCATGTTGCTGGCATTTTTTACCATGGCACTTACGGTTTGAGGCAAATTAAAAATTACCGGTACCGAACCGTTGCCTTCAACCCCCAACACCTGAATGTCATTGGTGTTGGTATTTACTGCCTGGAAGAGAAATGCCGGTCTGAAATTGGTGTTGGCTAAAAGCGTTGGGGATGATACAGAAGAAGCCGCTGAAGCACAGCCCGGATTGAGTACAGCACTTTCAGCATAGTACGTAGCGATAGTGCCGCTGCTGTATGGTCCTGTACAGGTCCAGTCGTAAGCCACATACAAGCCAGCACCTGTGTAAACAAATGGTGTACTTAAGTTAATCAAAATGGAGCTTGTACCGGCAGACAAAGGAACGGTCATCACACTTGCAAATACCTGTGTCATGCCTGTAGGAATATTCGCCCAGTTTGTGCCTTTTAAATAGGTGAGGTCATTTGTGTTTTGAAGAAATAAGGTGAAATTACCTGACACTGGTGTGCCTGAGGTGCCGGTTTGTAAGGTGAAACCAAAATCACTGATGGTGCTGCCTGAAGGTAAATTAGTTAACTCATTTGCCAATACCAATGCACACGCCCTTAAATACGAATGGCCAACTGTTCCGTTTGGCGCTCTTGTTTGAGTGGTTGAACCATTGTTTTGAGGGGCCTCTACCAATAATACCGCCTGGGCAAACCCCGAAATACCGAAAGCAAAAATGCATACAAACAGTAAAGTAATTTTTTTCATGGCCTTATTGTTTAGTTTAAGCTAATATAAGGCTTTTTCTCAGCCGTATGCACGGCCAAGTGTTAAAAGTAAGGGCTTTACTGAAAAAACAAAGTTATTCTTTTATGAGTTTTACGGTAGAACTTTTACCGGCCTTAGTATCCACCTTCAGAAAATACAAACCAGCCCTTTCATTTTCAAGGTGAAGCAGCGTGCGCCGGGATAAGTTGGTGAACACGTGCAATAACTTGCCGTCACTGCTAAACAGACTAACAGATAGCAAGGGTTCTGCAGATTCAAGATAAAATTCACCTGCGCCGGGGTTAGGGTAGAGTGCAAGTCTGTTTTCTGAAGTCGCTATTTCTTCAAGGCCTGTGCAAACCGTTACCAACACTTGTCCTGCGGTGGTACATCCGCTTACTGTATTGGTCACCAAAATGGTATAGGCTCCAACAGCATTGGTGGTAAGCGTTGCGGTATTTTGTCCGGTAATAGTGGCAGCACCTGGGCTAACCCAATAATACGTGTAATTTGTTACGGCTCCTCCAAGTATCGGGCTGATGTCTACAGAAGTGGTTGGAGGATCCAAACAATAGGGAGGAGGACCAACAGGGTTGTTCACAACCGGATATGTTCTTGCGTCACCTAACGAATAAGTGGTTTGAGCAGTGCACCCATTGTTAGGATCCTGAACCAACAGGGAATAAGTTCCAACAGAAAAAGCCACAATTGAATTGCCTGAACTGGTTGGCGTGGATGGCCCCGACCAGTAAAGAACCGTTATAGGAAGCGAATTGTTAAAAGTGAAGGGAGGAATGCCGCTTGTGCTTTGGTTGCTCAGCGTAACAGATGGTGTAGAGCAGGTCACAGCGTTTGGCCCTGCATTGGCAATGGCAGCGTTGGGTGGAAAAATGTTTTGATATAAAACAACTGTGGTTTCAGAAGTGCAAGCATTACTGTTGTCGGTTACCATAAACGAATAAGTGCCAAGTACGGAATTATTGGGACTTGCGTTGGTACTCACCCCAAGACTGTAACCGGTTGAAATAACAGTAGAGCCCGGACTGCTCCATGAATAACTGGTGTTAGGGCTGGTGCTGATGCCATACAACACACTCAGGGTGTTGGTGCAACTCAAGGTTTGGGTATTGGTGAACAAGGAAATATTGGGACTGGTAGTGTTGGTGCTGATGCTAAAAAGTACTCTCGATTCACAACTGCTATTGTTATCATGTGCTATGGCTGTGTAAGTGCCTGGTGAGGTGAGTTGGTATAGATTTTGCGAATTGGTTACATAATTAGTGGTAGATCCAGCACTTAATACAGTATAACTCATGGGAGTAAAAGGCACTGCAGGAATGCCCTGAAGAGCGACCGAGCAAACACTGTTGCTATTGCAACCAAGTGTAAAATTCTGAGGACAAGTAATGGATAGGCTAGGTATGCCTGAAACTGAATTGACCAGAAAGAGTTTGTTGGTTTTGCAACCATTCGAGTTGTTCATCAAAGCGTAAGTGTGTGTGCCAACAATACCGGGCACGTATGTGGCGAAAACACCTGGTACAGTTAAGCTGCTGCCTTGAGGCGAGATAAAGATGTGAGTGACATTAGAGGTTGGACTGGTAGCTGTGGCGCTAACTGTGGTAACAGAGGTAAAACTGCAAGTTATGTTTTGAGTAGTAGGTGTGATGGCTGAAACCGGAGCTTGAGTATTAATGCCAATGGCAAGGGTTTGAGTGGCGTTCACCATACTCGTTGAAAAGGCTGTAAGGGTGTAGGTACCGGGGAGGGTGACCTGAAAGTTATTACCTATGGCGGTACCACTTGGACCAGCCATAGTATAGGTTACAAAACCTGCCGTGTAGTTGGTGATACACAAAAGGTTAATGGTTGGCGTTGCACAAGTGATACTATTGCTTCCACTGGTGTTGAGTATGGTAAATGTGATCTGAGACTTTAAATTGTTAAAGTTTAGAACAAACAAAGCTGTTAAAACAAATAGATGTTTTTTCATAAGTGTCGGATTTTGACACTTTAAATGTAAATAAAAAAAGCCCCCTGCAGTTGAAGGCAGAGGGCAGAAATGAACAGAGGGTGTTTAATTACCTAATTTTTCAGCAGTTTGGAATAATGGAGGCGATGCCCCTCCTTGGAGATGCTAATAAAATAAACACCTGGAGCGGAATCAATGGTAAACGGTGTGCTAGGATCTGTTATTTCCAGGGTTTTTACCTTTTGTGAAAAGGAGTTGAATACTTCTATCAAAATTGGGTACTGGGTATTTTCATGGATTAAGACTTTAAACTGAGAAGAACTCGGATTGGGGTATATTGAAATTAAACCGCTACTGGAATTACGCTCATCTATTCCTACACAGGCATAAACCGGGAACATTACCGTTGTGCTGCAATTGCCTTCCTGAACGCTCAGGGTGTAATAGGCCGGAGAACTTACTTGCAAGCTGGCATTGGCAGTACCTGAATTTGCAGTGAGGGTTCCACTGGACAGAGAGCCTGATGCGTTACTCCAGGTATAAGTACAGCTTGAGAAATTGGAGACCAATGAATGGATGGTAACCGTATTCGTTCCAGGACAGTTGATAGAATAATCCTGACTTGCCCCTATACTAATACTTTGACCATTGATTGACAATGCTGTATTGGTTGAACTTGTACAGCCATTGTTAGGATCTTGCACATTCATGGTAAAAGCGCCAGGAGTTGTGGCTAAGAAGGTACTGCTGAGGGCTACGCTGGGTTGGTTTTGAGCAAGCCATTGGGTGGCAATTACACTAAGAGTGTTAATAAAAGTGCCAAGTGGGATTCCACTAATACTGGTGTTGATTAATAGGACGGGGTTAGTACAGTTGAGCGCTGAGGTATTTCCAGATATACTTGCAGTTGGCGGAAAAATATTTTGAAAAATCGGCACTATGGTTTGACTTTGGCAGGCATTGTTGATATTATGAGCAATTAAGGTATAGTTAGCCACTAAAGTATTTGTAGGATTGGCTGTAATGCTTGGACTCAAAATATTTCCGGGAACAACACCGCTGGCAGAATAATACCAGGCATAAGTCACGTTATCATAACTGAAGCCACTTAAAGTAGCAGTGGGAACAAAGCAGGACAAGGTTCTAATAGGCGCACTGACAAACACGGATGGGGCAAGAGTGTTTTGAATTATGGAAAAAGGGGACTTGGTTTCGCAACCTGTAAGCAAATCTTTTACAACTACTGTATAAGTACCAGGAATATTATAAGTAGGTGAATTAATCGGCAAAATGCTATAGGTAACTGGTAAGTTGGGAGGATCAGATTGTGCGCCTGTTATGTTAATATCAACGGTGTGTTTGGGTACACAGCCCATTGAGAAGTTTTGAATCGGGCTCACTAAAGTAAAGGTGGGAAAACCGGGAGTGTTGGCTACGGTAAACGTTTTAGCAACAGTACACCCATTAATGGCATCGGTAACCACATGGGTGTGTGTGCCCGGCGGGGCTTGAGTAATTGCAGTGTAGCCTGGAACCGGGCCTACACTTAACCCATTATTAAAATGAAAGTGATGGTAAACGTTTGCGGTTGGGCTGAGTGCTGTTCCGGACATGGTTTGCATAGCAACGGTGGTGCAGGTGATGAGCTGGTAAAGCGGGCTAAGGTTGGAGGTGGGTGCCGTGGTGTTTTGAGTTACACTCAGGGTTGTCGTAAAATTACCTTGTCCGGGTGCAGTGCCAGTAATGGTGTAGGTGGTACTGGTGGTAAAAACAAACACAGAAGCACTTTGGCTAACAGTTGCCGGAAATACACTATAAGTGATGGCGCCCGTGTAATTACTTTGAGCCTGTACAATCACAGCAGGGTTAGCGCAGGTAATGCTGGTGGTTAAACTCAGGTAGTTTAAGGTAAAACTTAGCTGAGAAAAAGCGTTGAGCCGAAGTAGTATAAACAACAGGCTCAATCGGAAAATGATTGTTTTCATGGGATCATGTTTTGGTATTCATTTCTTATCAAGAATGATACCAAGAACACCAAACAAAGGAGTTTGGTAGATAAAGCTGATGCTTTCGCCTCGACTATACAAGTGGTTATGTTTGTTGAGTGGCTAAAAAGCGTAAGGCCATCTTTTAAAGAAGCCGTGGCAACACACACTTATTTTTTCGCATCGGCCAAAAACTGGGCAAGGCCAATATCAGTTAGGGGATGTTTTAAAAGGGCGGCAATCGCGCTTAGCGGACAAGTCACCACATCGGCACCAATTTTGGCGCACTCAATAATGTGCATGGGGTGGCGCACACTGGCCGCCAATATTTCGGTTTCGTAACCAAAGTTATCATAAATCACACGGATATCTTCGATTAAAGTCAAACCATCGGTGCTCACATCATCTAAGCGGCCAATAAAAGGAGAAACGTAGGTGGCTCCGGCCTTGGCTGCCAAAAGAGCCTGTCCGGCAGAAAATACCAGGGTGCAATTGGTGCGAATACCTTTTTCGCTAAAATACTTGATGGCTTTTACGCCTTCTTTAATCATTGGAATTTTTACCACAATCTGTGGATGCAAAGCGGCTAATGCTTCGCCTTCTTTCACCATGCCTTCGAAATCAGTAGAGATCACTTCTGCACTCACATCACCTGTCACAATCTTACAGATGTCCACATAGTGTTTCAAAATGTTGTCCTGCCCTTTAATGCCCTCTTTGGCCATCAATGAAGGGTTAGTGGTTACTCCGTCAAGCACGCCCATGTCCTGAGCTTCTTTAATTTGGGCGAGGTTTGCGGTATCGATAAAAAATTTCATGGTTTTAGTTTAATGTGGCCAAGGTACAGGGAATACTCTTAACCTATAAGAAATACTATCAACAGCACCCGTTAATTTTAAACAGATTCAGAGTTTGATAAAACGTTTTACGAGAGTTTTTTCTCCGCTTGTTATGTGGACGAAATACAAACCTGAGGGTAAGTCAGTTGTTGAAAACACAACTTCATTGTCCTTTAACTCAAATACCGCTTTTACCTGTCTCCCATCAGAGGTGAATACCTGAATTTGTTCTGGCTTGTTTTTTACAAGTGAGGTAATATGCAACCACCCTGATTGTATTGGATTCGGATAAACTGTCGATCCATCAGTATCATCCCCGATGTTTTCATTAACGCCCGTGATTAAACTGCTGATGTCTATACTCTGAATGGATTTAGCATATGTGCCAGCGATTAACTTTTTGAGCGTTGGATTATAAACCAAATCCCATACCGTAATCAAAGGCATGTTATTGCCCAAACGCAACCAGCTTTGCCCACCATTGATCGTATAATACACGCCAATATCTGTGGCAACAAACAACAGGTTTTCATCGTTAGGAAAGATCAATACATCGTTAATACCTGCCTGAGGAAGGTTTCCACTGATGTCGGTCCAGCTGGTGCCATTATTGGTTGATTTATGAATGTGCGGAATATAGGAATTGTACTTATAGCCGGTATGTGTGACATACACATTATTGGAAAAATTAGGTGATGCATGCACAGAGGTAACATAACGGTTGGGTAAGCTGCCCGTGATGTTGTTCCAGGTGTTGCCGTCGTTAGCGCTGGTCCACACATTACCATCACTGGTGCCTACATAAATTCTTTGGGCGCTGAGCTCTGAGTTATCTATGGCTGATATGGTATGGAACCTTTCCCCATAAATTACACCATCGGTAAGATCTTGACTAATGGGGTTCCAAAACGAACTCGCGCCGGAAGAATTTTTGTACACCCGATAGGTGCCAGTGTATTGTACGTCAGCATTCTGTTTATTCAAAACATAAGGCATGTCCCAGTTTCTTCTGTCGTTAAAATCGATGTTATTATCGTGGTTACTGAAATTAAATCCTCCATCTGTTGAAACCATCAACCCTCCATTTTGCGTTTCTACATAAATAATGTCAGGGTCTCCGGGATCAAAGCGGGGCTGAAAACCATCACCGCCAAAAATCCTTTGCCAATTGTTTATTGCAGATTGGTTACCACTGGTGGTACCATTGTCTTGCGCACCGCCATAATGGGTTGTAGGTTGATGAGGGTTGAATTCGACTCTATAAAATTGGGTATTTGGTATATTGTCTGCATCAACATAAGTTCCGCCATCGTCGTTGGTGAAATACACGCCTCCGTCGGTACCAAGGTAATAAACGCCGGGGCTTACAAATGCGATGGCATGGATATCGGCATGCACATCATACTGCCACCAGGGCGGCATGTTAGGATTCCAATTGTTTCCTCCGTCAGTTGATTTATGCAGTTCAATTCCACCAATGTAAATTTCATTGTCGTCAGAAGGATTTACCTCCAACTCCCCAAAATACCAGCCAAAGTTGGAATAATTGGATGAAATACCACTATTGCCCAATGGCGAAAAACTCCCGCCGCCGTTGGTGGTAACATACACCCCTTCCATGCTAAAATTGCTGTCAGACACCGCCACATAAAGTTTTGAAGGGTTTTGTTTACTCATACAGATGCTGTAACGATTCACTTTGGTATTGGGTAAACCATTGTTCATTACCGACCAACTGCTGCCCCCGTTTGTGGTTTTATAAACCCGGGTGTTATTAGAATACCTGATATTCACTGTGGCGTTTCGTATGCAGGTCATGGAAGTGGCATAAATTTCATTGGGATTGCCTGGATTCATCACCAAATCACTTACGCCGGTTTGGTTATCAATAAAAAGGACTTGCGACCAGGTAACTCCACCATTACTGCTTTTGTATACACCGCGGTGGTTGTCGGCTACAATCGGATTACCATTGGCGGAAACATAGATCTCAGAACTGTTGTTAGGATTGATGAGAATTTTATTGATGATTTTGCTGTTGTTGAGGCCGATGTTGGTCCAGGTTAATCCTCCGTCGCTACTCTTATACAAACCATCTCCCACAAAAACGGTGAAAGGGATGGAAGGGTCGCCGGTGCCAACATATATTACATTGTTGTTATTGGGATCGATACTTATTGCGCCAATGTATAAGCTGCTTTGTGTATCAAACATGGCTTGCCAGGTTTGTCCCCCATTGGTGGTTTTGTATACTCCGGCTCCGGGTGTGCCTGCATACACTACATTCGAATTGGTTGGGCTTACAGCAAGGCAGGTAATGCGCCCGCCAATGTTCGTGGGACCTTCGAGTACCCAATTTAGATTGGAAAACTGTTTTTGATTTGAAATTTTAACTTGTTCCTGTTCAAGTAAGGTTTCAAACGCTCTGAGATCAAAAACAGCTTCGGGATAGGCCCTTTGTTCGGCAAAACGATCGTATGGCGCTGCAGGATTTTCGTGTTTATTTTTAATTTGTAAATCAGAACAAAATGAAAACGTAAAACAACTTAACAAAAGGAAGGGGTAGAAACTAAAACGCATGACAGGTGATTTTGGTGAAAATAAAAGTCTAAGCAATTTAGCAATTTTCTGAACATATCCATGCTGTACTCCAGGCGCTTTGAAAATTAAATCCACCCGTAATTCCATCAATGTTCAATACCTCTCCACAAAAAAACAAACCAGGCACCAGTTTACTTTGCATGCTGGTAAAATCCACTTCTTTTAAACTCACACCGCCACAAGTCACAAATTCTTCTTTGAAAGTGGTACGGCCTTGCATAGTGAATGATGAGGCACTCAGAGCCTGAGCCAGTATGTGAAGTTGTTTAAAAGACCATTCAGCCCAGGGCTTTTGATTGTTAATGCCGGCCTTGATACACAAATATTCCCATAATCGTTTGGGGAGGTTAAATTGGCTTTGACTTAAGGGGTAGCTTTTGTTTTTGTTGACCCTGATGTGTTTTAGTTCTTCCTCTACCTCGTGTGGTTTCAATGGATAAACCCAATTTACCACTATCTCAGAGCAGTAGTCTTTTTCAAAAAATTCCTGTGCAGCAAAGGCAGATAATTTTAAAACAGCCGGTCCGCTTAGTCCCCAATGGGTAATCAACACAGGCCCATGATAGTGTAATTTACTTCCCTTAATCCTAACTTCAGCGTCTTGTACACTCAATCCCATCAGTTCTTTGGTAATGTTCTCAGCCGGGAAATTAAGCGTGAACAAACTTGGTAAGGGTTCGAGGATGGTGTGACCCAAGCGCCTTAGTACATCATAAAATCCCGATTTTGGGTGTCCCCCCATAGCGCATATCACCGCATTAGCTTGTTGTACCCCAGCAGAAGTGGTGATTTCGAAACCCTTGGTATGTGGCACAATGTGTAACACTTCGGTATTATTCCGTATGCGGATATGGTGTTTCTCTGCGAGATGCAAAAAACAATCAATGATGCTTTGACTGCTGTTGCTTTCAGGAAACATCCGCCCATCTGCTTCGGTATGAAGCTTTATACCATTACGCAGAAACCAAGCGATGGTGTCCTTGGTATCAAAACGTGAGAACACCTGAAGCAATTCTCTGTGACCTCTGGGGTAATTTTTTACCAGTTCGTGTTTGTCAAAACAGGCATGTGTAACATTACATCGCCCTCCTCCCGAAATCTTAACTTTAGAAAGCAGTTTGTTTGATTTTTCAAGTAGTTCAATTGTGTAATCGGGATGTTTCTGAGCAAGATTGATCGCAGAAAAAAAACCTGCGGCGCCACCACCGACAATTACTACGCGCTTGCCGGATTTGGAATCATGCTTTAAAGAAACGGCCAATCTTCTTAATTTTTAATCACTTCTATCCAGCCTTTTTGCACTTCACCGCCATCTCCGGGATCAATGATGTAATAATAGGTGCCGGAAATTAATTTGTCCGTGTCTTTTTTATCAGGCCACACTTTCGACTCATTATCATAGCCTTCGATTTGGGCCATCTTGTCGCCCCAGCGATTAAATATGCTAACCTTGTTGTTCAGGTAGGAGTGAATGTTTTCGATGTGGAAGATGTCGTTAACACCATCGTTGTTCACGGTTAAGCCGGTGTATACCGTAAGCGGACACGGAGGATTGAGATCAACCAATGAAATGTTCAAATCAATGGTGTCGATTTTCGAAAAGGTAGTGGTTAAGGTGTACTCAATTCTTACCTTAACGGGATACGTGCCTGCGCTCAGTTTTTTCAATGTATTGCAATTGCTATCTGCGCATAATTCTGGCTGTGTCCAAAAATAATAGACCTTATACGCTGGATAAGAGACATTCGGGATCAATTCAATTTCTCCGTCTTTTCTGTTTTTACAGGTAACATCTTTCAATTTGGTATTCACTTGTACAAGTCCGGCACAAGGATCCACCATTTGTGTATAGGTTAAGGTATTGACGCAAGAGTTGGCATCTGTTCCGCTAACTGTGAAATTGGTGCTTACCGATAAGGTAACGCTGATGCTTGGCGTTTGGGCACCCGTACTCCAGGTAAAGCTGTTAGCCCCACTCACCGTAAGTGTGGTGGTTTCTCCGTCGCATGTTAAAGGGTTGGCACTCTGCACTGTGATAACCGGAAGTGGAAGGACACTTACACTAATACTTGCTGCATTTTTACAATTGTTCAGATCTGTTCCGGTGACCGTAAATGCTGAAGTGGCACTCGGACTAAAGGCGGTTCCATCAGCAACACCGTTCGACCAGGTATACGTGTTTGCACCCCCTCCGTTAAGTGTGATGGTGTGGCCAAAACAGATTAGGGTTTGTGATGCGCCGGCTGTAACCAAAGGTAAGGGGTGCACCGTAACGTTGGCAGTGGCCGGTGTAACGTTTACACAACCATCGGCGCTTGTACCATTTACCGAATAGCTGCTGTTTGCAAGTGGAGTAATAATAGGAGATCCTGATGAATAGGTGTAGGTGCTAGCGCCTCCGGCTATCAGAGTGTAAGAATCGCCAATACAAATAGCCCCACTATTTAAAGTTAGGGTAGGTGTAATAAATACGCTAATGGTGCTGATAGCAGGACTTGAACTCTGGCATCCGGTTGCGGTGAACGAACCGCTGATGCTGTAAACACTCGTGCTAAGTGGGCTAACAACCGGACCTCCGTTGAGATAAGTGTAAGTGTCGGCACCTTGAGGAAGCATGGTAAAACTCTGCCCTGTGCAAAGTGTTCCACTGTTCACGCTAATCACAGGCAAAGGATGAACCGTTATAAGTTGTACAGGTGAGCTGGTGTTCGAACAACCCGCAGATGAAGTGCCATTCAAAGTATAACTTGTGGTGCCTGAAGGTGTAAAAGCGGTTCCGTTGGGCGCTGCTGGATTCCAGGTGTAGGTGTTCGCTCCCGAACCACTGAGCATAATTGTTCCACCGGCACAAACACTTGCACTGCTAACTGTAATGCTAAGATTTGGAACCGGGTTAACTGTAATACTCTGCACGGCTACATTTGTGCTGGTACAACCTGTAAGTACATTAGTGCCACTAAGAGAATACGTTGCAGTAACCGTAGGGTTAAAAGCTATGTTGTTGTTGACATTACCGGTCCAGGTATATGTATCAGCACCGCTTCCAAAAAGTGTCGTGCTCTGGCCATTGCAAATAACCGAGGCGCTTACGTTGGCTGTAACTTGCGGAAGGGCGTTACAAGTTCCGGTGATGGCAAAATCATAAGGCGACTCGTTGCAATCGTTATTGCCAATGTTTAGTGTGGCCACTTTAATTCCGGGAGAGGTGGGCGTGAAGGTAACGCTAAATACAGCCGTACTGCCTGAAGCAACCGGTGAAACCGGGTTGAGGGCCCCAAAAGCAAACATTGCTGCGTCTGCTCCACTTAAAGTCATGCCACTGATACTCAAGGCAGCGCTACCGGTGTTTTGTATACTGAACGTTCTTACCACTGTGTTACCAAAACAAACACCACCAAAATTGCTATGATCAGCTAAAGAAGGCGTGATGTCGCCATCGTTTATACTCACCCCATTGCCCAGCAGATTAATTTCAGGAACGGTGATGACTGGGCAGGATGAGCCTGTGATAACGGCACCCGGAGTTTCCCAATTCGATCCAATGCCAATGGAATTAAAACTTACCATAGCAGCATTGTTATTATTACCCGAAACGTCATTTACAGAAGTGATGGCTGCATTGTTACCCGAAGCAACACCCTGATTAAAATGGTAATTGGCTAAAAGTCCGTTGGCACTGTTAGGGATCTCACAATTTAGATTATTTAAAATTTCTGTAGGACACAAAGCGCGGTTCCATATTCTAACTTCATCTATTGAACCATTCATGTTAAAGGTGCCATTGAAGGCGCCAATATGTAGGGGATTGCTTCCACTGAAAGGCGGAACGCTGCTGTTGGTGGCGACAGGATTCCCGTTCAAATACAACACCATGGTTTGTGAAGCTTGATCGTAGGTAACAGCAACGTGGTACCAGGTGCCAAATGCCAGTGTGGGTCCCTGCACCGCATTCCAGGTTCCGTCGTGACCTGCTGATAGACTGTAATTGTAAAGCCCGGGAGCCCATAGGGCAGCCCCTGCTATGCCGCTGCCGTTGCTTAAAATGTTGTTACCATTTGCTGAAGCACCAATTTTGATCCAGGCTTCTTTTGTGTAAGAAGGTGTAAGAATATTACCAGCATTAGCATAATCGTTGTTGCCGTCAAGGTTGAGGGCAGCCGCAGCACTGGCAGTACCTGACACAACGAAGGTATAGGGATTTTCATTGCAATCGGTGTTAACGATGTTGATTTGTGCCGTTTTAATGCCAACACTCGAAGGAATAAAACTGACAACAAAATTAACTGTAGCATTACTGGCAACCGAAGCAGGTGGTTGTGTGCTTATTGTAAAGTCTGATGCATTGGCCCCACTAAGAGTAAGTGGTAAAGAAAGGCCGAGTGTGCTGGTTCCAGAATTACTAATTGAAAAGGTGCGGGTGAATACACCGCCAAACGCCGTATGGTTATTTGTTGTTGTTACTGCAGCTCCAACAGGTATAGAAACACCATTGCCAAGTACATCAATTTCTGGTGCAGTGTATACCGGACAGGTGCTGCCATTGGTCACGCCGCCCGGGTAAACCCAGTTGGAAGTTGCACCGGTTAAGGTAAAATTGCTCAAAGTTCCTGCAATTGGTATGGCTGAGGCATCGGTTAAAGTTGTAACGGCAGAATTTACGCCAAATGCAACACCCTGATTAAAGTGATAGTTGGCAAGCAATCCGGGTTGTGGTGTGGCAATCTCACAATTCCGGTTGGCGCTGACCTCGGCTAAACACAAAGCCCTGTTCCAAATTCGCACCTCATCCATATCTCCCAAAAAGTAATTTGGGGCCTCAGAAGCCCAATAGTTGGGTTGCCCTATTTGAAATGTTCCGATATTGGTATTGTTAGCCTGATAAGTAACACCATTGGTTTGGTCAACACCATCCACATATATCTTGCCGACTCCTGAAACACCTCCGGTATAATCCCAGGTCACAGCTACGTGATGCCAATTTCCATCATTCACAGCCACGTTACCTTGAATAAAGTTATTACCAAATCCAACAAAAACAGGTACCCCGCTTGCATTCAGATAAAATGCCTTTTCGCCAGTTTCCCAAACATTATTTGTATTGGTGCACACAACAAGGCCCTGGGAAACAGCTGTAGTTTTGAGCCATAGTTCAATGGTGAAATCCCCTTGAGCCAGTTCAGTAATGTTGCTGTTGGTTTGTATAATATCATTGCTTCCATCAAAATGCAAAGCACTGGCCGTTACTGCGGTAGCTTGAATAACAAAGGTGTAGTTAGGCTTGGCACAATCGTTACTAAGTATGTTGACGATAGCACTCGCTGTTCCAATTACAGTTGGTGTGTGAAGGATAACAAAACTGGTTCCTCCGGTTGCAAGACTGGAAGCCGGGGCAACAACAAGGCTGAACTGAGCAGCATTAGCACCCGAAAAATAGATGGAGCCAATAGTTAAAGTGCCACTGGGGTTGGAAATTGAGTAGGTGCGTGTTATATTGGTACCAAAATCAGTGTTATTGAGGGTATTGGTAATTGTACCCATTGGAATGGGATTACCGTTACCACTTACACTAATACTCGAACTGGGTGCAGAAGTTGTTGTAAATCCGTTGGCAACACCCCCGGGACTCACCCAATTGGAAATGGATCCGGTTAAGGCAAAATTGGATAAAGTGCAATGGTTGTTGTTTCCACTATCGTCAATTAAACTCAAAACAGCAGTATTGGAACCGGAAGGTAGACCCTGATTAAAATGGTAGTTAGCCCTTAAGTCGGGGGCAGAAGTGGGAATTTCGCAATTGAGAAAAGTTTGTATTTCGCATTGGGTCAAAGCTCTTTCCCAAAAGCGTACTTCATCTATCATACCATTAAAAAATTCTCCACCCATGGCATTAACACCAATGTAAAAACCGGTATTCGGTGTATTGGGTGTAGGGTAAGAACCATGGTATATCAGAACACCATTTTCATAAAAATCTACCACGTTGTTATTCAGTGTGAGGCTGAGTTTTTTCCAAACATTGGGTGTTAGCGTGTAGTTAAGACTCAGCAATTGAATGCCACCGCAAAGCAAGTGCACAGAACCACCGGTGGCAGAAAGGTAGAGTCCGTATCCGGATGTTGCTGAATGGCCATTGTAAACCAAAATCTGACTGGCCGGTACACCATTCCAGTTCACCATAGCTTCCATGGTGACACTATACAGATTGGTGCTCAAAACGCTTGCTCTTGAAACCCCATCATCTATACCGTCAAAACTCAAGGCACTGGCCGGAGAGGCGCTGGCTGTAATAACAAAGCTGTAAGTTGGGTAGGTACAATCGTTACTAGGAATATTTACAACAGCGCTGGCAGTACCAACAACTGCAGGTGTGTGAAGAATGACAAAACTAGTTCCTCCTGCAGTTAAGGAACTTGCAGGAAGTGTGGTAACACTGAACTGTGCAGCATTAGCACCCGAAAAATAAATGGTACCAATATTTAAAGTACCGCTCGAATTGGAAATAGAAAAAGTGCGGGAAGGATTGGTTCCGAAATCGGTGTTGTTAAGCGTGCCGGTTACGGTTCCAATTGGGATGGTATTTCCGTTTCCACTAAGGCTGATCGTCGCGGTAGGAGGAGCGGAAACTGTATAGCCATTTGTAACTGCGCCAGTGCTTACCCAGTTAGATACAGTGCCGGGGTTCAGTTGAAAATTAGTCAGAGTTCCAGTAATTGAACTTCCTGAAGCATCGGTTAAACTCGTTACGAGAGTGTTATTTTGAGCCGGGATTCCTTGATTAAAATGGTAATTTGCTTCAAGGCCTGGCGTCGCCCCAGGAATTTCTGAGAGCATAGAGGTTTGAATTTCGCATTGACTTCTGGCATAACTCCAAAACCGCACTTCATCAATTTCTCCGTTAAAATACAATCCTGCAGGCAAGGCACCGGCGCCTGCTTCGGCTCCAATGATGCTGCTGTTGGCGATGTAGGTAATGTTATATGTTGCTCCGGCATCATTTTGATCTTTTAAAATTCCGTCTTGGTAAATTTTTACATACCTTCCATCATAGGTTAGCGCAAAGTGATGCCAGCCAGGAGTAATTGATGCTAATGGAATATTGGCTGTTCCAAAACTTCCATTTCTGAAAACACGACCATAAAGGTTTGTACCACCCGACTGAATTTCATAACCGGCATTTTGAGCATTGCCGACTATAGTAAAAGCACCCGTCCAGGCACTGCGGTAGGCCCAACATTCTAAAGTAATGGCAGTGGGTGTTTTTAAGGCGGAAGTGGAACCAAGGTTTATGTAATCGTTGATGCCGTCGAAATTTAAAGCCGAGGCTAATGAAGTGCTTGCTGTGATCACAAAGCTGTAAGTGGGGTTGGTACAATCGTTACTTGGAATATTCACAATTGCGCTGGCTGTGCCAACAACAGTTGGTGTGTGAAGTATAACAAAACTGGTACCTCCTGTGCTTAGCGAACTCGCAGGAAGCGATGACACACTAAACTGTGTAGCATTGGCTCCGGTAAAATATATGGCCCCGATGTTTAAAGTGCCACTGGAGTTGGAAATAGAAAAGGTTTTAGAGCTGGTATTGCCGAAATTGGTATTGTTTAAGGTGCTGGTGACGGTGCCAATGGGTACCGGGTTGCCGTTACCTGTTAACACAAGTGTTGCGCTTGGTACAGCAGCAGTTGTAAAACCTGATACAACACTTCCCGGACTTATCCAATTGGAAGTGGCTCCTGATAAAGCGAAATTTGTGAGTGTTCCATTGCCGGCGCCGGCAGAATTCAAGAGCGTGGTGATGCCGGGGTTATTTCCATAGGCAACCCCTTGATTAAAATGGTAATTAGCAAGCAAACCGGGAGATGTCGTTGGGATCTCACAATTCATGAATGACTGGATCTGGCATTGTGTTCTGTTAACATTCCACAGCCGGATTTCATCCATCGTGCCGTTAAAATACCGCTGATTAATAAATCCCCAGGCACCAAAATCTATTCGGTTATTGCCTGATTGCGAACTCAGGTCGCGTGCGCCAAGATCAATTCCGCTCGACATTAGAATCCCGTTCAGGTAGAGTGAAATTACGGTGCCCTGCCTTGTTAAAGCTAAATGGCTCCATACACCTACGGTTAAGGTTACCGGACAATTGATAGAAAATCCTCCCCCCAGATTGGCTTGCCCTGCTGCAAAGAAAGGAGTGCCTCCGGCCGACATCGCCAAAACATACCAATAACCCGGACCGGCAAGTTCATTCGTTCTATTGCTTATGATGTAACCTTCGGTTGCCAGAGAATTGGGTTTTACCCAGGTTTCAATACAAAAATTACCGGTTCCGAAATTGGTTTCACTGCGTTGAATAAAGTCATTACTACCATCAAATACAACAGCAGCGCCCGGTGCCGGATTTAAACCACTAATGGTGAAAGCCCAATTGCCTGTTCCTGTTCCAGTCCAGGTATGTATATAATAAGAATTGGCAGGATTAAGTACAAATGAGCCGGTTGAAGGATTTACCAAATACAACACCTGTGAGCCGTTTTCTCTTAATTCCAAGGCATTGGCAAAAGGTGCAACCGTCCAGGTAATTGTGATGGTTCCGGTTGTACCTGGGGCTATATAATAGTACTCGTCATCCCCAACAGCATATGAACCTGTATAGGTGCCATTGCTGGTAATGGTTTGCACCCCCGCAGCGCCCAAAAAATTATTAGGCTCTGTTTCAGCAAAGGTTTGAGCATTTGCCGATTGGCAAAGTAAGAAGACAACAAATAAAACAGGGTAAAGGTGTTTCATAGATGTTTTAACACAGAAAACCAAATATAGTGATTTTTAACATGTTAGAACTTATTGAAAACAACCAGTTCAATCCCAAATTCCAACAAAAAGTCAACAAGTCAATCCTACCTAAGCCTGGTTCAGTTTTTGTGCCGTTTGTAGAAATACAATAAAAGCACCGGCAGTAAAAACAGGTCAGCCAAAAGGGCAATGAGTATAGTAATACAAATAAGCAAACCGAAATAGTAGATGCTTTGAAAATCACTCAGCATAAGGGTTACAAATCCACCTACCAAAATAAACGTGGTAAGCACAATGGGCTTACCTGTTTCGAGATAAGTGCGCTTAAATGCATAGAGCAAGGATCTGCCTTTCATTAATTCAATTTTTAAACGCGAAATAAAATGTATGGTGTCATCGGTGGCAATTCCAAAAGCAATGCTAAATACCAGGGCAGTAGCCGATTTGAGCTCAATACCACTAAGTCCCATAAAGCCCGATACCACCAAAAGTGGAATCAGATTGGGTACCAAAAAAACCAGCACCATTTTCCAACTGCGGTGCACTAAAAAGGTAAGTACGGCAATTAAAACAATGGAAAAAGCAAAGCCCTGCAACATGTTCTCTACCATGTAAGCATTGTTTCGGTCAATCAGGTGCGCGGCGCCGGTTAGTGTTATTACAAAAGCGTTTTCCATGCCCGACTGAACAACAAAAGTTTTTAGCTGCTCATTCAGTGCATTTACTCTAGCGCTTCCAATGTCTTTGAATTTGCCGCTAATGCGGGCTCGTTGACCATCTTCACTTACCAGCCTCAGGAGATCTTTGTTTTTTTTGTTTTTTTCAAGCACAGGCCTTAGGCTGTTGTAATCCTCTTCTGAAGGAAACGCGTTGGTAGTAGTGATTAACTTGTGGTTTAATTCACTTACCACATTGGCCGGCGACAACACAAAACCAGCGCCGTAGGTGATTTTGATAAACGAATCAAGTCTGTGAATATGTTTCAGTTTGGCGTAATCCCAAACAGTGGCATTTGATTCTTTTACTTTTAGTTCAAGTTCAAATGGCCTGGCCCCACAGTATTGCCGGTCAAAAAAGTTGAAATCCCGTTTTACTTTTACCCTATCACTCAAATCTTCGAGCAGGGTATTGTTGATCCTTAACTGAAATATACCATACACGGAAATTAACAGAACCACTATACTCAAAACCGCAATGTTTCTTTGATTTCTGAACACCAGGCGAATGCCTTTTTGCATGGTGTAGTTTTGCTTTTTGGCTTGTAGTTTTTTTTCAATGAGGCCTTGAGGAGGAAACAGCTGTAGCAGACAGGGGAGCATTACAAATGTCAGTAAATAGGCAATACTTACCCCTACAGAAGTATAAACACCAAAATCTCTTACCGGTTGTATGCTGGAAAATAAAAGCGATAAAAAACCAATCACCGTGGTGAGCAGGGTTAGGAATGTTGGATAGGCTACTTCTTTTCTTATTTTTAAGAAAATGTCGGATATGGCCGTCCCTTTTTTTCTTTCTTCGGTATAAGCCGAAAAAAAATGACTCACATCACTCATTCCGGCAACAAAAATCATCGTTGGCAGCATACTGCTCATGAGGTCGATCGACTTACCAAACAATTGCATACATCCCAAGGTCCATACAACCGAAATTATCACCACGGTAATTGGTACCAGTGTGCCATACACACTTTTAAAACTCAGCCACAGCAAAATAAGAACAAACACAAAAGCCATGGCAATAAATAGGATGAACTCCCGCTGCAATTGATCGAGATATACCTTTTGGGCAAAGATTCTTCCTGCATAATGCACGCTTTCTTCGGGAAATGCTGACAGGCAGTGTTGAATTTTTAAGGCAAGTGCATCACTTTTGGTTTTACTCAGACCTTCTTCTGTTTTTACCAGTAAACACAATGAACGCGCATCCTCGGCAAAATAAGCGCCTATTAAATTAGGATCGGAATAAATGCGACTACTATCCTCTTGGTAACGCGAGGCATCTTCTATGTGCATCAAAGGTGTTTTAATTGGTACTATTCCACCGAGGTTGTATTCACTAAGTCGGGTAGGGCATTGTACCTTTTTTACCCCTGAAAGATGTTGAAGTTGTTCGTACAAGCTGTCTACCCGCAACAGAAAGTCACGTTTAAAAACACTCCCCTTACTCTCTATGGCAATCAATACAAACTCGTTATCGTATTCAAATGTATTACGGTAGTTTTCGTAATGTTTCAGCTCTTCATTTTCGTTTGGAAACAAGGCTTCAAAATCATAATCGAAACCAAGCAAGGGCAGGCGCGAGACAAAAAACGCCGTTACCAGGGCAATACATCCCAAAATTAGGATAGGGAGCAGAGGGCGTTTTGATGAATTCAAGTGACTAAAGTAACATTAAAACAACAAATTAAAACCTATCTTTGTTGCCTTATAAAGTAATTTTATTACCCATACCATTTTACACGTTTATGTCAAAAGGAGCCTTCAAAGTACCCGTTGCGGTGAACGAACCCGTTAAAAATTATGCCCCCGGAAGTCCCGAGCGCAAAGAGCTTCAGGCTATGTTAAAAGAACTCAGAAGCCGGGAAATAGATATTCCCATGTACATTGGTGGAAAAGAAGTACGATCCAATGTTATTGCGCGTTTGGCACCACCGCATGACCATCAACACACCTTAGGACATTTTCATAAAAGCGACAAGTCGCATGTTGAGCTTGCCATTAAGGCTGCGCTTGCAGCAAAAGAAGCTTGGGCGGCCCTTTCTTGGGAACACCGCGCTGCCATTTTTTTGAAGGCGGCTGAGTTGATTGCCGGACCTTACCGTGCCAAACTCAATGCGGCAACTATGTTGGGCCAAAGCAAAAGTGTTTACCAGGCTGAAATTGACAGCGCCTGCGAGATTGTTGATTTTTTGCGTTTTAATGTGCAGTACATGACGGAAATTTATGCCGATCAACCTATTTCATCTCCTGGCGTTTGGAACCGCCTTGAATGGCGTCCTTTAGAAGGGTTTATTTATGCTCTCACCCCATTTAATTTTACCGCAATAGCCGGAAACTTACCTACAAGTTGCGCCATGATGGGGAATGTGGTGGTTTGGAAACCCAGCAACACGCAAGTATACAGCGCAAACGTGCTCATGGAAATTTTCCGAAAAGCCGGTGTGCCTGACGGGGTGATTAATTTGATTTACCCAAGCGGACCCGATGCTGCCGAGGTAGTGTTTAACCACAAAGATTTTGCCGGTATCCATTTCACAGGAAGTACAGAAGTGTTTCAAAACATTTGGCAAACCATTGGCAACAACATTCACAAATACCGCTCTTATCCGCGCATTGTGGGTGAAACTGGCGGTAAAGATTTTATTATGGCCCATCCATCGGCAGATGTGAACGTACTTGCCACAGCCATTTCAAGAGGTGCATTCGAATACCAGGGCCAGAAATGTTCAGCGGCTTCACGGGTGTATATTCCTTCCAATCTTTGGGAAGCAACCAAAGCATTGGTGTTAGCCGATCTTAAATCAATGAAGATGGGACCTACCGAGGACTTCACCAACTTTATTAACGCTGTAATTGATGAAAAGAGTTTTGATAAACTTGCCAAATACATTGATGCCGCGAAAAAAGACAGCTCAGTTGAAATAATAGCCGGAGGAAATTACGATAAAAGCAAAGGGTATTATATTGAACCTACCATCTTGTTAAGTAAAGACCCTAAATACGTCACCATGTGTGAAGAATTGTTTGGTCCGGTGTTAACCGTATTTGTATACGACGAAAACAAGTTTGAAGAAACATTGGAGCTGGTTGACAACACTTCCAATTACGCATTAACCGGGGCCATAATTGCGCAAGACCGCTACGCCATTGAATTGGCAACCCAAAAGCTCAGTAATTCAGCCGGCAACTTTTATATCAACGATAAGTGCACGGGTGCGGTTGTGGGTCAGCAACCTTTTGGCGGAGCCAGAGGAAGCGGAACCAACGACAAAGCCGGGGCAAAAATAAACCTGCTGCGTTGGGTGTCTCCGCGCACCATTAAGGAAACATTTGTTCCGGCAACGGATTACAAATACCCTTTCCTGCAAGCAGATTAAGCTCAAAAAAAATAGCATATTAAGCTTCATTAGGCTTGTAAATACAAGCTTTTTAAGCTAACTTGTGCTGTTAAACTGATAATCACGCATGAAATTTACATCTACTTTTACTGCACTGGCCGTGGCATTAACGCTGATGCTTGGTGCGCAAACTCCTCAGTACCTCTTGAATAGTACTAAACTCAACCGCTGTGGAACTCAACAGCCGGGAGAGGAATGGGACAATTGGTTCAACCAAAAGGTTGAAGAATACAAACAGAACAAAGCCGCCGGTAAAGTTCAGGCAGCTACGTTAACCATACCCGTTGTGGTGCACATCATTCATGGCGGGCAAGCCATTGGCACGCATCCTAACATTTCACAGGCACAGGTAACGTCTCAAATAACCGTATTAAACGACGATTTTGCCGGAACCGGTTTAAATGTTGGTAACCTTGCAGCCACAGCCTTTTCAGCGGTAGGAGCTGCCAATTGCGACATCGTATTTTGCCTGGCTGAGAAAGACCCCAATGGTAACAGTTTGGCACAAGCAGGAATCGATCGCGTAAATTATACCAGTAACGGTTGGGCCAACCCTACCAGTTTTAGTTCACCAACCGCGTTTCAAACTTACATGAATGGCACCGTAAAACCGGCTACCATTTGGGACCCATCCCGCTACCTGAACATTTGGGTATCTGACGTGAGCAACTCCGCCGGATTATTGGGTTACGCCACATTTCCTGCCGGATCAGGACTCACAGGCATCCCCGGTGCTACCGGTTCGGCCTCAACAGATGGCGTTTGGGTATGGAGCCGATCGTTTGGAACAACCGGTGTTTTTACACCCTACCACAAAGGACGCACTGCAACGCATGAAATCGGTCACTGGCTGGGTCTTCGGCACATCAACGGTGATCAAAACTGCGGTACAGATTATTGCAACGACACACCACCTCAGTCCGGTTTGAATTTCGGTTGCCCTAACTACCCAAAAATTTCCTGTTCCAATGGTCCTAACGGTGAAATGTTCATGAATTTTATGGATTACTGCGATGATCTTTGTTTGTACATGTTTACACCCGATCAAAACGCCAGAATTCAAACAGCCATGGCCAATGCGCCTTATCGCAAATTTTTGAATGCCAGCTCAGCCACTTTGTGTAATGTTCCGGCGGTTGCACCTACAGCCACTTTTAGTATTGAAAGTACCCATTGCCGCGACTCTCTTGTAAAACCTACCAATTTAAGTACCGGTAGTCCATTGCCAACTTATGCCTGGTCAGCCACACCTTCACTCGGGGTGAGTTTTGTTCCCAATGCAGCGGCAGCTAACCCTAGTATTACCTTTATGTATCCCGGATTTTACACCTTGGCTTTAACAGCCACTAACGCAGCCGGCAACAGCAGCTTTTCTGAGTACATTCTGCTGTATGATTGTGCCGATGGGGTAGGAATTAACGAGTCAAACGCTTTGGAGCAGCTTATTACCATCCACCCAAATCCGGGCGCAGGTGTATTTACACTTCACACAACCTTAGCAAAAACAGAATTTATAACAATTAAAGTGATGAATTCATTGGGGCAAGAAGTGTATAATAGACCAAACCTCGAAATTAAACAAGCGGATATAGTACTTGATTTACAGCAATTGCCTCCCGGTGTGTACAGCGTTGCCATAAGAAGCGGAAATGCCGCTGTCTTAAAGCGACTTGTTATATCACGTTAATTCAAAGGCCTCCGAACAGGGGGCCTTTTTTTTGAGTACAAAATTGTTCAAACAAATAAACAACGGTTTTGTTAAGAAATCAAAACCTGAAAAGTTGAAAGGATTTGTTCCTGTTCTATTTTTGCTTTTATGGCCGCTAAACGAAAAGCAGAACTGAGCCTGAAGGAAGTGATCGCACTCATTACACTTCTGGATGACCCCGACGAAACAATCTATGCTCAGGTGAAGGAGCGTTTTGTCACACTTGGTCCACCTGCCATTCCTCATCTTGAAACCGCCTGGGAAAATAGTTTCGACGCCATTATGCAAAAACGCATCGAAACCATCATCCATACCATACAGTTTGAATTGCTGCAAAAAGCGCTTAAAGATTGGGCCAGAGATGAAAGCGATGATCTTTTAAAGGGGGTGTTGCTGCTGGCACGGTACCAATATCCCGATCTGGACGAAAATAAAGTAAGGAAGTTACTTCATCAAATTAAACAAGATGTGTGGTTGGAATTGCAAGACGACCTTACGGCTCTTGAAAAAGTAAAGATCATCAATCACATCTTATTTGAGGTGCATCAGTTCAGCGGCAACATTACCAATTATCATGCTCCGCAAAACTCCTTCATCAACAATGTGCTTGAAAGCAAAAAGGGAAATCCCTTGATGTTGAGTGTGGTGTACATGCTCATTTGTAAAGAACTGAATATTCCCGTTTACGGTATCAATCTTCCTCAGCACTTTGTTTTAGCTTACATCAACGATTACGCCAATTTAATTGATGTAAACAATAAAACACTTTCCAACAACATTTTGTTCTACATCAATCCTTTCAGCAAGGGTTTGATGTTTAATCAAAACGACATTGATCAGTTTTTAAAACAATTGAAACTGGAGCCCGAGCCTAAGTATTATTTGCCTTGCAGCAATGTGGAGGTGCTCAAACGCTGTTTGAACAACCTGATTTACTCGTATGAAAAATTAGGGTATATCGAAAAAGTTGAGGAGTTAAAACTTCTCGAAAAACAAGTACAATAATCAGTTAACTTTAAGGGAAAGCAGAGGTGTATTAACCCTTCAGGACTTTTTCCTTTGGTTTAATTCATCACGGATTTTAGAGGCCATCTCATATTTTTCCTCATCCAAGGCGGTTTGCAGCATGTTTCGGAGTTCTTCGCTGCTTTTGCTTTTGTATTCCTCAAACCCGGTGTTCGATTTTTCAGATTTTACTTCCTTGGTTTTTGGCTCGAGGTGTTCTGTGGTTCCGGTCGGGTCAGTGTCGCTGTCCAATACCACGCCGGCATTCTTTAGTATAAATTCGTAGGTAAAAATATCACAATTGTACCTTACAGCCAGCGCGATGGCGTCGCTGGTACGTGCGTCAATTTCTACTTCACGGCTGCCGTCGCTGCAAATCAGTTTCGCGTAAAATATACCTTCAACCAGGTTATAGATGAGTACTTCATTTACCTGAATATCAAAAGCAGAAGTGAAAGCTTTAAACAGGTCGTGAGTAAGTGGCCGGCTTGGGCTCATTTTCTCAAGTTCAATAGCAATGGCCTGCGCTTCAAATCCTCCAATAATAATAGGTAAACGACGGGTTCCGGCTGTTTCTCCCAATACCAGGGCGTAGGCTCCGCTTTGGGTCTGGCTGTACGACAATCCAACAATTTCTAAGCGAACCTTCTTCATGAACTGAATTCTAATTTAGGAAAAAAACCTGATTAGTTTTGGTTGGCTTTAAATTTTTTAATGGCTTCCGTTAATTTGGGAACCACAGTGAATGCGTCGCCAATGATGCCGTAATCTGCCGATTTGAAAAAGGGTGCTTCTTTGTCGTTATTGATTACCACAATGGTTTTGCTACCGTTAACGCCTGCCAGATGCTGGATGGCACCTGAGATGCCAATAGCGATGTACAAATTCGGACGAATAGCCACGCCGGTTTGACCAACATGCTCGTGGTGTGGACGCCAGTGCAAATCTGCAACAGGACGTGAGCAGGCTGTAGTTGCACCTAAGGAGGTGGCTAATGCTTCTATCATGCCCCAGTTTTCAGGTCCTTTCATCCCACGGCCTGCACTCACAACCAATTCGGCTTCGGGCAGTGGAACCATACCTCCGGTAGCATTGGTTTTAGTTTCTTTTACTGTAATGCGCGACTTCACTGCGCTGAGATCGGGTTGGAATTCCTGCACGGTGGCTTTGTTTTCGCCCAACACAACAGGGAAACTGTTAGGTAAAAGGGAAATAATTTTTATTTCACTGTGAATGGTGTACACCGCATTGGCTTTGCCTGAAAACACATTTTTCTTCACTTCAAAGGTGTTGCCGTTAACAACAGGGTAGTCAGTAGCCCCGGCTACAAGTCCGGCTTTGAGGCGGGCAGAAAGGCGGGGAGCAATGGCTTTACCAGCAATATCAAATGCAAATATGATCACTTTTGCGCCACAGTGTTTTACGGCTTGTTCAACAGCCGCGCAACTCAACAAATGATCGTTGTTAAGTCCTTCGTTATTCATGTTGAAGATGGCTGTAGCGCCTGCTTTTCCAAGCTCTTCGAGGTGCTCGGCCGAAGCCTGATTCACCAGAGCGGTAACACCACCTCCGGTGAATGCGGCAATTTTAGAAGCGTATTGAACGCATTCCAAAGAAGATTTTTTTACGCGGTTTTTATTGATCTCTGTGTATACGAATACCATGGTGTAAATTACTTAATGTTTAATGTTGTTGACAGCTTAAATTACTTTGGCTTCAGTGTGAAGCAGTTTTACTAATTCTTCCATCTGATCCTCTCCAAGCAGTTTGCAGCTGGTTCTTCCCGGGTTCAGGTCAAAACTTTTTACCGAGGTCAGCGGCGCTGAGTCAATGGGCTTTACTACTTCAAGTGGTTTGGTACGCGCTGCCATAATGCCCCGCATGTTAGGGATCCGCTGTTCAGCCATTCCTTTGGCGCAACTGATTACTGCAGGCAATTCGCATTCAACTACCCTCGAACCACCATCAACATCATGTTCAGCGGTAATTTTTCCACCGGCAACATCAAGTTTGGTTGCTAAGGAAATCAGGGGGAGATCTAATACGCCGGCAATCATTCCGGCAACCGATGAACCATTGTAATTGATGGTTTCTTTTCCTGTGAGAATTAACTCATAACCTTTTTCTTTGGCGTAAGCCGCAATTTGATCAGCCACAAAAAACGAATCTGGACCTTCTGCGTCAATTCTAACGGCATCATCAGCACCTAAGGCAAGCCCTTTGCGTATGGTGGCATCCCCGTCTGATAAGCCAACGTGTATTAAGGTAACCTTTTCAGCGAGGTTAGCCTCTTTTAATTCTAAAGCCCTTACCAAGGCATACCATTCATCGTAAGGATTGATGATAAATGTAACGCCGGCGGCATTGAATTTGGTGTTGTTATCACTGAATTGAATTTTAGTTGTGGTATCGGGCACGTTGCTGATAGCGACCAGAATTTTCATAGGCTGTAAAATAGGTCGCAAAAATAGGAATTTTAATGCCTTTTAACAATTCGAAAAGGGTGGGGGATAGTCTCGTTTTTTTAACAACAATACCAGTACGGAAATGCCACAAGATGAAGGAAAAGTAAAGCGTCAATAAAGCTAAGGTGCGAAAGCTAAATGATTTAAAGCATACTTTAAATCAAAATTTTAGGGGCCGTTAAGGCGCCCAAAACAAAAGAGTACATCAACATCAAGGAATTTAAAGTGTTTAATGTAACCGTTTGATTACAAATTAAATACTATGAATTATATCAAGTTTACCTTAGCACCGCCTCCAATTGTTTTTCAGCAATGATCTTTTTTAAATTAAACAGAGCATAACGCATACGACCTAAGGAAGTATTTATGGAAACACCTGTAAATTCTGAGATTTCTTTAAAACTCATATCGTAATACATGCGCATGATTACCACCTCTCGTTGGTCTTCGGGTAATTGTGCCACTAAGCCACGGATATTCTTTTTGAGCTGAGTTTGCTGAATAGTGGTGCTTCCTTCTTCAGTAGAAGCTATGGTATCAAACACGCTTACTTCTTCACCATCCTCATTGGTGTATACTGGCACTGGCGGTAGTTTTCGGCTTTGTCTGAAATGGTCAATCACCAGGTTGCGGGCAATGCGCATTACCCAAGGCAGAAACTTACCCTCTTCGGCGTATTGCCCCTTTTTTAGGGTAACAATCACTTTGTAAAAGGTTTCCTGGAAAATATCCTCTGCCAGAGAACGGTCTCTGACCAACATGATGATAGAGGAAAAGATCTTAGCTTGATGGCGTTCGAGTAAACAGGCGAGGGAAGCTTCGTTTCCACTGGTATAGAGCTGCACCAGCTCCTTATCCGTTAAGTTGTGAATAGACATGGTTTTACTTGCTGTAGATTAAAATTTGCGAGTAAAAGTCTATTCGATAAGGATAAAATTTAGTGGTTAATGAGCAAATATAGTGCAATTCCCCAAATTAACACTCTTTAAGGCTTTAAAATTGTAAAAGAATGAGTGAAATAGGGGTTTGGTTGAGGGAAATAAAAAATGGGTAAGCTACTTCCATCGCACCGCTCAACCGCTTACCCTTGCTTCGTTCCCAACCTGGGGGATTCAGCAGGAGCTGGTCGTGAAAGACTTACCCGCTGCAAAAGTACACATATAATTTTTATTTACGGATTATAATTTCAAATTTTGTAGACCTTGTCTCCCCTCAACCTTAGTCTATGAACTTAAGCATTCTGGTGCCCCTTTTTAATGAAGAAGAATCTTTGCAGGAACTCCACGATTGGATAGTAAAGGTAGTAGAAGCCGAAAAATTAAGTTACGAGATAATTTTTGTGGACGATGGCAGCAAAGACGGTTCCTGGGCGAAAATAGAGGCCCTGGCAGCATCCAACCCAAATGTCAAAGGCGTGCATTTTCAACGAAATTATGGCAAATCACCGGCCCTGCATGTGGGGTTCGAAAAAGCCCAAGGTGAGGTGGTGATTACCATGGATGCCGACCTTCAGGATAGTCCGGATGAAATTCCCGGACTTTACAAAATGATCACCAAGGAAGGTTTTGACCTGGTGAGTGGTTGGAAACAAAAACGTTACGATAACGCCATTACAAAAAACCTGCCATCAAAATTGTACAATTATGCTAACCGCAAAATCAGTGGCATTCCGCTTCACGACATGAATTGCGGGCTTAAAGCCTATAAGAACAAGGTAGTGAAAAGCATTGAGGTGTATGGTGAAATGCACCGCTTTATTCCGGTAATGGCCAAGGCGGCCGGGTTTGAAAAAATTGGAGAAAAAGTGGTGAAACACCAGGCAAGAAAATACGGGCAGAGCAAATTTGGCTGGAACCGCTTTATCAATGGTTTTCTGGATTTGTTAACCATAAGCTTTTTATCCCGATTTGGTAAACGCCCCATGCATTTTTTCGGATTGGTAGGCACGCTCATTTTTATTACTGGATTTGCTTTTGCGTTTTACCTTGGCGCTTACAAATTGTATTGCACTTATAACCACCAGGTGGCGCGTTTAATCACCGACCGACCTTCCTTTTATATTGCTCTCACCTGCATGATCATTGGCAGTATGATGTTTTTAGCCGGGTTTTTGGGCGAGCTCATCCAGCGTAACAGCAGCATACGTAACCACTACCTTATAGATAAACACCTGCCCTGAATGCCTCAGGAGAAACACCAACGGCAACAACGAATTCCTCCCGATCAGGATGAAATTGCCAGGCGTTTGTTTTTGCGTGATCGCTTACGCACCAAAAAAATCCTGGCTTTCAAGTCCTCTCGATTTTTTGTCGCTCTCAACCTATTTAATGTGTGTTGTTTTTTTATTTGCTGGGAATTGATCCTTTGTTTTATGGGCATATGCCAATTTGATGAGCGGGTACCAGAAAGCTTTCAGGTGAAATACAAAGCCAAAACCAATAATTTGGGTTATAAATACATTCGCGAAATACAAGTGAACTGGCAAGGGGGTGTGAACGACAAAATCATTGTGGAGGATTTTGTACCGGTTTTTAATGATCGGGATCTTGGTATGAAGGTGGGCAAGGATTTTATCTTACAAAAAGACCTCAGGGTCAGATTGGGGAATGCAGAACCTAGTTACCGACTTTCTAATGCCAGCCCCCTGTTATTTCTGGCCTGCATGTCAATATTAGTGACATTTATTGGGTACAGTTTTAATCTCAATCAACAGGCTACCACACTTCCCGGCCTGAGTTTTTTTAACTTGATTTTTCTGACGGCTCTTTTTTGCATCTAGAAAGATTTTTTTTTGTTTTTTTCAAATTTGTTGGAAATACCTTAAAAATTTGTTAAGATTGCTCTAAATTAAAATCTCAAATATGAAAAACATGTATTTAAAAAAATTCATGCTTCCTGGTTTGATGACGGCGGCCTTAGGGTTTTCTTCGTTAGATATGGGGGCGCAAACAACTATTACGTACAGTTTTACGGGAGCTATGCAATCGTTTACTGTTCCTAATTGCGTGGCCACTGTTACGATTGAATGTGGTGGTGCTGCAGGTATTGGCATGAACGGTTATGTTCCTGGCCAGGGCGGAAAAGCGTACGGAATTTTAACCGTTACTGCCGGTCAGGTACTTAACATTTTTGCCGGCGGTAGCAATGGCTACAACGGTGGCGGTATAGGTTTAGGAGGTGCACATGGCGGCGGAGCAAGCGACGTACGGGTTGGCGGTGTTGCGTTAACCGATCGTGTAATTGTTGCCGGTGGCGGTGGCGGTGCTGGTGGTGACAACTGGCAATGTTCAACCGGAACTGGCAACGGTGGCGGTGGAACAGCTGTTGGAGCTAACTTTGTTGGAGGAGCCGGTGGAGCCGGTTACACCAGCGGTACAGGTTGCGGAACCAATGGTGGTAATACCGGTGGTACCGGTGGTACCGGATTCCATGGCGGCGGCGGCGGTGGTGGAGGTTTCACATCTGGTGGAACCGGAGCTAACGCTAACGGTCAAGCAGCTGGTACAGGTAGTCTTGGATTGGGAGGTAACTCCTACAATTCACCAAGTTGCGGCGCAACCGGTGGTGGTGGAGGTGGTTACTATGGTGGTGGTGGAGCTGCCGGAACCAATTGTGGCGCAGGTCGTGGGGGTGGAGGATCATCTTGGACTGGTAACTGTGCATCACCATCATTTACTGCAGGTACCGTAACCGGTAACGGCTATGTAAAAATTACATACGATTTTGGTGTGCCTACTTTAACTATTACAAGTACTGCACCCAATTTGCAATGTTTAGGTACAACTCAAACTTTAACAGCCAGCGGTGCTGCTACCTTCACATGGAGCAACGGTACCCAAGGTAACACTACCGTTGTTACCCCTACAGCCAACACAACTTATTCTGTAGCTTCTCAAGGTACTGCAGCTTGTCCTGCTTACGGCTTGTTTTCAACTACTATGATTGCATTGCCAGTGGTGACTGCCACTGCTAGTCCAAATTATATTATCTGCCCAGGCACACCAGTTACTTTATCAGGTATTGGAGCGGATTCCTACCTTTGGACCGGTGGTGTTAGCAACGCTACGCCATTTAATGCAACTTCTACAACAGTTTACACAGTTACTGGTACTAGTTTAACTACAGGTTGCAGTAATACCAACACAATTTTGGTGCCTGTGTACATTGCAACTGTTTCTGTATCTGCACCAACAACCATTTGTGCAGGAACTTCAGCTAACCTCAGTGCTTCAGGTGCTATCAGCTACACCTGGAATACGGGCTCACAGTTTCCACAGGTTTCTGTTACACCAAATTCCACAACCGTGTATACGGTGAATGCTACTACCAGCGATTTCTGCTTTGCTAGCAACACCACCACAGTAACTGTGAATCCTGCTCCAACCGTTCAAGCTACCTCTGCGAAAGCTGAGATCTGCCGCGGCGAATCAGTTGATTTAACTGCCAGTGGCGCTACCACCTATTCATGGAATACCGGAGGTTCAGGAAGCAGCATTTCTGTATCACCTAATACCAATACCACTTACACTGTAACCGGCACCAACAGCAATGGTTGTGCTGCTTCCAGTACAGTAGCTGTTAAAGTAAACCTGTGCTTGGGCATTGGCGAATCTAACATGAGCCTCAGCGGTATTTCAGTTTACCCTAATCCAAGTGTTGGTGATTTCACTGTAAATTCTAAAACAGCGATTAGCTTAACCCTTACCAACCAATTGGGTCAAGTGGTAAAAGTAATCGAATTGAACCAGGCTAATAACTTCCAGGCAAAAGTTGAACACTTATCACAAGGTGTTTACTTTTTAACCGGTGAAAAAGATGGTCAGGAATTCAACCAGAAAATTATTGTAAACAACTAATAGGTACTCAATTGTAATAAACCCCGGCACTCCCGAATACAAGGGATGCCGGGGTTTATTATTGATTCAAACTTAGCAATACCAAGACTGAGACAAACGGTGTAAGTACATTTTGTGAATATTAAAATTATCGCAAAAGAGTAGTCAGTCTGCTTCAACTTACTTGTACAATTCCAGAAATGTTAAACCCGAATATTTAACAGCACACGAATAAAAAAACCATTACATTAGATTAAACAATTAAAATCCCAAGCGTATGAAAAAAGTCTATTTAAAAAAGTCTGGTAAAGGAAGGTTGATGACACTTTCCATATTGGCAGCGGGTCTTTCAGCAATGGCTCAGCCGTCAATTACTTTCACCCATACGGGTGCCATGCAAACTTTTACCGTGCCCAATTGTGTGGCTTCTGTAACGATACTTGCAAGGGGGGCACAAGGCGCCAATGCTGGTTTAACAGGAGCTAACGGAGCAAGCGCCAGGGCAATTATGACGGTAACAGCTGGTCAGGTTCTGAACGTATTTGTAGGAGGGCAAGGTACCGGTACCATGGGAGGATTTAACGGAGGAGGTAATGGAGGCGTGAGTGCACAATCCAATGGCGGCGGAGGTGGTGGAGCAAGCGATGTAAGAGTTGGAGGAATCAGTTTGGCCGATCGTGTTATTGTAGCCGCTGGAGGCGGTGGATCAGGCGGAAATACGACGTATAACCCTACACCGGGTGCTGGTGGAGGCGGTAACGCGTTTACCAGCGCTATAGGTTTTGGTGGTGTAGGCGCGAATGGATGTGCACTTGGATCAAATGGAGGAGAATCTGGTGGAACAGGGCCTTCGTATGGATCGGGTGGTGGTGGCGGTGGCTATTTATCAGGTGGCGGCGGCGGCGGACAACCTGCTGCAGCAACCGGAGGCTGGGGATGCAACGGCACCTTAGGTAATGGTGGAGCAGGTGGTGGTACCAGCTTTATTTGTGGAGGAGCAACCGGCGGACAAAATGGCGGCGGCGGAGGCGGTGGTGGTTACTATGGCGGCGGAGGCGGTATGACCGGAACGGGTGGATGTAATGGCGGCGGTGGCGGCGGATCTTCCTGGGTAAGCAACGCATTAACTGCAGCTTCCTTTACTGCAGCAAATGTTACAGGTCATGGACAGATTACTATTTTCTACGATATTGGTGTACCAACTTTAACTATAAGCGGCAACAACAATGTTTGTACAGGTTCAAGCACTACTTTAACCGCCACAGGTTCAGCAGCTAATTATACCTGGAGTAATGGATCCCAAGGTTCAAGCATCGTGATTACTCCAACCGCTAACACCACCTATTCAGTAGCTTCACAAGGTACTGCAGCCTGTCCTGCTTATGGTCTTTATACTGTGAGTTTGGTGCAATTGCCTGTAGTAACAGCAACAGCGAGTCCGAATTACATTATTTGCCCTGGTGTGCCTGTAACCTTGAGTGGTGGGGGAGCTGATCAATACACTTGGACCGGAGGCATAAGTAATGCTACGCCGTTCAATGCTTCGGTAACTACGGCTTTTACAGTAACCGGAACCAATACGCTGACCGGATGCAGCAACACTGCAGTTGTAAATGTGCCGGTATATGTAGCGAATGTAAGTGTGAGTTCACCAACATCCATTTGCGCAGGAGGTTCAGCTAATTTATCAGCATCGGGCGCCATTAGTTACACTTGGAGTACTGGTTCTCAATTCCCGCAAATTTCGGTGAATCCCAATACCACCACAGTTTACACCGTTAACGCAACCACCAGCGATTTTTGTATTGCTAGCAACACAACCACGGTAACTGTTAACCCATCACCAACCATTCAAGCCAGTTCAGCCAAGGCTGAAATTTGCCGAGGTGAATCCGTGCAATTAACAGCCAATGGCGCAAGTACCTATTCGTGGAACACCGGCGGTACAGGCAGTTCAATAACTGTGTCCCCAAATTCAAATACCACTTACACAGTAACAGGGCTGAATAGTGGAGGTTGTGCTTCAAGCAGCACTGTGAGTGTAAAAGTGAATTTGTGTATAGGAATTGGCGAAATTTCGGCAATGGATTACAGTGGTGTAACGGTTTATCCAAATCCAAGTGCAGGTACATTTGCACTTACTTCTAAAACTGCCCTTAGCCTGAAATTGACGAATCAGTTGGGGCAAACCCTGCAAACCATTCAATTGGATGAAAGCAATAATTTTAGCGCAAGTATAGAAGGGCTTTCCCAAGGTATGTATTTCCTAAGCACATTGAAGGATGGTAAGCTTGTGAATGTAAAACTGATGGTGAAAGACTAATTTCTCCACCAGTGGTAGTTAACCCCGGCAATCCTGAAGTCTCAGTTTGTCGGGGTTTTTTTATGAACTGAATTTGTGTTCCGCTCCGAAATGCGTAAATTTAGGTTTCCAGTTTAATGTATGAGAAAACAACACCCCCATCTGAAGTTTTGTATCGTTTTAATTTTTTTCCTTGTAACTGGTCGTTTCAATGCGCAATGTCTATTTGCTTCGCAATACGGCAGCGGCGTGGTGAACAGTACCAATCCGGGTTATAGCATTACCATTACTACTTGTCAATTTGGCGGAGAATTCGCCCCATTAACCTTTAATGTTACCGGTGCGTTTTCTTTTTCTTCCAGCGTTGGCACCGATTATTTTACTCTGGTAAATTCTACCAATTCAGTTATTGCCTTTGGTACAACCCCATTAAACGTTGTTATTCCAACTACCGGCACTTATTATCTACATACGGCAGCTTCAGGGCCGCCAGCTTGTGGGGTGCAAAATACTTGTCGCACCACGCGGGTATTTGTTCCTTTTCCTCCATGCGCTGGTGTTCCACAAACCGGCACAACAACGGCGAATCCTTCTGTTATATGTCCAAATACCAGTGCCACACTTTCCTTGCCCGGTTCGTCTAACGGCTCGGGTTTAGCTTACCAATGGTATGCTTCTACCACCGGTTCCATGGGTTTGTATTCTCCAATTGCCGGAGCCGGATCAGCCACTTTTGCTACCTTGCCTTCGGTTTCAGTCACTACCTGGTACCAAGCTATCATTTCCTGTACCAATGGAAATTTAAGCGCAACTTCACCTCCTGTTTCAGTTAATATAGCAGGCACCACAACTAATTCTATCCCGTATTCAGAAGGGTTTGAAGGATTGATTGTGAACAACCAGCTTCCTAACTGTTCCTGGAAAGCAAGTAATATGCCCCAAACCTGCCAAACCTATGTGGCACAAGACCTGAACAATCGTGTTCCCAGAACAGGCAGCAAGTTTGCCTCTTTTTATTATTCACCTGCTACCACTTCTTACTTTTATACCAATGGTTTAGACCTTAAAGCAGGTGTGACCTATTCTGCTTCAGTTTGGTATACCACAGAATATTACACCTACACCAATTGGACTAATTTGTCTTTACTCATCGGACCTAATCAATCTACACTTGGTTTGCAGGCTGTGGCTTCAAGCAGCGGAACCGCGGCTAGTCCGAATTACAAAGCCTTATCAAACACCTTTACTGTTGGCACTTCTGGTATTTATTACCTTGCCATTCGAGCAAACAGCAGCGGGGCTTGCTGTGCTCAATACCTTTCGTTTGATGATATAGAGGTAAGTGCGCCATGTTCAGTGAATACACCTTCAGCTGCATTGGTGGTAAGTAACGATAGCATTTGCGCAGGTCAATCTATCAACTTCACCATGTTTGGCAACAACAACCACTATTTGTGGAATACGGGTGCTACAAGTTCGAGTTTAACAGTTATGCCAATGAATTCAGTTGTGTATTCGGTTGTGTGTACCAATACCTTGAGTGCTTGCAGTACAACCTTAAACCAATACATCGAAGTGTTTCCAAGTCCATTAATCAACATATTACCTTCTTCCTATTCAGTGTGTCCAGGTGAAAGTGTTATGCTTACAGCCTTTGGAGCTTCAACCTACACCTGGAATAATGGCAGTAATGGCGTTGTAAATACAGTCAATCCTCTTGTAAACACCACGTATAGCCTTGTTGGAACGAATTCCTATGGTTGTTCTTCTCAGGCAAATGTAGGCATCATGGTGTATCAATTGCCTAACATCACGGCTACTAGTCCAAAGAATGTCATTTGTGCCGGTGAAGCTATCACGTTTACAGCAAGCGGAGCAAGTGTTTATACATGGCAGAACGGGAACAATTTGTATGTAGGATCCACAATTAATGTTGTACTCAACAGCACAAGTATTTTCACAGTAACAGGAACGGATACAAAAGGCTGTAAAAACAGCACTTTACTTATACAAAATGTGAATGAATGCACAGGGGTGTCAGAGAATTTTTCACCGGGTAATTCCACGCTGGTGTATCCTAATCCGGGTAACGGCAATTACAGGTTTGATTTTACTGCTGATGGAAGAAAAACACTTGAAGTATTTGATTTAATGGGTAAATCGCTTGCACAGTTTGCTACGCAGGAGTCAAGTATTAGTCTTGATCTCAGCAGCCTATTGGCCAATGGGGTTTACCTCGTTAAAATACAAACTGAAATTGCTAATGAAATGCTTCAGCTAATCAAGCAATAATTCAGCCTTAAAGCAAATCGACTTGTGTTTTAGGCTAAGCCACGCCGTTAGTCACGGTTAATTGGATAAAGTACGTAGTAATTCGTTTAATTCTGGTTTTAGTTTCAGATGGTGTTTGACTGCTTTTGAAAACGGCGTGTAACAAATAGTATTGTTTACCAAGCCAATCATTTCTGAGCGTCGGCCTTCGATTAAGGCTTTCACCGCGTGATAACCATAAATAGCCGCGTTTACACGGCCCATACAACTTGGATTTCCACCCCGCTGAATATGGCCCAAAACGCTCACTCGAATATCCGCTTCGGGCAGGCCTTTTTGTATTTGTTCGGCAACTTTATATGCCCCGCCTGATTCATCACCTTCAGCAACAATTACAATTCTGCTGCCGCCCTCTTTTCTCCAGATTTCAAACTTCGCGTGTAATTCTTCACTATCGTTAGTGAGTTCCGGAATCAACACGGCGTCGGCACCGCTGGCAATAGCGCTTCTCAAGGCTATCAATCCGGCGTCGCGACCCATCACTTCTACAACAAAAATCCGTTCATGACTTTGGGCTGTGTCACGAAGTTTATCAACCGCCTCCACCACCGTGTTAATGGCAGTATCGTAACCTATTGTAAAATCAACGCCTACAAGGTCGTTATCAATGGTGCCCGGACACCCAACAATTGGTATCCTGCTATGTTGTTCAAGAGCCAGAGCGCCTTTGAATGTGCCATCGCCACCAATGGCAATCAAGCCCTGCACACCCTCATTGTTGAGATGTTGCGCAGCTTGTTCACGGTACCGGGCTTCCATGAAACGTTTACTTCGCGCCGACCCAAGTATGGTGCCTCCCCGATGAATGATGGATTTAACATCCACAGGTGAGAGTTTTTTGAACTGATTGTCAATCAAGCCTTCATAGCCTTTGAGGTAAGCCAGTACTTCAATGTTAAAACGGGATGCGGTAAGCACTATGGCACGGATACAGGCGTTCATTCCGGGCGCATCGCCACCTGAAGTGAATACGGCTATTTTGTTAATCATCTTACTAAATTACATATTTTTACTTTCTACATGGGCAGAATACTGGCAATTGATTATGGTACAAAACGCGTGGGTTTGGCAGTTACTGATCCACTGCGATTAATTGCAGGTGGACTTGAAACGGTGCATAGTAAGGATCTAATGGCATTTTTAACGTCCTACACACGCAAGGAGAAGGTTGATGTGATTGTGGTGGGCGAACCAAAAACACTCATGAACGAAAAAAGTTCAAGTGCCAGGTTCATTGAACCATTTGTAAAACAACTCGAAAAGAACTTTCCCGATATTATAATCGATCGCTACGACGAGCGGTTTACCAGTCGAATGGCAATGCAAAGTATGATTGATGGGGGTATGAAAAAAAAAGACCGTCAGAATAAAGCAACTGTAGATCAAATAAGTGCCATTATCATATTACAAGATTATATGCGATCCATAGGTATATAACACAAGGCTGACAGCCATTAAAGAGACGTTTAACTAATTCACCAAACACACAATTGAACAGTTTTATTGCCACCATAGTTGAACAGGAAGCTGTTCTGGGTCCCGAAGAAAGTTTGCATTGTTGTAAAGTGTTAAGAAAAAAACCGGGCGATACCATTCAGGTAATTGATGGTAAAGGCTGGTTTTATGAGGCTTCCCTGGTGCTTGTAACAGAAAAGGTGTGCAGGGCCACACTCAATGGGCCCGGACGGGAACAAAACAAACGTGATTATTATTTGCATTTGGCTATAGCACCTACAAAACACATCGATCGAACGGAGTGGTTGTTGGAAAAGGCCGTAGAGTTGGGTGTAGATGAACTAACATTTTTACGCTGCCACAATTCAGAACGTACACAGTTGAATACTGACCGAATGAGAAAAATAATGGAGTCAGCAGTGAAACAGAGCCTTCAGTCACGTATACCTCAATTAAATCCCTTGCTTGATTTTAACCAAGCAATACACGAAAATTTATCATCTCAAAAATTAATAGCACACTGTGAGCCCGGCGAAAAATTGGACTTACGGCGCGTGCAGTTTAAAAACCATAGAACACTGGTGCTGATTGGACCCGAAGGCGATTTTTCGCCACAAGAAATTGCAAAGGCCTTAACAAACGGCTTTCAGGCATTGAGCTTGGGGGATACCCGTTTAAGAACCGAAACTGCCGGACTTGCTGTTGTACAAGCGGCTTTTCTTTTATCTTGACATTTCAAAAGGTATAGTATTGCTGTACCTGAGTACAAGGTGGTAAAGGCATGGTACTTCTTGAAATGCAAAAAGCTAATTGGACTGCGGGTTATTCCTTGAATTGTAATTGAGATTTTTAAGTGTTAGGAAAGAGTTTTATAGTCGAATGAAGGGGATATCGGGTTAAGTGGGTTGTAGCCAAATTACACTTGCTTCAAGTAAAGCCGTGTGCAGCGAATGTGAGATAGTTATTAAAGGGGGTAGCAAAGCATGCGGCCCAGGAGTCAAAAGTTGAACTCACAAAAGCGCGCCTGAAGACGCCTTATGAATTTAAACCTACATATTACAGGATCTCCAACTAAATTTTAGCTGTGATTTCCTCAGAAAGAGGATTTACACCACTTTTAAAGAACTGAATAACCTTGCCGTTTTCATCAATCAGGTATTTACAAAAATTCCATCCCGGTGCGTCGTTGCAAACCCCATTTTCTTCTTTGGTGCTGAGCCATTTGTACAAAGGGTGCATATCAGCGCCTTTTACACTGATTTTTTCCATCATTAAAAACGTGACACCGTAATTTTTTTGACAGAAACCGGCAATCTCGGCATTACTGCCTGGCTCTTGCGAACCAAAATTGTTGGCCGGAAAACCAATAACTACCAGTTTGTCTTTGTATTTTTTGTGCAGCGCTTCCAGATCCTTGTATTGGGGTGTATAACCGCATTGGCTGGCCACATTAACCAGCAGCATTTTTTTGCCTTTGAATTGTGATAAAGAAACAGGCTTGCCATCAATGGAATTGAGACTAAACTCATAGATACTTTTTGTTGAAGGCCAATTTGTTGGGTTTGACTTGTTGTTGGTGAATGAGGCAAGAATTGCCATACTGCCTAACAACAGTAAAATTCCCGCGGCGAAATACTCTCTGGATGTTTTCATGCTTATTCAACAAAGTTACTCAGAAATTGTTCAGGGGAAAATTATCCTGAATCCTGTGGTGATACTTAAACCATTGGAGTATATGGGTTGGTAAGTTAATTTATCGGCAACTGCGCCGCTTCCTACACCCCCAATTTCAATAAAGTAATTGAAGCTATTTGTAGTGAAAAATTCAAAGCCAAACAAACCATACCCTCCTAAATCAAAGGCTGAAGTTGAAAAAGCCGAAGACGGAAGAATTAATAACAAGCCGCCTTCACCATAAAGTCGTATGCGTTCACTAACCATGCCACTAAATCCAATCAATCCCAAACTCACATTGGAGTAGGGGGTCCAGGTCATCATGGAATCTTTCACGTGCTCGTGAAACATCAGATTGTATTTGGCACGAACACCAATGCTATTAAAAAATAGTGGCGTCATGTACTGTAAGCCGAATCCAAAATCGTTTTGGTACTGATTTAATTGAAAGCCGATACCATGGCCGGAATTGATGTTTTCGGTTTGAGCATATGGTCGCTCAGCCATGCAGAGCAAAACCAATATCAGAAATAGCTTTTTCATTGATAAATGATAGTGTGTTGGTGAATGCACAAATGAATTAATTTTCATCTTTTAGTTTACGGTACTCTTTTTCTATCGCTTTGTCACTGTTAAGCAGGTACACGGAGGTGTAATTAAACAGCAAGCCTATGCCCCAACCTAATGTTGACCAGGCAGGCCAGGGAAGTGAGTGTGTGGAATCTTGTTTTGGACTCATCAACCAGATTAGCCAAAAAAACAGGTTCACTGCCACATAGGTATACAAATGGCGTTTAAAGCTTACGCGTTTTTTCGCCATTTTCCATAAGGCTTTGTCTTTTTCGTTTTCCATGATTTTTTTATGTTTTATTGTTTTGAGGATGAATATAGTCTTTCAGGTTATGCACATATTCGTCGAAAGCTTTTCTGCCTTTGTTGGTAATCTTGCAACTTGTTAAAGGGTAGTTGTTGTGGAATTTTTTATCTATGCTGATGTAACCAGCATCTTTCAGTTTCTGCAATTGTACGCTGATGTTGCCCGCACTGGCGTTGGTTTTTTCTTTTAGATAGCTAAAGTCTGCTTCTTTCACCTGAATGAGCAATGATACCAGGGCCAGCCGGAGTTGTGAATGGAGTAGTGGGTCAAGCTCCTTCATTTACGCGGTTTTTGAATTTGTTTCTTAATGCGTGGCCGGGTATGAGGTAAGATACCAGTACCGCTAATGCAATCAGGAGGAGTTGTGTGTGTTCGTGTTGGAAAAAGCTCGCCAAACTGATTACAAAACAAAGCGCTCCACCATAAATGAGTGGCTTAAACTGAATAAAACAGCCGGTAATAAAAGTGCCAATGGCATACAATAAAATAAAAACAGGTAACAATTGGCCGCTTTGCAGGAACACGGTTGTAAGAACCACAACAAGCATTGCAAGCCCCAGAGTTTTCCACACAATACCAATGTATGTTTCAAGATACGTTTTAACCTTTTGTTGCCGCGACTGTTTGAAGCCGTGTACCATAGAGATAATGCCCCCAAGCGGCATTAGTAGCCATACCAGTGCTGCCGTGCTATGATAAATGGGCAGCAACACATAATGGGCTATTGCTGCAGTAAAGGTGAGCCATCCCCATAAAATAAAATAGAAGCTGTCATCGCTGTAGTGTTGTTTGGTTTTTTCTACCATCTCCTGAATGATGGTCAAACTTTCTGATGGACTGATGTGTTGTTCTTTCATTTGGTCAATACTTTTCGACAAATATAAAGTAGTTTATACTATAAACCAAATTTGTAAAATAAAACCGCTAAAACTGGTTTTAGCGGTTCAATTTCAGGTAGATGATTGATCTACTTTTTCGCAGCCTCCTGGGCGGCTTTTATTTTAGCCTTGATGTTGTCAGTGGTAAGCGATCCTGGTCTCTCAATAGGAGAACCTGTAGCCCTGTCCCAGATAAGGCTGGCCAGCACGCCAAGCGAACGGCTCACACCAAATAACACGGTATAAAAGTCAAATTCGTACATGCCATAATGAACCAACAAGGCGCCGGAATGTGCATCCACGTTTGGCCATGGGTTTTTAATTTTACCGGTGCTTTCCAAAATAGGTGGTGCCACCTCATAAATCATTTGAACAATCTCACAAATGTCATCGTGTTTGATGTAAGTTTTGTAAAAGTCTTGCTGGGCGGTAAAGCGAGGATCGGTTTTGCGTAGCACAGCGTGTCCGTATCCTGGTACTACTTTACCTTCGGTTAAAGTTTTTTTGATGTATTCGGCAATTTGGTCTTTGGTTGGTAAACCCCCGCCCAAACTTTCCTTCAATTCCATGATCCAACTCAACACCTCCTGATTTGCCAAACCATGCAATGGGCCGGCCAAACCATTCATTCCGGCAGCAAAGGCCAGGTAAGGGTCGCTTAGTGCTGATCCCACCAGATGTGTTGTGTGGGCTGAAACGTTTCCCCCTTCGTGATCGGCATGTATTGTGAGGTACAAACGCATCAAACGTTTCATGTCAAACGCTTCGTAACCCAACATGTGAGCAAAATTGGCCGCCCAGTCAAGTTTGTGGTTAGGTTCAATATGCACGCCACCTTTGTATTTACGTCGGTAAATATAGGCTGCAATCCTTGGCAGGCGGGCAATTAAGTTCATGCTGTCTTCGTAAGCATAATCCCAATATTCTTTTTTGCTCATGCCTTTGGCGTAAGCTTTGGCGAACTCTGACTCCCTTTGCATGGCCATTACACCAATCACAAATTGTGTCATCGGGTGCATGTCTACCGGTAATTTTTCAATTACATCAAACACGTGTTTGGGCACGTTGTTTCTTTTGGTCCATTCAGTGGTGATAAAAGTCACATCTTCCTGACTTGGCATTTCACCTACTAACATGAGGTAAAAAATACCCTCCGGCAAAGGTTCGGTTCCACCAGGTGCTTTTGGCAGTTGTTTACGTAATTCAGGAATGGAATAACCTCTGAACCGGATGCCTTCTTCAGCATCCAAACGTGAGGTTTCTGTTACCATACCAACCATACCTCTCATGCCTTGGTATACCTGTGCTACAGTGATTTCACCAAGTTTAAGTTCTCCATGGTTTTTAATGATGTCCTTAATTTCAGCTGAAAGGGCTTCTGCCTTGGTTTTGAATTTTTCCTTGAGTGGATCGATTTGTGATGTCATAGCTTGGTAAAGTTACAATGTGAAGGATAATATTGCAATGGTTTATTGTAGAATTTTAATCAGACGATAAATTTGAAGGATTTACCGGGATAACGCGCGGCACCACCCAATTGTTCTTCAATTCTTAACAATTGGTTATACTTAGCAATCCTGTCGCTGCGGGAAGCAGAACCTGTTTTAATTTGACCGCAAGCCAAACCCACAGCCAGATCAGCAATGGTGCTATCTTCTGTTTCTCCGCTGCGATGGCTCATAACCGAAGTGTAAGAATTGGTTTGCGCTAATTTAACAGCATTGATGGTTTCAGTGAGGGTTCCGATCTGATTCACTTTTACCAGAATAGAATTAGCAACGCCTTTTTTAATACCCTCAGCCAGGCGGCTTTCGTTGGTTACAAAAAGATCGTCACCAACCAATTGCACTTTATTACCCAATTTTGTGGTGAGTTGTTTCCATCCGTCCCAATCATCTTCTGCCAAGCCGTCTTCAATTGAAAGTATGGGATATTTTTTACACCAATCGGCCCAATAATTCACAAGGTCTTCAGATGATAGTTTATCGCCGGTGGATTTTTTGAAATGGTAGCTTTTTGTTTTGGCATCGTAAAACTCGGAAGCAGCGGCGTCCATAGCAATGTATATATCGGTACCGGGTTTGTAGCCTGCTTTTTCAATTGCTTGAAGCACGGCTTTAATAGCTTCTTCGTTGTTTTTCAGATCTGGTGCAAAACCACCTTCATCGCCTACATTGGTTCCAAGTTTCTTGGATTTAAGTACCGCTTTTAAATGGTGAAACACCTCAGTACCCATACGCAGCGCCTCACTGAAGGATTCAGCTCCTACAGGCATGATCATAAATTCCTGAAAATCGATACCATTATCAGCGTGAGCACCACCATTGAGAATGTTCATCATTGGAATTGGCAAGGTTGTAGAGTTAATTCCTCCAACGTAACGGAACAGAGGCATGCGCGACTCTTCTGCGGCCGCTTTCGCAACTGCCAAAGAAACGCCCAAGATGGCATTCGCGCCTAAATTCGATTTGTTTGCAGTGCCATCCAGTTCTATCATGCGCATGTCTATTTCACCCTGATCTTGCACAAAGGCGCCTTTCAATTGTTCCCTCAGCGTGGTGTTCACGTTGTTAACCGCGTGGTACACGCTTTTTCCAAGGTAAAGGCTTTTGTCGTTATCCCTTAGTTCAGCAGCCTCGTGCGTTCCCGTTGAAGCACCAGAAGGTACAGCAGCCCGTCCTAATACACCGTTCTCGGTAATCACATCAACTTCTATTGTTGGATTGCCTCTTGAATCCAATATCTGACGGGCTAAAATATTGTTTATGTATGACATAGATAAAGCAGTTTTAAGCCTTGAAGTTAGATAATTATTTTATTTCAGATGGAATAGATTGGATTTATTTAAAAATTCAGCAGAAACACAAGGCACTATTTTACCCTAACCAAGCTAGGGTTTGAAAATCATACAGCTTTGGTTAAACTTTTCTACCATGTGGCCTTAGTAAAAATTGATTTTCATGGCTTTAAGTATTGTATTTTTTTAATACATTTGGTTAAAATCAGCGTCTTCTATGAAACTACTTCTACGAAAAAACCAATTACTTACATTTTTATTCATTTTAAGTGCATTTTCTCAAATCAAAGCGCAGTGTACTACAGGCGCTTCAATCGGCACTCTTTCGCCATTAGTTACTTGGCAAACCGTTGCGGTAACTGCCGGCGTGCCTGCTTACCGCAGCTTTAACGCAGTGGCAGGTGTAACGTATACATTCACCTATTGTCAGGGTGGAGGATCTTATACCGGCGATCCATATCTAACCGTTGCTACCAATGCTCCTTTGGCGTTAACACAAAACGACGATTTTTGTAGCCTTGGTTCTCAAATCATTTGGACTTGTCCAAGCACAGGCGTTCATCGTTTGTATTTAAGTGGCTGCTGTCCATGCAGTAATGCACCAACAGCAACTTTGGCCTACAGGGGCAGCAGTAACCCCTTTCCGCCTGCTCCAAACGACGATTGTCCGAATGCTGTCCCTATATCTGTACCAGGCATGGCTGTTGGTACCACCACCAACGCCTATACCGAAACTGTGGTTGTGCCATCATGCGGTCAGGCCACCCTTAGTCAACCCGGTGTTTGGTATTCAGTTGTAGGTAATGGTAATAAATTGGGCGCAGACCTTTGTGCCAATGGCGGTTGGGATTCAAACATTTTTGTTTATGCCGGTACCTGTGGTTCATTGACCTGTGTTACCAGCAACAACGATAACGGTCCGCTTTGCGCAGGTACAGCGGCTTCAGCCACCTGGTGTTCTATCCCTGCAGTAACGTATTATATCCTGGTTACCGGAAACACCGCTCCAAGCGGATTTAGTGTTGCTATTACTGAAACGGTTACAGGCGCAGCACCAAGCGTTACCGTTAGTGCAACTTCACCGTCTTTTTGCCCAAACTTTCCGGCATCTTTTGTGGCTTCAGGTGCCAATATTTACCAGTGGAGTACAGGGGCTACAACTGCTACCATGACAGTTACCCCTCCATCGATTACCGTATATACGGTTACTGGTTGGTCAGCAGCTACATGTGGCTCTGAAACGCAAACTGTCACCTTTGGTTACAACCCCATTCCCAACGTAACTGCGGTGATCTCTCAACCATCTGTTTGTACAGGTAACACGGTAGTTACCTTGGCTAGTGGTGCATCCACTTATACCTGGTCGCACGGAGCAGCCAACGGGTCGTTTGTTTACCCTTCCGCTACAACGGTGTATACGGTAACCGGCACATCCGCCCTTGGTTGCACAGCATCGGCCATGGTAGGGGTTACTGTGGAAGTAACGCCTATTCTGGCTCCCGTTGCCTCACCAACTGTGATTTGTATTGGAGGTTCTGGCACTTTATCTGCTCAGGGCGCAAGCAATTACAATTGGATGCCCGGCAATTTAAACACCGGTACCATAGTGATTACTCCCAACGCCACCACCACGTATACCTTAACTAAATCCAATTCCAACTGTGTTGATGTAAAAACCATAACAGTATATGTGAACCAATTACCCAACGTATTTGCGATTACTTCCAATTCGGTGGTGTGTGCCGGTTCCTCGGCCACCTTATCGGGTGGAGGGGCCAACTCCTACACGTGGACACCTAGCAGTTTTAACCTTACTGGCGCCAATGTGGTGGTAAGCCCAACGGCAGCCACTATATACACATGCACCGGATCGGATGGCACCTGTGTAGCCACTTACACGGTTTTGGTAGGTACCAACCCGGTTCCAACCCTTCAGGCTACAGCCTCTAATCCTACCTTATGTGCAGGAGGCAGTGTAACACTAAGTGCTACCGGAGCTATTGCCTATACCTGGACTCCGGGAGGCACGGGGGCTACAATTGTTGACACACCAAGCATACCTACTTCTTATCAGGTGGTTGGTACCAATTCCTTCAACTGTGCTTCACAAATACAACAGGTGGTGATTGTGTATCCTAACCCAACGGTAAATGCGATTCCTAACCGAACACTGGTGTGTTTAAACGGACCATCCACCATAACGGCCACCGGAGCCAACACGTATGTGTGGAGCACAGGAGCCTTAACAAACA
>JBPOHJ010000063.1:0-34512 GCA_052035725.1 Bacteroidota bacterium | reverse complement strand
TTTGAAGTGATCTTCTCAGCTTCATCATAGATGTCGTCGTCTAGCTTTAAGGATAAGATTTTCATGTCTGGAATTTTAAACAAAGGTATATATTAAAAGTATATACTCCAAATTTACTCTCGGAAGTTGTCCAGGCATGCCCGCTAACGTTTGGCAGCTACAAGTTGTGCCGCCGTCCGTGATTTAAATGTACGGAAGTCCGCCCGAACCCACAATACCGAAATGCGCGGCATAACTTGTAGGTGCTGTTAGCACGTCGTTTTATTTCTTAGTATTTCGGATTTCGTAGTCTGCAAGCAATTTATTTAATGCGTCTATTTTTGCTTTGTCTACTGGCTCAGTCTGGCAGAGTTGTCCAACTAGATCGTTAATGTCGTAAAATTGATGGTCGGTCGTAATTTTGCCTTTTGCTAATATTTTGTCTATACGCTGAAAGTACGATTTAAAAATGTCGATGTCGTAGCCAGTTTTGTCCTGTAAGTATTTGTTGAACTTTAAGTCTCCGGATTCAACTTGCATTTCGGTCATATCGCGAAACCAATTTTTTAGAATTGTCAGCTTACCTTTTTTAAAGCTCTCTTCTGTCTGTGTTTTAAGAGATTGATAATGCTCGTCGGAGTAGAAGTCCGGAGTTTTTAATTTTAACTCTTTGTTGTCGAGATACCAGTCTAGAGTTGCAAGAAGTAAGTCCCGATATTTAATTAGTTCGGCTGTCTTTTGGTCGTTATTTAATTTTTGCTTTGTCAAGATGTCTGTCCGTAAAATGCGTGCTAACGGAATGCGGCCTTGCGCCGGCCAGGTCCCGAATGCAAAGACCAATGCTAAAATAGTGAATTTGTCCGGATGTTAAAAGTGTAGGAGCGGCCGCGCCACAATATCCCGCCTTAGGCACCATTAAAAATACAGCGGCCGCCTACGAGATTTTGTCCGGCTGGCGCAAGACCGCTGTTAGCACCAGCCATTTTAATAGAAGCTGTCCACATTTAATTCTTTTTTCAATTCTTGCATTTTTTCAAAAGATAAATTATCCATCTCAAAAAGTATCGTTTTAAAGTCATACTTGCCCATACTTTCTCCAATCTTAATTCTTTGTCTATAATATTCTTTCCATATAGGTTTTAATGCTTTTAATTGTTCTTCAGTCTCAATTAAAAATTTGAATTGCAATGCCTGATTAGATTTAGTTTGGATTGACAAATGTGCAAGTCCATTATGAATAATGTCCTTGTATGCAAATTGTTGTCCCTGTATAAAATTGTACTTTAAATTAAGCGAACTTATGTCAGCACAATTTATAACTTGATTCGAGTTGTCTTTTTTCGAAGTAATTGAAGTTGTGTCAAGTGTCAGTTCACCGATTATGTCACGCTTTTTTGCATAGTCTCCAAATAGTTTTCTAGTCAATGGTCTACCTAACCAAGCTAAAGCAAGCATCGTCAGACCTGTAACAAATGGATTTACATTTAACGTCTTAACCATAAAGACCCCAAGTCCAACAATAATGAAAGATGAAATTACTATTGTCCCGAAACCTTCTTTTTCAGAAATGTCTTTGTCGTCTCTTATTTGTTTGAAGGATGCTGTCATAATGGTTGGTGCTAACGTTTGGCCAACTGGCGTCCGCCGCCTTACCGAGAGCTGGCCTGATGTTAAAGATAGAAAATTCGTCCGAATGTTAAAATTTCGAACGCAGCCGCGCCACTAAAACATGTCTGCCCCAAAACAGCGGCTGCATATACTGAAGCTGTTCTTATCCGCGGTGGCGCCAGTTGGCTGTTATAAGCCGTTTTTATTGTCCGTCTGCATTTTGTCTATTGGCAGAAGGTCATTTTGTAAATAATAAAATTCCGATTTTGTCCAGAAATTAATATTAATTAGTCCTGTCGTGCCGTTGTCAAGCCAGTTGCCATGTTCGTCTTTTACCTCTACCGACCATTTGTACGGCTTTTTATTTTTTGTCCACACTTTAAGTCTTGCAAGACCGGTCAAGCCGAATACAATGTTGTCGAGAAGGTCGTTTTGCTGTTCCTCGGAATTTTCGAAGTGAGAATGATATGCCTCGCCGAAATACAAAGTGTTTTCTTGATCAGCTGTCAGCAAAGTCAAGCTAAAACCATTTTCGTTACGAGGATGTATTAAAAGAGTTGAATTATCCGTTTGTTCAAACTTAATGTCCGGATACTTTTTTAATTTGTCAATTATGTATGGGATGATTTGGTCGTAGGTCATTGTCCGGATAAAATGGCTTATAACGTTTTGCCAACTGGCGCTCGCCGCCTTACGGAGAGTTGGCCTGATGTTAAAGATAGAAAATTTGTCCGAATGCTAAGAGAGCGAACGCAGCCGCGCCACTAAAACTTGTCTGCCCGAAAACAGTGGCTGCATATACTGAAGCTGTTCTTGTCCGCGGTGACGCCAGTTGGCTGTTATGCGCTGCAATGATTACAAGTCGATTGTCACTGATTTTGTGACTAATTTATCAGATTCTGGTATTTCGCTCAGCATAGCTTTTAAGGTAACACGAGAATGTCCAAAAATTACAGTGTCGAGACAGTAATCAACTTTCACAGCTTCGCAAAACCCTTTTAATCGTATGTTATAGCTCTTCTTCTTATTTAAGTCTGTCAAGCGAAAGCTGCAATAGCCTAATGTGTCATCGTCAATAGAATTTAAGATTTGAGCATTCCGCAAATCAAAATCTACGACTCCAAAGTATTCGTCTATATGCATAGGATTATTTTTATCTGCAACTAATAATGTCTGACAGTCGGTTGCACATCGTTGCCACAGAAATAAATTATCTTCATCTTCCCCGATATACGAAGCGATAAATCCTGAACGTTCAGAAAATTCTCCGGCAAATCTCCGACCAATTTTTGTGTCTTTTGACCATTGTATAAAAATTGCTGAGTCCTTATCGATCAAATATTTTATTAGCCATCCGTCAGGAGTTAAAGTGTCCTTTAGAGGTAAGTATGATAAAAAGCACTTATTACGATTTACAGATGAAATTTCAAATAAGCTATCTACTTGTATGTTTATTATATTTTGGTCAATAGGGCCTTCACATGAAATAGATAGCCCGAGACTAAAAATGACATATATTAAGATCAGTCCTTTCATGGATCATTGTTGCGCATAACGTTTGGCCGCTAGCCGCCGGCCCCTTACGAGAACTTTAGCTGCTAAAACGACCGTCTGTCTACCGTGAAGATAAAGATTTTAAAGCACGCGCGCCACAATGTCCTACCGCGAAGCGGACCTAAATGTAAACAGCGCGTGCATACGAGAGGCTGTCTCTTGTCCGGGCTGGCCGGCTAGCGGCTGTTATAAGTATGTGCGCCCACACACAGTATTTGCCCGTGTCTGCCTGTCTGAGATGATGTCGACCGGAATGCAAGGACCAGAAACTTTTTTGGGTTTTTGTTGTGGGTTAGCTGTCCTTTATGCGTTTAGGCTGTTGGAGATTATGCAAACTTATTTGGCGCCGCTAAACATATTATGCCTTTGAAAGAAGCGCCAAATGTGTTTGCAAAATGTGTGGTGGGCTCTAGGGTTCTGTTTATGGTGTCAGCTTACACACGGGTCAAAGGGTATAGTTTACGCAGGTCTTTTCTACTAACCGTTAGCGACTGTAATGGAAATCCTTTTGTGAGGAATGAACAAAAGATTAGAATGGAAAGCGCGAACTGTAAGGGAACAGCCTATGTATTTTCTAACTTATTGATTATTTTGAAAGTCAAACTTAAAACATCATTTGCTAATTTTATACTAGCATTCTTTAAATTAATTTCTAAAGATTCATCGGGAGATTTTCCATATAACTTGAATAGAAACTTTTCCGATCCCTCTAAAAACTTGAAGCAATTCTCAAAAGAATTAGCCTCATAAACATGCATGAATTTATTGCGGATTTGCATAAAAGTTTCAAATTTACTTCTATCCTGTTTATTCAACGCACCTAGATCAATTAAAAGAGAAATTTTTTGATAAAAAGATAATGAAGAACTACTAGAACCAAATGACAGTGAATTTAATGGTTCTGCAATATGCGTTAATTCGGCAAGAAAAGAAGAAGTTGTCTTTTCAAGAATTAGTGCTGTTTCTAAAATTATATTTCTTGATTCAAATCCCAAGGTGTAGGGCGGTAGAGGAGCGAATTTGCTTAGTTGTTTGAGTCCAGCTTTCGCCGATTTGATTTCATTGTTTCTCATTAATAATAATATTGAATATTCTACATTTTTAGAAATCGCTCAATCCATTCCTCATAATATAATGATTCATTGTTTTTTGGACCGTTATTTCTTGCGCCTCGCTCAAGGTCAACCAATACTTCAATGAAATATTTTTTTACCCAAAGATATTTAGGGTAAAGTTCTTGTTTTGAATATAAATTACTTCTTATGTTTTCAAATATTGTATTAAGTCTGGTATATCTATCGCAATTCTGAGGACTATGATAACACTCCACTAGAATACGGCTTACATAATCAATAAAAATGGCGTCATCTAAGGTTCTCCGAAATTTTTCCTCACTGTACTCGTGTATTAATTTTATTGATAACTCAGTATTTCCTTCGTAATTAAAATTTTGAATAAATTCACTGAGACTACTGGTACTATTGTTAATTATGCTTGGGTCTATTATTACCCGAGGAACGACAGCTAAAGCCTCAAGTTTAAAAGCTTTGATATAACCTTTACCAACAATTATGGCCTTCTCTTTAATGTATGCTACCTCGCCAAAAGAGAGACCTCCTCTCAGCCATATATTCTTATCAACTAAATATGTGTGTAAAGAACGTATTGCAGTTAGTAATTGTTTTAGATCGTTTGGTGAATTATTTGCAGTTAAAATTATGGAATCACTGATTGCAAATACTTCAAGAGAAGATTTTTCTTTACGAAATATTTCTTTAGCTTGTTCTATAGCATTAAAATAGTCACTTAGGGTTTTTTCATTATTTGAATTAACTAATTCAGTAAAACCAAGTACGTCGAGAAAAGCTACATACTTGTCCACTAGATGTTGCGATATGTCAATCATGGATTATATGAAATAAAAAATTTGGAAGTGCGCAAACTCTAGTTTAAAAAGGTGTGAATATGTTGAAAATTTTATTGTAAGATTATTTTTTGAGTGTAAATTGTTTGATGGTTATCAGTAACTTTTAGAATATAAAGGCCTTTAGATAGAGTGGTCGCATCAATTAGGTCATTGTTTGAGAGAACTCTAGTGCTTAGTAGTTCATTGCCTATATTGTCATATAATCTCAAATACAGATTATTGGTGCTAAAATAATTAACTTGGAGGCTGAAAATGCCATTATTTGGATTTGGAAATACTTTGAAAGAGTCAAAATTAGCATTGCTGCTTTCTTCAACTCCTATAGTAGAGCAATAGCTAAATACAGTTCCACCTGTTGCTGACGAATAAGTGCAAGTGGTTAAGGTTCCACCTGTTTTGAAGCTTAAATTCGGGGTGAAAGTATAAGTCAATGGCATTATACTGGTGAACGTTGGAAATGAAGAACTCCCTGAACAATCTGACTTACCCGATGAGTCGGTTTTAATTAGTAAGCCATCATACCCGCCTCCGGCTGCAGAGCCTCTACCGATGGAACCACAAACAATAAAACCATGGTCAAGTGTTGGGGCCAAGTCAAATGGTACACAACTAACTGTAAAGTTATGTTTAACTTGCCATACGAAATCGCCGAACTTGTTTAGTTTAATCAGCATTATATTATTTTTATAACTAGAACCAGATCCGGTATAAAAACTACTAATGAAAACTGAACCTGTATCTAATGTTTCACAAATTGGGCCAACAGGATTGCTATCATTTGTGCCAAATGCTCTGGACCATATTATATTTCCTACACTATCTGTTTTTATAATTAGGCAATTAGATGAACCAGTTGTGCTACCAGAAATTATGTATCCATTATCAACAGTAGGAATAACATACCTTCCACTTTCATAAAAGGTACTTGCAGTGCTATTATATCTTTTTGACCAAATAATTGTTCCATTTTGGCTTAACTTAATTAGGATTGCGTCGGTGTCTACACCTGAGCTAGAACTGCCAGTGAAAATGTAATTTCCGTCTGCTAGTTGCTTAATTGAACCCGAGTTAGAAGAAGCTGGTCCAGAAATAATCTTTGTCCACAGTGTATCTCCTAAAGCGTCCGTTTTTACAATGTAAATGTTGCTTGTTACACTAGAGTTTGTATAAATATTAGCAGAAAAGATATAGCCGTTATCTGTTGTTTGGGAGATAGAAATTATTTTTGCGCACATATATGATTTGCTCCATACTGGACTACCATATTTGTTTAATTTTATTATAGATTTTAAATCAGGATTTGTTTGCGTTAAATGGCCTGCTAATATAAAACCAGTATCATTTGTTTGTTTAATTTGCGTTGCAAAATCACCAGTAATACCCTTCAATATATTTGTCCACTCAATATCACCATTGGGGTAAGACTTAATGATATACAAATCTCTTGCAGATCCACCACCACAGCAATAACCAGCTGAAATAAAACCTCCTTCATACGTTTGGGAAGTGGAGTATAACTCAGTACTGGGCACAGTACCATATTTGACGGTAAAGTCAATTTGCGAGACTATTACCTTTGTACTTATAAAAGTTATAATTAAAAATAAGTGTTTTTTCATCTTTTTGAAATTAAGTATGTTAATGTAAAGTTTAAGAATTTAAGGATTAGAAATTAACATCTAATATAGTAAATATGAGCTTAGGGGAACATTTATGTATTAGTATTAATAAAGTTTGCAGAAGAAAACATGTTATCGAATTATTTTAGGGCGGGTGGCATTTAACTTATTCGCGGACCCGCTTTTTCAGCGGGGACGCGAATGTGTTAAATAGAATGGCAAACAGCCGAAGGCAAAGAGGGGGCAAAAACAAAAACCCAAAAACGCAATCGGAAGCAAAGGTCTTGAACAAAAGGCCGGAATTGTCTGCCCGGAGAGCTAATGTTCTTGGCAGTCCGAAATGTGTCAAACCGAAGAGCTACTGTTCTTGTCCGGCCGAGAACTGTCCACCGTCAATTTGGGCGCATTACTTATAACGTTTGGCCAACTGGCGCTCGCCGCCTTACGGAGAGCTGGCCTGATGTTAAAGATAGAAAATTTGTCCGGCTGCTAAAATAGCTGGTGCGCCGCCGCCACAATTGTCCCGCCGAAGGCGCCTTAATTTAAAACAGGCGGCGCTTACGAAAGGCTGCCTCTTGTCCGCGGTGGCGCCAGTTGGCTGTTGGGTGCAGTGCATTTTCCTGTCCTTAAGATGTAAGGTCCTGTTGTCTTTTTGCTTTTTGTGGTCTGTTTATTGTCAAAGAAGATTAAAGAACCGGATTTCCCGAACGGAAGTCTAACCGTGGTTTTTTGCCTTTTTTGCGTGCGTTGGCCAAAAGTGGTTTTTCAATCTGCGACGAAGACGGGATAAAATGCAAGCTTTTGCCGAAGCTTTGGTTGTGCCGCTGCAAAGTGCGGCTTACGGCATGGGCTTGCATTTGATGGTAAGAAGTCAATTTAAAAGTTTGTAAGGATTATTCCTTTAAAATTTTATAATGGTATTTTCTGTTGTCTATTACCGCCTCGAAGAAATAAACACCAGAAGGTAATTCAACAAGGTTAATCGGTTTATTGTTTAGATGTTCCTTGAGATTTCCTTCAATTAGGGTTTTACCAAGCAAATTTGTAATTCTAAATCCAAGATTCTCTGAAATAGTATGGCCATTATTTATTTCTATATTGATTTCGTTCTTAAAGGGATTCGGAAACAGGCTTACTAGATTTTTTAAAGATTCCTTTTCATTAGAACCAACCGAAGCCAATATCTCGCAATATTCCAAAGTGCTATCGCAGCCGGTGCTGTCAAATTTTACAAAGAAAAAGGGATTTGGCATCGGAGAATTAGCTATTTCTATTGAAGCAATAAATCCTTTATCATTGGTTCTATTCAATGACCATAAACCCATATTGTTGCCGGTACCCGGTGAGTTTGTTTTATAATTATAGTATTGGTTCCATTTAACAGCCCCATTCTTATCAACTCTAGTAAGTCGAATTAAATTATTGTTGTTCATGTTGTGCAATATCATAGTATCTAACGTACCTCCAATCATTATATCCTCATTGTCAAGTTCTGCTATGTATGAGAAAACATTGTTCAGAACTAGTTTATCAAAATTAATTCTCCAAATCGGTGGATTAGGTGTATTCACATCAAATTTTACCGCAAATGATTTTCTTAAATTTGTGCCACCAATCATTTGCGGGTATACTTTAAAACCAACTGCAACAAATTTCCCGTCTTTAGTTTGAATTAAATCGGTTAAAGTTCCTCCATCGGGTCCAGCGAAATTATGCTGGGCCAACTTGTTGCCTAGGCTGTCAAGTATTAAAATATTATCATAAAACCACCAGTTGGAAGCATTGCCAATTGTTTGATAACCCACAGTCACTATCTTTTTGCTGGCACTGTCTTGAAGTATTGCTTTGCCGTCATGTGTGTTTGGAAAACCTTTATTGACGGATTTTCTCCACAACTCGTTGCCGTTAGTATCTGTTTTGATAACAAGTACTGGACTATTTCCAACCGTGCTATCATCAACCTTCATGCCTGATATCAAAAGCCCCCCATCAACACTCTTTGTTACCCTCTGACAATTAATTTTGAATGAACTATCCTTGTAAGTTTTTTGCCAGATAGTATCTCCGTTCAAATCAAACTTTATGAGTACCCCATAAATTTTATTTAGGCTGTCCTTTACTACACCTGTATGATATAGAAAATTTCTGTCAAAATAAAACCAAGGTGTTGCAATACCCCCTGAAAAGTATTCAAATTTATGATTACCATATTTTTTTAGCCACTGTTGATGACCATTGACGTCAAGGCCAATTATAGCTAATCGATTTGTAAGATAGCCTTGTATGGTGTCAGTAACTATACCACCGGCAATGTATGATCCATCAGGTTTTTGAAAAATGCCGGTTGCATGATTGTTTATTGAACCTGGATTATAAAACTGCCGCTTAAAACCACCCTGACCATGAAACTGCAGGGTTAATATTACATAGATTATGGTGATATGCCAGTTCATTTTTATAGATAAGAACTTGAGGTCTGTTCTTGGCTAATAAATTTCACTTTAAATAAATATCTGGATTTGAGTCAAGGATTCTAAACAAATATAGCATTATTCCACACAGCTTATTTGCAAACGTAGGTTGTGCCTAGGCAGGTGCGGTTTGCAAATGTGCTGTTGTGCCTTGGAAAGCGGAAGGCTGAAGTGCAGAAATGCTGGCCTTGAGCAAGGGCATAGCAAAAAAGTGGAAAAAACAAACCAAGAGCCGTCCCGGCTTTGTCAGAAAGAAAGCTACTGTTCTTGTCTTGCCGAGAACCAACTCTGAACAAAAAAAGAGATTATTTGCTTGTATATTGTCAAAACGTCGGTCTGTGAATGCATTGCACCCAACTTACTTATACCCTTAACTTTTCTAATCTTATGATGCTTATTTTGCAAGATATGATTAGTTTTATTCTCCTTTAGGGTATATACAAATTTAAAATATTCTTGAGAGTTTAAAATTTAAGCACAAAAAAAGAGGCCATCTTTTCAAACGGCCTCTTAAAGTATGACAAAAGTAAATTAAGCCAATTTTACATTAACGGCGTTTTCGCCTTTTTTTCCCATTTCGATATCATAGGTTACTTCGTCGTTTTCGCGAATGTCTTCAGTTAAGCCGCTTACGTGTACGAAAATTTCTTTTCCGTTTTCGCCTTTAATGAATCCGAAACCTTTGGTGTCGTTGAAAAATTTTACTGTGCCTTTGTTCATGTTGTTTTGTTTTGTGCCCTCCAATTATGTTGGGCGGTTATTGGTTTTTATTGTTTTGTTTTTATTATCCTCTGCTTTCAGGCAAAGTATAATGCGTTAAGTCTAATTTATACCCATATTCCTTTGAATACCGGGATTTTGACTGCTCAGAAAAGTGTAGGGTGATCGAATTGTAACAGAAATTACGAAAAGATTAAAATACAATCTTCGAAAGAAGTGATCAAATGTAGGTATAATACAGGGATAAACAAATAAAATCTTCAGAAGGAACCTGTTTTTGCAGTTTTTTGGGAATTAAAGTGCTGTAACGCCTTAAAATTCGGACTCAATCGGCTTATCGTGATTTTATAAATTTAGACTTGCCAATCCATACGCCCTCATCTGAATACACACTAAGTAGGTAAAGTCCTGCTTCCAGTTCGCGAATGTCAACCGAACCGTTTTTATCCAGAACAAGCTGTTTTATAAGTCGCCCGGATAGATCGGTGAATTCAATTTTGGGTTGAGAACCAAGAAAATCTGCTTTAAATTCAATGAAATCTGAACTAGGATTCGGGAAAATGGAAACGTGATTTTCCGTAGTGTAATTTTCACCGACTCCGAGTGGGTTAGCGTAATCACAATTCGTGAAACCGTTAAATTGAATCTGCCCGAAAGCACTGTCCTTATAACATAAAAAGCCACTAAAATAAGAACAGTCTGTAAATAGTCTGTTCCAAAAGTTAAAGAGGTATTTATCACCACCAAAACGTTCTGTTGCTTTTCCTGCATAAAAGTTGTAGGAATTATTCCATTTAAAAAGATAACTCAGAGTGAGTTCCTTTAAGGGCGTAGCATTAACTGTGACTGTGTTCACAGATTGCACGGTAATGGTGTATTCTGTTGTAACAGTTCCGGGACTGAATGCAAGTAAGTTATTGGTCCAGCTATCCCCTGGGTTTGCTGCAAAATTATAGAGAATTTGCCAGTTACCTGAGGAGCAGTTGTTCAACATAAAAATTGTATCCCCTTTTTGTTTGATATATGTGGGGTCGCAAAAAGAGCTTAATTGAACACACTCGAATGCTAAATACTCATGGCTGAGTTTTTTCACCTGGTCTCCGGCTATTATTGTGTCTCCTATATATTTTACTTTGGTGTTGTAGGTACCTGGAGGAAATGTTAACAATCCATCTGTCCAGGTGTAACTCCATTCCGCCCCCGGAGGGCAAAACACTACCTGGGATGTGATGTTTTGCAAAGAAAGAAACAGCAGGGCAAGGAGATAGAGTTTTTTCATGGCATAGATTATTCGAATGACAGTAGCACTTCTAAATATAATGAATTTGCCCGAACCTTCAACAAGAGAGTGCTAGAATTTAATTTCTCTGAACCAGTACTTGATGATGCGCAAGGGACGGCAGAAGCCCTGTGGGCTTCTGAGCGAGCAAGTGCGGAAGGTTGAACTGGATTGCGCAAGGGATTGTAGTGGAAAGCCCGCAGCGACCACCGAAGCTTTAGCGAAGGTGGAGCGAGGACTTGGAACGTAAAGCCCGGTGCCCCTGATGCGAAAAACCTTATGGATAAATCTTGTTTTTTGCATCAGGGGCATGCGCCCACCTATTAACTTGCTCGTTTTTTCATTTAAAACCTTATACTACCGGTTAAAGACAGCGCCCAATAAAATAAGCGCAAATCGAACCAAATCACAGGGAAATATGTATTTTTGGTTTCGCTAAAAACTATGAAAACAGTAGAATTCAGGGAAGCTTTGCGCGAAGCCATGTCGGAAGAGATGCGCCGCGATGAGAATGTGTTTCTTCTTGGAGAAGAAGTGGCCGAATACAATGGGGCCTACAAAGTGAGCAAAGGCATGCTGGCCGAATTTGGAGCCAAACGGGTGATTGATACCCCCATTGCCGAATTGGGCTTTGCGGGCATTGCTGTTGGCGCCGCCGCCAATGGTTTACGCCCCATTTGTGAATTCATGACCTTTAATTTTAGTTTGGTGGCCATTGACCAGGTGATTAATAGTGCCGCTAAAATGTATAGCATGAGTGGGGGGCAATACAATGTGCCTATTGTGTTTCGCGGCCCAACGGCCAGTGCGGGTATGTTAAGTTCTCAGCACTCTCAGGCCTTTGAAAACTGGTTTGCCAATTGCCCCGGATTAAAAGTAGTGGTGCCCAGCAATCCGTATGATGCAAAAGGTTTGCTCAAAACCTCCATTCGCGATAACGACCCGGTGGTGTTTATGGAAAGTGAGCAGATGTATGGTGATAAAGGTGAAATACCCGAAGAAGAATATACCATCCCTATTGGTTTGGCCGATATTAAACGCAAGGGTGAACACGTTACCATTGTATCGTTTGGGAAAATTATTAAAGTTGCCTATGCAGCGGCTTTAGAATTGGAGAAGGAAGGCATTAGCGTGGAAATAATTGATTTGAGAAGTGTTCGCCCAATTGATTACCATACAGTTATTGAATCGGTGAAAAAAACCAACCGCCTGGTGGTAGTGGAAGAGGCCTGGCCTTTGGCAAGCATTTCCAGCGAAATTGCCTTTAAGGTGCAGAAAGATGCCTTTGATTACCTCGACGCGCCAATTTTAAGAGTAACCACTGCCGATACACCTTTGCCATATGCGCCCACCCTAATTGATGCCAGTTTACCAAGTGTGGCAAAAGTGGTGAAAGCCGTGCAAGAGGTGATGTACATTCGAAAGTAATTGCTTTTTTATGAGAGTTGCCCTGCTTACCGATGGAATCTGGCCGTATGTGCTGGGCGGTATGCAAAAACACTCGTATTACCTTTGTAAATACTTGGCCAGAAATGGGGTAGAAGTGGAGCTGTTTCACTTTAACCAGAGTAGTTACGATATTCACAAACTTGAATTTTTTACAGAGGAAGAGAAAAAGTTCATCCGGTCAAGGGTGCTTGAGTTTCCTAGAAGTCTTAGCTTTCCCGGACATTACCTGTACAACTCTTACCGTTATTCCAAACTCCTCTTCGGTATTTTACAGCCTGAACTGAATCACTACGATTTTATTTACTCCAAAGGCTTTTCGGCCTGTTACCTTATTGAGCAAAAGAAAAAAGGCAAAATCAAATGTCCGCCAATTGGCGTAAAATTTCATGGGTACGAAATGTTTCAAACATCCCCCGACCTTAAAACCAAATTGCAACACCTCCTTTTGCTTCGGCGTCCGGTGAAGTTCATTTCTCAAAACGCCGATGTGGTGTTTTCGTATGGGGGGAAAATTACGGAGCTGATTGCCTCCATTGGGGTTAAAAAGGAGAATATTGTGGAAATGCCTTCGGGACTCGAGGCGGCTTCAGTGGCTGAGAATGCAGGTGAAATACAGGTTCCCCTGCACTTTTTATTTCTGGGTCGTTATGAGAGAAGAAAAGGCATTGAAGAATTGAATTTGGCATTACAAGATTTGTTGAATAACAAAGAAGTTCCGGCCTTTGAAATGCATTTTATAGGACCCATTCCTGAACACAAAAAAATCCGGCATGCACAGGTGATTTACCATGGTGAAATCAGAGACAAAGATAGTTTGAAACAAAACATCCGGTCCTGCGATGTGCTGTTGTGCCCAAGTTGGAGCGAGGGTTTTCCCAATGTTTTGTTGGAAGCCATGGGTAATGGCTTAAGTGTGCTGGCTACAGATGTGGGTGCAGTGAATGTATTGGTGAACGCAGAGAATGGGAAGCTGATCAGGTCGTCAGATCCCAAAGAAATTTACCATGGGCTGATTTGGTTTTTGAACCTTCCGAAAGAGGACCTCAACCTCATGAAACGAAATGCTCTGAAAACCCTGCGTGAACATTTTACCTGGGAGCGGCTTTCTCTTGAGCTGATAAAACAACTCAGTATCCGTTCTCAAAAGGCTTAGTCGAGCCATTCAGCAAGAAACAAGTTGGTGTCGCGCGTTCCGCCATTGTTCCGGTTGGAAGAAAAAATCAGGTATTTACCATCTGGCGAAAACATCGGGAAAGCGTTAAATATGCTTTGTTTGGTGATTTGTTCAAGGCCGGTTCCATCCTCATTAATCATGAACAACTGAAAATCGTAGCCGCGTTTGCTGTGATGATTGCTGGAGAAAATGATCTTTTTTCCTGATGGGTGATAAAACGGTGCCCAATTGGCTTTGCCCAGATGTGTGACTTGTTTTAAATCGCTGCCATCTACGTTGCAGGTGTATATTTCCATTTGTGTTGGTGCAACAAGTCCCTGAGATAAGAGCGTTTTGTATTCTTGTATTTCTTCTTCTGTTTTGGGGCGCGATGCTCTGAACACCAGCTTTTTTCCGTCAGGGGAAAAAAAGGCACCACCATCATAGCCGAGTTGGTTGGTAATTTGTTTTGGGTTTTTTCCGTCAATGTCCATGGTCCAAAGTTCAAGGTCTCCACTTCGGGTGCTGGTGAAAACAATCTTTTTGCCATCCGGAGAAACTGTGGCTTCGGCATCATAGCCCGGAGAATTGGTGAGTTTTTTCTTGATCTTGCCTTTGAGATCGGCTAGGTAAATATCAAAACTGTTGTACACAGCCCAGAGGTATTTACCTTTTGTTTCAGGAGCAGGCGGGCAATCATCTGAAGCTTCATGGGTGGAAGCATATAAAATGTGTTTGCCGTCTTTTAAAAAGTAGGAGCAGGTGGTTCTTCCTTTTCCTGTACTGATTAATTGAGGTTTGTATAAACTGTCCTGCGCTGCTTTTGAAATATCGAGGTTAAAAATCTGATCGCATTTTAATCCCCATGCCGCATTGTTACTTTGAAAGGAAGCGAACTTACCATTGAAGCTAAAATAGGCTTCGGCATTGTCGCCACCGTGGGTGAGCATTTTGATGTTTTTTAAATGTGTTTCTTCCTGAGCGGATAAAATGAGTGAAAAAAAGATGAGAAGAGTACTGAACAGCAATTTCATAAAATAGATGTTAAAACTTCAAAAGTAGCGATATAAAATTTTTGTAGGAAGCAGGTATACCTGATATTTGTCAAGATGATTGGGTATTTTTAGTTTTTTGTCGCATTTTGATCAAATGACCAGGTTTTACCCCAGTAATAGAACAATACAAAACCCTTAAAGGATATACCTATTTTAAGAACTGCATGAAAAAAATTCCAAATTGGATACTGATTATTTTTGTATTGAGTGCCATTGTGGTATCTAAGTTTGTTTTTTTGTCGAAGGAAGAAACAAAAAAAGGCCCTCAAACAGCCAAATCTGCACTGGCCGTGAATTATTTTGTGGTGAAAGCCCTGCCTTATGAAAACCGTTTGTTCTCTGCCGGTAAAGTTGGGGCTCTGAATGAAGTGAGTCTGATGCCTGAACTCGCCGGCAAAGTCATTGGCATTTATTTCAAAGAAGGTCAAGCTGTGAATAAAGGGGATCTGTTGTTGAAGCTGAATGACGCCGATTTTCAGGCCCAGTTGCTGAAAGTGAGCACGCAGTTGAAACTGGCACAACAAAAGCTCGAACGCTTAAAAAAACTCAAAGAGATTAAGGGGGTGAGTGAGGAGGAATATGAGATGCAGGAAAATGAAATAGCCGTGTTGCAAGCCGAAGAAAAATATTACCAAGCTCAAATAGCCAAAACTTCTATTACCGCACCTTTTACCGGTATCATAGGATTAAAAAACGTGAGCGAAGGAGCATTTGTTGGCACCAACAGCACATTGGTTTCACTTGTGCAAACCCAACCATTATTCATTGAATTTTCTGTTCCGGGAAAATACAGTCAGGAGCTTAAAAAAGATTTGCCTATTACTTTTGAAGTAGAACGCGAATTGGGCGCACAAACTTATTCTGCACAGATTTATGCATTTGAACCAAAAATGGATGAGGCCACAAAGACCATAAAAGTAAGGGCACTCTACAATGGTACACAACAACTTTTACCGGGTACCTACGCTAAGGTGTCTCTTGCTTTTGGTAATTACGGCCAACAACTCATGGTGCCTACACAATGCCTGGTGCCTGTGCTCAAAGGGCACAAGGTATTTTGCTTCTCAGGGGGCAAGGCCATTGAAACTCCGGTAAAGATTGGGCCACGCAACGACCAATATGTGTTGGTACTTGAAGGGTTGAAACAAGGAGATACCGTTATTACCTCCGGGTTGATGTCAATTAAGAAAGAAATGTCCCTGAAACTGATCAGAAAAGCCGATTAGAATGAACTTGTACTCCCTCAGTGTTAATCGTCCGGTACTGGCCATTGTGATGTCCATCCTCATAGTATTGTTTGGGGCTATTGGCTTTAAGTTTCTGGGAGTAAGAGAATTTCCATCTATTGATCCGCCGGTAATTACCGTGCGAACCAATTATACCGGAGCCAGCGCTGAAGTCATCCAATCACAAATCACCGAGCCGCTTGAAAAAGCCATCAATGGCATTGAAGGTATCCGTTCAATTTCCGCTTCCTCCAATCAGGGTTCAAGCATCATAACCGTTGAATTTATACTAAGTGCTGATCTCGAAGCGGCGGCTAATGATGTACGCGACAAAGTATCCCAGGCGGTTCGCCAATTGCCTCAGGATATTGATGCTCCTCCGGTGGTTAGTAAGGCCGATGCCAATTCAGATGCAATTGTGAGCATGACATTAAAAAGCGACACACGGTCCATTCTTGATGTGAGTGACTATGCTGAAAATGTGATAGCACAAAACCTGCAAACCATACCGGGCGTAAGTTCAGTACAAATTTGGGGCCAACGCCGGATTGCGATGCGAATCAGGATGGTGCCCGATAAATTGGCGGCTTATGCGCTGAGTCCTTTGGACGTGAAAACTGCCTTGGCAAAGGAGAATGTGGATTTGCCCTCCGGCAAAATAACAGGAAATTCAACAGAACTCACTGTTAACACCATAGGTCGCTTATCCACCGTACCCGAATTCGAAAACATGATTGTGAAGGAAGCCGGTAGTAGCATGATACGCTTGAAGGACATAGCTCAGGTAGAGCTAGGTGCCGAGAATGAAGAAACCATTCTGAAAGAATCGGGCACACCCATGATAGGTTTGGCTTTGGTGCCTCAACCTGGTGCAAATTACCTCGAAATTGCCGATGAGTTCTATAAACGTTACGAGGTGCTTAAGCGCGAACTCCCCAGTGATTACACCATCAATATTGCACTCGACAATACCAGGTTTATACAAAAATCCATTACCGAAGTGGCAGAAACCCTGTTAATTGCTTTGGTATTGGTAATTCTCATCATCTTTCTTTTTTTCAGGGATTGGTTAATCGCCTTTCGGCCACTGATCGATATTCCGGTTTCATTAATCGGCACATTTTTTATTATGTACCTTTTGGGGTACTCTATCAATGTGCTAACACTATTAGCCATTGTGTTAGCCACCGGTTTGGTGGTTGACGATGGCATAGTTGTAACCGAAAACATATTTAAAAAGTTAGAGAAAGGGCTTTCGCCCAAAGAGGCGGCTATTGAAGGCACACGTGAGATTTTTGCTGCAGTGATCATCACTTCACTTACACTTGCGGCTGTATTTATGCCGGTTATTTTTCTGGAAGGATTTGTTGGACGTTTGTTCAGAGAGTTTGGTGTGGTGCTGGCAGGCGCAGTTTTAATATCGGCGTTTGTATCACTTACCTTAACCCCCATGCTGAATGCGAAATTGGTACGTAAGGACCCAACCAAACGTTCAAAATTTTACCTGGCAACAGAAAAGTATTTTGTAGCCTTGGACCAATGGTTCAGGCAATCGGTAACAGGCTTTCTGCAAAAACCCTGGTGGGCTATCATCATTTTACTCGCCTCACTTTCTTCCATTTTTATCTTCGGTTCTCAACTGCAATCTGAGCTTTCTCCCTTAGAGGACCGCAATTGGTTACGTATGGTGGTTACCGCACCAGAAGGCACAGCTTTTGAAGCTACCGATGAGGTAATGGACCGCATTTCGGGATTTGTGACAGATTCGATACCGGAAAAACGCATTTGTTTAACCGTAACTGCGCCAGGATTTGTAGGCTCAGGTGCAGCAAATACCGGTTTTGTGCGGTTGGCCTTGAATGATGCATCTGAGCGAAAGCGTTCACAAAATCAAATTGCAGCTTACCTTAACCGAAACCTGCATTTGTTTCCTGAAGGGCGGGTGTTTATTATACAAGAACAAACTATTTCATCTGGAGGTGGCCCAAGAGGTGGCTTGCCTGTTCAGTTTGTATTGCAAACCCAGGATTTTGCCAAACTGCGCGAAAAACTCCCAAAATTTTTAGAACAGGCCAATAAAAATCCGGTGTTTCAGGGTGTGGATGTGAACTTAAAATTCAATAAACCAGAATTGGTAGTAGAAATCAACAGAGATAAAGCTCGTATACTTGGTGTATCCATTGCCGATGTGGCGCAAACCATACAATTGGCACTAAGCGGTCAGCGGTTTGGGTATTTCATCAATGGCGACAAACAATACCAGGTGATAGGTCAGGTAAGTCGCGAAAACAGAGACAATCCCGCCGATATCAGAAATTTATTTGTACGAAACGCCAAAGGCGAAATGATTCAATTGGACAATGTTATTAGCGTGTTAGAAAGAAGCAGCCCACCGCAATTGTACCATTACAACCGCTACCAATCAGCTACCGTATCGGCCGGATTAGCCCCGGGTAAAACAATTGGAGACGGTATAGAAGCCATGCAGAAAATTGCAGCACAAGAGTTGGATGACAGTTTTGTGACCTCACTAACGGGACCTTCACGCGATTTTTCTGAAAGTTCTTCCAACATTGTATTTGCTTTTGTTTTAGCCCTGGTACTCATTTATTTGTTTTTAGCGGCACAGTTTGAAAGTTTCACCGAGCCCATTATCATTATGTTAACCGTACCAATGGCCCTCGCGGGAGCTGTATTTTCTCTCTGGTACTTTAATCAAACCTTGAACATTTTTAGTCAAATCGGCATGATCATGTTGATTGGGTTGGTAACAAAAAACGGCATTCTGATTATAGAATTTGCCAATCAGTTGCGCGAAAAAGGCCTGAAGGTGAAAGACGCCTTAATTGAAGCTTCAACCGCAAGACTTCGACCAATTTTAATGACCAGTTTGGCTACTGTGCTGGGTGCTTTGCCAATTGCCCTGAGTTTGGGTGCAGGCTCAAAAAGCAGGGTGGGCATGGGCATCGTGGTTATAGGCGGTTTGTTGTTGTCGATGGTGTTTTCGTTATACGTTATACCGGCCATGTATTCATTTATTATTAAGGATAAACCTAACACATCGGATCAAAAGCAATGAATAAAATTGTGAAATATTGCCGGGTGCTTGGTGTATTTATACCTCTCGCTGTTTCTGCTCAATCTTTCTTGAGTTTGGAAGAGGCAATTAAAGCTGGTTTAGAAAAAAACTTTGCGGTGTTGATTTCTAAGAATTACAACCAGATTTCTCAACTTCAGAACAACCTTGGCAATGCTGGCATGTCGCCACAATTGAGCCTGAACGGGGGTGCTGTGTTGTCTAATATCAATTCATTTCAGGAGTTTGTGAATGGCACTACACAGGAAAGAAATAACGCAAAATCTTCCGGCTATTCTGCTGTTCTTCATCTTGACATGAAAGTGTACGATGGCAATAAGATGTTTGCTGTTAAAAGTCGATTGAATCAATCGGAAAATTTAACCGGATTGCAGTTGAAACAACAAATGGAAAACCTCGTTTACGACGTGATGTTGGCGTATTATAACATTGTGAGAATGGATGTGATGATCCGCACTGAAAAACAAAATTTGCTTATTTATCAGGAAAGGAAAAAGATTGCTAAGCTAAAAATGGAAGTAGGCTCTGATTCTAAAGTAGATTTTTTGCTTTCGCAAAGTGATGAAAACAGGGCAAAAAGCACTATTGTGCAAATGGAGTTACAAATGCTGGATGCCAAAACGAAATTGAATAATTTGATTGGATTGTCAGCTGATTCAGATTACCAAACCGAAGACACGATAACAGTGAAGTATTCTCCTTCCTTGGAAGAATTGAAAAAAAACCTGGATAAAAAGAATGCCATGATTCTGATCGCCAAGCAGCAATCGCAAATTTCAGAACAGTACGTAAAGGAGGCCCGCTCAAACGTGTTGCCTTATTTGAACCTGGGTTTGGATTACCGGTACCTTCAAAATAAAAGCCAGGCCGGATTTTTAGCAGCCAACCAACAAAACGGATTGTTTGCTGAGCTCACAGCAGGATGGCTGTTGTTTAACGGCAATAAGAACCGGAATCTCGTAAGGGAAATGCAAATTCAAAACCTGAATCAGAACATTTTATTAAAACAAACCGAATTGGAGGTGGATGCATTGGTGCAATTGAATTACCGACGATTTTTGTTGAGTAAACAAATCGCCGAATTGGAACTTTCCAATTTAATCGATTCGCGTGAGTTACAGTTAATTTCCATGGAACGCTACCGGGTGGGCAAAACGAATTTGCTCGAAATCATAGAAGCGCAGAAAAACCTGGAGGATGCTCAGTACCGTTATATCAACGCCATGTACAGCGTAAAAATTGCAGAGGCTGAACTATTAAAGGCCAACGGAGAATTGGTGAAGTGATTTGGCTTTAGTCAGAGAATCGCATTTGTAAAACACCCAAAAAGGCTTCTTTGAATATTTTGGTACTCATTTTACTTACCCCTTGTACCCTGTCGGTAAATTCGATTGGAACTTCCACCAGTGTAAACCCAAGCTTGTAAGCGCGATATTTCATTTCGATCTGAAAGGCATAGCCCATAAAACGGATCTTTTCGAGTGGAATGGTTTCCAATACTTTTCTTTTGTAACACTTAAAGCCGGCGGTGGTGTCCTTTATAGGGAACCACAAGATCATTCGAGCGTAAACCGAAGCAAAGTAACTCATGAGTATTCTTCCAAACGGCCAGTTGTGTACTTTTCCTCCCTTACAGTACCTCGATCCAATTGCGAGATCAGCGCCATTTTCGCAGGCTTGTAGCAAACGCAAAAGGTCCTCAGGTTGATGAGAGAAATCGCAATCCATCTCAAACATGTAATCGTATTCACGTTCAAGCGCCCATTTAAATCCGGCAATGTATGCCGTACCGAGTCCTAATTTGCCTGCGCGTTCAAGTAAATGCAGGCGGTCGGAATAGGCAGATTGCAATTGCTTAACGACAGAAGCTGTGCCATCGGGTGAGCCATCATCCACAATCAAAAGATGCAAATTGCCGGGCAAAGCCATTACCGCCCTGATCATCTTTTCGATGTTCTCGATTTCATTATAAGTAGGTATGATGACCAGGCATTTCGGCATAGGTGCCACGAATATAAGAGTTTAAAGGAGGGATTGAAAAACTTCTGTTTGGCAGTAGTCAAAAAATCAAAAGATTTACAATTTCTTGTAAATCTTTTGCATTAAAAGGCCACATCACGTATTATTCCCCATGGGCAGATGGGTCAAAACTCACGTTTTTAAACAGCATGGAATTCAAGGAAATGTAGAACACGTTAGATAAAAGACCTGCATAAGGCTTGGTACCATCATTGGCAACATAATTCTGATTGTGGAATTCGGTGAGATAATATTTGAATTTTAAATTCATGCCATAGGGGAACTGAATTCCAACCAATAAACTTTGATACAAAGATTGTTGACGGTCGCTGAACCAACCGGTGATTTTTTCAGTTTTGTCGCCACCTTCGTACTTTTTTTCTTTGTACAGAAAGGGGATTTCCAACTCGTAGCCGCCATATATGAACATTTTACTGAGCTTGCCCAGTTTAAATGCGAGTGGTATTCCAAGATTGTAAGAACGAAACCGTTTTTCAACTGTGGTACTTACACTGTTGGATGGACTAATTGGTGTTTTGTAATTGCCGTAGATGTAACCCACGTTGCGCACAGCCAAACCTGAAAACAAACCAAAATTCTCGCTCAAGTCAAAGTGGGTGAAACTTTGCAGGTTGATAACCGGGGCAAAACGCAGGTCGGCGCTTTCACCCTTATTGTTATCGGTAATATCGGCCCATGAAAAAATAAGTTCCAATCCCGAAGTGACATACCTTTTGGTTTGCCCCATGCTGTTAAATACAAGCAGTGAACTAAATATAAAAGCGGTAAATAGTGGTTTCATGTGGTTGTAAATTTACTGTCGTCAAAAATACAAAAGTGCGTGGAAATTGTATAACCTTATGCAATGGAGACCCCCCAAGATGACAATTTAATGACAATATTCATCTTTTTTTGAGCCATGTTTGAGATTATACTATACCAAAGCCCAACAAAATAGAAAAGAGGATGAGGAATACGGAAACCAGAATTTGTAAACTATGAATGGTGATTTTTTTTACGAGGCGGTTCCCTAACACTGTGCCAAGGCATGCAAAAACGATGGCGCAAAACAATAAACCCAATCCACTGGCACGTGCGAGACCAGGAAATTGACCCGAATAAACCGCCAACCTCGGTATATCAATTAAACAGGCAATCGCAACACCACTGGCAATAAATGCGTCTTTACTTAAACCAGCCTTGAGTAAAAAAGCGCTGCGTAAGGCGCCCTGATTTCCCGATAAACCGCCAAAAAAACCACTTAACAAACCGCCAAGCCATAAGTACTTTGGTGGAAATTGTATTTTTTTGAGTCGGGGCAGCAACTCCATCAGGGAGAAAAAAAGGAGGACAATAGCGATGACCAATTTAATCGGACTGATATCAAAGCTGTGTTCACCCAGTGTGTATTCGCATAGAGAAGGCCTTTGGCTTAACTTTTGCAACACAAAAGCGCCTAACATCGCACTTAGTAATGCTGGTACTCCAAATTGGATGACAACAGACTTAACGCAATTACGGTAGGTGAGTGCAAGTTTCAACAGGTTGTTGAGCAAATGCACAATAGCGGTCATGGCAATTGCAAGTTCTATTGGGAAAAACAAGGCAAACACGGGCAATAAAATTGTGCCCAGGCCAAAACCTGAGAAAAAGGTCAGACCCGAGGCGATAAGAGAAACACTGCCAATAAGTAGGTATTCCATGATTGGACTAAGGTAAAATTATTAGTTCGTGAATTAGCAAAAATTCACACGAGATTTTTTAGGGTAGGTGAGGGCTTAGAGTTTATAACGCAGGCTCAGAATAATATTTCGACCCGGAGCATTTACGCCGCTTGCAAAAACCCTGTAGCGGTTGTTGGTGATGTTTTCGCATGCGGCATTCAGTCGGAAGTTTTTAGTGAAACTGTAACCAAAACGACAATTTAAGGTAAACCAGCCGGGCATGCCATTTGGCGTAGCGTATTGTAGGTTATCTTCACCACTATTACTGTAATCCGACAAACGTTTTGCGCTGTTGTAACGAACAAAAAACTCGGCATCGAGGTTTTTTTCTTTAAAAATCAAACTGGTTTGCCCGAACACCGGTGGAATATGGTCCAATGGGCTTACGCTGTTGGTAATAACATCCGAATACCTTCCATAAGTGTAATTCAAAACGGTTTTAAATGACAGGTTGCGATTAAAGTCAAATTGTGCGCCTGCAGAACAACCATAAATGTAAGCGGAGTTTTTATTTTGCATGGCCTGTACCCGCATGGTATCACCATTTACAATTGCTGTGTCGTTTCCATTAAAAACGAAGTCAGCTTGAACGAGTGCTTTTTCAAGCAGGGTGTAAAAACCTGTAAAGTCAAATTTGAATTTACCACCAATTACTTTGCTCATGTTAAGTTCAAAATTGGTGGCATACTCAGGTCTGGCATCCGGGTTAGGTACAATTAATACGCTGTTGCTGCTTTCAAATACCTTACTCATATCGTCGATGTTGGGGGTTCTGAAACCTGTGTTCATCAATAAACTCACTTTGTAATCGTTGTCTTCCTTCCAGGTGAAGCCAAGGTTGCCTGTAAATGCCTGGTTGTTCTGTTCGGCAATCGTAAAAGGCAATTTTATAAATGTGGTGTCCTTGAATTCTGAAACAAGCTGGTTAGCTGTAAATCTTAGGCCTCCGCTGATCACAAAATTTTTAGTGAGCTCCCAGGCATCTGAAAAATACAGGCCCATGGTGTTCATGGTGTTACCCCCATCGGCATAACGGGTTTGGGCCGGTGTTAGTTCTCCGGTAACAAGTTGGAGGTTGTTGGCAGTTGAAACCACATTATTGAGTTGTAGCTCTGCTCCATAACGCAACTCATGCTGAGCGGCTACTTTTTTGAAAATGTCGGCATTGATGGATATAACGGTAACATCTTCCATTTGTGTTTTGCGGTTATTGTTTTGAAAACTCCGCGAAATCCTGTCTTGTTGCAGTTGCTGATAGGCACCTATTACTCTAACGTTGTCGCTAAGCAAGGTGTGTTTGTCAAAATTAAACGTATAAGCAGCTAATAACCTGGTCTGGGGACCGTAATTCCATTCGGCAAACTTCAGGGTGCCTTTTGAGTTCATTTCGGTTAAACGATCGTATCTCGGGATGTTGGAGGATTGGCTGTATTGAAAATTAAGGTTGTGATTAACAAAACGTCCGGATTTTAAGGCAAATCGCTGCATGAGATCGAGTTGAGAATAGGCGGTTCCAACTTGTAAATTGTTATTGGAATTTTTCATCATGGTATCGCGCATTACTTTTGTGCCTCCGGGCGAAGTGAGTGTTTCATATCTTCCGGCATAATAATTTCTGTCCCAAGCGCTGTTGGTGCCTGCCAATTTGGTGCTGCCACTCATTAAATCACCAAAGTCAGAATAGGTGAGATTGGTCATTGAGGCGAAATTTTTCCAACCTAAATTAAAATCCAAATGTCCTGTTTTTTCCATATTGGCACTCGAATAACGCGCGAAGGCATTGGTGCTCACCTGTAACTTATCAGAATTGGAAAACCGCGCGTTTTTGGTGTAAAAATGCATCACCCCACCCAGGGCATCACTTCCATAAATGGTTGATGCGGGACCAAATAACACCTCTGTTCGCTCCAGCATATTGGCATCAAGCGTAATGATGTCCTGCAAATGGCCTCCCCTGTAAATGGCATTGTTCATACGCACACCGTCTACCACTATCAGTACTTTGTTGGCTTCAAATCCTCTTAGAATAGGGCTGCCGCCGCCCATCTGACTTTTTTGTACAAACACGGCTCCGGTGTTTTGCAACAAGTCGGCACTGGTTTGTTGGTTACTAAATTCAATTTCTTTTTGCGAGATCACCATCACAGAGTAGGGTACATCAATTTTATGTTCAGCAAAACGGTTGGCTGAAAGGATCACCTCGTCTAATACAACACTTTTTTGTAACAGGCTGATAGTGATATTCTGGCTTTGTTTTTCCTCCTCACTCAACACATAAGTTTGGTATGCACTATGGGATAAAGTGATCATAGAGGTTTTATCGAGAGCGCTGAGGTTTGCTCTGCCGCTGGCATCTGTCATAACAAGTTGGTTGTGTTTATCGTAAATCACAACACCACTGATGGGTTCACGACTCGAAAGGTCGCTCACTGTTATGGTTTGAGCATGCGCAAAACCCAAGCACAGCACAAACCATGAAAATATAGTTTTTTTCATGAATAGTAAATTAGGTGGAATTTGTAAAAAGCTGTTTAGGATATTAAATAAACAGCGCAGGAGGTTTGATGATCTTTTCAGTGAAAGAAGTTACATCAACTTGTATACCATCGTTGAGGGTGTGCAACACTTGCCCTTCTAGCACACAAAAGGTTGATGGTAAATGGTGTAAAAATAACAGCCCCATCAAATGGAATAAGACGCCCGGTAAGGCCCCGTCATTAGTATGGCGAAGATAAAAGTAGTGTGAAAAGAGTTGATTTTCCATGGCGTCAGGCATCAGCAAAAGCGTAGCCACGTTGTTTTGGTATACGATGCTGAGTATTTCATGGTATTTGCCGTCCAAAACCAACTCCTTGCCCTCGTCTTTCCATTCGATGCCTGTATGGTCCTTAAATAAGGCTGTGGTGGATATGGTATAAGTAAAAGCTGCATTGCACCCTGTTCTTAATAGTTCTGTGCGGAACCGGAGTTTTTGTGATTTTACATAACGAATAAAAATAGTATGCGAGCCGCTGATGGCAAGAAACAAAAACAATACACCGATGGCAGCCGTTTTTTTCAAGTCTCCCAAAGCTAGACGTTTTTGGGTCTCAGTCCAAAATTTGTTCGGGAATATTGCTTGTGAATTCACATATTATGCACTAACTTTAATCTATGGCAAATAAATTCATCATTCGGGTATACGGGGTACTGATTCATGAAGATGCCGTTTTGGTTTCGGATGAAACAGTTATGGGCAAACACATCACCAAATTTCCAGGGGGTGGACTGGAGTTTGGAGAAGGAACGATTGAATGCCTTCAGCGTGAGTTTTTTGAGGAACTCACCCTTAAAATTGATATTACCGGTCATTTTTATACCACCGATTTTTACGTACCCTCTGCCTTCGATCCAAATATTCAGGTGATTTCAGTGTATTATCTGGTAAATCCTGTCAACCCCGAAAAGTTAAAGGATTTGCATTCTCATGGAGACAAAAAACAAGTGTTTCGTTGGATACCCCTCGCCAAATTAAAAGATTTAGATATGAGTTTGGTTATTGATAAAAAGGTAGCCAACATGATAATCGATCGTTTCAGGGCATAAAAAAACCTCCCTTCACTGCAAAGGGAGGCTGAACCATTATGGTAAAATCAGGCTTTTGCCAATTGAATTTCCGCGTTCAGTTTTACCTCTTCACTAACCAAAACCCCACCACTTTCCAGTGCTGCGTTCCAGGTTAATCCAAAGTCCTTGCGGTTGATCTTGCCTTCAATGCTGAAGCCGGCTTTCATGTTGCCCCAGGGATCTTTGTGTAAACCGCTGTGTTCGATTTTAAAACTCACCGGTTTTACTACACCTTTTATGGTCATATCACCATCAAGTGAGTACTCCCCATCAGATAGTTTTTTGAACGATTTGGATTTGAAGTGCAGGGAAGGGAATTTTTCCACGTCAAAAAAATCGGCTGATTTTAAATGTTGATCACGCTGTTCCGATCCTGTATCAACAGAGGCGGTGTTGGCCGTAAATTCAATTTCAGGATTTTCGAAAGCTTCGTTATCCGATGTGGCTTTTACGTCAAAATTGGTAAACTTCCCGTTCACATTTGTGATCATCATGTGTTTTACTTTAAAGTTCACCTCGCTGTGTGCGGCGTCTAAGTTCCAGTTTAATTTGCTCATTTTGGTTTTTTTTAGTTTATAGTTTATTGTTATTTAATTTGTTGGGGCGTTTCCCCTGAAGCAGAGATGCATACGAAAAAACAGCGGCATCTCGCTTCAGGGGTCGGGCTTTTCGCTGCAATCTTTTGCTCGTGCCTCACAAAAGGATTTTCGCTACAATCCCTAACGCAATCCTGGAGTCGAAGCCATGTGAAATTGTTCAAATGGGTTAAGCTCTTCCATCAAAGTTCAAGGTATTTTCTAAGTGAACCTAAGTGCTCTTAGTGACTTAGTGGTTTAATTTCCTTGTTGTGTTCTGCTTACTGCTGACTGGTTAGTGCCAACTCATCACTGCACCGTCATCGGCACTTCCATCAACAACACCTCTGTTCCTGAAACGGCCTCCAGTTCAAAGTTGTCGGTATTCCAAATACCAAAACCATCCCTGGTGTTTAATAATTGTCCGTTGAGTTTCATATCGCCACTCAGTACAAAAGCGTAAAGTCCGTTTCCTTTTTTCTTAAGTGAGTACTTTAGTTTTTTACCGGCATCCAGTTTTCCAAGATGAAACCAGGCGTCTTGATGAATCCATGCTCCGGCATCGTTTGGGTTGGGCGACACAATTTGTTGCAATTGGTTGTGACGGTCCTCTGCCTTCAAGGTGATTTGATCGTAACGCGGTGATACATTGCGTTTGTTCGGAAACACCCATATTTGCAGAAATTTCACCAAAGCATCGCTGTTTTTGTTGTACTCGCTGTGTGTAATGCCGGTTCCTGCACTCATCACCTGCACATCACCATTTCTGATAACGGCTACATTGCCCATACTGTCTTTATGCTCCAAATCGCCTTCAAGGGGAATGGAAATAATTTCCATGTTGTCGTGCGGGTGGGTGCCAAATCCCATGCCTGGATTAACACGGTCGTCGTTCAATACCCTGAGTGCACCAAAATGCATACGATCGGGGTTGTAATAATTGGCGAAGCTAAAAGTGTGATAACTCATCAGCCAGCCATGGTCGGCCTTACCTCTGGTGTCGGCCTTGTGTAGAATGCTGTTTTCCATAAGTTTTGAATTGGTTGTTGGTAAATGGTTAAAGCCAATAATCTCCAGTTCCTTCAGTTCATCGATGTTGTTGTGAAGTACTCCCGGAACGGCCGAACCGGCCACAAACATGCCTGTGCCCAGTAAACCCTTTTTAAGAAAATCTTTTCTGTCCATTTGAATTGATTTTGATGACACAAAGTTAGGGCAGGGAAGAGGTATATTCCATTAATCTAGATTAAGAAATTGTAGTGGTTTAGAAAGTTGAAGGCTAGCCGTAACCGTTTAAGCATAAGCTGATCGAGTTGCTGTAATGACTTATCAGATCTGCGTGAGGGACGGCAGAAACCCGGTGGGCTTGTGAGCGAGATAGTGCGAATGATTGAACTTGACATCAATAAAGCCCGACCCCGATAAAAAAAACTTCGAGTGTAAACTTGGTTTTTTTGTCGGGGGCACGCCCAAAAACACCTACAAATGGCTTACTCCTTTTTTCTCAACAGATCCGATTTGATTTTACTCAAAAACTCAGGAGTTACCCCAATGTAGGAAGCGATTTGTTTTTGTGGCAGGCGTTGTATGAGACCGGGGTATTGCTCGCAAAAATTGAGATAACGTGTTTGCGCATTTACGCTAACCTGGTCGATCAAACGTTTGTGACTGCCGGCCATGGATTTTTCGCTAATGATGCGAAAAAATCGTTCTAGTTTGGGAACCTCTTTTAATAAACGATCTTGCTGATCCCGGCTGAGCAACAAAGCTTGGCTGTCTTCAATGGCATCAATGTTTAAGCGGGCTATAGCACCATGGATGATGCTGTTCATATCGGTAATCCACCAACCTTCGGGAGCAAACTGCAGGTTGTGTTCAATGCCTTGTTCGTCAACTGCATAAGAACGCAGGCAGCCTTGCAAAACAAAAGCCACCTGTTTACACACCTCACCCGCGCGAAGAAAAAAGTCTTTCTTTTTAATGTGTTGTGATGTAAAGGCCAACAAAATACGGTGTTGCTCCTGATTATTAAGCGGCACGTGTTTTTCAATAGTGGTAATAAGCAGGTTCTGTCCTGGCATAGGGGTGCTTTAACTAGGTGTTAATTCAGAATTAACTTTACCTGATAAGGTTGGAATTTTAGGTTCAACCATTCGTGCAGGTGCTTTTTATCTTTAGCTGATAGTAGTTTTTCTGGTTGAATGAGGGCTGTAATAAGTGTGTCTCTGGGCCCTTTAGGAGTATAACGCAGGGTTTTTTCTATGGCAATTTCTTTAAACGCTCCGAATAGGGTGGGAAATTCGCGGATGACCAATTCTTTTTGGTGCATAAATTGGGCATTAAACTGCACTTGTTGTTTTAGCTCTGAAATCTCCTGATACACCAAGTCTAATTTATTTTCCTGACTGTTGAGTATTTTTTCCAGCGCATTTTTCCTCATGGTTTCTTCCTTGTTTAAACTGAGGTTAGATAAATCTTTGTGTTTTAATAAAATTTTAGCTCTGGGAATTTTGTAAGTGGCAATTTTTGAGTTGAGTAAATCCACTATTGAATCTTGATTATTTTCTTTGAGCAAATAAAGCTGGATTTCTTTTTTTTCTGCAATAATCTTGCTGCTTAACACTACAGTGCCTTTGTTTGCCAACTCTTCAGTAATCATACGGGAGGCGTTTCGGGTAAAAAACTCATTGGTTACAAACCTGTAGGCTAAAAAGATGCTGGGAACGATGGTTAACACGGCAATGGCACCTACCCAATTCCGAATTTTCTTTTCAGCAGCGCTGTTCATTTCTTCATTGGGTTTGATTTGCATGATTCGTACTGCCAGAAAAGTAGCGATACTGATAAATACCGAATTGATGAGGTACAAATAAAGCGCCCCAAAAAAATAGGGCCATTCCAAATTGGCTAATCCAAAACCGGCGGTACAGAGTGGAGGCATTAAAGCTGTTGCAATAGCCACGCCCGGTATGATGTTATTGAATTGTTTTCTGGTGCTGGCAACAATACCTGCCGTGCCGCCAACAAATGCAATCAAAACATCCCAAATGGTTGGACTGGTGCGGGCCAACAATTCCGACTGCGCCAAATGTATAGGCGAGAGTACAAAATAGGTTGTGGAGGTGAGTAGGGCAATGCCACTGGCAATGAGTAAATTTTTTCCGGCTTGTTTAACCAGCGATAAATTCCCAATTCCCGCCCCTAAACCAATACCCATAATGGGTCCCATGAGCGGTGAAATTAACATGGCCCCTATGATCACGGCGGTTGAGTTAACATCCAAACCAATAGAAGCAATAACAATTGCAAATATGAGGGTCCACAAATTCACCCCCTTAAAAACCACGCCTTTTAATATGGTTTGAATAATTTCCTGATTGTCGGCTTTGTCCTCGTTGATATTCAAACGGTACCGTAAAATCTGGGTAGTTTTCTTGATAAATGATTTCACCATGATGCTAAAATAAGGTATCGTTTATTTCCGGGGTTTTTTCATATACTGATTTGGCGAAAGGGCAAAGTGGCATGATTTTGATTTTTTTCTCTCTTGCCATTTTTACCAACTCCATCAAGAGAAGTTTGCCCACTCCGCGACCTGCAAAATCGGGACTTACCTCCGTATGATCAATAATTAGTTTGTCGGGCCCGGCCCAGGTATAGTGCATTTCTCCGGCAACTGCGTCGTTCTCGGTAGCAATGCTTTTTCCTCTTTGTCCGGTTTCTTCAATTTTTAATGTCATGCTTGTATGCTTTCACCAAAAATAGAGAAAAGCCTTTCGAATTAAAATGCTGACGGAAAAGTTTTTTAAACTAGGTCTTCAAAAAACAAACTAAACAACATGCAGAATATGATATCCAAAACAAATGCAATGGCAGAACTGGTGCTAAGAAAACTACCCGAATTTTCTTCCTGTGTGGCGCTGATGAGGGAGCAACAAAGATTAAGGGGCTTGGGTGAACGCACGTTTAATTGTTATCTGAGAAAACTGGCAGAGTTGAGTTACACTTTTCTAAAGCTTCCTGAGTATTGCAATGTAAAGGAGGTTAATCGGTTTTTAACTGCGCTAAAAGCAAACGGTGAGCCCCATTCAGAAAATCACTTTAAACAAACCATTAGCGCATTAAAAATGTATCGGCAGGCTTTGGGAGAGGATGTGATGACATATAGCCTGCCAAAAACAATACACAGGAAGAAATTACCGGCTGTATTGAGCAAATCAGAATGTAAATTGTTGTTTGAGTCAACACCTCGCTTGAAAGAACAGGTGATACTAAAACTGATGTATTCGGCCGGACTTCGTTTAAGTGAACTGTGCAACCTCAAATTACGTGATATCGACTGGGAAAGGCAACTGATTCATGTGAGGCAGGCAAAGGGGAGAAAAGACCGATACCTAGCGCTTTCTGAGGCCCTTTTGCCGGAACTAAAAGCGTATTTTCAGCGGTATAAACCATTGAAATATTTGTTTAATAGTGTAGCCGGTGAAGCACTTGGAAGGTCAACTGTCAGTAAAATGATGCAGAGGGCCGTTAAACGCTCGGGTATAAACAAAGAAGGCGTTTGTTTACACACCCTGAGGCACAGTTTTGCAAGTCATTTGCTGGAAGATGGCGTCGATTTAATGTCTATCAAAGAAATGTTGGGTCACGAAAGGTTGTTTACCACAATGGTGTATTTGCACGTTACCAATTGTGAGTTTACCCTAAAAAAATGTTCACCATATGATAAGTTGTATACTGCTTGTGCACAGCAGGATTCTGAAAAGAAAGAAATTTATGAGTATTTAAAAGCGTATTCCTTAAGCGCTTTCGCAAAAGAGAGTTTAGATCCTACTCAGTTTGTATTGTTTTCGCAGTAACAATAGTTTTTCGAATTGCTCACAAAGTCTAATGGCATATTGTTCTAATCCTGTGGAATTAATAAATTCGTGTAGAATACCACTCTATGATTTATCCGTTTCAGATAAGAACCAAAGACGACTACCTGGCCAAATACAAGCTAAGCATTGAAGACCCTGAGACATTTTGGGCCTCTGTTGCAAATCACTTTCAATGGAAAAAGAAATGGGACAAAGTACTTGAATGGAATTTCATTGAGCCAAAAGTAGAATGGTTCAAAGGAGGACAACTCAACATCACCGAAAATTGTTTAGACAGGCACCTTGAATCTAATGCAAATACCCCGGCTATTATTTGGGAGTCCAACGACCCTGAAGAACACTATAGAGTATTAACTTACAAGGAACTCCACTTTAAGGTGATGCAATTTGCCAATGTTTTAAAGAACAACGGAGTCAAAAAAGGCGACAGGGTTTGCATTTACATGGGCATGATACCTGAATTGGCTATTGCAACCTTGGCATGTGCACGAGTAGGGGCCATACATTCGGTGATTTTTGGCGGTTTTTCGGCGCAGGCCATAGCCGATCGTATCGCCGATGCAGCAGCTGAATATATCATCACCTGCGATGGTGCATTCAGAGGGGCAAAAGATATCCCTCTCAAAAGCGTGATAGATGATGCGCTGGTTGGAAACAAAACCATACAAAGGGTTATTGTGTGTACACGCACCCGCACTCCGGTAAGCATGATAAAAGGCAGGGATGTGTGGTGGGAAGATGAAATTAAGAAGGTAGAAACCCAAGGCAATCCCGATTGTCCAGCCCAGGCCATGGATGCAGAAGATGTGCTGTTTATCCTTTATACATCCGGATCAACCGGAAAACCAAAAGGCGTGGTGCATAGCACGGCAGGCTATATGGTTTGGACCACTTACACCTTTGTAAATGTGTTTCAGTACCAACCCGGGCAAGTGCACTTTTGTACGGCTGATATTGGATGGATTACCGGGCATTCTTATATCGTATACGGTCCATTGTGCGCAGGAGCAACCACACTGATGTTTGAAGGCATTCCTACCTGGCCCGATGCCGGACGCTTTTGGGAAATTGTAGACAAATTCCAAGTGGATATTTTATACACCGCACCCACAGCTATCAGAAGTTTGATGGGATTTGGATTGGACCCTTTAAAGGGCAAGGACCTGCGTTCTTTAAAGGTGCTGGGTTCGGTTGGTGAACCCATTAACGAAGAAGCATGGAATTGGTACCATACTCACATTGGTAAAGACAATTGCCCCATAGTGGATACCTGGTGGCAAACTGAAACGGGCGGTATCATGATTTCCAATTTGGCGAATGTTACGCCAGCCAAACCTTCCTTTGCCACATTACCCTTGCCCGGTATTCAGCCTTGCTTGATGGATGAGAATGGAAAAGAAATCGAAGGCAATGGCTTGAGTGGTAATTTGTGCATCAAAGCCCCCTGGCCGGGCATGATACGCACCACCTACGGCGACCACGAACGCTGCAAACAAACGTATTTTTCTACTTATGAAAACAAGTACTTTACCGGAGATGGTTGTTTTCGTGAAGAGCAGGGCAATTACCGGATTACAGGGAGGGTTGACGATGTGCTGAACGTGAGTGGGCATAGAATTGGTACAGCCGAAGTGGAAAATGCCATCAACATGCACGCAGGCGTGATCGAAAGCGCAGTAGTGGGTTATCCTCACGACATCAAAGGGCAGGGTATTTACGCCTACGTTATTCATGATGGCAGCCATGGTGACCCCAATCTTTCTAAACAAGACATTCTTCAAACCGTGTCTCGCATCATTGGCCCAATTGCTAAACCCGACAAGATTCAATTTGTGCCCGGATTGCCCAAAACCCGCAGTGGTAAAATCATGAGGCGCATTTTACGCAAGATTGCCGAAGGGGATACGGCAAACCTTGGCGATACTAGTACCTTGCTGGATCCATCCCTGGTGGATGTTATTAAGGATGGGAAAATTTAAAATTCACGTATCCAAAAAAGGATAATCAGTTACCCTACTTAAGCTGCGAACTATTTGATAATTCGATTCGTTGGGATGAAATACACTAGGGTGTAGACTAGGAATTATAGCAAGAATAGACTAGGGTTTGCAATGCAATTTCACCAACTCCACCGGATCATCAATGCCATATTCTTGTTTCCACTCAGCTTTGTATTTGTACCCTTTTTCCAGCGCTAATTTCCAGTAGTTGCATGCCTCTTCTTTTCTATTCATTTTAAAATAACAATTGGCCAAATTGTTATAAGGATAAATATAATCAGGTTTTAAACGTATACATCTTTGCAGATCTTTTTCGGCCAAATCAAAATTTCCTAATTGAGAATGCAACATGCCACGTGAATTGATGGCGTTGGTATTCATGCTGTCCAATTCAATCGCCTTGTTGTAGTCTTTCAGGGCCTCACTTAGTTTTTTGTCGAAATAATACATACGTCCCCGGTTGTGAAAGGCCGATGAGTTGTTACTGTCAAGTTGTATGGCATGGGCGTAACAAGCATAAGCCGAATCCTTATTTCCTAACTCATCAAATATCCCGGCTAAGTTATCCCAG
>JBPOHJ010000046.1:0-72406 GCA_052035725.1 Bacteroidota bacterium | reverse complement strand
GATGTCGGCTCGTCACATCCTGGGGCTGGAGAAGGTCCCAAGGGTTCGGCTGTTCGCCGATTAAAGTGGCACGCGAGCTGGGTTCAGAACGTCGTGAGACAGTTCGGTCCCTATCTGTTGTGGGCGTTAGAAAATTGAAGGGAGCTGACTCTAGTACGAGAGGACCGAGTCGGACAAACCGCTAGTGTACCTGTTGTGGCGCCAGCTGCATCGCAGGGTAGCTATGTTTGGATGAGATAAGCGCTGAAAGCATCTAAGTGCGAAACTCACCTTAAGATAAGTTTTCTTTACAAGGACCGTGGAAGACTACCACGTCGATAGGCTACAGATGTAAAGGCAGTAATGTCAAAGTCGAGTAGTACTAATTGTCCGTAAGCTTTCTTAAAAAAGGGTTGAAAGTCTAAAGGTTATGAAGGTTTGAAAGTTCAACTTTCTAAACTTTGTAACTTTCTAAACTTTCAACCCAGTATCTCTCGTGTCTTTATTCAATATTGTTTTTTAGATTATTTCTAATGGCTAATTTCTAATTGCTGATTCAATCAGAAATTAGAAATCCGAAACCGGAAATAATTGATCCCTTTATGGCGTCTTTAGCGGTGGGGATCACCTCTTCCCATTCCGAACAGAGAAGTTAAGCCCACCAGCGCAGATGGTACTTGGTCTAAAGCCCGGGAGAGTATGTCGATGCCAATTTTTTTATCCACCGAAGCTTCAGCGAAGGTGGAAAAACCCTCAACTCAAAAGGTTGGGGGTTTTTTGTTTTATACCACCTCAATAGAAAGGCCCGGGAGAGCCCGCCTGCCGAAGCAGGGGCCGGCGCGTCGGCGGGCAGGTATGTCGATGCCAATTTTAAAGTCAAAAAGCCTCAGAGCAATCTGGGGCTTTTTGCGTTGATAGAAGTTTGTATGCCTCCCGAGATTCGGCTGCGCCTTACTCGGGATTGATATCCCTAAGCGCCCTGCTGCGCAGGCCACTAAGGGCTATCAAAATTTTAAAGTCAAAAAGCCTCAGAGAAATCTGGGGCTTTTTGCATTTATAGACTTTTCTTAAGTCCCAAGAATCTAGTCATAAGAAATTAGCCATTAGAATCTAATCTGATTTGGAAACCAATATCCTACGCTAAGGCAAATTGGGTTCAAAAGAGTTCAACCTTGTTCAAAAGAGTTCAAAGGGAAAAAGAAACACCCCCTTGAACAACCTTGAACCCCTGAACCATTTTGAACCTATGAAATTCTGCAGGAAACTCGGTTTTTTTGTTTTATAGACCTTGCTAAGTCGTAAGACTTAAGTCAAAATTCTGATAGCTATCGGACCAAAGCTAAAAACGAAACATCACTTAATCCTGAACAAGTACTTTCAAGCTGTGCTTACCCGAATTTCCCTTCAATCGTATAAAATAGATACCATTAGCCAAGCCGCCAACTTGGTATTCAAAATTATTTTCAGAATTTAAATCAAATGCTCTTAGCACCTGTCCAAGTTCATTGACCAGGAGGAGTTCCATTGAAGTTAGAGCTTTTACGGTAAAAGCTGAACTACTCGGATTCGGGTACACAACGATTGATTGATTTCCTTGAAGGCTCTTTTCGTGTATTCCGATGCAAGGATCGACCTTGATTTGTATAGTAGCCGAATTTGAACAGTTGTTTGCGTTGGTGCCAGTAAGTGTATAAACCGTAGTGACTGCCGGTGCAACCACAATACTTTGTAAGGTAGACGAATTACTCCAGACATAAGTTAGCGCACCTCCAGCCGTAAGCGTAGTGCTTGGTGAATTTTTGCAAACGATGGTTTTTGTGGCCTGGGCTGTAATAATCGGTAATGGGTTTACGGTGACTGATGTTGTGCCAAAGGAGGAGCAAGTGAGCCCAGGAAAGTTGGTAAGAGCATGAACAGAATAACTTGTGGAACTTGCAGGTGAAACTGAGATACTATAGTTATTGCTTCCGGTATTCCAGGTATAGGAATTCGCACCACTAGCGCTTAAATGTATGGTTCCGCCCATACAAACAGATGATGGTGGCGTAAGGGTAAGTGAAGAAACATAAACACTAATGCCCAAGGATGAACTCGCGTTACAGCCGTTGGAAGTATAAGTTCCAATGACACTGTAAATTGTACTACCTAGAGGACTTACGACAAGGGATGAACTAGTAGAACCATTATTCCATAAATAAGTGTTAGCCCCACTTGCACTTAATGTCACCGAAGCGCCTGCACAAATTGCCGAACTTGAGGAAACGCTTGTTACATTAGGGGATGGGAAAACAACGATGGCCTGGTTGGCACTTGATGTACAATTTAAACTGTTTGCACCGGTTACCATATACGCTGTTGAAATACCTGGAGACACAACAATGGATGAGCCTGTTTGATTGCCAGGTTGCCAGGTGTAATTGTTTGCCCCGGTTGCACTTAAAGTTGCACTTGATCCTGAGCACACCGACCATGAGGAAGCTACAACTGAAATTGTTGGATTTGGATTAACCAAAACGCTTAAAGTACTTGTATTCATGCAGTTTTCAAAAGTACCGAATAATGTATAAATTGTTGACGAAGCCGGACTAATTTGAGCTGTTGCACTAAAAACTGGGCCAGGAAGCCAAGTATACGATGAGGCTCCGGAAGCCGTTAAAGTTGCAGTATTACCCGCACAAATCAAAGTGTTGCTCGTAATTCCGGTTACTGGTAAAGGTGCAACAGAAACGGTAATAGCGGCAGTACTCGTGCCACAACCGTTTTGTGCAGTTGCAGTATATTGACTAGTGTTTAGAGGCGAAAATGGAATGCCATTATTAACTCCGTTAGACCATAAGTTGGTTAAACCTCCACTTGCAAGGAGTGAAACTGTGTTGCCAGGACAAACTGAATATGCACTACTTGAAATACTGATAGAAGGTACTGAAGCATTCACTATAACCGCTAATGTTGTATTTGCAAAACAACCAATTGAATTTGTTGCGACTACAGAGAATACGCTGGTAATTGATGGTGAAACTGAAATTGTATTGGAAACCGTATTGGTGCTCCAAGTATAATTATTTGCACCGCTTACTGAAAGCTGTGTCGAATTCCCTAAACAAATTGCCGGTGGGTTTGCGGAAGCCATAATTTGTAATCCATTCAAAATATACGATATCGTAATTAGCCCATGCCCCGCATTATTTCCTGCAGTATAACTAAGGTTAGAAAATAGCGTATTGTTTGCCCAGGAAGAACCTCCAGCCCCACCTGAGTTGCATGCAATATTCCACCCAATTGTAGGTTGTAATGCAGACATCCCTCCACCACCTCCATAATAGCCCCCTCCCCCTCCACCGCCTCCATTGAGACCAATCGCACTGCCACCACATAGCAACACAGACCCTCCACCATTTCCACCATTTCCAAAAATTCCCGAGCATCCGAAAGAGCCAGTCATAGTATTATTTGGAGCCGCTCCTCCACCTTGTCCTCCTCCTAAAAAACCGCCACCACCCCCGCTAGTAGGTCCACATAAGGCGAGCCCACCATCATCTGCGCCTGGCGAATTAAAATGACAACCACCTCCTGGAATTCCCCCTCCGCCATAACCGGATGCCAAAGAAAATGAATAACCTCCTCCTCCAATTCCTCCTAAAGGATTTGCAATAGAACTTCCACCAGCGCCTCCTCCGGCGCCAGCCACAATTATGCGATTTGCTAATGCAATTCCGCCAATACGCACATCTGATGCCCCACCACCACCAGCGCCAGAAGTTGCACTTCCTGTCCCCCCATTACCACCTCCATTAAAACCACCCGCAGTAACCGACCCTTGACCACCAACAAAAAAAAACATAACAGAACCCGGTGTAGCTGTGAAAACTCCTTTCACGGAGCCTCCATTGGCCCCAATGGGACCACCTCCGCCACCAGTGCCTCCTGAAGCTCCTCTGGCTTCAATGGTCATATTGCCTGCACAAGGTGGCACTGTAAATTGTTGCATGCTTCCGGTGTAAGAAAATGTTAAAGTTGTAGGAACAAATTGCGCTTTAACCTCACTTACTAAACTTAGCGCCGCAATTAGTAAAAAAAGCAGCTTATTGGTAATGTGAAAGTTTTTCATGTTCTTGGTTTTTTTATTTGCCTGGGTCTTATAAATACTTAAAGCAATTTAACTCATTTCTAACTTCTAAAGATATTTCCTATGTAATTTACCTGATATAGTTTATATCTGGTTGATTATTGAGGATAGAATTCCATTGTTTCAAGCCAGATTTTTTTGAAAAATGCGGGGCTAAAATAAAATCCCCATAAATGGCAAATTTCGATCAGTCATTTTACCTCTGTGGTAAATGTGAAAAAGTGATGAAACTTGTTGTTTTGATGTGATTTCTCTTTGCGCTAGAATGTTCAATGCATATTCTGGTTTAAGCCATTCTCAGCCAAAATGCAATATGATTTAATTCTTCGCAAGGTTTAATAACAGAAATTAAAACTTCAAGTAATAGTCCTGCGTGAACTTTTTGTATTCCTCAGTGTAATTGCGGTGAGCATCTGCTTCTATCACTAAAGTAGATTCAGAAAATTCGGTTTCCTTAAATTCAAATTGCATCAGGTGGCGCTTCTCACTTTCTTTTTCAGATCGGGTGCGGATGCGTAAAAGTTTAGAGAGATACAAACCTTTCGTCTTGGCTAAGTCTCTGAAAAGCTGCGCTTCATTCTTTGGCAAAATCAAACAAAACTTTCCTTTTTCAGCCAATAGTTTTTTTACTCCGTTCACAAGATCTTCAAATGATAAAAGATCGTTGTGTCTGGCCATGCTTCTGCCGTCGTTATTGCTTTTTAGCGAATCAGAGAAGAAAGGCGGATTGCTTACGATTAAATCAAATTTTTGATGACTCTTAGCAACCATCTCCTGAAAAGAGATGTGATCTACCGAAACTTGTTTGGAGAAGACACTCTCCGCTACGTTTAATTTGGCCTGCTCCGTACTGTCCTTGTCAATATCAATGGCAACAATTGCAGCGCTGGATTTTTGCGCTAACATCAAAGCTATGATTCCGGTTCCGGTACCTATGTCCAATATTCTACTGCTTCCGTTGGGAATTACCCAGGCACCCAGAAGAACTGCGTCGGTGCCCACTTTCATGGCGCATTTATCCTGCCTTATTTTAAATTTTTTGAATTCAAAACTATCATTTGGCATACATTGCAGTTCAGTTTGTATACATAAAAAAAGCGCCATTTCTGGCGCTTATTAATTATCAATAGGATGGTTTAGAATCTGATCGGCCCATGTTTATGCCGTAACCGGGATATAAGTTATAGCGCAACATCACTTCAATACCTCCGTTTCTGTTGGTTGCCGGCGTAAGCGCTGAAATATTAATGTCATAAGAAATTCCCAAAGCATATTTGTCCATTTGCATCAACAAGGCAGGTACGATGGCATCGTTGTAACGGTAATAACCGCCTACCGACAAAGCAAATGGTTTTTTGTTGCCTGTGTAGGTAGATGGATCACCAATGATGAATTTAAACAAGGCACCAAGAATAAACTCCTGGCTTGGGTTTTGATACATGTACAAAAAGCTTGGCATAATGGCATTTCGCGTACCGGGAATGTTAAAGTCTCCGTTAAAATATGCGCAAAATCTGGTGTTCAAATTTTCATCAGCCGTGATAAATGAGCTTTTTCCCAAATTAAAGTGATAAGCAGAAACACCCATATCAAATCTTACGGCATTTTTAGCGCTCAAAAATTTGTCGCTTCTAACATAACTCAGGTTCACACCTCCGCCAACATCAAAAGAAGTAATAGAACCTCTGGGAATGTTAGGCTCACCTGTTGGCAAGGTGGCATCGTAACGAATGCCATTGTACTGCTCACCCCATTGTAATTTACTTACATCAATAGTGCGATAAAACAAACCGGATTGTAATCCGGCAGAAAGTTTCATCTGGCGATTAATCTTCTGATGATAACTTAATCCCAAATTCGGATTCAGGGTGGTAAGTTTTGCGTCGCCAGCTTGATCTTGAAACACATTGACAGCAACAGCAAAATAATTGTTCCTGAGTTTTTTGAATTTAATGGTTTGATCAAACGACAAACCTATGGTTTGGTACTGTGTTCCAACTGACGACCATTGTGATCTGTAATTTCCAATCACCCGAGTGTTGTAGGTCACACCAGCAAGCGCAGGATTAATAGAGCTTGGCGTTTCGGCGTATTGCGAGAAGTGCACATCCTGTGAACGGCTGATCTGAACCAGCGCAAGAGCGAACAATGCAGTACAGGCTATCTTTTTTGTTGTTTGCATAATATTACCTTAAAAGCGTGACGTTTCCTTTAGAACTAAATCCTTTTCCATCAAAAGTTTTACCCTCCAGTCGGTAGACGTAAACGCCCGATTCTACTTCTTTCTCTTTATAAGTGCCATCCCAACCTAAGCGCTGGTCGGTGGTTTCGAATATTTTTTCGCCCCATCGGTTAAACACCATAAATGTCATGGATTCAAGACATATACCCATCACTTTCAAATCGTCATTATGTCCATCTCCATTCGGTGAGAAAGCATTCGGCACATACATTTCACCACAGTCTTTAATTACAATCACATTAACTGTATCGCTAGAGAAACACTGTTTGCTGTTGTAACCCCAAAGCACATATTGTGTGGTTTGAATCGGGCTCACCGTCACGTTTGGATTGGTTAGTGACGAAATGTTATAAGGTGGATCCCAAATGTAGCTGTATGCGCCGGTTCCGGATAACACGGCCGTTCCGCCAAAATTGATGTACTGATTACTGCTTAATTGCCCGGGTGGAGAAATGGTCACATTCGGTATATCAACTACCTTAATAAATTTGGAGATACCTTTAATGCCTGAACTTCCTCCACCATTTATTGGGTAAGGATTTTCTACAGTCAAAATAACATCGTATTCACCAGGTAAGTTATAACAAACAGTAGGATTCGCCAGTGTAGAAGTTGCCGGCGCTCCACCCGCGAAAGACCAGGTAAAGGTTTGAGGGCTTCCGGCAAGTGTATCCGTTAAATTCATAAAAGTGATACAAGACCTGGCACAAATGGTATCATTTTCATTTGCAGTAGTGTAAGATACAACCGTGATTGGTCTGCAGTCAACAACTCGCACACTAACCGTATCAAAAACTCTACAGCCATTGACGCCATTGTAACCGGAAAGAACCGTGTAAACAATGATAGATGGTAAACGGTTTGGTGCATTAATTGTGATCTGTGCATTATTATTTGGCGTTAAGATAGAATTGTTGGGAGAGGTCCATGTGTAAGTTGGTTGTATACCAAAAGGCAATCCACTGTTTACATTGCTGGCCGTTAAATTCAACAACACATCAGGCGGGCCCGGTGATGGCCCAACAAAACAAACCGTATTGGTTGGCACATTATTAATTATTGGCAATAAGATGTCGGTTTGTGGAGCAGGTAATACCGTTACAGTGATTAATCGCGGTAAGGATACGCAAGTGCGGGTATCGGTTACATCTACAGAGTACGTGGTGGTATTTTGAGGGAATACCATGGTTGTTGGTGTTAAATAAGCGCTCATACTGATTGGTGGGGCATTTTGAGCTTCAGTCCAGCTATAGGTAAAGGCTGCCGGTGAACCTACAGCACCCGGTCCGATGTTCACCACACTCAGTTTTAAAGAATCGCCAAGGCACATGGCCGGAAATTGCGGCGTAGCACCAATGGTAAACTGTGGTACTACTGTAACACAAATAACAGCCGAACCTGAACACACCGAAGTATTTCCGGTTACCGTATAACAAGTTGAGGTGTGCGGTCTTACCAAGGTTTGAGGACCAATCGAATACGTCATAGTTGCCGGATCGTAGGGTAACCACACATAATTGGCTGCACCGCTGGCATTCAAAGTTACAGGTTTAGCCAGTTTTGGGAAGTTGTTCATGATACAGGTGGTGCTGGTATTATTGGCGTAAGATAGGTTGATGTTTAGAGGTGGTGCTACTCCAATTGTAATTACGCTAAAATTTAAACAAGAACCTCCATTAGAACCAAGCACTGTGTAGGTTCCGGGACCAACTGAAATCGATTGTTGTACTATTGGCGTAGTGAACGTTGTGCCAGTCCAGGTATACGTTTGAGCATTAAATGCTGTAAGAGTAGAAGTAAATCCAGGGCACACATTTTGAGAAGGATTTGGAGTTATGCTAACAGGTGGATACTGGTTCACACTCATAGTAAACTGCGCTGCACCGTTACAACCTAAATTGTTATTGCCTGTTACAGTATATATTATGGTTGTTGTTGGTGTGGTAATTGTAATTGAGGTAGTGGTGCTGCTTAAAAACAAAGGTGGACTCCAGGAATAGTTGACGGCTCCGCTTGCTGTGAGGGTGTTGGATTGTTGTGGTAAATTTAAAGACGGGTTTGCAACACACACGGTATTAAATGGCGCTGATACCACCATACTTAAACTGGCTGTAGGGTCTACAACCAAAGCCACAGTTTGTATGCCTATACAGCCTGCCGCATCCAGGGCATTCACTGTATAATTCGTGGTGATAGTAGGGTTTACCGCAGTTGTGGTGCCGTTACCGATTGGAACCGCATTAGTTCCGGAAGGAGCCGTCCACGTGTATGTATAGGCCGTGCTTCCTTGCACACTAAGCGTGGAAGGTAAGCCGGAACAAATTATACTAGGCGAAGCCAAAGCACCAATGGTAAGGGATGGTGTAATACCTACCAATACCGATTGAATTGGAGCTGCCAGATTTGTACATCCCGCACTATCTGCAAGCACCGAATAAATAGTAGGATCAACCGGGTTGAATGTGAAACAAGGATTAGTGGATGGTAAAGTTGGTTGTACCAGTGTTTGAGTAGGACTAATACCTACAAACTGGTAGGTAGTTAAACTGGTTCCGGGTATTGCGCAAATTACAACACTGGTACCTGCACAAACTGAAGCAGAACCAGCAATTACACCTCGGTTCAAAACCCTTAGGGCTAAATTAACTGTTCGGGTACCCACACAACCTGCACTATCTACAGCAACAGTATAGGTGGCAGGGAAAAGACTAGCGGCGGCGGGGGCATTTAAACTCAAGTTGGGTACGTTACCTGTATTGGTAAAACTCAGTGGTGGTGGAGCTGTAAACGTATAAGAAAAATTGGACGGATTGAGACCTGCCGTTGCCGTTAATGTTAAAGGAGAATTAGGACAAGCATTGGTGAGGGGACCGTTGACATTAAACATACTCAATCCAAGGTTTGGTGAAAGGTTTAATATACCAACTGAGAAGGTGTTGCTGCCTACACAGCCGGCACTATCTACCTGAACCGTATACGTTGTGTTTAATGTTGGATTAAACACCGGAATGTGAGTGGCGAAAGGTTCCGATGCAGGACCTTTCGGTACGACTGAAGAGGTGGCGGGTGTTGTGAAAGTTGGAGCAAAAAATGTATAGGTTGTTCCCGCTCCACCACTTGAAGTAAACGAAAAGGCAGTGCCCTCGCACACCGATGGTGTTGACAAACTGACTATGGGGTTAAGGGATAACACATTCATGCTAATTGTGGCTGTACCGCTACAGCCCGCACTGTCAACAGCTACTGTGTAGGTACTTGGGAAAGTGGCTGAAGATTGGCTTATGGTATTGGTTGCACCGGTCTGAACTGTAGCACTCGGCGGTGCAACAAACGTGTAACTGGTTCCCGCACCTCCGCTTGAAGTGAGGGTGAAATTGGTGTTAGGGCAAACCGAATTATTAAACGCTGAAGAGGTGAAAATAGGATTGATGGTTCGGATGTTGATTGCGATAGTAGAACTGCCCACACAACCTGCACTAAAGGCACTTACCGCATACTGCCAAGGGAATTGGCCAAAACCAACCGTTGGGGTATGGGCTACCGTGTTCACCCCCGGAGCTGTTGAAAGCACAACATTTGGGCTAAGGGATGGAATTGCGGTGAAAGTGTAATTCACACCACCGGTGGCAGTTAAGGTTAATGGGGTGTTCGGACAAACCGAAAAGGAGCTTGGGGTCAGGGTGGGTGTTAAAGTCAATAAACCAATTGTAATTGTTGCACTTCCGGTACAGCCAAAGTAGTTTGGTGTTACAGTGAAGGTTCGGGGTAGCGTGGCAATTGTTCTTACAATAGGATTGCCGGTGTTAATAATTGGTCCACCAAAACTTTGTGCCCATACGTGGCCGCTTACCGCAGAAGTTTGGGCTGATATGGACGTGAGTTGAACCGTTCCGTTCGGGCAAATGGAGGCACTCGATGCCGTTAAAGTAACCGGTATGGTAGAAGTTGTAAATACCTGTGCCGTTTGTTCGAGGGTACAGGTACCGGCTGCTCCTGTGTGTGTGAGTATGGCTGTATATGTACCTTGTGCAGCAGGGGAAGTACATTGTGCAACGGCTACAGCAGAAGGGTTCAGCCATTGTATACTTGTGGTGACCGTTCCCGGTGTAACATTGGCCCCACTTTGGGCCCCGGCTGAAGTAGTGAAACAAAGTGGTGAGTTCACGCAGATGGACTGGCTGGCCGGGCCCGCTGAAAAAGTAGCCGACTGAACGGCCAGAGCTATGGTATTAGTAACCAAACACCCATTGGCATTAAACCCTGTAAGGGTGTAAGTAGCGTTGGCCGTTGGGGTAATGGTCAAGGGATTTAAGCCTACGGTGGTAGTGCCACCGCCTCCGGCAGAAGAAATCCAGGTAAAAGTAGTGGCTCCGTTTCCGGTTAATGTCATTGGAATACCCGAACATACGATGGTGCCGGCTGTTGAAGGCACGATGGTAGCCCCAGTAGGGCAAAATATGGTGGGAGTTGGTGAGGCTTGAACGTTTCCTACCTGCACACTCGCAGCAGTAAAAGCAAAAGCGTTTATCGTGTATTCACCACAACATGGGAAGGTAATACCAATGATACTGCCGTTAGGCACCGCGTTGGTAAAAAGTGCGGCACATGAAGGGGTGGCATTTGGAGGAACGATGGTCCAGCTGTAAGAAACGGCCAAGGGAGCTGTGGCGGTAATAGCGGCAATGGCTGTATTGGAGCCAAGTGCAGGATTATAACATTGTGCCCCTGGAGTTACAGAGGCATTAAACGCCTGCGATTTTACATGTTGAACAGAAAAAGTGAGTAAAAACAGTAAAAAGTAGCCTGAGAGTCGTTTCATAGTAGAGGTATTGTTCAGCTAAATTAAGTTAATTGAGGGCATACTTATGCAATATTCCCTCATCGGTAATCGTGTTTTAATAACTCGTAAATGTAATAAAGTCCTTTATTCCAGCAAAATCAAATTTTGCCTTCTATTGGGTATAATTGAATTTTCATTAGAATTCAACAAACCCACCGAAATAGCTTTAATTTCCTTTATTTTCGCGCTTTAATTGACAGCAAAAATTCCCTTATGCAATTAAAATACAGTCCCCTGCCCAAAGCCATTTTAGTACTCGAAGACGGTAAAGTATTTGAGGGTAGGGCCGCCGGAAAAATCGGCACCACAACAGGTGAAATTTGTTTCAACACCGGTATGACCGGTTATCAGGAAATATTCACCGACCCCTCGTATTATGGCCAAATTGTGGTGATGACCAACCCCCACATCGGCAACTACGGTATCGAGGATAGTGAAATAGAAAGCAATTCTATCAAAATTTCGGGCCTCATTTGTAAAAAATTCAACCAAAATTTCTCAAGGAAACGTGCACAAAAAAGCCTGCAACACTACTTTGAAGAGTCGGGCATTGTAGCGATATGCGAACTCGATACCCGGGCCATTGTACGCTATATTCGTGATAAAGGGGCCATGAACTGTATTATTTCTTCAGAAACAACCGATGTGGCCAAACTCCAACAACAATTGCGCAAGGTTCCTTCCATGTCAGGACTTGAGTTGTCATCCAAAGTGAGCACCAAAACAGCCTTCACGCTTGGCGATCCTGCTTCTGCCTATAAGGTGGCGGTGCTGGATTTTGGTGCCAAAACCAATATTTTACGCTGTTTACTTGAACGGGGATGTTACCTAAAAGTATTTCCTCAAAATACCGCCTTAAATGAACTGCTCGAATTTCAACCTGATGGGTTTATGCTCACCAACGGTCCGGGCGATCCCGGTGCCATGCCGGAAGAAAGCGCCCTGGTTAAACAAGTGGTAGATACAGGTAAAGCAGTGTTTGGCATTTGTTTGGGACATCAACTGCTGGCTCAATCTCAGGGTATCAGCACGTATAAAATGCACGCCGGACACCGTGGCATTAACCACCCGGTTAAAAATGCACTCAACGGCAAAAGTGAAATCACTTCCCAAAACCATGGTTTCACCGTAAACGCCGAGGAAATAGCTAAAAACAGCAACATTGAGATTACCCACGTGAATTTGAACGATAAAACCATTGAAGGCATTCGTTTAAAAAACACCAACGCTTTTTCTGTACAATACCACCCCGAATCTAACCCCGGACCTTACGACTCAAGGTATTTGTTTGATGAGTTTGTACAAAACATGGCCTCGCAGAAAGCCTAAGCAGGGCAGTCCCTTATTTTATTTCCTCAAAATCCACATAATCCCCTTCATTGTCGCTGGCCTTGCGCAGCCTGGTTTTGGAACTTGTTTCGGATGTTTTGTGAGAGGCCGTTTGTTTATTTGCCGTATGGCTGTTAACCACTTTTTTTCGATAGTTAAATAGTGAACTCAATTGGTAAATGGTCCAAATGATAATTAGGGTCCAGATAAAATCGCGCATAATTGAACAACTAAGGTAAACCAAGCCTTGCAATTTACATTAGGGCAAGGGTTAGAGTTTGTTAATTTTTTATTGTGGCCTGCGTGAGGCCCGCCCGACCGAAAGCAAGGCATTAATCGGTCGTTCGGGCGGGGACGGCAAACATCCAGTACTTCACACCAGCTGGCCCAAACATGTACTACATGTTTGTCCTGAGCGAGAAGTTGCGGCAGGTGAATCAGAACTTGCGTGAGGGACGGCAACAAGCCAGTGGTTTGTTGAGCGAGCTGGTGTGATGACTAACCGCAGTTGCGTGAGGGATTAAAGCGCCCGCCTGCCGACGCCTGGCTTGTGCTTCGGCGGGCAGGGAAAGCCCGACGGCGAGTGAAGCTTTTGAAAAATGAACCGGCTGAACCTCGCCGGCACGCCCAAAAAATAAGACATAAAGAAAAACATGCTTTTTATAGTGCATAATATTTAAAAAATCAGCTGCTCCTTCACCTATACAATTACACGAATTTGATACTTTTGCGCAAATTTTAACCCCCATTCATGGAAACCTTAGAAAAAGAAAACGCCAATTATGAAAGCCAATTGAACGATTGGATCAAACATGAAAAAGCGGCCATTGACCTGATCAGCGCCATCGGAAAATTGTGGTTTGAAAAATCAATAGAATTGATTCTTTTCCGTAACCAGTTGGTTGACAGAAGTGCAAGCCAAATCATGAACCTGCACCTTTATGCCAAAGACATTGTAAAAAAACCCATAACCGTTTACGATACCGTTGAACTGGCCAATGAAATTTACAAAGCCAACATTATTCCTAGTCGTATTGATATAGGAAAACTGGCATATGAGTGGCACCAGGAGAGTGGGAAATTCAAATCCAAAACAGATTTTATTAACGATAAACTAAAGGACCTCATTGGCAAACCCGGCACCATTACACCAAAAGATGTTGTGCTGTTTGGTTTCGGACGCATCGGACGCCTGGCTGCTCGCGAACTAATAACCCTGGCAGGTAAAGGCGAACAATTGCGTTTGCGTGCTATCGTTACCCGTGGCAACAGCAGTGAAGAAATTGTAAAACGTGCCGACCTCTTACGTACCGATTCAGTGCATGGTACCTTTCCGGGCACTGTGATTGAAGATCTGGACAACAAAACGCTCATCATCAACGGACATACAGTTCACATGATTGATGCAAAAAATCCGGAAGACGTGGATTACACCAAATACGGCATAACGAATGCACTCCTGATTGATAACACCGGAGTATTTCGCGATGATAAAGAATTGAGTCGCCACTTAAAAGCAAAGGGCATTGACAAGGTATTACTTACTGCGCCTGCAAAAGGCGATGTGCCTAATGTGGTACATGGAGTAAATCATGAAACCGTTGATCTTAAATCCCAAAAAATATTCTCTGCAGCTTCTTGTACTACTAATGCCATCATGCCTATCCTTTACGTAATTGATAAGGAACTTGGTATTCAAAAAGGTCACATTGAAACAGTGCATTCCTACACAAACGATCAGAATTTACTGGATAATTATCACAAAAAATACCGCCGCGGACGTTCGGCAGCACTCAATATGGTAATTACAGAAACCGGTGCAGAAAGTGCTTTGAAAAAAGTGTTGCCCCACCTGAGTGGCAAGTTCACTGCCAACTCCGTTCGCGTACCAACCCCTAATGTGAGTCTTGCCATTTTAAACCTGAACATTAACAAGGAGACAAGCATTGAATCGGTTAACGAAATCATTAAAAAATACGCTCTAGAGGGCAAGCTGGTAGAACAAATTCAATATGCGTTCAGCAATGAGCTGGTAAGTACCGATGTAATTGGCAATCCTTGTCCAAGCGTGTTCGACAGTCAGGCCACTATTGTGTCGCCCGATAAAAAGAGCATTGTACTTTATGTTTGGTATGATAATGAGTATGGTTACACCCGCCAGGTGATCCGTTTCAGTAAACACATCAGCGAAGTAAGAAGAGCTTCGTATTATTAGTGCTCAATAAATGAGGTTTAAAAGGGAAGTGAAGGCTTCCCTTTTTTTGTTCTGTTAAAATTTGGCACGTTTTGAGGTAAAGGTCGTTTGGCCGAAAACAGTGCTTGTGATGAACTGCGGTAAGGAACGTCTGAAGGTAGAAAAATAAGGAGATACTGTCAGAATTAGCCTTAAAGACCGGAAACAAATTTTATCGGTTTTTTTTTCAGGCAACTCTAAATTTGTACATTTAAGGGTTACAAACTGAACACATGAAAAAACTACTTTTACTTTCAGCAATTCTAATCAACGCCTGCTTTTTTGCTCAGGCACCCAAAGGCAAGGCAACTGTTGGTACCGGCTACGGACAAAAAATAGATGAAAAAGGCGCTATGCCCGGCTCGGAATTGTATTTGATGGTTGCTAATGGCGATACCGCTTTTGTAAAAATCAAAACCAAAGTACTTACTTCCTGTGCTTCAGAAGGCTGCTGGCTTACCTTTTTTGTAAACGATAGCATTTCTGCCATTGCAAAAATGAAGGACCATGCTTTTTTTGTGCCTTTGGATATTCAGGGCAAAACAGTGGTGATGGAAGGGAAAGCCTATATGAAAACCACCAGTGTAAAAGAATTGAAGCACCTGGCCGAAGATGCAAAAAAACCGCAGAAGGACATCGATGCTATTACCAAACCAAAAAAACAAATAGTATACATCACAAGTGGTGTTTTGGTAGTTACTCCTAATTAATTTGTTTCAATACAACAGTGCAAGCATTCAATACCGGCCTAACCGACCTGAACCTTGAGCAGGAAATCCGGAACACCATCAGGGATGTACCTGATTTCCCCAAACCCGGAATTATTTTTAAAGACATCACGCCGGTGTTTTACGATCAGCAATTGTGTTCGCACATTGTGGATGGTTTTATTGCCAATATTACTGAGAAGCCCGATGCCATGTTAGGTATAGAAAGCAGGGGTTTTATTTTTGGTTTTGCCATTGCCAATAAACTAAACATTCCTTTTGTGATGGTGCGTAAGATAGGTAAGCTGCCGTCCAAAACACACAAAGCTGAATACGATCTTGAGTATGGCAGTTCAATAATTGAAGTACAACAAGATGCCATACAACCCAATTGGAAAGTTCTGATACACGATGATTTGCTGGCTACCGGTGGCACTGCCGAAGCTGCTGCGCGCCTTGTTAAAAAAAGTGGCGCAGTGGTTGCAGGTTTTAATTTTGTGATAGCGCTTGATTTTTTAAACGGAAAAGAAAAACTCATACAACATTCAAATAACATAACATGTCTGGTACACTACTAAATGCAGATGGAGGATCTGCCAACCTTGGAATGAACTTCCAAATGAATGAAAACCAATTGATGATTGCGGACATGATTCGCAAATTCGGTAAAGAACACATTTTACCAAAACTGATGGAATGGGACGAATCACAGGAATTTCCTTTAGAGGTATTTAAAAAACTCGGCGAGCTTGGTTTGATGGGCGTTCTGGTACCACAGGAGTATGGCGGTTCAGGATTTACCTACACCGAATATGTAACAGCTATTACTGAACTGGGTAGTATTTGCGGATCCATTGGTTTATCTATGGCGGCGCACAACTCATTATGCACCGGCCATATTTTAGCATTTGGAAACGAAGAGCAAAAACAAAAGTACCTGCCTAAACTGGCTACTGCCGAATGGATTGGTGCATGGGGATTGACTGAAGCAAATACCGGAAGCGATGCCATGCGCATGCGATGTGTTGCGGTGCAGGAAGGCGACTATTGGGTGCTGAATGGCACTAAAAACTGGATTACTCATGGTATCACAGGCAATGTGGCAGTTGTGCTGGCCCGAACCGGTGAATTGCTGGATAGCAATGGAATCACTGCGTTTGTGGTGGAGCGCGGAACCCCAGGATTTAAGGGCGGAAAAAAGGAAAATAAATTGGGCATGCGCGCAAGTGAAACTGCAGAGCTGATCTTCGAAAATTGCCGGGTGCACAAATCACAAGTTTTAGGTAAAGTTGGAGAAGGATTTAAGCAAGCCATGAAAGTGCTTGACGGAGGTCGTATCAGCATAGCCGCCTTAAGTTTGGGCATTGCTAAAGGCGCTTTGAACGCAAGCATGAAATATGCAAAAGAGCGCCAGCAATTCGGGCAACCAATTGCCAATTTTCAAGGCATCGCGTTTAAATTAGCCGATATGGCCACAGAGTATGAAGCAGCTGAGTTGCTCACGTTTAAAGCAGCCGACCTAAAAAACAGAGGAATAAAAATGACAAAGGAAAGCGCCATTGCAAAATATTACGCCAGCGAAGTGTGTGTGAAAGCCAGTACAGAAGCTGTGCAGATTTTCGGCGGGTACGGCTACACCAAAGATTTCCCCGTTGAAAAATTTTACCGCGATAGCAAACTTTGCACCATAGGCGAAGGTACATCTGAAATCCAAAAGTTGGTTATCGCAAGAGAATTACTGGCCTAATAAGCTGGCTGTGAAGAATCTCTCATTTGTAACAGGTAAGTTATTATTTTAAGGTTGAAACATTATTCCACACACGCCATTGATCAGTTTACACGACATGTGTTGAAAGATACCGCTGGATTCAACTGGCTCATGAACAACGGCTACAGAGAATTGATAGCCACGCTGGATGCCATTCGTGACGATAAAAAGGCCTTCAAATTTTTAATGAACAATAAACATTATATATTGGCTGCCTTTGTGAATGCAATTTGGGAAGACCAGAAGGCTTTTAAATTGTTAATGGATGCTAAGGCGTTTGAATGGGCGGCCTGCGCTAATATTATTAATGGTGACGATAAAGCCGAGGCGTTTTTGAAACAATCGGGTAACGAACATTACGTGCTTCTGGCTCACGCTATTCAAAGCAGAATACACGAAGATGGAGACAGAAACATGACACCATGGGCTGTGCTGAGAAACATTTTTGATTTTAAAAAAGCTTTCAAAAAAGACGAATGAGAGTAGTGGATTCCATACCCCACGAAAGCATGAGCATTACCATCATGCAAATGAACGACAAGTACCAGGTACGATTTGAAGCCGGACCTATGGAGCAAATATTTAAGTTTTCAATTGAAGAAGTTGGTAATCTCGAAGGTTTAAAAAAACGCATTGATGCAAGCTTTATCAGCACCACGCGCAAGCGGTTTAACGACATGTTTCTTCAACTCCGAGAAAAAGGGCAGTAGTGCACGAAATTATACCATTCAAATAAGGTTATTCAGAACGCACCATAAGTTTAAACTGGTATATGCCGTAGTTTGAACGAAATTGTGCAAAGTAAAGACCCGGACTAAGATTTAATGAACGTGTATTTTCCTCTATCACGATGTGGTTGCTGTTGCTGTTGAGCGCAATGCACATTACTTGTTGCCCTGCTAAGTTGGAGATGCACAGATTCTGAAATGTGATTTGCGTTGGATTGCTGATATCAAAGGTAACTTTTCCGACAACCGGGTTGGGATAACAGGTAAATGAAGGCTGGAGATTGTTGTGTGTTACCAATCCAACAGGATCGGGCTCATTAATTTGCATCAGCGTGTTTGCCGTTAAACCGGTAGAGTAGGTGCTTAAACCTGAAGGCCATTGAATTTGAAGTGTTTGAATTAAAGTGGCATTTCCAAGCCCAAAATGTTGAGTCATACTGTTTTGCCCACACTGCCCGGTTTGCGCACTTACTTCCCTGAGCTGCGTCACTAGCGAGCCGCCAATAACAGCAGTTACGTATATTTTTGCACCAATGGCATTTTTATTTGAAACGCTGCCGTTAAGTTTTAATTCAAGCCAGGAATTGCCATTGCCATTATTCAGATAAAGCAGGTTGTTCGGTAAAGCACTATTTGTGCTGTTCCTGCAAGTAGATACCGCCAGGTCCTGAAATCCATCGTTATTCAGATCTCCCCAGGCACATCCATAAGAGCAAGGTGTGGTATAACTTGGCAAACTCAAGGTGTCTTTTGTAAAGCCACCACTGCCATCGTTTTTATACAAAAGATTGTGTATAGTGCCATTGTAAAACCCGTTACTCACAAACAAATCCTGATCACCGTCGTTATCATAATCGGTGAATGCTGAACCGTAGGTACAGGCGCCATCATTAACAATTGCTCCGCTGTTTACTTCAGTAAAAGTGCCATCGTTGTTATTGACATAAAGTTGATTGTTTTGGGGTGCAAAATACAGACTATTGCCAACAAAAAGATCCAGGTCTCCGTCGTTATCGATATCTGCCCAGCTAGAGCTCATACTGCTTTTGTTCGACAGAACAGGTGAAATAGAAGTGAGCTTGGTAAAACTGCCGTTGTTGTTTTGGTAAAGGTTGTTGAGTTGATTGTTTTCATTGGTTATAAAAAGGTCAAGATCATTATCGTTATCAAAATCTGTCCAGTTGACGCAGCGCGATGAAAAAGCATCGTTTACAAGGCTTCCGGTGGTTATTTGGGTAAAGGTTCCGCTTCCAAGATTTTGATACAGCAGATTTTTTTTATTACCACCGCTATTGGTTACATATAGGTCTAAGAGGCCATCCCTGTTATAATCTCCCCAACTAGCTGTCTCTGAAAAGTAACCGGTACTGCCTGAAACTGTACCGGGTTCGTATACAAACGAGCCGGTTCCGGTATTCCTGTAAAAATAGTTTTTGTAGTTGTACCAGGTTACCACGTATGCATCAAGGTCGCCATCGTTATCGGCATCTCCAAAGGTGGCTCCATCAAAGGCACTGGTGTCATGAACTATGGCATTCAAACTATCGTAGTAAAATGTGCCATTTCCAGTATTAATATAAAGCAAATTGTGTGCTTTGGACGAAGGGCCATTGGTTATAAACACATCGTCCAATCCATCATTGTTTACGTCGACAATGTTCACCCCTCTGCTATCGCCGGGGGTATTAACTATGGCACCATTTGTAATTTTTGTAAACAACTGGGCATAAAAGCCGTTCGCAGCATGTAACAAAAGCAGGAGTAATAAAATGAGGAATTTCATTATGAGGTTTTTACTGTAAAGGTAGATGCCAATAAGCGGGTAATTCTATTTATTCGCGCAAGTGTTAATACCTACTGCTCAACTGCTAAATCAAGCCAATCAATGCGCTTGAATCAGGTTTTTTGCCGTTTGTTGTGATTTTTAAGTCGTTGGTCGTATTTTATTTTACTTCTTGTTAGGTTTAGGCATCTTTAACCATGCAACGCAAACGCCTTTTCAGCCATCTTGCTTTTTGGATGTTCTTTTATTGTATTGGGGTATATAACGAACTTTTTCTATCCGTTTCTTTTCTTTCCGATCCTACTCCTGGTATGGCAATAAGAGGGTTTATTGCTCAGTTGTGTTTGATGTTGGTAAAAGTACCAGCGGTGTACTATGGCTTATACCGGTTTATTCCACTTTGGTTAAAATCCTACAGCGGCAAACGCATCTACCTGGAAGCAGGTTTGATGGTTATTTTGTTTCTTTTACTATATCGTATAATGATTCATTTTGTCATTTGGCCGTATGTTTACGAAAGTGCGCCTGGTACGATTTCGGTTTTCTCCTATGTGGCCCGACTCTTTTACTCATTGCTGGATATTTTTCAAATTGTGGGTATCGCAGTTGCCATTAAACTTTTTAAACTTCGCTTATCGGCTTCGGCAAAAGAAAAGGAGCTCCTTAAGCAAAAACACGAATCAGAAATAGCGCAGTTAAAAGCTCAGCTTAACCCCCATTTCCTTTTCAATGCGCTTAACAGCATTTACGCCCTGGCTCGCAATCGTTCTGAATTGGCACCCGAGGCGGTGATGCGTTTGTCAAAACTGTTGAGATACATGGTTTACGAGTCAAATAAACAACTTACAGCAATTGACGAGGAATTAAAAATTATTAAAGATTACATTGCGTTACAACAGCTGAGATTTTCAACCGGCATCCAACTGCATTACAAAGAGGATATAGAAAATAACGCCGTGCAGATCCCTCCATTGTTGTTGTTACCGCTTATCGAGAACGCATATAAATATGGAACAGGTTTGCATACCGAACCGGGATTAATTGAATTTTCCATTACGCTGAAAAAGGGCCACTTGCATTTATATCTTGCCAATACGATAGTTGCTGATTCTATGCAACAAAACCCGCAAAAGGGTATTGGTTTAAAAAACCTTAATCGTCAACTTGAATTGACATACCGCGACTTTAGTCTGGAGCACGGAAAAAAAGATAAAGACTTTGTTGTAAATTTATCCATTAACCTATTAAGTTATGCAGGCTATGAATTGTTTGATAGTGGAAGATGAGCCATTGGCGGCAAATTTGTTGGCAGATTATGTAGCCAAGTTGCCGGGACTCGAATTAAAAGGCATTTGCAGCAATGCGTTTTCTGCATCTGAAAAATTACGATCTGAACACATCGACTTGCTTTTTGTTGACATTCATTTGCCCAAATTAAACGGTTTAGATTTTATTAAAACCCTGTCAGGAAATCAAAAGGTGATTCTTACTACAGCCTATCACGAATATGCTCTGGATGGATTTAATTTGAATGTAGTTGATTACCTGCTGAAACCAATTGAATTCAGTCGTTTTATGAAAGCTGTCAATAAGGTGAATGTTCCGAGTAACAACACATCCGGCCCAATTCACTTAGATGAGGACCCTCTTACGTTTTGTTTTTTTTACACTGACAAAAAGCAAGTGCGGGTGAACTTTCAGGAAATCATTTTTGTAGAAAGCTTAAAAGATTATGTAAGACTTACTTTGGAAGAAGGTAAACTGGTCACAAAGTTGCCGATCAGCGAGGTGGAAAAAATGCTTTCCAGGTCAGGATTTTTCAGGATTCACAAATCGTATTTAGTGAACTTAAATAAGGTAAAAACTTACACTACCACAGAAATAGAAATCAAAGGAAAAATGTTACCGATAGGTAGAGTTTACAAAGACGCTTTTTTGAAAGAAATGGCACAATACGAAGCCAGGCAAAACAAGGTTAAATAGTCATTAGAATGGTTTATCGTAGCAAAAATCGCTTACCCGATGCGCAAGCCGTCGAGATAAAACCAAAAGCTCAATAACAATACCAAAAAAATTAGTGCAGATATAACCTGAGGAATATCGTTGTATTCTCCTTCATCTTCCATAAAACATTCCGATTAAAGTTTGGGATGACTAAACTAAAGCCTCCAAGAGAAAAATCGAAACAGATTCAAGCTTTATGGCAGAGATGTAACACAAATTTAACGCTTAGGCTCAGTACTTAACCTTTAGTTTACAGAACTACAAAAAAACAACTGCAACAAGCGGAATTGCCAGGAGAATAAGTGTAATTACATGGGCTTCGGTTTTGGCATAATTTAATGTGATCCCCATCATAGGATGCTTTTTTGGAAGAAACAACCTCTCGTCCTTAGGATTATAATAAAACAAGCCCCATTTCCAATTCTTGGGATCTTTATGAAAAGACGCGTTTTCTTCAGGCGTTTGCATGTAAAGTAAGACACAAATGTAAGCAAAAGGGTAAAAGCTAACACCAATCTAACCATTCATCTGCGTTTTTCCGCGTTCACCGACTCCAACTCCCTGTTTACCGAAAACCCTTTTTCAGGCAGTTGGATGCGTTCTACATTTGACAAAAAATTCAATACTAATGAAAACTGTAGAACACACAATTACTTCTGACGATCTTACTGAACAATGGCAAAAGAGAAAACACCGGGGGCGTATAGCTTTTGGTTTGGTTTTAGTGACTATTGCTGCATTACTTATCTTAAAAGAACTGGGTTTGCTGACCGCAACCTGGCTGCTTAGCTGGCCCATGATCTTTTTTGCCTTTGGATTTATTAGTTTGGTGAAAAATGGTTTTCGCCACCCTGCCTGGATCTTCCTTTTCGGCATAGGAGCATTTGTTTTATCAAGCCAACTGTATCCTGAGTTGCTCCTTCAAAAGTTTATATTGCCGGCTGTATTAGCCCTGGCCGGTCTCTTGTTTATTTTTCGCCCTAAAAGAACGTTTAGGGGGCCGTATGGCAGGCACCGTTTCCATCATGGGCGCAAACATTTTGGTACTTTTCATGAAATCAGCAGTACTGAAGACGAATTGCACATCAACAATTCTTACTCCGGACTCAAACGCAGCGTGATTAGCAAAGATTTTAAAGGTGGTGAAATACGTAACCATTTAGGCGGCTGTGAGCTTAACCTAATGCACGCCGAAATCCAAACTCAAGCCACAATAGTGATTGACCAGCACATGGGTGGCATCAAACTGATAGTGCCCTCTCATTGGCGCATTCAATCGGAAGTGAATTGCACCATGGCAACTGTTGAAGATCAAAGAGGAATGATGCCGGCAGACGGCCTTGAGACCAAATTATTAGTGCTCAAAGGCAACATATTTATGGGGAATATTGAAATTGTTTCGTATTGATTTTTGTTATGCAAGCGGCAATTGTTAAACTAATTTTTCAGGTGCACCGGCAGGGTGTAACAGAAACAAGTTTCGAATTCGACGAACAAGTAATTGTTGTTCCGTATCATTTAGAAGAACTCGCCCTGAAATGTGCACGCGATTGGGCCTATGTTTATGAGAGCGAAAACAATTCCGAATCATCCTCTGACTTGCGTTGGGAGTTTATTGGCCTTAGAGAAATACTACCCTTTCAATTGGGCGAACAAGCCCTACCACTTTGTTCTGGTAGTTTGTTTATGGAAGATGATAGTGGTTTCATTGAGCACATTCGCCTAAAAAGCAGGGCATTGGAAAAAGCACTTCCTCTTTTTTCGTAGCTTAGAGGGCATGTCTGCAAAGTTTCTTACCCGTTTTGAGTTAAGGGCCATTGCCTTGCTGTTTCTGCTGTTTTGTAACAGTATGCAAGCTTTGGTATTCCTTAACAACGGTATTGAATTAGCCCCTGCCTTTGAACTGGCGCTAATTACCTTATTTTCGGGTTTACCCTACTTCTATTTACTTGACCTTTCACAGGATTTTTTGTCGGGCGTACTTTCAAAATTAATCAATCGGGTTGTTCTTCTTTTGGTATGCCTGGCTTTAGCATTTGCAAGCAATTATGCACTGTTCTGGTTGTTTTTTCCAGACGTTACCCAATCTGTGTCTAACCTGCTTCTCACAAGTTTTGTACTCACCTCTCAGGGCATGATGGTGTCGGTGCTTTCCTGGACCTGGACTTTAGTAAAAGGCTTGAAAAGGGACAGAGCCTACCGCGAATCTATTGAAGGCAGTTTAAGAGAAGCCGAATTGCATCACCTCAGGCGACAATTACAACCCCATTTTTTATTCAACAGCTTAAATTCAATTAAGGCTTTATTATTGAAGGATACCGGGGCTGCAGGCAGCATGATTGATAATCTGTCTGAATTTCTCCGCAGTTCTTTGAATCAGGATGAAAACCGACCCGTTCCATTTGCCGAGGAATTGCGCTTACTCAACCTTTACCTGAATATCGAAAAAGTGCGTTTCTCTGATCGATTACAGGTGCAATATGATATCAGCAAGGAAGCAGGGGACTGTTATTTACCGGCCTTGTTATTGCAACCTGCAATGGAAAACGCGGTAAAATTTGGATTAAACAGCAATGAAGGAATAGTACAACTGAGTTTTAAAGCATATTACAGGGATGGTGGACTGCAAATAGAAATACAGAATCCCTGTGATGAAAATTCGGGCAAAGCAGCAAGGGGCAAAGGATTTGGTTTGGATATACTGAGGCGCCGATTGTTTTTGTTATACAAACGAGGCGACCTTTTGCAAACTATTCAAAACCACAACCAATTTACCGCAAGAATTTTTATTCCACAATGAACCGGATAATACTGATAGATGATGAGGCATTGGCCAGAGATGTGTTAAAACACTATTTGAAAAAATTTCCTGATTTTGAAATAATAGATGAATGTGCCAATGGATTTGATGCTGTGAAAGCCATACAAAAACACAAACCCGACCTGATTTTCCTTGATATTCAAATGCCCCGTATCAATGGATTTGAAACACTTGAACTGTTAGAACACAAACCGGCGGTAATTTTTACTACCGCTTACGACGAATATGCCCTAAAAGCTTTTGAATTGCAAGCATTGGATTATTTATTAAAACCGTTTACTGAGGCACGTTTCGAAAGCGCTATAAAGAAATTTGTGTTTGGTAAAAACGGCACTGCAGAAGAGGTAAAACTGGAGGCATTGCTGCAAAGTACCGGAAAACACAGTGAGGAGGCAAGACGGGTAGTGGTAAAAGACGGAAGTCGCATTCAGATTTTACCGGTAGAGGAAATTTCTCATCTCGAGGCTTACGACGATTACGTTAAAGTGTTTCATAAAGACAATCTCTTTTTAAAAAAGAACACTCTGAGCTATTACGAACAAAGTCTGGATTCTGAAATGTTTTTGCGCGTACACCGTTCGTTCTTACTCAATTTGAATTTTTTGCACCGCCTTGAACATATCGATAAACACAATGTTCTGGCACACCTGAAAAACGGATTAAAGATTCCTGTTAGCAGGGCAGGTTACAGCAAATTAAAGGAGGTGCTTGGTTTATAATCAAACCTCCGCTGCTTGGAACAACAAAAAGGGTAATGTTGATCAATTGAGTTTAATGCTTTTGGTGATGTTGTTTCGGCGGAAGAAGTAACTGCCTTATGCAAACAAGATGCGATAGCAGAACCAGGGGTACAACTGCCGATGGTAACCAATTGAAAGGGAAATAGAGTATGGCAATGTTGGGTTGCTCAAAAGACATCTGCTGCAAGGGAGAAGGCACTGAGAGCGCTGCGTGAACAACAATATTCAACAATAGGATAAGGCAAACAACATGCCAGGCTATGAGCACTGAGTGTCGGATTTTGGGTTGAACAAACCCAAAGTAAAATACCAGAGGGGCACTAAGTCCTGATACAATATCAAAATTGCGACCCTCAAAAGTCATCACCTGAGGGATACCTTTGTGAAGAAATAACCAGTAAAGGACGAATTCAACAGGAAGTCGAACTAAGTGTAAAAGTGTGAGAAATTTTGGGTCTAGGGCATCCAAATACGTTTTTCCCTTTTTTGTGGTACATAACAACAGAATCACAAACAAGGGTGGAGCCACCATAAGTATAAACCTTGGAGGTATGGTGTTGGTTATCTGGTAAAATCCTGAAAGCCCCACGCCGGCTTGAAAACCCAGCCACACAAACAGCACCATTAAAGTAGTTCTCGATTTACCTGAAGCTTTGTAAACAAACCAAACCGTTAATAAAGTGGTGAGCGCAAATACAAGAGGGATGTATTTTGGCAAATGATCCATGGTTATTATTTGTATTAAAAATAAGGAAAATACCATCAATGCCCTGAGCTGATAAATTTAGAGCAGAATTTTACTAAATACAGGTACGGGGCCAGGCTTAAGTGAAACGTTTTTTTAATAAGAACAGTAAGCAAAACAAGATTTTTGTGCTAATTGGTTTTTCTGAAATCGTTTTGATTAAGGAGCTGGATTTTGAACTTCCTGAGCTTGAATGCTTAGGTTTTTAGAGTAAATATTGATGCAATGGTAAGTCACCAAAGGACTCCAGGGCATAACGCTGGTTTCAATAGTAAAGGAGGTTTTTGAAGGCGAAAGAACATTTTTATAGATTTTTTCCGAGCCATCGGTATAATTCAGTTCGCGGTCATAATATTCCAGATCAATACTTGAACCGTTCAAATACGCACCTGGCATCACATTAACAGGGCCTAAATTTAATCGACTGATCTGAAACTGATCTCGCCTGGGGCTTGAGAGCACGGCAGCTGTATAAGTGCTGCTCACCATACTTGGCGTGCTACTGCCCTGAGGCAAAATCGTACAGGTGCAGGCCACTGTATAATTGCCGTTTAAAAAAGTAGTGCTGTTTTCTACTACGTTCACGGTTCGGGTGAGGGCTATGGCAGCATTTCCTGCAGCGTCTCTGGCAGTGTAGGTGATGGTATAAGTTCCCGGAAGCCGTGTGTTTACCTCACCATGAGTTTCAACGATTCCTTCGGTATAAATGAAAAGATCCCCGGCTTTTTCATCCAACAGTTTAACACCGGGATCGGCGTATTTAGTATAAAGATAAGCGGTATCAATGCTTTCTCCGTTAAGATGTAAAACCGGTGGAATGCTGTCTTTGTATGCCGGGGTGCTTGGGTCATTATCAACAGCACGTTCACAGGAGAAGGTAAGACCAAGTAGAACAGGAATTAAAAAAGTAAAAAACTTCATCATCAGAATTTGAGAAACGAATGTAAACTATGTAGTAAAAAATTAAAATGCTTTGTATGGAGAATAACGATTATTAGGAATGGCCTTCCTCTGGCCAGACGAACATTATGAAGTTAATCTGATCGAAAGTGGATTCACTCACTTTGCACCAACAAATTCAGCAACAAGTAACCATAGTTTTCGTCAAGGTAATAAATCCGACCAGTATTTATCGATGCGCCCATTTGTCCGGGTGGTATTGGGGCATCTGAAAGGCCCAATCCGCTTAATGTTAAGAAGGTAGCCGGTTTGTTCTCCTTCCATTTGACCCAAACGGTAGCACCTGTAAAACCACCCTTGTTGATTTTCACTTCTTGCCCTTCTTTGTATTGGTGACGGTAAAAGGTGCCCCCTTTGATTTCTTTCTTTAGGTTGTCAAGTTTAAATGCATAGGTCTTGTCTGATTTTTCTGTGCAGCCTATAATGTACACTGTGTTCTTGGGGTAATTTGAAGCGATCCTTTTCATAGCTGAGTCAGAAACAAAGTAAACTTCCAAGGTCAGGATTGATTTAGGAACATCGTCGATTCGTGAAAATTGCCTGAGTTTAAAAGCATTGGCGCCTAAGGTTTGGGCTTTTTCCCTAAGTTTATTAAATACCATTTCCAGATCCGCATTTTTGCCAACTCCGGTAGCTCTGAGTATGGCCACTAATTGTAGGCGACTCGTATCCGCTTCGGGGGCAATAAATGAAAAAGACTCAGCTTCGTATTCAGGCGGACGTACTGCTCTATAAAGCACTTCCACGTTTTGGGCAATTAATAAATTAGAGAGCGTTAGAAAGGCAATCAGAGACAGAATGGGTTTGTAATTCTTCATTTTCGTTGAATGCTTGGTTCTTGTTCTTTTTTTTGTGCAGAGGCATATTACCTTTTGGTAAAGAAAAGACGATGTTGCTTAGCATCTAATTTTAACTAAAGTTAAAAATTTTAGAATATACCTTATGGTTTTTTATACGCATAAAAGCAGGAGATCCTGCGCTTAATTCGTTATCAAGCTCTCAGCTTCATCATTCTACTGAGAATTTTGTGGGTAGGGTTTTTTTGTCTTTCTAGTCAATACCAGTATTTATCAGAACTGCTCATCGTGTATAATAAATGCCTATTCATTCAACTTGTTGCCCCTCGTACCAATAGATATTCCCATTTTGTTCTGTTAGTCCCGAGTAACCCCTTTCAGTTTTCCAGAGTCTGTAAAATCGGATGTCCCCTGTCATTCTTTGCATTGCGAACCAAAGTGGACGATAGTTCCAATATCTCGATCTTGTTTTTGTGGATAGAAAATATTCACCAAGGCTGATCGTTTTATAGGAAAGCCCTCCTGATTTAAAAAGCCGTATTTCTATAATATCCCCGAAAGGAAAACCCAGCAATTCAAACTGTTTATTGTTTTTTAATGCTACGTTGGAGTTGAAGAAGTTTGTAATAAAGATGCTGTCTTTTGTGATTTTTTGCACTACACCATACTTGGTTTTTGTTCCATTCTTAAAGCTTAGATTGTAGCAGATATTTTCAACTATTTCTATTGTATCGTGTTTTGTTTTGCCTGATGTAAAGTAGATAAGGGTCTCATGTCCGGAATTGTATATATTCTTAAGCGAATCATTTTTATGTTTGAGGAGGGCTAAGCTGCTGTCGATATTAAAAAACGGAAGATCATATTCCTGAGAAGTTTCAGGTATTGTAATGCTCAAAACTTCATCCAAATTGTATTTGTTTATTTTGGAACTCGGCACCCAGATGTTGAATTTCACAGCCTCAATCACTCCCTGTTTGAGTTTTATTGTTAGTAGCTTCAGCCTAACCGAGCTGCCATCATTAATTTTAAGAGTAAGTAATGTATATTTATTGCAGTACAACCAAACCGTCTTTCCATATTTATTTTGACAGTACACTTTGTCTATAAAGTGAGTTTCGTTGAACTGCTTCGCAAAATCCACTTTAGTCATGGTGTAAACGCCTTTAGCAATAATACCTGAGGTAATAAGAACCAGGATTAGTAGAAGTGTATGTCTTTTCATTATATAAGTTGAAATAAAATTATGTAAACAGAAATTTTAAACAGGGCCGTCTCTTGTCCGCGGTGGCGCCAGTTGGCTGTTACCATCAGTTGCATTGTCAAGGTGCCGTAGAAATGCTACTTAATTTAAATTCATTATTTCGCAAGACACAGTCAAATACAACTTGTACGCCTTCGTGCTTTTTCCCCAATTCATTCGGTTTCCAAAGTAGATATGCAATACCGTAAACACGATCTTTGTTACCAATCTTGTCAATATACCCAGACACCATGAGGTCTGGCGTCTCTGAATCAATAATCTTCCAAAGTTTTTTATTAGCATTAATATGGTCAAGTCCATCCTTAAAGAAAATTGAAAGAGGTTTATCCGTTTCAACAATTGTATCGTTACGGAAACCACAGAGCGTGCAGTAGATCGAGTCGAGACAAAGAGTCCTAAGCAGCACAGTATCCTTTGTTCTTAGATAGTCAGCCGTCTTTTTCCACGTTGCAAAAAGTCTTACGCTGTCCACTTGTGACATATTTTGTCCCCATAAGCTCAAAGAAAAGAGAGTTAATGCAATTGTCAATATTACTGGTCTCGTCTTCATGCAATTGGTGGTAACTAATGTATACGCGCTACAAAATAGCAGGTATGCAGCTACTGTTGGTTGTGTCGGCGCTACTCCTTGGCCTATTTCAAATGTAGTTTATTTATAACATGGAAGACAGAAACTAACTTTTAATCATAATTGAACTGAATTTCTGCCTTTGGTTTAATAGAGCAGCCTTTATGATCTAAAAAATTTACGCCGTAATACGCCGTAATTTTAATGAACTTATATTCACTCTTTTACAAGTTTATTACTCCCGTGTGGGGTAAAAATAAAGTAAACCCCTTTTTCGAGCCTACTCAAGTCAAATACCAAACCCTGAGGACTTTCAGCGATAAATGTGCATGACTTACTTATGTCCTTGCCTAAGGCATCATAAAACAGTACCTCGTCCCGCTTTAGTATAGCGCCCTTCACTACAATGGTATTTTTAGTTGGATTGGGATATACTTCGATTTTAGCTTCAGGATACGCCTCAAGTGAAACTGACCTGAGTGGAGACACACTCCATTTTCCGTCAAAGTCATATTGTTTAAAGCGGTAATAGGAAGTGCCTAGGTGAGGTGCATTGTCAATAAATTTATACTGTTTTCGAGTCGACGAGTTTCCTGAACCCTTTACCTGTCCAATGCTGTCCCACTGCTCGGCGTTTAGCGAACGTTCAACTTCAAAGTAATGGTTGTTTTTTTCTGTAGCAGTTTCCCAAAATAATGCCACACTATTCATATAGCGCTCAGCCTCAAAACGCAACAATTCAATGGGCAAAGGAGAAGAGGTAACGGCCCCAATGATCAGGTTGTCTAAAAACGTTTGATTCTGGCTGGCTCCGTCCAACAAAGCACCAATTACAATATTTCCTGAACCGGTCCAGTACATACTTCGGTTGTCCGGTCCATCATTGGTCCAAACACTGGTGCCGTTCACAAAAAGAGAACCTGTACCTGTAGTAGGCAAATACACAAAACGGTAAGTTCTAAAGGTATTGTCGTTGGGGATGGCATATACATTGCCTGAATTAACGGTGTTAAACCCTCCGGCACCATTGTCCACACGATAACTTACTGATAAATTGCTGGCACCTGTGATAATTAAACTTGATCCTCTGGTAAAAAAGTTCCCTACGCTCTCGTCTCTCTGGTAATCAATAGACACATCAATGCCACTTACATCAAACAATCCACCCCCGGTAGGGATGGTAAGGTTAATATCGGCCGTTGGTAAACCGGCATTTAAACCATTGGTGCCCCCAACTCCTCCCGGCGACGACACTGCACTTCCACTTACACTTGTGGCATTCGGACCCACAGCAGCTGTAGTAACCGGATTGGAATTCCAGGTGAATTGAGAAAGGACTTGCGCATTCACCTGAGCGACCGGTATTACCACTAAAAAAAAGGCTGCTATGGCTATGGTATTTGGCATGCTTGTTACAACAAGGTACGAATTATTCGGTTTTCAACTCAAGCCGCAGTTCCTTGAGTTGTTCATCGCTGATTTCAGAAGGAGCGTCAATCATGACATCTCTGCCTGCATTGTTTTTTGGGAAAGCAATAAAATCACGTATACCATCGGCTCCTCCGAACAAGGAACACAAACGGTCGAAACCAAAGGCCAGTCCACCATGCGGAGGGGCACCATATTCAAAAGCGTTCATCAAAAAGCCAAATTGTTTTTGGGCTTCTTCAGCGCTGAAACCTAAAATTTCAAACATCTTAACTTGCAATTCACGGTTGTGAATACGAATACTTCCACCACCAACTTCCACACCGTTGATTACCATGTCGTAAGCATTGGCTCGCACCGCTCCGGGATCGCTATTCAGCAATGGAAGGTCTTCTGGTTTTGGTGAAGTAAAAGGATGGTGTTTGGCGTGCCACCTCCCAGCCAGAGAAGCCAGCAGGTTAGGATCACCCTCATTCCATTCCAGTAAGGGAAAATCCAAGACCCACAAACAGGAAAAGGTATTTTTATCTCTCAATCCCAAACGGTTGCCCATTTCCAAACGCAGTTCACTGGCGGCTTTACGGGTTCTGTCTTCAGGCCCTGCTAAAACAAGTATCAAATCACCTTTTTCTGCCCTACAATGCGCAGCCCACTTTTTTAATTCTTCTTCGTTATAAAATTTGTCCACACTGCTTTTTAAACTGCCATCGGCATTAAAGCGGGCGTAAACCAAACCACTTGCCCCAATTTGCGGGCGTTTAACCCAATCAGTCAATTCGTCCAACTGTTTACGGGTGTATTCAGCAGCGCCCTTAGCACAAATCGCTAAAACAGTTTCGGCATCATCAAACACTTTGAAGTTTTTACCACTTACAAGTGTTTTCATGTCAACCAATTTCATTTCAAAGCGGGTATCAGGTTTATCGTTGCCGTAATATTTCATGGCATCGGCATAAGTCATGCGGGCCATAGGCGCAATGTCGATGCCCTTCACCGCCTTAAACAAATGTTTCACCAAACCTTCAAAGGTGTTTAAAATGTCTTCCTGCTCCACAAAACTCATCTCGCAATCAATTTGTGTGAACTCAGGTTGGCGATCAGCGCGAAGGTCCTCGTCTCTGAAACATTTTACGATTTGGTAATAACGATCAAAGCCACTTACCATTAGCAATTGTTTAAAGGTTTGCGGACTCTGAGGCAAAGCATAAAACTGGCCGCCGTTCATGCGACTGGGTACAACAAAGTCTCTGGCACCTTCAGGTGTGGATTTAATGAGTACCGGTGTTTCAACTTCCAGAAAGTTTTGTTGGTCTAAGTAGTTTCTGGTTTCAATGGCCATGCGGTGGCGCAGTTCCAGATTTTTGCGCACCACATTACGGCGTAAATCGAGGTAACGGTATTTCATGCGCAATTCATCGCCTCCGTCGGTGTCGTCCTCAATAGTAAAAGGCGGTGTGCTGGCCGCATTCAGTATCGTTAATTCCAGCACTTTTATTTCCACATCACCGGTTGGGGTGTTTTTGTTTTTGTTTTCTCTTTCAATCACCTGGCCTTTGATTTGGATCACAAATTCACGACCCAGCTGGCGTGCCTGTTCGCAAAGTTGTTTGTCCCAGTCCATGTTAAATACCAATTGAGTGAGGCCGTAACGGTCGCGAAGGTCAATAAAGGTCATGCCGCCCAGGTCGCGGCTTTTTTGTACCCAACCGCACAGACTCACGGTTTCGTTGACGTTGCTAAGTCTTAATTCCCCACAGGTTCTGGTTCTGAGCATAAAAATTGATTTGCGGCAAAATTAGGGCTTTTTAGGGGAAAATGTGGTGGAAAAGCAGGGTTTTTATGAATCTGTAACGGCCTTTATTAATGGGATTGAACTCTGGCATTTACTATGGTTAAAGGGCATTAATTTCTGTAAGATCCTTCTAAACACTCGGGTTGGCAGAAAGGATAAGCTTACAAAAGAAAAGTAGCTTGGCTGAGGCTTATGGGCACTTAAAGTCAGGCAATAGGTGCTGTATCTTCTTTTTCTGCTGTTCAATATAATTCCGGAGATGTTTATCCCCTCCTTCTGAATGGCTGAGTTTTCGATGCTGCAAAGCTGTATTCAGCTTGGAAATTTCACTGTTGATGAGGATGGTTATTTCAGAGAAAACGCTTGCCGCAAATTTCTCCCAGATATAATCAATGGCCTGAGCATTGGGATGGGCCAGATCTTCTTTATAGAAGCGGTAATCGCGAAGGTCGTCGTTTTGCAACTCAAACGCCGGGAAATAAAAACAGTTGGGATGGATTTTAATCAAACGGTGCACGGCCAACAACAGTGAGGCTTTGCTAAGACTGTTGTTTTCCAGACCGTCTTTTAAATATTTAACCGGAGAAACAGTAAAGAGGATTTTTACATCGGGGTTATAGGCTTTGAGTTCCTGAATCAGGTTATGATAGGTTTCAACAATTATTTCAGGTTCAACAAATAATTTATCAAAGTGGGCAGCAGGCTGTTTGTGACAATTGCTTACCACGTGCTGTAAAGCCTTGTGTTGGTAAATAAAAGCACTGCCAAAGGTGATGATTAAACACTTAGCCTTTTTTAAACACTCACCTGCTGTGTTTTGTGTTGCGTTTATTTTTTGTTGAAGTTCTTTTTTGTTGGAAGCATGAACGGAAGAGTGGTGGAGGAAGGAGTACCATAATCCCTCACGTTCAATTACAAATCTCTCATCCAAAACACTTCCTTCGATGATGGCCCTCAAACTTTGTGAAATACTAATAGGATTAAACAAAATGCCGTTGGGATTGGAAACGACGGAAAAATTGTGTTCGTGCATTTTATTACTGATGTTTTCAGCAAAGCATGAACCAATTAACAAACACGTGTCGGCGTGTGAAATTTCAAAACCAAATTTTACGGGAGTATAGTTGAGGTGAAATTTCAATGTTCGTTTTTTTGTTTCTTATCAGGTAAGCATCCGCCTGCCAGCTTTCTATACTTTCAACCCCTTAAACTTTTCATCCAAAAAAGCCTTCGCACTTGCATAGGTATTCTCCACTAAACCATCCAAAATGGCGTCCTTCAGGGCATTTTTTAAAACGCCCACTTCACGGCTGGGCGGAAGGTTGTAGAGGTTCATAATTTCTTCTCCGCTAATGGGTGGTTGCCAGTTACGAATGTGATCCTTCTGCTCAATTTCTACTAACTTTTGCCTTACAATTTCAAAGTTATTGAGGTAACGCTTCACCTTGTTGGGATTTTTCGTAGTTATATCACTTTCACACAAAAGCATCAAATCATCAATATCCTCACCCGCTTCAAACAATAATCGCCTGACAGCTGAATCGGTTACTTCGGTTTTTGCCAGCACAATGGGCCGCAAATGCAATTGTACCAGTTTTTGAACGTATTTCATTTTTTCGTTCAGAGGCAATTTCAGGTTGGTGAATATTTTTGGCACCATGCGCGCTCCTTTGTCTTCATGACCATGAAAAGTAAATCCTGTGCCTTCTTCAAATCGTTTGGTGGCAGGTTTGGCAATGTCATGCAAAATAGCGGCCCAGCGCAGCCATAGGTTGTCGCTCTTCTGAGCAGTGTTGTCAAGCACCTCAAGTGTGTGGTAAAAATTATCCTTATGCGAAAGCCCCTTGATGGTTTCGGTGCCCTGAAGTTTTACCATTTCAGGAAAAATCAGGTGCAACAAACCTGTATCAAACAAGAGTTTAAATCCAAGCGAGGGTTTTGCAGAGGCAATAATTTTGTTGAGTTCATCGCTAATGCGTTCTTTGGAAACAATGCGGATGCGCTCTTTGTTTTTGCTAATGGCCTCAAGTGATTTTTCTTCAATATTAAAGTTAAGTTGTGAGGCAAAGCGTATGGCCCGCATCATACGCAGCGGATCATCGCTATAGGTAATATCCGGGTTTAAAGGGGTACGAAGGACCTTGTTTTTAAGATCTTCCAGTCCATTAAAAGGATCGAGCAATTGACCAAAATTATCATCGCTGGTGCCGATGGCTAAGGCGTTGATGGTGAAATCGCGGCGGTTCTGGTCGTCCTCCAAACTGCCGTTTTCAACCATGGGTTTGCGGGAATTGAGATTGTAACTTTCTTTTCTGGCACCAACAAATTCAATCTCCAAATCGCGGTACTTCACCTGAGCAGTTCCAAACGTTTTAAAAACCGAAAGGTGTGCCTCTTCACCGAGTGCCTGATGAACTTTGGTGGCCAAATCAATACCTTTCCCTAATGTTACAATATCAATGTCTTTGCTTTCACGCTGCAAAAAATAATCTCGCACATATCCTCCAATGGCAAATGAACGTAATTGTAATTCACCCGAACATTTACGGATAAGTTGAAATATTGGCTCTTCAAGAAAGCTGTACATGAATGTTGGTATAATAAAAACGAAGCCTTATTTTTTTGCGGCTCTCCGTTTTTTCTCTTGCATGATTAAATTTAATTCTCTTCCGGTTTGCCCTTTAACACTGGTGTTTTCCTGGGCGCGGCGAATGAGGTAAGGCAACACTTCCTTTACCGGACCATATGGCACGTATTTCACCACATTGTATCCGGCAAGTGCGAGGTTATAAGAGATGTGATCACTCATGCCCAACAACTGAGAAAAGTAGATGCGTTTGTCGTCAGGCGTCAGACCTTTTTCGTTCATGAGTTTCACCAGGTATAGACTGCTGTTTTCGTTGTGGGTACCAGCACATAAACCCATGGTGTCTATATTATCCACGCACAATTTCAATGCCAGATCATAATCCTTATCACTGTCTTCTTTGGTTTTTTGAATAGGGGAGGGGTAGTTTAAGCTAACAGCCCTCTCTCGCTCTTTTTCCATGTATGCGCCGCGCACTAATTTGGCTCCAACTTTATAACCTTTGTTTTTTCCTTTTGCAATGCTATCTTTTAAAAAGGCATAACGGTCGTGCCGGTACAATTGAAACGTATTATACACAATCACTTCTGTTTTGTTGCAAAGTTCCATGTTGGTATCTGCCAATTCATCAATGGCGGGTTGTATCCAACTTTCTTCAGCATCAATAAATACCGGCTGATTGTATTGATAAGCCAGGTTGCAAATTTTGCTCACCCGTTCTTTTACTCGTTTCCACTCTTCTGATTCAGCAGCGCTGAGCGTTTCCTGAGCACTCACTTTCTCCAATAAGGCAAATCGTGCTAAACCGGTTACTTTAAACACACAAAAGGGGATATTGGCATTGCTTTTAGCCATTTCTATGGTGGCCAGGGTTTCTTTTAGTCCGTGTTCAAAATCAGCTTCGCTTTCCTTACCTTCTACACTGTAATCTAAAATAGCGCCAATATGAAATTTGCCTAATTCGGCAATGGTGTTTTTGCAATCTTCTATTGACTCACCGCCAACAAATTGTTTAAAGGCTGTTGCTTTAACAAGGCCTTTAAAGCCAATAGATAAAGCAAGCGGTCCCCATTTTGCTCCAAGGTTCACCAGGCCTGGATGACTAATGAGCTTAAACAACCAATACGACCTTGTGAGGTCAGCATTGTTCTTAGCTTTGAATGCATTCTCTGTGTTTTCAAATGAAATCATATTGCCGCGTATCAATATCCAAAAAGTTCAGTTAGACTTAAAAATTTCACATCGCCATATTTTTCAAGCACCTTGAGATCAAGGTTCTCCTTTTTTGCGAGGACCAATAAGGTGGTGGCTTTATTTTTAATGAGGGATTCGTGAAAGGCTTTGATGTCGTCAAATCCTAAACTTTGAACTTTCTCAAATACCGGTTTACGCATGTCAATTGTGTTACCCAGGTCTTTCGCAGCAATGTAATCGAATAAAATGGCGGCTTTGGTGATGCGTTGAGTACGAATTTCCTGTAAAATGGATTCTTTGGCTGCATCAAAACTGCTTTGAGATTTTGGCATTTCATTTAGCAGTGCAAACAGTCCGTTCAGAGCCTCTTCCAGTTTGTCGGCTTGTGAACCGATATAAGAAAAGTTGTAATAGGTTTTGCTGAGTTTGTTTGGTGCATTGTATCGGGAAAACGTTGAATAAGCCAGCGCTTTTGATTCACGCAGGTCTTGAAACATAATACTGCTCATACCTCCGCCAAAATAGTTGTTGTACAAAGTAATCACAGGTACTTTGTTTACATTGTAGGCTTCACCATTACTGAGCGCTACAATCTCTGCCTGTTTCATGTCGTATTCTGCTACGTACACTTTTTTATCCAATTGTAGTTCTTTAAATGCATAAGGAGCAGGAACAGGTTTGAGACTGCCTTTTATTTTATGGTGTTTGTTGAGCAAATTCACCATCGTGTTGAGGTCGCGTGGACCGTAACTTAAAATGTTGTGTTGATACGAAGAGAGAGACGTGATGAGTTGAGTAATGTCTTCGGTTTTTAAAGCGTTTAATTCCTCATCGCTTAACACATAATTAAAGGGATTTACAGGTCCATAACGAGCGTAATTACTCATAGCCCGGTTGAGGATCAAACGTTTCTGTAGTTTGTTGTCGTTCCTTTCTTTGATCATGTCGCTCACCAGATTTTTGAGCACTTCTTTATCGAGCAATGGTTTAGCAAGTATTTTCTCAAAGAGTTGTAAGGCCTTTTCGAAATTCTCATCTAGTCCACTAATGCTCACCCACACGTTTTCCTGGTCTACAAACACATTAAACGAACAGCCCAATTTGTACAATTCTTCTTTCACGGCTGCAGCCGATAATCCCTCAGTGGCCAGATAAGGAATGGCTTTAATGGCCAGCGGCAATTGTTTGTTGTGGTTGCTGCCCATTTCGAATCGGTAGTACACGTCAAATAACTTGTTTTCGGTGTTGGTGTTGTGTAAAACCTCTACGCCGGATTTTAGTTTTCCGTAAGCGATATCGGTTTTGTAATCCAAAAAGCGAGGTGCAATAGGGTTGGGTAAGGATTTGTTCATGGCTTTCACAAAGTCTGAACTGTTCTCTCTATCCACATCCACCGGAGTGATCTCCGGCTTCTCTACTTTTTGAATTGTGGAATCCACACCGGTAAGTTTATAGATAACTGCGTAATTGGAGGTGGAAAAATTTTGTTTGGCAAACTCTACCACTTCCTGTTTGGTGATTTTAGAGATACGATCGATGGCTTCAACCTGCTGTTTCCAGCTCAAATCATTAACAAATGCGTTTAGCATCATATCAGCACGACTGGCGTTGCTCTCGAGTTCTTTTGTTTTGCGAAGTTTAAAGTCGGTGATCACCGCTTTCAACAACCAATCGGGAAATTCCCCTTTTTTTACCAGTTCCATTTGGCCAAGTAATAGGTTCTCAACGTCCTCAAGTTTTTGCCCCTCTTTGGCTTCGCCCCCGAATGCGAGAATGCTGTAATCTTTCAAGGGATAATAAAAGGAATAACTGCTAAGTACTTTTTGGGCCTGATTTAAGTTGATGTCCATTAAACCCGCAGTACCATTATTGAGAATCGCCGAAATTAAAGTGCCCATATCCGCATCCCGACTGCCTTCGCCTTTTAATCGCCAGGCCATGGTTACACTTTCTGCGCTCGGGCCCACTACCGTTTTGCTGCGTTTGGCAGTAATGGGCTCTTCGGGTAAAAAAGTATATGGCTCCACTTTTGAGGGCATTTGAGGACCAAAGTATTTGTTCACTTCCAATATAACCTGATCAGGATCAAAGTCTCCGCTCATAACAATGGCCATGTTATTGGGCACATAGTTCTTTTTGTAATATTTGTTGATCTCAACCATCGAAGGGTTTTTGAGATGTTCAATGGTACCAATGGTGGTTTGCGTACCGTACGTATGCTTTTTGAAAAGTGCTTCAAACAAAGCTTCAAATACTTTGCGGTTGTCATTGTCCATTCCAATATTTTTTTCCTCATACACCGCTTCCAGTTCGGTATGAAACAAACGTAGAACCGGATTTCTGAACCGTTCTGCTTCTATGCGCAGCCAATTACTGATTTGGTTGGAAGGAATATCGTTCACGTAAACGGTTTGGTCAAACGACGTATAGGCATTGGTGCCATCGGCGCCAATGCCGGCTAACATTTTATCGTATTCATTCGCGATGGCATATTTGGCTGCTACACCACTGATACTGTCAATGCGATGGTAAAGTAGTTTTCTTTCCTGCTCGTTACGGGTGAGGCGGTAGGTTTCGTAGAGGTCTTCAATTTTTTTGATCTCCACACTTTCTTTGGCAAAATCTTTGGTGCCGTACACATCAGTGCCCTTAAACACCATATGTTCCAGGTAATGTGCCAGACCGGTAGCGTTGGGTGGATCGTTTTTACTTCCGGCTTTCACGGCAATGTAGGTTTGAATGCGGGGAGCGTTTTTGTAGACAGAGAGATACACTTTCAAGCCATTTCTGAGCGTATAGATGCGAGTGTTAAGAGGATCGCCGGGAACCGATTCGTATTTGAGTACCTCGGCCAGATCGATTGGAGGCGGAGTTTTGGGTGGCATTTTTCCGCTCTTCATTTGAGCCTTTAGCTGAAAACTAAAGAGCGAAATACTGAGAATCAATAAGGGGATTTTGAACATGGTTAAGGTGTATGGTTAATAATCTATCTCAAGGTCAAAGCGTTTTTTGAGCTCCAGTAAGGATGGGTTTTTATTGCTCATGGCTTTGAAAACATCAGAGGGTTTATAAGCTTTTATTTCTTTTTGGATTTCTTCTACGGCGGTGTGCAGTTGCAAGCCGGAATTGCCGGTTTTGCTTCTAAGGTAATCTACAAATTCCTGACGGATCATTTGCACCTGTTCTTTTTGGGTTTCATTGCTAAGCAAAAGAGAAACGGTGTTGTCTTCAAACTGCAATCCGGCCGTTTTGAAAATGGTGGAAATTTGTCTGGACCCTTGTACCAGTTTTTCTTCAGCAAATTGGGCCATCACTTTTTCCACATCGTCCTTGCTTGTTTCAACAGGTTTGCTCAGGATTTCAGGAGGAGGCTCAGCAACCAGGAGCGCAGGGGCGGAAGCTTTAGCCGAATGGTTCCTGAGTTCAGATAAACTGAAGTTGGCTTTTACCTTGAGTTTTTCAAATTCTATGCTGGGTTTGTCGGCAAACCTTACTGGCGCCGTGTTCACCGGAGCCGAGATTTTTTGCGCAGGGGCCGGTTGAATAGCCTGAGGTGCTGTTTCAGGCGGACTTAGTTCATCTTTTTTTTTTTCTTCAGCGGCAGCTGAATTCAAAAAAGACAATTGCATCAAAGTGGTTTCCACCAAAAGGCGCTGATTTTTAGCAGCTTTGTAATTGATGTCGGCTTTGCTAATGAGATTCAGCGCCCGCATAAGGTACATTGTGTCGCAGGCCTGCGCTTGCTGAGAATACCGTTGTTGTAAGGTTTCACTCACCTCAAGCAGGGTTAGCGTTTGACTGTCTTTACAAACCAGGAGGCTGCGAAGGTGTTCAGCCAATCCTACCAAAAACTGGTGCCCATCGAATCCTTTGTTTAAAATATCGTTGAGCACGAGCATCACCTCAGGGAACTTGGCATTCAACATCAAATCAGTGATACGGAAATAATAATCGTGGTCAAGAACGTTTAAATTCTCCACCACACTTTTATAGCTAAGTTGATTTCCGGTGAATGACACCATTTGATCAAACAGGGAACAAGCATCACGTAAACCTCCGTCGGCTTTTTGCGCAATAACCTGCAAAGCTTCCGGTTCAAAACTTACGTGTTCGCTTTGTGCAAGAAAGGCAAGGTGTTTACTGATGTCTTCGGTCTTGATCCGGTTAAAATTAAATACCTGACAACGTGATAGTATGGTAGGGATTATCTTATGACGTTCGGTAGTGGCTAAAATGAACTTCGCGTGACGCGGTGGTTCTTCGAGGGTTTTTAAAAAGGCGTTGAAGGCGGCCGCACTTAACATGTGCACCTCATCAATGATATAAACTTTGTATTCGCCCAATTGTGGTGCAAAGCGCACCTGATCTACTAGATTTCGGATATCGTCAACCGAATTGTTGCTGGCAGCATCCAGTTCGTGCACATTAAGGGAGGTTCCGGCATTAAAGGAGGTGCAGGATTCGCACTGATCGCAGGCTTCCCCATCTTTTGTGAGGGAAAAACAATTGATGGTTTTGGCGAAGATCCGTGCGCAGGTAGTTTTACCCACCCCACGGGGTCCGCAAAACAGGTATGCCTGTGCGAGTTGTTTATTGAGGATGGCGTTTTTTAAGGTGTTGGTAATATGACTCTGCCCAACCACCGTGTTAAAGTGTTGGGGCCTGTACTTGCGCGCCGATACAACAAAGCCTTCCATTTAAGTTTTAAAAATACGATTAATTTCGCGGCCACACAGAGGATTTCCGGCGAATAAAAAAGGTTAAATTATTAACTGTATGTTTATAATTTTATCCATCCTTTCTATATTTAGTGTACTGAAAACACGCATTTATACCCTCTTTCTTTTTACCCTTCTTCCTGCAAGTGTTTGGTCTCAGAACCTTATCAAAGGGCTGATTTATGAAACCGACAGCAGCAGCGCTATGCCTTTTGTGTTTGTTATCAATAAAGGTACAGGCAATGGTACTGTGAGCGACAATGAGGGGCGATTTTCTATTTCGGTAACAGATCAGGATACCCTGCTTTTTTCCTTTGTGGGATATGCCAAAACCAGTATTCCGGTAAATCAAATTGTAAAGGACAAGAATGGGGTGATGCGCGTGTACCTGACCCGCATGCCGGTGAATCTGAGCACTGTGAATGTGACTTCCTTCAAAATAAAGCCCTATGAGCGTGAATACATGAAGGACATTATCAGCAGAAGTCAGATGACTACCATTAACGCATTCAATAGCCCGTTTTCTGCACTTTACATGCAATACAGCAAAGAAGGCCGCCAGGTTAGGAAGCTGGCCCAGATTTTCGAGGAATTGATGATTGAAGAACAGGTGCAGCAAAAACTCAGCCCTGAAATTTTACGAAGGCTTACCGGCGATAATGACCTGGACTATGCCGTATTCAGAAAATACTGTTTTCAGTTGAGTAACGATTATATCATTAACCACGATGGGTTTGAATTGTACACCAAAGTAATGGATTGTTACCGGCGCTACAAATCAGAAAGACGGTAACTTTTAGCCTTTCCAGATTTCCCAGCTTTTTTCAGCCTGTAGTTTTAACATGCTTAAACCATTTACTGCAATTGCTCCCTTTGCGATTGCTTTTTTCAGGAAGAGGGTTTCTTCTGGATTGTAGATAAGGTCGTAGGCGAGATGTTCAGGGCTGAAACAATCGTAGAGAAGAGGGGGAAAGGTTTCTCCATTCGGGTACATGCCCAGGGGGGTGCAGTTAACAATGAGCTTGTGCGACTGCATGACCATTTCATTCACTTCGCTATACAGAAGTACCTTTTCGGTTTTTTTTGAGGCTGACGAACTCACAAACAATACATCCACACCAATCTTTTTAAGTGCGTAGGCCACGGCTTTGGATGCCCCGCCAGTTCCCAAAATCAGTGCACGCTGATGGTTGAAGTCTAAAAATGGCTTGATGCTTTGTGAAAAGCCATACACATCGGTATTGTATCCCTTGCTTTTTCCATTACTAATGGCTATGCAGTTGACTGCGCCAATAAGTTGTGCCTCATCACTAATCTCATCCAAATAGGAAAGGATGGCGCTTTTGTAAGGAAGTGTTACATTAAGCCCTTTTAATGAGCTGTTTTTTTCCAACAGACCTGGAAAGTCTTCTATTTTTTCAAGCTCAAAATTCTCATAGTGGTGATCGGTCAAATTCTGTTGAGAAAACTTGTTTGCAAAATACCTCCTGGAAAAGGAGTGCCCAAGGTTTTTACCAATCAATCCGTAAAGTTCGGCCATTATTTTTTGAATTTGCTTTTCAGAGCTGCCAAAGCACTGTTCATATCGTTTGGATCATAGGCCGTTTCTTCATTTTTCACCTTGAGCTTCTGAGTTTTTAGATGTTGTGATTCTCCTTTCATACTTAAGGCAATACGTTTGCGTTTAATGTCTACCTCACTTACGCTCACCCACACTTTTTGTCCCACTTTCACAATCTTGGAAGGGTCGTCAACAAACTCATCTGCCAGCTGGGAGATATGCACCAAACCGTCCTGATGCACGCCAATATCAACAAATGCACCAAAATTGGTTACGTTGGTTACGATGCCCGGTAAACGCATACCATCCCTCAGGTCTTCCATGCTGTGTACGTGTTCGTCAAAGCTGAAAACTTCAAATTCCTTACGGGGGTCGCGTCCGGGTTTTTCAAGTTCGCTCAAAATGTCTTTCAGTGTTGGAAGACCAATTGCATCTGTCACATAATTTTGAATTTTAATTTTGGCACGCAGTTCTTTGCTTTCCATTAAGTCGTCGATGCTACAATTCAAGTCTGCTGCCATGCGTTCCACTATGTGGTAGCTTTCCGGATGCACGGCACTTTTGTCAAGTGGATGAATGCCATTGCGTACTCGTAAAAAGCCTGCACATTGCTCAAATACTTTTTCGCCCATGCGGGGTACTTTCATTAATTCCTTTCTTCCGTTAAAAGGACCGGTTTGTTTGCGGTAGTCGATAATGTTTTGCGCGAGGGAAGGCCCAATACCTGATACGTATGACAGTAATTCTTTGGAGGCGGTGTTTAATTCAACCCCCACCGCGTTTACACAAGAGCTTACAACTTCATCGAGTTTATTTTTAAGATGACTTTGGTCCACGTCGTGTTGGTATTGTCCGACGCCTATGGATTTAGGATCAATTTTAACCAACTCGGCAAGAGGATCAGCTAATCGCCTTCCGATTGAAACTGCGCCCCTTACAGTAAGATCGTATTCTCCAAATTCTTCTCGTGCCACTTCACTTGCCGAGTAAACCGAGGCGCCTGCTTCGTTGACCACAATCACCTGTACCTCTCTTGGCAACAGATCGATGCCACGTATGAACAGCTCGGTTTCGCGTGAGGCAGTACCGTTGCCGATAGCGATAGCCTCAATTTTGTGTTTTTCACACATAGCCAGCAGAATCCATTTGGCTTCTTCCGTTTTACGCTGCGGTTCATGTGGGTAAATTACGGTGTCTTCCAATAATTTTCCCTGACGGTCAAGAGCCACCACTTTACAACCGGAGCGAAAGCCGGGGTCAACGCCAAGTATGGCTTTTTGACCCAGTGGGGATGCCAACAAAAGTTCTTTTAAATTTTCGGCAAACACCTCTATGGCTTTTTTCTCGGCTTGCTGTTTGCTTAATAAACGCATTTCAGCTTCAATGGAGGGTTGCAACAAACGTTTGTATCCATCGGCGATTGCCAATTGAATTTGTTCGGCACACGCACCACGGCCGGTGATGAACAGTTTTTCCAATTTTCGGGTAGCCTCTTCCTCGTCAATAACCAGGTCAAGTATGAGCACATCTTCTTTTTCTCCTCTTCGCATGGCTAACATACGATGCGATGGGCAATCGGTGAGTTTTTCTTCCCATTCAAAATAGTCTCTGAATTTTTCACCGCTTTCTTCCTTGCCTTTAATCACTTTACTTTTAATGATGCCGCTTGTTTTGTATAGTTCTCTTATGCTATCCCTGGCCGGCGCATTCTCGCTGATGTTTTCGGCGATGATGTCGCGAGCATATTGCAGGGCTTCTTCTATCGAGTGCACTTCTTTTTCTGCTGAAACGTAATTGTTAGCTTCTTCCATCACCGCGTTGCTTTTTTGTGTAAGAATGAAATTGGCCAGGTCATCCAGTCCTTTTTCTTTTGCAATGCTGGCACGTGTGCGACGTTTGGGTTTATAGGGAAGGTAAAGATCTTCGAGTTGACTCAGAGTATCTGCTTGCAGAAGTTGTTCTTTGAGTTCATCACTGAGTTTATTTTGTGAAGCGATGGATTTCAAAATGCTTTCTCTTCTTTGTTCTAACTGACGCAGACGCTCAATGCCGTCTTTTATGTTGAGGATTTGCACTTCGTCTAAACTGCCTGTCATTTCTTTACGGTAGCGAGAAATAAAGGGTACCGTTGCGCCTTCGTCTAATAATCGCACAACGGCCACTACCTGTTTGGAATCAATGTTTAGTTCATCAGCTAGTTTAAAATACATGCGGGTTTCGTTCATAGGTGTATTGTTTCAGGTAAAATTAAAAATAGCCCTATACCTGAACAGCAGGAATTATGAACATTCTAAACGAAAGAATGAGGATAAATTTCAGAATAACAGAAGCAAAAACGTGTAAGGCGCTTGCTTAGGCTTGTGCGGTTGGACCACCGAAATTCATGGGAATAGCCGTGTCGATGTCTTTGATCTTGCCGTTCACCTGTTCAAATTTATGAATGTTGTCGGCCAGCGCTTTTAGCAATCTCTTGGCATGTTGTGGTGTGAGCAGGATGCGCGATTTCACCCGTGCTTTGGGTACACCGGGCATCACTTTGATAAAGTCCATTACAAATTCACTTTGCGAGTGGGTAATGATGGCAAGATTGGAATAAATGCCTTCAGCAACATCTTCGCTGAGTTCTATATCGAGGTGGGGTTGATTCGGAATGTTCTCTTCCATAAGGTCAATTAAATTAAAGTTAGTACAGCGAAGTTAATGAATTATTTCCCTCATTTCGGCCGCTATTTTTGCAGCTTCTTCTGCGGCTTTTTGTGCAAAATCTTCTCCCGATGAGGCGTAAATAATGGCTCTGCTGGAATTAACCAAAAGCCCAATATCCTTGTTTAAACCAAATTTGCACACATCCTGCAAACTTCCCCCTTGTGCACCTACACCGGGTATTAACAAAAAATGTTCGGGTAATACCGCTCTGATGCGGGTTAACAAGTCAGCTTTGGTTGCGCCCACAACAAACATCATGTTTTCTTTGGTTCCCCATTTTGCACAGGTTTCCATCACATGCAAGTACAATTCTTTATCGTTTATCTTCATTTGTTGAAAATCGGCTGAACCTGCATTACTGGTAAGACCAAGTACAATGGCCCATTTGTTTTTAAATTCCAGAAATGGTTTCACCGAGTCGCTGCCCATGTAAGGTGCTACAGTTATGGCATCAGCCTCCAGGCGTTCAAAATAGGCTCTGGCATACATGCTGCTGGTGTTACCAATATCGCCACGCTTGGCATCTGCAATCAGAAAGTGATCGGGATAATTGATGTGTAAGTATTTAATGGTTTTCTCCAAACTTTCGGCACCACTTAAACCATAGGCTTCATAAAAAGCATTATTGGGTTTAAAAGCCACACAATGTTCAGCAGTGGCATCAATAATTTGTTTGTTGAATTCAAAAATGGGATCCTCTTCATCCATTAAAAATTGGGGAATTTTGTTAGCGTCGGGATCGAGGCCAACACATAAAAAACTGCCCTTGGTCCGAATGTTGTGAATGAGTTCTTGTCTGGTCATATTAATGAGTTAAATGTTGAAGGAAAGTGTCTATCAATATTCTTTCGCTACCCTCCAAGTCTTTGGTAAATTCTTTTCGCATTCTGTTGGCTATGATTACACAAACTGTCAGGCACTCATGTCCAAGCAATTTTCCGAGGCCATACATAGCAGATGTTTCCATTTCAAAATTAGTGATTTTTAAGTCCTCAAATTGAAAGGCAGATAAGAGTGCCTGCAAATTTTTTATTCGGGCGTTTAATCGGAGCTCTCTGCCCTGCGGTGCATAAAAGCCCGGTGCGGTAGCTGTAAGGCCTTTGTAAAAAATGGCAGGATGGAATTTTTCCAATAGAATTTTTGATGCTGGAATGGCATAAATTGCGGGGAGGGTAGGGGGCCAGGCCAGTTGGGTTTTAAGCGCCTCGCACATGGCCGAATGGTTGATGCTGTTAAGGCCTTCATAAAATTGCATCAAACCATCCAGACCCAAACCGTAAGTAGAAACAACAAGGCTGTTGACAGGCAAGTTTTCCTGCAAAGCTCCGCTGGTACCCAACCTAAAAATCCGCAATTGTCTTTTGTTCAAACGCTCTTCCCGGGTGATAAGGTTGATGTTCACGGCGGCATCCAATTCGTTCATCACAATATCAATATTGTCGGTACCAATTCCGGTGCTGATGACTGTGAGAGGTTTTCCATGATAGGTTCCGGTGTGGGTGATAAACTCCCGGTGGGAGGTGCTGAAGGCCAGTTGCGAAAAATGACTTGATATTTTTTTTACTCTGCCCGGGTCGCCAACCAGTATCACATCATCGGCTATGTGTTCTCCGCTAAGGTCAAGGTGGTACACCCTGTGTTTTGAATTAACAATGAGTTCCGATTCAGGACGAGGGTTCATGTGAAAAGGCTAATGGCATAAATATAAAAACAAAAAAACCTTCTCCTGTAGGGAGAAGGTTATCCTGTTTGAAGTGTGTTAATGTATTAGTTAAGCAATGCAGTGAAGCCTGCATCAGCACGTAATTTGATGAACTCAGCATCATCTTTGGCGTACGCTTTGTAGGCGTTATCTTTTTCAATGGCTGATTTCAGGAAGGCGATAGCATCTGCGTTCATCGATTGACGGGCAGCGGTTACTGCTTTCAAATAATAGCTGTAAGCCGTTTCGTTCTCGCTGCTTGCACCAAGGGTTTCTTTTACTGCAGCAGCATTGCCGCTCAGTAATTGAGCCAATGCTTTGTTGTGACCATTGAATGAACCAAAATTGTTCACAGCTTCTGTGTATTTGCCATTGCGCACATCCAAAATACCCTGGTTGTATTTTGTTTCTGCATTGCCACCGGCTTTTTTATAGAATTCTTCAGCTGCTAAACGATTGCCGTTTTTAGATTCAATAACACCCAAGTTATTCTGAACTGCGGCCTGATTGCTTCCTGCTTTTTCAGCACGTTTAAAGGCTTCAGCAGCTTCGTTTACTTTATTTTGCATTAATAGGGCGCAACCGTAGTTATTAGAAGTTCTCCAATCGCTACCATATTGTTTTTCAGCAGCAGCATAAATTTGAACTTTAGTATTAACGTCATTAGTTAAGGTAGCAGCGTAAAGTAATTCTTCAACAGAAAGGCTGTCGGGATTAGAAACCGCCAGTTTAGAAATTTGCTCATCTGTGCGGGAATTTTTGTCGATGTTCAAAGTAATTTCGGCGCGACGCAAACGTGGCAGAACTTTTTCAGCCAGTTCAACATAAGTTTTAGAAAGATTTTTGATCTCTTTACGGCGTTGATCAGCATCCGAATACATGGTGAGTACACGCAAGATGAGGTCTTTATCAGCCATGGTAGATTCTTCCATCAATTGTTTAAAACCTTCCCAGTCTTCACGGGTGGTGGCAATGATGTACTGATCTTTTGTTTTCCCGAAATTATTGTCTTTGTTTTTGTCTTTTTTAAATTCGGCCATGATAGCAGCCGAACCTGAATTGGCACGGTCTTTAGCAAGGTTTTCGTTTTTATCGGTTTCTCCGTCAGGTGAAGCGTAAGCCGAAACGGAAATGCCTTTAAAGCTGTATGAAGGAGAATTTAAACTAGTAGCAATGAAGTTTTTGAAAGCTTTCATTTCTTCTGAGTTCATTTCAGAAGGCCTAACATTGGACTGGTTGATCAGATAATATACATGCGTCATTTGATTAGCAGGCATCACTTTTACAAAAGCGTCCTTTGCCATCATGGTTTTTTCATCGTTGCGTACCAATAAGGAGGTGGCCATGGTGCCTTCTCCAATTTCAACAGGATCAAAGGCTTTTTTCTTTGTTTTGAATTGACCTTCTGCGCGGATTACCAATTTTGCATTACGCATGCCGTTTTCAAAGGCAAATTTTTCGGAAGCATAGTTGAAAGAACCCCCGCTGTAAGCGATTTTTTGACCGCTTCCGGTAGCTTTTTCACCTACCAAGGTAATTGGTTTTAAGGCTTTTTCGCCACCATTCCAGGTAATTACAGGAGTAACCACCAGGGTTATTTTCTTTTGGAAGAGTTTTTCGTTGAATTTACCGTTCACGCTGAACTGAACGCTGTCACCTACCATTTCCAGAGGATTTGGTGTAACGGCGTATTTAATATCCTTTTGCTTCTTTAACATTTTGCCGAGCGCATCGCAGCTGGTGAAAACAACGGCCACAGACAAACTGGCAGCAATTACATGTAAAAATTTCGAATTCATTGTTGAACTTTTAGGTTTTATAGCGAACAAAAGTAAAGAATAATTTGAGATTTGGCTCTTTTTTTCCTATAAATGTTAATTAGCACTCTTACGTGTTCCAAGCCCAAATAGTTGCGCTTTTCGCTATATTTCGTTGAATTCAGCGAATTTTATGACGAAGTTCAGAATTTAGGGATTAATCTGCTAAATTTGCGCCTCTTGGAAAGCGTTGCCCCGGATATCACCTATCAATCAATAAAATATTCTAAGTTTTCGGGTTATTTGCGGCTGGGCAAGTTACGACTCAGTGCTTTGGTGGTGTTTTCAGCCGTGATCACCTATTTTACGGTGGCTGAAGAAATCAATTGGTTCAAGGCATTGGTGCTGATGCTGGGTGGACTTTTGGTGACCGCCTCGGCCAATGGTTTCAATCAAATCATTGAAAAAGATCTGGATAAATTGATGGAAAGAACCAAAACCCGACCCTTGCCGGTTGAGGTGTTAACGGTTACTGAAGCTTTTTGGGCCTGCGCCATGGTTGGCATTTTTGGAACGGTTTTACTTTGGGTGTACACAAATCCCCTCTGCGGTATTCTTGGGTTTTTGTCTATAGTGCTGTATGCTTTGGTTTACACGCCCTTAAAACGCATAAGCCCTTTCTCGGTTTTTGTTGGGGCTTTTCCAGGGGCATTGCCTACCTTAATTGGGGGAGTTGCAGCTACTGAAGGATTCGGACACTTTGGTTTTTTCGCCGTTTTGTTGTTTTTGATCCAGTTTGTATGGCAATTTCCACATTTTTGGTCACTGGCCTGGTTCAATGATGAAGATTACGCACGCGCTGATTTTCACTTGTTGCCTTCAAAAAACGGCAAAGATGCCTTCTCCCGATTTCAGATCCTATTGTATAGCACTTTTTTACTCATGGTGAGTGTTTTCCCCTTCGCGTTTCAATTTGTGGGTTTGCTGAGCACATTGGTAGCGGTGTTCTGCGGACTGGCACTGGTGCTTCAGGCGTATAATTTTTATCGATTACCGAGCGACGCGTACGCCAGAAAATTGTTTCTTGTTACCCTGGTTTATTTGCCGGTTGTGCAAGTGGCATTAATGACTAAATACTAAACTATGAATTCAGAACCTTCTACTGTGAAAAAAAGCGGAATGCACCGTGAAGAACTCAGGAAGGCGCAGCGAAAAGCCGCTAAACCTTTGTTGTATGTAGGAATTGTAAGCATTGTGATGTTGTTTGCCGGGCTTACAAGTGCTTACGTGGTGCGGGCTGATAATGGAAATTGGTTGGTATTCCAATTGCCGGGCATTAGTATTCTCAGCACAGCCATTATTGTAAGCAGCAGTTTAACGCTTTTGCTGGCTCAAATGGCAATCAAAAAAGATAATTTTAAACTCACATCCCTGGCCTTGTTTATAACTTTGGTTTTGGGTATAGCGTTTTTCTTTACCCAATATCTGGGATGGAAACAACTGACAGCACAGGGCATTTATTTTATCGGCAAATACAGTAACGCATCCGGTTCGTTTCTTTACCTTATCGCGCTTGTACATCTTGCCCATATGCTTGGCGGCATTCTGGCTCTAATGGTAAGTTTCACAAAATCCCTTCTCGAACGTTATTCATCGGTAGATTACCTGGGCCTTGAACTAACAGCCATCTATTGGCATTTTCTTGATTTGCTCTGGGTATATTTGTTTTTGTTTTTATATTTTTATCGCTAATATTGCAAGCAAAAATTAAACTAATTTAACATGTCTCATACAGCAGAAATTGATGTGAAAGAAGCCTGGAGCGGAGGTCAATCCCCGTTCAGGATAAGTTACGGGAAATTGTTCATGTGGTTCTTCCTCGTATCCGACGCTTTAACCTTTGGTGGGTTGTTGGTGTCTTATGGCTTCATCCGTCACAAATACGCTGAAGTATGGCCAAAAGCAGAAAATGTGTTCACCCACTTTCCCTTTGTTGAACAACACATTCCGTTAGCTTATGTGGGTTTGATGACTTTTATTCTGATCATGTCTTCCGTTACCATGGTGCTTGCCGTAGAAGCCGGTCACCGAATGGACAAACGAGGCGTGACCGTTTGGATGTTCTGGACCATTGTTGGAGGTCTTGCCTTCGTTGGTTCACAAGCCTGGGAGTGGTACCATTTTATTGTTGGAACAGAAGCAGGTGCATTGCGTAATGTTTGGGACATGGAAAAAGGAGCCTATGTTCAGCAAGTCTTTCATGGAGCAAACATGACAACCAATGAGTATGGCGTGCCTCAGTTTGCCAATTATTTCTTTTTTATAACCGGCTTCCACGGTACTCACGTGTTTAGTGGTGTGGTGTTGAACTTCATTATTTTCCTCAACGTATTAAAAGGCACATATCAGCGCAGAGGCCATTATGAAATGGTTGAAAAAGTTGGTTTGTATTGGCACTTTGTGGATTTGGTTTGGGTGTTTGTTTTCACCTTCTTCTATTTGTTGTAAAAACAGTTATTTGTAAACAAGAAAAATTTTAAACTATGGAATTTCACGATAATTACCCGCATTACGAAGTGATGAGTAATCACGGCGAGGAAGAAGGAAAAAAAGGACGCAAAACCCTGTGGAACGTTTTTTGGGTGATGTTAGCCATTACCATTTTTGAATTGGTGATTGGTTTTATGGCCCCGGGTCAGGGATGGAGCGGCACCTGGTGGTTAAAAACCCTGTTCATTGGTTTAACCATAATCAAAGCTGCAGCCATTGTGCTTTGGTTTATGCACCTTGGACATGAAGTGAAATTTTTCAAGTACATAATTCTGATGCCTTACATCATTTTTATGTTGTACACCATCTTTATTGTATTAACCGAAGGAACATACGCCGGGTCATCAGGCAATTTAACGCGTGTAGATCCCATATTTGTAAAACAACAAGAAGAGCTCAGGAAACACCATGGTCATCATGCTGAACCTGCAGCCGGTGCTGCCGCAGAAGAAGCACATCACTAACACATTAGAAAATGTTAATCGAAGCCACTTTACGAAGTGGCTTTTTTTTATGTTGATTGAACCGCGTTCTTTTCTAACTCCAGGAATACTTTAGGCAGGGCCGAAATCACATCTGTGATCAGCATACTCTCCTTGCTCATGCTTGTTGCACAATCATCGGCTGCCAAACCATGGAGGTAAACGCCAATCAAAGCTGCCTGAGCGGGAGTGTAATTTCTGCAAAGCAAACCTAGCACTATACCGGTTAAACCATCTCCGCTTCCTGCTTTCGCCAATCCGGGATTTCCGGTTGAATTAAAAAACACCGATGTGTCAGGCATTACAATTGCCGTGTGTGCAGATTTTAGTACTACAACGCATCGGTATTTAGCCGAAAATTGTCTGGCACTTTCCAAACGTTCGAAATCACTGCTATGCGAAGTGGTTAAACGATCAAATTCTTTAACGTGTGGGGTAAGTATCGTATTAGGTGGAAGGAAGTTGAGCCAGGTTGCATTTTCAGCCAGACAATTGAGTCCGTCGGCATCTATGAGTAATGCGCCGTTTGAATAATGGAGAATTTTTTTAAGCACCCGTTGTGTTTCCTCATGCAAACCAACACCAGGTCCAAATGCAATGGCAGTGTATTTTTCGGGTTGTAGAACTTCGGAAATGTATTCCGGATTGGAATCGGCATAACTCATGGCTTCCGGCAAATGTTGCAGCATTGCTTGGAGTGTGGCCTTGGTGGAATGAACGGTAAGCAAACCTGCCCCGCTTTTCATACAGGCTTTTGCCGCGATGATAGCAGCGCCTCCTTTACCACGACTACCGGCAACAAGTAATCCGTGACCATGTGTGCCTTTGTGCGAAAATTTTGAGCGGTGTTTCAACAGCGCGCTGATAAGATCCAAACTGAGGTAATGATAAGCAGATGAATGTTGAGCAATGGCATCGGGATGCAAACCAATATCGAGTAATTCAAAATTCTTCACATACTCAGCATTCTCCGCCATTAAAAAGCCTAGTTTAGGAAATTGGAAACTTAACACACAGTGGGCCTTCACAATGGATGAGTTGTGTATGGAAGCGCTATCGCTATTCAGGCCACTTGGAACATCGATGCTGTATACCTTTGCATCAGGATGCTGGTTTATTAATGTGATCGCTCCCGCAAGAAGTCCTTCCGGCGACCTGGTAATTCCCGTTCCTAAAAGCGCGTCGATAATAACCTTCACATTAGTCAGTGGCAGGTGACCAAGAGCCATTGCATCTTTAACTTCGAACAAGTATTTTGGGTAAGTTGTTTTTAATCGTTGCTGATTAATCAAATTGTCTCCACTGGCTTTTTCGTTGTGCCGGATGAGGTAAGCAGTGGCATTAAAGCCATTTTGATTGAGCAAACGGGTTAATGCTAAACCGTCTCCACCATTATTGCCCATACCGCAGAATACCGCAATGTTTTCGTTTTTATTCAGTCGTCCTTCCAGAAATTTATAACACGCCAAGGCAGCACGCTCCATCAAATGGATGGATTGCACCGGTTCGTGAGTAATGGTGTACTGATCAATACTTCTGATTTGGTTTGTGAGAAAAATCTTCATCTTCAGGATGGCTTATCACAAGAACAATTGTCCTTCTTCGTTCCGCGGTATTTTACAGGCAATACACGTTTGAGCAGGTAAAGGGCCGAAAGGCAAACAAGTGTTATAACCAAAAGGTGTTGTATCATTTTGTTTCAGTTAAAACAGGTAACCAAATGCTCGAGGCATTTTTATTGTCGTGGTAAATTTTAATCTCGCAAGGTACAAAGGCGTCTTCACCACAGGTGTAAATGTTGGTGAATTGCTGAGGATTTCGGTCAAACAAAGGAAACCAGGTACTTTGAATTTGAATCATCAGTTTGTGTCCCTTTTTAAAAGTGTGGGCCACATCGGGTAATTCGAATTTAACATGTTCAATTTTGCCGGGCTCAAAAGGCTCTGGTTTCTCGAAATTTTTCCTGAATTTTCCTCGCATAATTTCTCCTCTCACCAACATTTGGTAACCGGCCATTTCTGTTTCCTCATCAACCCCTTTGCAACAATAATTTACGTCATAAGAAAAATCATCCGGAAACACGTCAATTAGCTTAACAACAAAATCAGCGTCAGTTGTGCTTAAACTCACCAGCAAATCAGCGATTACCGGGCCGGCCAAAACAAGATCTTTGTCGAGTACCGGTGTTGTGAATACCAACACGTCTGGGCGTCTTGCGGCGAACCGCTGATCATCAGTCATGTATTCTCTGGTTCTTTTCAGATGCACACCATCGGTGTAAGGCACAGGTTTTTGAGGGTCGCTCAGGTAGGTTGAAAAAGCTTCCGAATTTTTAGGTGCTTCAAAACTCAAACTGTTTTTAGTATGAAGGAAAAGCTGTTTTTGTGTGGTGTTCTGGGGTGGCCAACTATCAAATGTTCTCCAGGTGTTTTCGCCGCTAAAAAACACACTCGCTTTGGGCAGTTTATCGATATTACCTTTTAGTTTAAGGTGGTAATTAAAAAAGGGAACTTCCAGATTGTTTTGATAATACTGGGAGGTAGTTGAACCAAAACGCACATTTCCAAGATGGGAGCCTTCAGAACGTCCCCAACCACCGTGAAACCAGGGCCCCATTACAAGACGCGAACTGGTGGACGGCGTTTGTTTAACAAGTGCTTTATAAAGATTCCAGGCGCCAAAACAATCTTCTGCATCAAAGGTTCCGCCAACTACCAACATGGAAGCGGCTATATTCGTGCAGGCTATGCGCGCATTACGCGATTGCCAGAAGGTATCGTAATTAGGGTGATTCATCATCACATCCCAAAACTTTACACTGTCGCCCATGAGTTGTTTGTAGTTTTTTAAAGCTCCCTGGCGAAGGTGGAAATTATAGGCGTCTTTTTCAGGAAACACAAATCCTTTCGGGCTTGTGGTGCCGGGTTTGATTCGAGTTTTACCAAAAGAATAATAAAAGCTAAAACCGTCCATCAAAGCAAATGCCCCGTTGTGGTGAAAATCATCACCAATAAACCAGTCAGTAACCGGTGCCTGTGGACTAACTGCCCTAAGGTTGGGATGTCGGCTGGCAGCAGCCATAGTAGCATAAAACCCTGGGTACGACACGCCAAACACGCCCACATTACCATTGTTGCCGGCAACATATTTGATTAACCAGTCGATGGTATCGTAGGCATCACTGGCTTCATCCGATTCGTTTCTGCTGCTTTTGTCGGTGATGAATGGTTTAACATCTTCAAATTCCCCTTCACTCATGTATCTCCCTCTCACATCCTGCATAACAATGATGTAACCTTCCTCGAGGTAACGTTTCCAATAGGTGGTGTATAAGCGTGGAGAAATCACTTCTTTTCCGTAAGGCGCTACCGAATAGGGGGTACGCATCATTAAAATGGGATGAAACTCACTTTTGTCGATAGGACTGTAAATGGTGGTGAATAGTTTCACCCCGTCCCGCATCGGAATATACATCTCTTCCTTGCTATAATTGGCATAGACCCAGGAGCTGTCTATTTTTTGTGAGTAGGTGGTGCCTATCCCGACGAAAAGGAGCAATAGGCAGACGCAAAGATTTTTAAGCATACAAATGGCTGTGAACAGTAAAATTACCGGTTTTTTGATTAACAATGTATGGTGAAAAACATTGCCCCTCTTAAAATCACAACTTTAGCCTTAAGAACTACATTTAAAGGTTAATGAATAGTGGGAAAAAAAATAAATTCAGAGAGCCGGACTTGGTTGAATCAGATCTGGCAATTGAGGAGTATCGTCCTGAAGAGGAATCCCCCGGTGTGAACAAAAAACGCAAAACAAAAGTCGCAACCGAACAGGCAGAACCAAAAAAGAAGCAGGAAGCTGTTTCTGTGAAACAATCGCGTTTGATTGCTAATTTAAAGCAGGTTCTTGAAGTATACCGATCAGAACAGGCTCAGAAGATCAGGGGCCTGGTGCTTCTGCTTACCGCAAGTTACCTTAGTATTGCCTTTATCTCGTATTTTTTCAGTTGGAGTGTTGATCAGGATAAAGTTCTTGGTTCGACTGCTGATTTGTTTCTACCAGATACCAAGGTGAGTAATTGGTTGGGGAAATTTGGTGCCCTTGTTTCGCATCTGTTTTTGTACAAATGGTTTGGGGTAGCTTCGTTTGTGTTGGTGCCGGTTTTGGTGCTGAGGGGAATTGAAAAGCTGGTACAGCGCAAAGTACATACCATAACGAATTTTTACGCCAAGTGTGTGTTTGTGATGACCTGGAGTTCGTTGGTACTGGCGTTCTTTTTCGCTGATCGCTTTTTTTTCATGGGCGGAGGATTTGGGTATTTTATCAATGCTCAGATTACCAACCTTATAGGCAGCTCGGGTTTACTTGCTTTGCTGGCTTTTGGTCTGCTAGCCTATCTGGTGATCACTAGTAACATGAATTTTTCTCTCCCAAATCGCACGAGCCAATTAGCCTCAGCTGAAGTAACAGAAGAAAAGCAAGCGAGCACCACAACAGAACCTGTTATGGTGAATCGCATGAAACAGGATAGTGCAGAGCCGGTGTTAAGTGCTGAAGAAGAGGCAGCCTTGTTAAACTTTGAGCTCATTCAAAAACCAAAAGAAGAGGAACTAAAGGGAGAGGTAGTGGAGTTAAGCAATGATAATTTGGAGTTGCCCACCGAATTAACGAAAACACCTGAAACCAAATCAGACCTGGGTAAAACAGAGCCCGAGTTCGAAATTGGCGGAACAGTTCAGGAGCCGAGCAATTTGGAAGAAGGGAATAAGGCGGCTGAACTTGTGGAGCAGTTTGGAGAATATGATCCTACTCTGGATTTGGGAACTTACCGTTTTCCTGATTTTGAATTACTGAACGATTACGGCAACATTCACAGCAAAGTGAATCAGGAAGAACTCATTGCCAACAAAAACCGTATTTTAAGTACCCTAAAGAATTATGGTATCGAAATCGACAAGATCACAGCTACCGTTGGGCCTACCGTAACATTGTACGAAATTGTTCCAGCGGCCGGGGTACGAATCAGTAAAATAAAAAACCTGGAAGATGATATAGCCTTGAGTCTTTCAGCTCTCGGAATACGCATTATTGCGCCTATTCCGGGTCGGGGTACCATTGGCATTGAAGTGCCAAATCAAAATCCGGAGATGGTTCCCATGAAAAATATCATGGCTTCTGAAAAATTCAATCACTCCCAATTTGAATTGCCCATAGCACTCGGCAAAACTATCAGCAATGAAATATTTGTGGCCGACCTGGCTAAAATGCCTCACCTTTTGATGGCCGGTGCAACAGGGCAAGGTAAGTCGGTTGGATTGAATGCGGTGTTGGTATCGCTACTCTATAAAAAACACCCTTCACAAGTGAAATTTGTGCTGGTGGATCCAAAAAAAGTGGAACTCACCTTGTTTAATAAAATTGAGCGCCATTTTCTGGCCAAATTACCCAATTCGGAAGACGCCATAATTACTGATAATACTAAGGTAATTCACACCTTAAATTCCCTGTGCATTGAAATGGATAACCGTTATGCCTTGTTACAGGATGCCCAAGTGAGAAATATCAAGGAGTATAACGCAAAATTTGTGCAACGCAAATTGAACCCCAACGACGGGCACAAATTTTTACCTTATATCGTACTCGTGGTGGATGAGTTTGCCGACCTGATTATGACAGCCGGAAAAGAAGTGGAAACCCCGATCGCCCGCTTAGCGCAATTGGCCAGGGCCATTGGCATCCACCTCATCATCGCAACCCAACGCCCTTCTGTGAATATTATAACCGGGACCATTAAAGCGAATTTTCCCGCGCGTATTGCCTTCAGAGTAACCAGTAAAATAGATAGCCGTACCATTTTGGATACCGGAGGAGCAGAACAATTGATTGGAAGGGGCGATATGTTATTGAGCACAGGAAATGATTTGATTCGCATTCAGTGTGCTTTTGTTGACACACCCGAAGTGGAAAAGATAACGGAGTTTATTGGCAACCAACGGGCTTATCCAAGCGCCTTTTTGTTGCCAGAATATGTTGGAGAAGAAGGGGAAGGCAAAGAAGACGTGGACTTGAGCGACCGCGACAAAATGTTTGACGATGCCGCCCGATTGGTGGTACAGTTTCAACAAGGCAGCGCTTCTTTTTTACAGCGTAAGTTAAAATTGGGGTATAACCGGGCCGGCAGAATCGTTGATCAGCTGGAAGCAGCGGGCATTATCGGACCATTTGAAGGCAGTAAGGCAAGAGAAGTGCTTATCAAAGATATGACGCAATTGGACGAGATTTTACAAAAATTAAGAAATCACTAATCGCGTTTGGCACGGTGCCTGCAATTCAATTTCTATCTTTGACCACCCCATTAAACCCGTTTATCACACATGAGTAAATTCATCACCATAGTTGTATTTTCCTTCTTTGTTGCGTTTGCAAACGCTCAGGATCAGGATCCAAAAGCCAAAGTCATTCTGGATGAATTAAGTAAAATAACCAAGGCGTATAAAACCATCACCACCGAAATTATCTTCACCATTCTGAACAAGGAAAAAAAGCCAGCAGAGAAACCTCAACTCTGGAAAGTTCAGGTGAAAGGGCAGAAATTCCGTTTGGAAATTCCGGGTTCATCCATCCTTTGTGATGGTAAAACCGTGTGGAATTTTAATAAGGATGCCAGGGAAGTTACCATTAAAAATTTTGATCCCGAAAGTGACGAACAAAATCCTGCGAAATTGTTTACCATGTATGAGAATGGCTACAAGTTCAAATACGATAAGGAAGAAAAAGTAGGGGTTTCACTTTGTCACGTAATTGATTTATTTCCGGCCATTAAACCGGAGAAGAAAAAATTTCACACGATTAAACTGTACGTGGATAAAACCAAAAAACAGGTGGTGAAATTAAAAATGATGATGAAAGACGGTACTACGCAAGAGTACACCGTAAAATCGATGAAACCCAATTTGGAAATAGCAGATGTTGTTTTTGTTTTTGATACAAAAGGTTTGAAAGCAGATCAGATCAGTGATGAGAGAGATTAAATCAGTACTAGTGAATTCGAATACCGATTAAGCTAACATCATCTACTTGCTCCAGTTCCCCTTTCCATTCTTCAAAAGCTTCTTTAAGTTTATTGTACTGTTCGTCAGAGGACAATTGGGAAATGGCGGTAAGTAAATCCTTTAGTTTTTTGTACATGAACTTTTTGCCTTTTGGTCCGCCAAATTGATCGGCAAAACCATCGGTAAGGGTATACACCATATCGCCGGCTTGCAATTCAAAGGTGTTTTGCTGAAAGGATATGGTATCCCTGTCGTGTTTACCTACTGGCATTTTATCGCAGGGAAGTTCAATGAATTCAACGGGATCCTGTCCTTCAGCGGTTTTTTTTCTGGCAATCCAAATAGGGTTATTGGCCGCTGCGTAATGCAAAGCCGGCACTGTAAAGTCAAAACACGCCAAACTGCAATCCATACCATCTTTTCCTCCTTCCTGGCTACCATCATTAGCCAGCGTATCGATAATTTTTTTGCGGGCATGATTTAGAATGTCTTTTGGGGTGATCAGTTTTTCTGATTCAACTGCCTCCTTTAAACAGGAGATGTTGAGCATACTCATGATAGCGCCGGGAACACCATGCCCGGTACTGTCGGCTGTGATAAGTGCAAATTGTTTGTTTGGCAAAAGAGAAGCCCAGTAAAAATCTCCGCTCACTACGTCTTTTGGCTGAAAAAACACAAAATAATCCTTGAGGTTGTCTTTTAGTAGCTGGTCACTGGCTAACAAAGCCCTTTGTATCCTTCTGGCATAAATGATGCTATCAAGAATCTCTTTTTGTTTGTCTTCGATTTCTTCTTTTTGGTGTGAAATGGTTTTAGTTCTTTCGGCAATGGTTTCTTCCAGTTTTTTATTGGCGGCGGTCAATCGTCGACTGTTGAGTTTTACTATCAGCACAACCATCAAAACCAGCAAAAGTAGGTATAGTGCATAAGCAAGTTTAGAACGGTACCAAGGAGGTAAAATCCGAAAAGGAATAGTGATTTCATGAATTTTGTTCTCGAGGTCGGTGCGTGCTTTTACTTTTAAAACATAATTGCCTTCCAAAAGATTTCCAAAACTTAACAGAGGGTCTTTGTTCCATTCACTAAATCCGCTGTTGAATCCTTCCAATTGATAACTGAACTCGTAACTTCCACTTTCAAAACTGGTAAAGCCCAGCATCACCGAGATGTCATGGTTTTCGTAGGGTATTTTGAGTTTTTCGGCCGCAGATGAATCCAAAGCGGAAATGTTCATTAACAAGGTGTCTTTATTCGAAACAAATTTTTTCAGAATAAGGTTGTAGTGTTTGTTTTGATTGATTTTCACATTGCGAAGGATAAATAAACCTTCACCGCAAATAAACACGTCCTTTTTAGTGCTGTCGTAGGAAATAAAATTAGCGTTCAGGTCCAACAACCGGTTCATTGCAGCGTTGTTCACCTGAAATCGCTCTGCTTTTTTTTCCAGCAAAATGATCTTTTCACGGTTTTTATTCTTTTTTGAAAGAAATTCCTTGTAAGAATACACCAAATCATTGCCGGCTTGAGCAGCTCTGAACACCTGACCCCCTTTAGTTTTCAGCCAGAGTGGCGTATTAATGCTGCAACGAAAACGGGAAGAAGGATCTTTTGAGAGGAGAAAAATTCCCAATTCACTACCAACATAAACAAGGCCTTTGTAAGAAAACACACTGTTTTCAAGATTCCATTGTTGTGCCCATTCTTGTGTTGCTCCTTCCTTTTCTTGAATGGAATCAAGTCGATTAGGTGAAGAGGGATTTAAATAAAAAATGCCTCTGTCTTCAGTTGCAAAAAACACATTCCCTTCACCGTCTTCGGCAATGGTTTTAACTCCGCTGCCCAATTCAAGTGTTTTAGAATATTCAAAGCCCGACAAACCCGTTTGATAAATTTCAACACCAAAATCCGTACCCGCATAAAGCGTTTTACTTGCATCGTGTGATTGATACAAACAAAATGTATTACTCTCGTTCAGTACTTGAATTTTGTTTTTTTTATAGGCCAATAACCCTTTGGCAGTACCAATCAACAGTTGGGTGTTTAAGGGAAGTAATATCCAGGCTTGTTTGTCGAGGGTTTCTAAAAATTGAAATTTATCCGATAAGCTGTCATAATATTGAACGCCCTTATCTGTGGCAATGTACAAACGGTTGTGAAAATAGCAGGCGCTTTGAACCGGTCCGGCTATGCCATTGTCTCTGGTGTAATGGAATAGGCGGGAGTTGATTTCAACAAAACCTATACCATAATACAACGCCAGCCACAAGTTTCCATTCATATCCTGAAAGGCAGATTTAATGTTGTCGTCGAAAATGCCTTTTCTTGAGTTGAATCGTGCAATTATGTTCAATTCTTGATCCAATTCAAATGCCCCCTTTTTGTTGGTGGTAACAATAAAATGGCCATTTTTTAAGAGCTGGCCATTGTTGGCCTCAGCGGCAATCAGTTCTTTATCGCTATTTAGGGTTTTGGATTCAAATTTCAGTTGCAATGGATGCAAAGAATCGTAATACACCAACACGGTTCCTATGGTTCTGAATCCTAAAGCAAATTTTGAAGTACCAATTGGATAACAGTAAAACAGTTTTTCCTGCGATAGACTTTCTGTTCCGGGCACAGGAATAAAATGTCCCTTCTCAAAAAGCGAAATCGAATTTCCTACATCAAGCACGTAAAGGTGTTTTCCTAAATTGAAGGCCCGGTTGTGCAACACGTTTTTTGGTTCAAATATCCTCACAGAACCTTCGGCATATTCAACCAATTTATCAGCGGCTAAAAAATAGGTGTTTGCCCCAATTGTGATGATCTGACGAATGATCTCTTTGGGACGCTGATCTTGGGAAATACCATCCAATAATGAAACGTAAGTGTATTTTCCTTTTTGATTTTTTACAATTCTGGCAACATCCCCATCGGCGGTACCAACAACAATTTCACCCGCAGAAGTTTTGGCAATGCAAAAAACAGACACTTCATCTTCCCGCTTGCATTGGTCCCAATTGATGCCGTCAAACACCAAAACGCCATTGTTATTGGCAATAAAAATTAGCCCTTCATCATTTTGGGTGATGCCTGAATTGTTTCCTGACTCTTGATATTCTTTAGGAAGGTAATTTCTTACAAAGTAATTTCCTGATTGGGCTTTGACTTCTGCTGCTGAAAAAAGAAGAAGACAAATTAGAAAGTGAAATTGGCGAATGAATAACAAGAGTTTTAATGTTGTATAATTATTTTCTTGTGCACGGCAGTTTTTCCTTTAACACTGATTGCCAAAAGATAAACGCCATTGTTCATTTCTTTGGTGTCGAGAGCATATTCTGATCCACTAAAGTCATCTTCAATAACTTGTCTGCCTGAAAGATCCAGAACTTCCAGTTTAACTTGATCCACTTCACCCTGTGCTGTGATATGAATCATATCATTTGCCGGGTTGGGATAGATGCTCAGATGTTTAATTAAATTAAGTTGCTGTTCAATTGTAGTAGGGAACTGCCTTTCATTGGTGTTGTTGCTTTTGGTACGACTCTTTACTGCAGCAGTTTCACTTGTTTTTAAACTTGCATTACAGCTAAAGCCATCTGCGTAAACAAACCACTTCATGTTTCCTGTGGCCGACAGCGCTGCGTATTGTGGGTCGCTCAGTTGATTGCCGGCTGCTACCGCAACGGTTACAGTTACCCCCGAGATCACATTTCGTCTTGTAAGTACATAATTTAAAGTCTGCAAAGGGCCAATGCCTTCAATGGCATAATAATTCCAGCTAAAGTTGCCGGTTAGGTTATCCGTAATTTTTACACTTTCATGGTAAGGGCTAAGGGCGCTTAAATTACCGCAGCTGTCAACGTATTGCAATTTGTAACGGTGCAATGAAAAATTGGGATTTCCGGTAATAGGTCCAATACTCCGGTTTGTATCCACATAGGTACTAAAGGAATTTTTAGGAATGCGCCCTATGGGTGTGTAAACCGATGCGCTGGATTCCCGGTACACAATAAACGTATCAGCTCGGGGGAATAAAGTCTTGTCCCAATACACTTCATTGTAATTACTTAAACTATCTACTGTTACTAAACAGATAGAAGGTGTGACCAATGAGGTAGTGTTTAATTGATAAAAGGCCGTGTCAGTACATCCTTCAAAATTCATGCCTACCACACTATAGTTAGTGGTAACGGTTGGGTTTACAACAATGAATTGACTCATGGCGCCGGTGTTCCAGGTATAGCTTAAGGCGCCCAGAGCTGAAAGGGTAGAGGCAAATCCAGCACACACAAGGCTCGCGCCTGAAATGGCTACTGTTGGGCTGGGGTTTACTGTAACCACGTAAACAGCGGTATTACTGCAACCGCCGGGGCCCGATGTGCCGATCACACTATAGGCTGTGGTACTTGCCGGGCTAACAACGATGCTGCTGTTTTGAGAACCATTATCCCAGCTATATGTTGGAGCTCCGCTCGCTGTAAGTGTGAGAGAGTTACCCATACAGAAGAATATGCTGCTGGGTGTTATGCTTGGATTAACCGGAGTAGGGATGGACACGGTACTGATGACACTTGCTGAACAGGAATTGCCTGAAATACCGGTTACAGTATATGTGCTGCTAAAGGATGGCGACACCACAATGCTCGAACTGTTGGCACCCGTACTCCAGGAGTAAGTTGTTGCGCCAGTTGCTTGCAAGGTGAGAGATGCGCCTGAACACAAGGTGGCGCTGTTTACACTAACCGTTGGGTTGGCAACCACCACCACAGTAGAGATTGCCGGTGCACCGGATACACAGCCAAGACTATTGGTGCCGGTAACGGAATAGGTAGAAGTAATGGAAGGGTTCACCACCGATGAACCACTGGAATAGGTATAGGTTAAGGCACCTACCGGGGTAAGCGTGAAATTTTGTCCCAGGCACAGGTTTCCGCTGTTTACAGTTATGCTGGGTGATGCATTCACACTTACGGTAACCACCGCCGTATTGGCTGAAACACAACCAACACTGCTTGTTCCGCTAATTGAGTAGTTGCTATTCACCAGTGGACTCACGGTATTTGAACCACTGCTATATGTATACGTGCTTGCGCCTGATGGCGTTATGGTAAAAATGCCGCCTGAACAGATGCTGCCACTTGAAGCAGACACAGTTGGGGTAAGATGCACAGTGAGGTTACTAACCGCGATATTACCAGCAACACAACCCATGGAACTACTGCCGATAACTGAATAACTGCTGTTAGCCGTTGGAGAAACTACAGCAGACCCTCCCGAAATAGTATAGGTGTCGGCTCCGCCAGGTATGAGGGTGAAGGATTTTCCTGTACACAAACTTCCGCTGTTGACAGAAACTGTAGGAGTTGTGAACACAGTAACCTGACTGACAACAGTATTGGAAGCCGGACATCCAGCCGCGCTGCTTCCTGTTACCGTGTAATTGGTGCTAATCAAAGGACTCACAGTTGCGCTGCCTCCGCTGTATGTATAGGTAGAGGCACCGTTGGCAACAATAATAAAATTTGTACCCGAACAAATGGATCCACTGTTAACCGAAAGCGTAGGTGTTGTGTTCACTGAAATTGTGGCAACGGCACTTATACTGCAATTACCACCAGCTGCAGTGGTGCCATTGAGTGTGTAAGTACTGGTGGTTAATGGACTGACTGCGTAACTTGAGGTAGTTGGGCCTCCCTCCCAGGTATAGGACACTGCACCGCTTGCAGTAAAGGTGACGGTATTGCCTGAACAAATAACAGTTGAGTTTGGTACAATGATTAATGTTGGTGATGTGTTTACAGAAATACTTTGCACAGCCGAATTGGTGCAGTTGTTTACCTCTCCAATAACCGTGTACGTGGTATTAAATAAAGGGTTAACAGTATAAATTGAGGTGGCTGGTCCGCCTGACCAGGTAAATGTTACTGCACCTTGTGCGGTTAAACTGGCCACACTACCTTGGCAAATCACCGTGCTGCTGGGAAGTATTGTGAGTCCTGGAGTGGCGTTCACCGAAATGGTTTTTACAACTGAACCTGTGCATGTGTTAGCGGCTGTTCCGTATAAAATGTAATTGGTAGTTGTGGCTGGGCTTACTACATAAACTGAGGTATTGGGTCCGCCTGTCCAGCTATAGCTGATTGCTCCCCCGGCAGTTAGAGTGGTGGAGTTACCTGAACAAATTATGGAACTGCTTGGTGTTATACTTAAAGTAGGCGAAGGAATTACAGAAATGCTCTGAACCGCATCGTTAGTACAGCCATTCACCGCAGTACCCGTTAAGGTATAGTTGACTGAGCTAAACGGGCTAATGGTAAATACCGGGCTTGTAGGACCGCCTGTCCAGGTATAGGTGTTGGCACCGCTTCCGGTTAAGGTGGCAGTTGTCCATGAGCAAACCAAGGAATTACTTGGTGTAATAATGAGTGTAGGTGAGGCATTTACCGAGATACTTTGCACGGCCGAATTTGTACAGCCATTCACTGCCGTTCCCACCACTGAAAAAGTAGTGTTGGTCAGGGGTGAAACAACATAAACCGTTGTGGCCGGCCCTGATGCCCAAGTATAGGTGTTGGCACCACTTGCCGTTAAGGTGCTGGTTTTTCCTGAACAGATTACTGTGCTGCTTGGTGTTACATTAATAGTAGGAGGTGTGTTCACACTTACTGAATAGGTTGTAGTGTTCGTGCAATTACCAGGCGCAGTACCGGTAAGTGTGTAATTGGTGTTTATCAGAGGACTAACCAGGTAGAGCGCACTCACAGGCCCACCATTCCAGGTATAAGTGCTTGCCCCACTACCGGTAAGAGTAAGTAGGTCGGCTAAACAAAAAAGTGTATTGCTTGGCGTTATCACCAGTGTAGGCGTAGCATTAACAGATACCACCTGAACAGCTGTGTTTGTACAGCCATTTAATGCCGTTGCGGATAGGGTGTAATTGGTGGTAGTAATCGGACTTACCTGATACGTTGTTGTGTTGGGTCCTCCACTCCAGGTGTAGCTGTTAGCGCCGCTTGCTGTTAAAGTAGATGTGTTGCCAGAGCAGATCACTGAAGTGCTTGGTGTAATAGTGAGAATTGGAGTTGCATTCACAGAAAGTGTTTGAACAGCGCTGTTTGAACAGGAGTTCACTGCGGTTCCGATAACTGTATAGGTTGTGTTAACTGTTGGACTCACTGCATAGGCGGCTGTTGAAGGTCCTGAAACCCATGCGTAGGTGCTTGCACCGCTACCAGTAAAAGTGGCAGTTTGTCCTGAACAAATTAGGGTTGAACTCGGGGTGATGCTTACCACAGGAGTTGTATTCACTGAAATACTTTGTACTGCTGAGTTGGTACAGGAATTTAAGGCCGTGCCGGTTAAGGTGTAACTTGTGTTCACTAAGGGATTCACTGTGTATACGGCTGTTGAAGGACCGGAAGTCCAGGTATAACTATTTGCACCGCTGCCGGTTAAGGTGGCCGTGTTTCCGGTGCAAATCACCGTGCTGCTTGGACTTATACTAACAACCGGGCTTGCATTCACCGATATACTTTGCATGGCCATGTTGGTGCAGGCATTTGCAGCGGTGGCTGAAAGGGTGTAAGTTGTGGTTAAAGTTGGACTCACAACATAGGCAGCACTTGTAGGTCCTCCGCTCCAGGTATAGGTGGATGCACCGCTACCTGTAAGCGTTGCTGATTTGCCTGAACAAATAAGGGTTGAGCTGGGCGATATAGTCAATACAGGTGTAGTGTTCACTGAAATGGATTGAACGGCAAGGTTTGTACAGCCATTAATTGCAGTACCGGTAAGTGTGTAGATGCTGGTAGACAGCGGGTTTACTGTATACACTGAAGTACCTGGGCCGGCTACCCATGTGTAAGTGCTTGCACCGCTTCCGGTTAAAGTTGCGGTGTTGCCGGTACAAATAACTGTACTGCTTGGCGTAATTGTGAGTACAGGGCTTGCAATTACAGAAACAGTTTGTACGGCACTGTTTGTACAGGTATTGGCTGCCGTTGCGAAAAGTGTGTAATCGGTTGTGGTGAGCGGATTTACCACATACGCCGCTGTAGAAGGCCCACCACTCCAAGTGTAAGAGCTCGCCCCACTTCCGGTTAGCGTTGCACTTTTTCCACTACAAATGACGGAACTGCTTGGAGTTATTGTTAATACAGGAAGTGCATTTACCGACACACTTTGAGCCGCACTAGTTGTACAACCGTTGGCTGCGGTTCCAAAAAGCGTATAACTGGTATTGGATAAAGGACTCACAACATAGGCTGCGGTGCTTGGTCCGGCGTTCCAGGTGTAGCTGCTGGCACCGCTTCCGGTCAATGTAGCCGAATTACCAGAACAGATTACTGTACTGCTGGCTGTAATAGTTAATGGTGGTGCTGAAATAACTGAAACCGATTGAACAGCTGAAGTGGTACAGCCATTCGCTGCTGTGCCATTAAGCGTGTAGTTGGTATTGGAAACCGGGCTTACGATATAAGGCGCAGTTGTTGGACCTCCACTCCAGGTGTAGCTGACGGCGCCACTTCCGGTTAAGGTGCTTGTGCTGCCTGAACACAACAGGGTGCTCGTTGCAGCAATACTAAGTGAAGCTGCGGTATTCACACTAACTGTTGCAATCGCAGTATTGGTGGAGGGGCATCCGCCACCACCTGAACCGGTGATGGCATAAGTAGTGGTCACCACAGGAGAAACAACAAAGGAACCCCCGCTGATGGTGTAAGTGGAGGCACCGGAAGGAGTTATAGTGAATGGGCTGCCACTGCAAACTGTGCCTGAATTGACTGAAATCGTAGTGCTTGCTTGTATGTTAATTACGCCAAGTGTTGCTGTAAACTGGCAGCCGGCACCATCACTAACCGTAAAATAATAGTAACCGTTACTTGAAGGTGTAACATTGCTGATCACCGGGTTTTGTACCGATGAAGTAAAAGAGTTAGGGCCTGTCCAACTATAGGTAAGGATTAATCCCGAAGTTACTGATCCGGTTAAATTTAAATTATCGCCTTCACACACGGCTAAGGAATTTGAACTTGCACTCAAACTCGTGACGTCGCAGTCTTTAAATTTTGCTAAAAACCCATCTTCAGCACCGCCACCATGATTGGTTTGATGTCCGGTTGGGCTTGCCATAAGAAAATTGGAACGTGTGGTGCCACCCATATAAATAGCTCCTGAAGCATCCTGCGCGATTGACCATCCTTCATCCTGATCGCTTCCTCCGTAGTAGGTACCCCATTGGCGGACACCGGTGCTGCTGAATTTCACCAGAAAAGCATCGTAACTACCACCGCCATATGAAAATTGGTAAGCCGGGCTTGAAGCTATGGTAGTACCCGTATTAGCGCTGCTGGTATAACCGGTAAAATAAACATCAGAGGCAGGATCAGTCATGCACGTTAGGCCGATTTCATAACCGCTACCTCCATAATAGGTGGCCCATTGCCTCACACCACTTCCATTAAATTTTACCAAATACGCATCAAAACTGACAGGGGAAAGTGAACTTTGGTGTGAACCGGCGGTTGCAACGCTGGTGCCATTGCTTGAGCCAGTAAAGCCTGTAAAATAAATATTGCCTGAACCGTCAACTGCACAACCATAAGCGTATTCGTCCCCACTACCCCCATAGTAGGTTCCCCATTGTCGAACACCGGAAGAATTAAATTTCACCAAAAACCCATCGTATGAGCCTCCTGAACTCGATTGGTGTGAGCCTGCGGTAGCGATAACGGTTCCAACATCTACAGTTGAAAGCCCGGACATATAAACATTTCCTGAACCATCTACGGCGCAACCATATCCGGATTCATTTCCGGCTCCTCCATAATAGGTAGCCCATTGCCGGATTCCTGCACTGCTGAATTTTACCAAGAAAGCATCGGAGGTGCCTCCTCCAAAATTACTTTGATGAGAGCCTACGCTAGCAATATTCAATGAAGAACCAGATGCACCTGCAATATATACATTGCCAGAAGCATCGGTAGTACAAACAAAGCCAACATCACTTTCAGTTCCTCCATAATACGTGCTCCATTGCAATACACCACTGGTATTGAATTTAGCAAGAAATGCGTCCGAATTTCCACCAAGTGTCGTTTGGTGTGCTCCCGGTGTGGCCACATCTGTAGTCGTAGGACTTGAGGAGTAACCGGTTATATATACATCTCCGGAATTATCCACTTTACATCCATAAGCAATTTCGTCCCAAATGCCTCCAAAATAAGTACCCCACTGACGGACTCCACTGCTGTTGAATTTCGCTAAAAAAGCTTGCCAGTCGCCTGGTGCCAGCGTGCTTTGATGAGCACCTGCTGTGGCTATAGATGTGCCATTGCCGGAAACTGTCCAACCGGTCAAATAAACATTGCTTGAGCCATCGACAGAAATGGATTTAACATTGTCGATGTTGTTGCCGCCATAATAAGTTCCCCATTGCCTTACCGCCGGGTCAATTGTATAAGGGAAGGAAGGATCAAGGTTTTCAATTTCGAAACCAACAACATTTTGTTTGATGGTCCATTTAGCTTTTAGCGCCTTGCCGTTTTGAAGAACAAGCGGCGTTTGTTCAATAATGTCTCCATAGGGGGTTTGCATAACCAATTCACCTTTTTTGTTGAGGTGAATTTTTTTAAAGCCATTCATCTGTAAACGAATTTGGTGGTAGTCAACACCGGCTTTTACTTCATAATCGTATTTTAGCCTGCCGTTTTGATGGTACCATTTTACCGCTATTCCTGGATAAAGATCCTTGTACCAAATCTCCTCAAAACTTCTCACACCTTTTATCCCTCCTTCAATTGTGCTGCCGAAAAAATTACTGGTTGCTTCTAAAGCTTTACTGCCCTGTGGGCGCACAGTTGGATTAGCACCCAACCAAACCATATCGGTTCGGTAGACACATGTTTTTTCAGGACATTTATCTTCGGTCTTTGTTCGCGGATCAACTACCTTTTTCCAACTCACCACCTTGTACAATTGGTAACTGAACCCGTTTTTGCCGAAATGGTAGGTCATTTGTCCGTCAAAGCCACTGAAAAACACATCCGGGCGCAAAACCTTGTTTTCGTCGTGCACCTGCCCTTTGTTTTCAATGAATGAAAGTGTTTTGAGCTGATTATCAGGAGTGTTGGATACTGAAAAGAAGGAAAAGAATAAACTCAGTATACTTAAAAACAAACTTCTTTTCAGTGGGTTCATGGAGGGAGCTTTTTGATTCAGTTCGAGGGTAAGGTAGTACCCAATAGGGGGCAAAACCGGACATAAGCAAAGATAAAAATATTCCTTTTCCATCGTGGCCTGAAATGTTAAAAGCTGGTATACGAAATAAATCGGTTTTGGTTGCCGATAGCGCCACTTAAAACCAAGAAATTGGCTTCAACTCAGAGGGTAGATTCGGGAAACGTGAGGAAGACTGAATTAAAGATGTAAGGCCGATTTTTTAGCTAAAAGATGCTCTTCTGTTTCTACATTATCCTCATCTTTTATACAACAGTCAACCGGGCAAACGGCAGCGCATTGAGGTTCATCATGAAAACCAACACATTCAGTGCATTTATCGCTTGCTATGTAATACACATCCATACTTTTTGGCGTTTGTGGCGCGTCAGCATCCACTTCTATTCCCGTATTATGACCTTTGAATAGACCTTTTACACCTGTGCCATCTGAAAAGCGCCACTCTGCTCCACCTTCATATATCGCGTTGTTTGGGCATTCGGGTTCGCAGGCCCCACAGTTGATGCACTCGTCAGTTATTTTAATTGCCATTTTCTGCTTAGTTTTGCGTTTTTAAAACAGGCTGCAAATATACGACCTAATTCCATGACATTAAAACAAAGAATTGGCGCATTTGTTCAACTGAAATCCTTTCTGGACCGTCATTTTTCCAACTCCTATCTGAATGAAGAAAAAACACTTCATGAGGGCCTGAATGTGTTAATTGATACCGCTTTTGCCTATAATGGTTGGTTTAGCAGGAACTTCACCGAGGAAGCGCTGAAAAATATTGCCTTGATGTTAGAGGAAAAGGCGCTTGACGACTTCTGTAAGAGCATTCCCGAATCCCTTGAACAGAAACGGGTTGCTGTGATTTGTGCCGGGAATATTCCTTTGGTGTGTTTTCACGATGTAATGTGTGTTCTGCTTAGTGGGCATCAGGTTATTATTAAACTTTCAGAAGATGATAAATTGCTCTTACCTTTTTTCCTCAAGTTGCTGGTACACTACGAGACGGCTTTTGACGACAAAATCAGATTCGCTCAGGGCAAATTGAGCGAGTTTGACGCCGTTATTGCAACCGGAAGCAACAACACGGCCAAACATTTTGCGTATTATTTTTCAAAATACCCTAATATAATCCGTAAAAACCGCAGTTCTATTGCTGTATTAACTGGTGAAGAATCACCGGATGAACTTCAGGCACTTGGTAAGGATATTTTTACCTATTATGGACTTGGTTGCCGAAACGTGGGTAAGCTATTGGTTCCAAAGGGGTATGGTTTTAACGGGTTTTTTGAAGGAATTTTTGGTTTTGGGGAGGTGGTGAACAATAAAAAATATGGTAACAATTACGATTATCACCGTTCGTTGTACCTGTTGGAATCCCTGCCTTTTCTTGACAACAATTTTCTTATTCTCAAAGAGAGCAATGAACTCCATTCACCCATTTCAGTGCTCTATTATCAGGAATACGCTGACAAAAAGGCGCTTGATGACTATCTCAATAACAACCGTGAGGCACTGCAATGCGTCGTAGGCAGGGGGTTTATTCCCTTTGGTTGTTCACAAAAGCCTGTTATTAGTGAATTTGCCGATGGTGTAAATACTTTGGATTTTTTAGTACATTTATCACGCTCAGTATGAAGAAAAGCTACGTTGTTTTATCAATAGTGTTTTTGTTCAGCCTTCGTGGTTTTACGCAGGCTCCTACGCCTACCATTCTGGTTTCTCCGTCAACCTTGTGCTCAGGTAGAACCGCTACTTTTTCGGCTCAATCTGCTTCCATAACTCCGAGTTCCATCGGCTGGACTGTTACGCCAACTGCAGGCACTACTACCCTCACATCATCAAGCAATTCATTGTTTGTTGTGCACTTTACTAGTCCGGGTCGTTTCGTAATTACCTTAAGTTGGACATTTGATGTGTTGGGTACAGCAACCAAAACCATAGCGGTAAATGTTACACGTTCGGCTGAATCGGCGTTTAATGCAAGTCTGACTACTTACGGTTTACCCAATGAAATTAAACTCACCGATTATTCTAT
>JBPOHJ010000066.1:0-1552 GCA_052035725.1 Bacteroidota bacterium | reverse complement strand
GCCTGTTTTAAAGCGTGAACCGATCCGATTATGTTTGCGCCGCCTTTCATTAGAATAGTTGTTGCTGTTTTGCAATATTGAACCGCTTACCGGCTTCCTTCATATTCAAACAGGCTTGCTTAAAATAGCTTTCCTTCAATTCAACACCAACTCCAAACCGGCCCATACTTACAGGTGAATATACCTCGCTACCAACACCCATAAAAGGGGTAAACACAACCTCACGAGGGTTTGAATACAGGTAAATGATACGGTCAATGACATCGAGTTGTAACGGGTGTACGTGCATTTCGTCATCTTCCTCCCGGCTATCTTTGAACGGCAAAACATTGTCAATCCGTACATCATCCCAAACGCTGGAGGCATACCGCTGCCAAGTAAGATGGCTTAATTTATTCTCCCGCTGATCGCCGTCAAATGTTACCCATTTTTTTCTAAAGTCTGCATAGTTTCCGTATGTTTCTTTGTGGGCCTCAAGAAACGGAGTGTCGCCAAAATATTCAAAATCATTTAACCCGTTAGGATGCTGCACCGGGATCTGACTTTCCCCTTTTTTCTTAAATATAAGCACATAGTCAGGCATGGCTGTAAAACACCTTGTCGCATCTTCAACTATAAATTTATGCATCAGGCTTTGTACCATTGTACGCATACGTACTTTAAGCGGTTCCTTCCAAACTGTTATACGGTTGTGGTATTCCATCCCGTACTTTTCATGCAGACGGATAACCTCACCAGGGAAGTCCCACAGGCGGCCCGTGTTCGTGTGAACATCGGTAACGTGAACGGCATTGATACGCCCCGGCTTTGTCACCCTTGCCATCTGTTCAATTAAAAACTCATACTGCTCCAAAAACTGCTCTTTACTTTCGCAGTTGCTAAAATCGTTTTCGTGGCTGGAGTAATTGTAAAGACCGGCAAAAGGTGGAGAATAAACAGAAAGGTCAACACTGTTATCGGCTAAGTCATTTACAACGTACATACAGTCGCTATTGTAAATAGCATAGGTTTCGGTTACTACTTGTTCTTTAATCATTGTTGGTTATTTAATAAAGGTTGGTAAAATTATTTGTTTGTCAAATCCTTTTTTAGTTATGTCAAATTTGGTGTTTACGTTCTTTGTAAGCTGATCGAACATTTTAACGGCCTTATCCTTTTTTACTAAAAGGCTTTCCATTATTTTAACCTGACCATCAGAAAGGATAAGATCAACGGTTACCGGCTTAGTCTGTCCAAATCTCCAAAACCTGCGGATTGCCTGATAGTATTGTTCATAGCTGTATGTAGGGAAGTAGGTGGTATGATTGCAGTGCTGCCAGTTAAGGCCGAAAGCGGTTATACTTGTTTTTGTAATAAGTTTTTTTATTTCACCATTTGAGAAAGCGAGTAGTATTTCCTCTTTCTTGTCAATATTCATCTTACCCATTACCTCAACCGCTGACTTATCCAGTTCATTTATAAGTGCCGCCTCATCATTCAGGTTTACCCAATATACAGAAATATCGTGAAGGTTTGCTTTTTCTACTGGGTTTTCGCAGCGTTCTTTTATCGT
>JBPOHJ010000002.1:0-3725 GCA_052035725.1 Bacteroidota bacterium | reverse complement strand
CTCACCAATGCAGAAGTAAAACTGTTGGGTCCGCTCCAAAAATAATTCAATGCCCCTGAACTGGCCGAGGCATTAAAACTTAAGGTCTTTCCAAAACATTGTGGGCTGTTTGTGGTGAACGAAATTACCGGTAAGGCGGTTACTGTAACGTGTGTTACCGCTGTATTGGTACAGCCCTGAGGGCTTGTGGCGGTGACAGTATAATTACCCGAAGCGTTTACAACAGGATTTGCAATAACAGGGTGTTGAAGAAGAGAAACAAAATTATTGGGACCCGTCCAAACGTAATTGGAACCCGCAAACGAACTTGAACTTAAGTTAAGGGTTTGCGTTACACACAAAGTGCCACCACTTGCCGAAACCGTTGGCGTGGGGTTAATCGTTACTGTGCCTTGTGTTGCTGCCGTGCAGGCATTTGCCGCAGTAACCGTTACCTGGTAAACTCCACTTTGGGTGGGATGAGAAATGCTGAGTGTATTGCTTTGCGCTGTGGAGCTATAGCCTGAAATGCCTGTCCACAAGAAAGCAGTACCAGTAGAAGCGCTAAATACTAAATTACTGTTCTGACAAACAGGACTATTGCTTTGAAACAAAGGATTAGGAACCGGTTTTAAAATAATGGAAGCTGTGGCAGAAGAAGTGCAACTCAAGGCAGTACCAATCACTGTGTATTCGGTATTCGCTAAAGGATTATCGGTGTATGTAGCACCGGTTAAACTAAAAGGTGTTGAAGCCTGCCAAGTGTAACTACTGGCCCCGCTCACATTCAGCGTGCCTGTTTCCAACGGACAGATAGATGCATGAGAAACTGTGAGCGTGGGATTTTGAATGTAATCTACCATTACAGTTTGGTTCACCACACAATTATTCCCGTCGCTGCTTTGAACCGTGTAAATGTAAGTGCCTGCTGTGTTTTCGATTGTAGAAAAGGTATCCGTGCTCGGGCCATTCACCCAGGTGTAAGTATACGCAGGTCCGGGCCCTGCCCCTGGCGTGCCACCGGAATTACTTGCTGTAAACGACAAGGCAGTGCCCACGCAGGTAGTAGGACTTGAGGCAACTATTACCGGATTTTGTGCAGGGGCCTGGGTAATAATGAACATGTCATTAATAGTGCATCCGGTTAATGCGTCGGTTACTGTTACATTCCAAAAACCTGAAGTTAAATTAGTGGGTGCCGGTGTAGTGTAAGATAACACACCGTTGGTCCATAAATAAGATTGATTACCACTGCCTCCTGCAATGTTGGTATAATTGGCGGTTCCTGTGGCCGCACCATGGCAACTAAGACTACTGGTGTTGCTTAAATTCCCGGTAAGAGGAATAAGTGAGATAAATGTTGTGGTAGATGTATAGGTGTAGTTATTGCCAAGATCATGAACGGCTATGGTATAGGTACCCGGGCTTAAACCATTGGCAACAGGACTGGTTTGGTTGGTCGGCATCCAGGTATAAGTAAATGGGCCAACTCCGCCGATTGCAGTAACTGTTGCAGAGCCTAAGTTAGCACATGTGATAGAGGTGCTACTCACTGAAATACATGGCAGGTTAATGTTGAGTACCTGTTGAAGCGTGTCGGAGCCACCATTGTTGCTGTAATAAAAAATCAGGCTTACAGTAAAATTTCCCAGGCTTGAAAAGTGATGTGTAGGATTTAAAACGGTAGTTGTATTGCTGGCGCCTGAACCCGGATCACCAAAATTCCAGAGTATACTTGATACTGAAGTTGTAAGTCCAGAACAGCCGGGAAGCGCCAGACTATTGGTAGGCGGTGCAGTAAAAGAGGCCGTCATGCATCCTATTCCATTGGTAAAGTTGCCAATTGTTGTAGTGAATTGTGCAGGTGGCTGAATAAAAAAACTGTTGATGTAATTCGGTAATCCTAACCTTCCTACTCCTGTTAAAGTAAAACTTTGATTTACGTAATTGCAGCCAACACCTGATACATTAGGATTATGAATAACTCCAAGTGCAGATTGCGTAAACCGGGACACGTATATTTTTCCGTCAGGAGCCAATTGTAAAGCCCAGTTTGACGTTGCTGACATTGAATAATGGCTTGCCGCAATAGCTACCGAACCACCTGCACATATGTTCCATTGGTTGATTACCCCTGATGAACTACTGCAATACAATTTACTTCCGTCAGGAGAGAATTCAGCTCCATAATTGGAACCGGTAGGTGTAAAAAGTGTAATTGGATTAGAAATAACTCCTGTTGCCCTGTTGAAATCGTATAACTCACAACCACCATTAGCTTGTGGGGAATAAAATGCAGACACCAGTTTTGTTCCGTCAGGTGAAAACTTTAATGCACCAATCGACTGTATATTGCCATTTGCACCAACATTTGAAATCACAGCAACCGTGTTGAATCCGGCCGCGGTTAGTAAATAGGTTCTGAAGTTGGTTGACAAACCGTTCTCATGAACAGCAACCCAAATGTCTGTGTTGTTGCTGTGATTTGTTGCAGTTAATTTTTCAAGGCAGGGACCATACACAGTGTAATTTTTAACTGTAACTGACCCCATTCCTGCCGCTAGAGACATGTCCACGATGGAATAACAGAGGTTGCCAAAATTACTCACGCCCATAGTGAAAATATAATATATACCAGGATTTCCGGGCTGTCTGGTGATTACTGCAGATTGAGCTGTGGAATTATTCCCATTCAATCCCGTGCCATTGGCCATTACCGTATGGTTTTTGGTGTACACGGTAGTTCCATCCGTGTAAAACAACAAATTACCTTGAAAATCAGAAATACTTGAGCAGCCTTCCTGAGTTACCAAAGATCCATTAACAGCTGTTGGAGGATTGGTAGTAAAAGTAATGCCGCAATTTTGCCCAAAATACCAATTACTCCCTTCGCCCAGTTGAGCCTGAAGCCGATTCACGCCAAACAGCAAGATCAGAATATGCAGCCACTTTTTGATCAAGCTCATTTCAATTGGTAAACAGATTTAGCATGGCTGTCGATTCCCTTTTTTATCGAATTAAATTGACCAAACCGGTATAACTTTCCTCTTCACCTGCCAAATTAAGCACCGTTAATTTATAATTGTAAGCACCTTGTGGACAAGGTTCTCCGTTTAATGTACCATCCCAATTGCGTTGAGGGTCACCTGAACTAAAGATCATGTCACCCCAACGGTTAAAAATTTGCAGCTCGTAACGTTTTACTCCTCGCATAACGGGGAAAAACACATCGTTTAAACCGTCTTCGTTTGGTGTAAAGGCATTAGGGATGTAAACAGCAATGTCCTGAAACACCTCTATTGTTTTCATTATCGTATCCATACAGTTGTGTTCATTTTTCACCATCAACAACAGACCATAAATGCCGGCGGTTTCAAATACATGCGTTGGATTAAGCGCTTCAGATCTAAAATTCATCCAGTTGTCAAGCGTAGATTGATCACTACCTGTTGCGCCGGAAGCCTGCCAGCTAAAGCCTATCACCTTTTCTGTAGTAGAGTAAAAACGCACTTCATCTATTCCTTCCACCGGTTTTTCAGGGCTAAAACTAAAATCTGCTACTGGTAAAGCAAACACCTCAATAAGTTGTGTGATAGTTCCCCTGCAGGTTTTATCATCCTCAAAACTGCCTTTGAGTTCAAAGCTGCCGGGCGTGTTAAAACAATAACTCACCGTTGAACTGTTCACGCTTTGGTTGTTGAAGGTCCAGATGCTGTTGATCACATTGCCCCCATCGGCTTGCAAAG
>JBPOHJ010000029.1:0-54757 GCA_052035725.1 Bacteroidota bacterium | reverse complement strand
CGTATCGCCGTAAGCAACCTGCACAAAAACACCATCAAATCGTTTTCGAAAACGATTGAAGCTTTATACAATTACATCGATCCCAAAAACGGATTGCGCGCCGCACTCATTGCCGACGATGTGTACGAGATTGTGATGGAAAACGCACACACCCTCGATTCCAGCATTATTTACGACAGAGATTTTGGTTACGATTATTTTGGTTTTAAAACCCTTGAACGTTCTTACCTCTTAAAAATGAACAACAAGGTGGCCGAGCGCCCGCAGCACATGATCATGCGCGTGGCCGTTGGTATTCACAAACACGATATTGAAGCCGCCATTCGCACCTACAATTTAATGAGCGAGCGCTGGTTCACACACGCTACCCCTACTTTATTTAATGCCGGTACCCCAAAACCACAAATGAGCTCTTGCTTTTTATTACAAGTAAAAGACGATAGCATCGACGGCATTTACGATACCTTAAAACAATGCGCTAAAATTTCGCAGAGCGCAGGCGGTATTGGTTTAAGCATACACAATGTACGCGCCACCGGCTCTTACATCAAAGGCACCAACGGCACCAGCAACGGCATCATCCCAATGCTGAAAGTGTACAACGAAACCGCCCGTTATGTAGACCAGGGCGGAGGAAAACGCAAAGGCTCTATTGCTGTTTATCTCGAACCATGGCATGCCGATATTTACGACTTCCTCGACATTCGCAAAAACCACGGCAAGGAAGAAATGCGTGCACGCGACCTCTTCACCGCACTTTGGATTCCGGATTTGTTTATGAAACGCGTGGAAGAAGAAGGTGTGTGGAGTTTGATGTGCCCTAACGAGTGCCCCGGCCTGAGTGATTGCCACAGCGAGGAGTTTGTAAAACTGTACACCAAATACGAAGAAGAAGGCCGTTTCCGTCGCCAGGTGAAAGCCCGTGAATTGTGGGCTTCTATTATTGAAGCGCAAATTGAAACCGGCAACCCTTACATGTTGTTTAAGGATGCAGCCAATTCCAAATCCAACCAGCAAAACCTGGGCACCATCAAGTCCAGCAACCTTTGCACCGAAATTATTGAATACACCAGCGCCGATGAAGTAGCCGTGTGTAACCTGGCTTCTATTGCCCTGCCACGTTTTGTGGATGAAAAAACCGGCAGCTTTGATCACAACAAATTGTTTGAGATCACTTACCAGGCTACCGTGAACCTCAATAAAATTATCGACCGCAATTATTACCCGGTACCAGAGGCCCGCAACAGCAACATGCGCCACCGCCCTATTGGTTTGGGTGTACAAGGCCTGGCCGACGCGTTTATTTTAATGCGTTACCCTTTTGAAAGCGATGAGGCCCGCACCCTGAACGCCGAAATTTTTGAAACCATTTATTTTGCCGCCCTCACCGCCAGTAAAGACCTTGCTAAGGTGGACGGAGCTTACGAAAGTTACAAAGGCTCGCCCATCTCCAAAGGTATTTTCCAGCACGACATGTGGAATGTAAAACCAAGCGCACGCTGGGAGTGGGATATTTTAAGAGAAGAAATTCTGAAACACGGGGTACGCAACAGTTTGTTGCTCGCGCCTATGCCAACCGCCAGCACCTCACAAATTTTGGGTAATAATGAGTGTTTTGAACCTTACACCAGCAACATTTACACCCGCCGTGTACTGAGCGGAGAGTTTGTGGTAGTAAACAAACACCTGCTGCGCGATTTGGTAAAACTGGGCATTTGGAACGATGGTTTAAAAAACAAAATCATTGCCGCCAACGGCTCGGTGCAAAACATCCCCGAAATTCCGGCCAACATCAAAGAATTGTACAAAACCGTTTGGGAAATTAAACAACGCACCATTATCGACATGGCTGCCGATCGCGGCGCTTTCATCGATCAGTCGCAATCGCTTAACCTGTTTATACAGGACGCGAACTTTGCGAAAATGAGCAGCGCGCATTTTTACGCCTGGAAAAAAGGGTTAAAAACCGGCATGTATTACCTGCGCACCAAAGCTGCTGCCGATGCCATTAAGTTCACCGTTGATCAAAGCGCTTTGGCACAACCTACTTTTGTGTTGGGCAACGAAGACCAGTTGTTGGTGGATCGCGGACAAGGCCATGTGTTGAGCTACGATGAACAACAGGCGCAACTCAGCTGCAGTTTGGATGATCCTGAGAACTGCGAAGCCTGCGGAAGCTAAATTTGAATTCCATTGAATTAAAAACCCCTCTGAACGAGGGGTTTTTTGTTTTCGAAATTTTTGGGGGCAATTTTGTTTCATAAAGCTTGCGGCACTAATACACATACTTAACTAAGGTTTTACAGAACAAAGCGTTTACTATTTCCATGTCTTTTAATTTCTTAAGCCCTTTAAGTTAACAGTTGATGATTTGGGCGCCTATCGCGCTTTCACTTCAAGCCAGGGCAAACTTTGTCTTGTTTGTCGGTCTGCGGGGTCTTCGCTTTGAAGCGAAGCCTCCTCGCCTCGCAAACAACAGTGCAAAGTTTTTGCCCTGGGCTTTACGTTCAATCGCGGGCGCGTTGCAGCATAGTGAAATGTGGTTATTTTCCTCAAATGAAAATAGAGCTGATGCTAATCTCGGATAACAAAGTTTGAAGGGATTTTAGAACCCTCTAACATACTCTATAGGCTTGTTTACAAAATAAATACATGTCATTTCATAATGCTATAAACTATGGCAATACTCCTTTTCAATAGGGCATAAATTTGAATGAACCATTCAGGGTGTAAAATGGAAGAGGCAAAACGCATAAAGCTAAACGATGAAATGGTGCTGGATAAGATTTATCTTATCCGGAATCAAAAGGTGATGCTAGACAGGGACCTTGCTCAATTGTATGGGGTTGAAACAAAAGTGCTTAAACAGGCTGTCAAAAGAAATATGGACCGATTTCCGGAAGATTTTATGTTTGAACTAAATTCCAGTGAATATGAAAACTTGAGGTCACAAATTGTGACCTCAAGTTGGGGAGGGCTCCGTTACATGCCAATGGCTTTTACTGAATATGGTGTTTTGATGTTATCCAGTGTTTTAAATAGCCAAAAAGCCATACAGATCAATATTCCGATCCTGCGAGTTTTTGCACGAATTCTCACTCGGCGCTTAGGCAATGACGCAGCGCGGAACAGGGTGAATTGATTTTACTTTTCTCGGAAAATCAAGAGCGTGCAGACTGATAGCTGCATCTTGATTTATGCCGGATTTTACCCTGAGGCGCGCCGAAGGATTTTATCAAGAAAAAGTAGGTTGAAATAAAAAATACTTCTTCAACGTTCTTTTGCTTGATCAGGGCAACAAGCCTGTGGCTTGTTGAGCCAGCTTGTGTAAAAGAACCAAAAATCAAGGCTTCTGAAAAATTTGCAGAAACCCGCGGAGGGCTTGAGCTGAAGGTTTGATCATGTCCTGAGGCCCTACCGGGCTCAGGACAGCAAACCTTCTACGCACAAGCTGCTCGAAAGCAAACCTTTACCACCATTGTGTGCTAAGCTTGTGCTTTCATCGCATCGCATTCAAGCCCTCCTTGTTTTCTAGGCAAATTTTTCAAAGGCCGCTTTTTTAATAACATTGTCATGCATTAAGTGAGCATAAGCTTACCATAAAACTGAAATTAGACTTTCTGAGTATTCTTGTTGCAAAGCATCCGAATTCTGGTCCAGCGCGTAGGCAACGACGCAGCGCGGGGCAGAGCAGGGTGAATTGATTTTTACCGGTTTTATCTTGAAGCTCGCCAAAGGATTTTATCAAGAAAAAAGAACCGAAAAGAACCCTCCCCGCAAGCTGGCTCAAACACCCACTCCGAAGGAGTCCTATGGACAGGGTGTTTGCCCTTTTTCAAGAGAAAAGAACGGAGGAACTATTTTTTTGCCACTTTGTCTTGAAACAAAGTGGCGCAAAATTCAAGGCGTTTCGATCCTTCCACGCGCTCTTAATTTTACCTGAAAATTCAAGCGAGGTAAAATTTTGCGCAATCGGAAATACTAATAGGCGCAAAATTAAACGCAAGCCTGCCTGCTGACGCGCAAGCCTTTGCTACGGCAGGCAGGCGCCCTCGCTGAATTTTCTAGAAAAAATTAATTCACTCTCTCGCCAGCCCGGCGAAACGCCTATGCCTTCGCTCCCCCAAATAAACCTTCGCTGAGCCCTTTCGATGTTTTCCAAAATAAGAGACCCTTGTTATACTCTAAAAATCCACCGCTAGCACCTCATGAAAATGACCTTCGAAAAATGGCTTAGCAAATCCAGAGACAATTTGCGCGCAGGCCTTGCGCTAAGAAAACGCAGTCTGCGTATCAAGAGAATAGTTTTTATGCGGCAACACCGCAGACCTTGTTTTCGGGCCAAATTGGAACGTAGATTTGCAAGCCATTTTTCGGAAGTCTTGATTTTTTTGTTACTTTTTGTATCAAGACAAAAAGTAAGAACGAAAAGCCTTTCAAGGAAAATCAAGAGCGCATAGGCCGATCGCTGCGTCTTGATTTTTGCCGGATTTTATCCTGAGGCTTGCCAAAGGATTTTATCAAGAAAAAGTAGGTTGAAATAAAAAATAATTTTTCAAAGTTCTTTTGCTTGATCAGGGCAACAAGCCTGTGGCTTGTTGAGCCAACTTGTGTAAAAGAACCAAACCCGCCCGAACGCCCACCTGAATGGCTCAGTCGGGCAAAACGTAAAGTCGGGCGGTTTTGCGCCACTTTGTTTCAAGACAAAGTCGCAAAAAAAATTTCGTCCGTTCTTTCTGCCTTGATGCAGAAAGAACCAAAGAAATCAAGACTTCATAAAATTCATCGGAAATCTACGGTCGCTTTGAGCTGAAGCTTCAATCATGTCCTGACTCCCTATCGGGTTCAGGACAGTGAAGCTTCTTCGCACCGGCTTCGCAAAAAGGATAAGGAAACAGCCAGAAGTGTTATTTAGTCCTTTTTGCTCCACTTTCAAAGCTCCCTTGATTTCAGCGATGAATTTTATAAGGTCGCCTACAGTGTGGGCTAGCGCCGAAAAGGTAGAAACTATATCAGATCCAATTGACAACCCGAATTGAGCAAACATTATTCCTTATCTTCGCTTACCATGCGTGTTCTCCTCAGCACCCTTAACGCCAAATACATACACAGCAACCTGGCCATCCGCCTGCTTTACCAACTCAATAAAGAGAAGGAAGGCCTGGCCTGGAAAGAATTCACCATTAAGGAAAATAAAGAGGAGATTGCGACTTATTGCGCCGACTTTGATGTGGTGGCCTTCTCCTGTTACATCTGGAACATCAGCCCTACACTTGAGGTATGCCGCAAAATAAAAGCCCTGAACCCGGAAATAAAAATTTTGTTGGGCGGACCGGAAGTGAGTTACGAGTGGCAAGACATCATTGCCAAAGAAGAAGTGGATTTTATTATTCAGGGCGAGGGAGAAATTGCCTTTGCCGAATTTTTACAACACTACCCCGATGTTGCTTTGGTGCCTTCCCTGATTTGGAAAAAGGGAAAGGAAGTGGTTGAAAATGCCCTCGCGCCCATGTTCGATTTAAAACAGCTCGAGCACATCATGCCTTATGCGGACGATGAGGTAGAAAGTTTAAAAAACAAGGTGCTGTATTTGGAAACCTCCCGGGGTTGCCCTTACAAATGCGAGTTTTGTTTGGCCAGTTTGGATAACAAGGTGAGGCAATTGCCCATGCCCAGCATTAAGGACACCTTGTTGTTTATGATGCAGCATGGCAAAGTGGTGAAATTTTTGGACCGCACCTTTAATGTAAAGAAGGATTTTTCGCTAGAAATTTTTCAGTTTATCCTTGATCATCACCGGCCGGGTAATGTGTTTCAGTTTGAAATTACCGCGGATATTTTGCACCCGGACATACGGAAATTTATACATAACAAGGTACCGCCGGGTTTGTTTCGGTTTGAGATAGGCATACAAACGGTTAACCAAAAGGCCAACCTGGAGGTGCAGCGCAAACAGAATTTTGAAAAAACCAAGGCCATTATTCAGGAGCTGGACTACAAAGTAGAAATGCACCTGGACCTGATTGTGGGCATGGCTTTGGACCGCTGGGCCGATATTAAACACTCCTTCGAAGAAGTGTTTAAACTCGAGGCCCCGGAATTGCAATTGGGTTTTTTAAAATTTTTAAAAGGCACCCCGGTGCGGGAAAAATACAAGGAGCACGGCTTTGTGTTTGAGCCCGAACCCCCTTACCAGATCATTGAAAGCCATTACCTGAGCAAAACCGAATTGGAACGTATTACCCAACTGGAACATGCCCTGGAAATTTACTGGAACAGTGGAAAGGCCCGCAACCTGCTCAAATACGTAAACAGCCAATACAGCTCATTTGACTTTTTACTGGGTTTGGGTGAATATTTCGGAACGCAGCGCTCTTACCACCAATACAGCATGAACGATGTGTTTCAGATAGCCCTGGCCTACTCAGAAAAAAAATACCCGGAAGATAAATTGCTGAATGAGTTAATTGCTTTGGATTATTACCTGCACTTTAAGGTAAAACCTCAGGTTTTGTTTTTGAAAGAACTCGAAAAGCCTGAAAAAAACGCTCTTATTGAAAACCTTGGTTTAAATCCTCAGCAGTACCGCTACCTGATATTGCCCCTGAGTTTTGATGTTGAGGGTTTTTTGAAAGACCGAAACATTACAAAAGGTGATTACAAAGTGGTGATAGAATACAATGGCACAAGCAAGTGCAGGCTGATTAGTGCAAAGAAGCAGATGGTGGTTTGAAAGTTTAGAATTTTGATTAAATTTAATAAGCCTAATAAACATTCGGTAAGCCTGCAGCTATTAGCATATAGGCGAATGTTTTATGCAGTTACATAGAAGTTAGCGGTATGCTTCAAAAAAATGCTTATAAACTTTAGAGAGATTCCTCCTGCTAATTCGGGTTCTGGTGCACAGGACACATTTGAAATGTTTGCTCGCGATTTTTTCGCGACAAAAGGATATAAAATAATTTCAGGACCCGGTCGAGGTGCTGACGGGGGAATCGATTTGAAAGTGAGTGAGCAACGCAATATTAGCGGCACTCTTAGAGAATTTTTCTGGCTCGTGAGTTGTAAACACTATGCGCATTCAGGCAAAGCGATATCGCCTCAAGTTGAATCAAATATTCGTGACCGTGTCGAAGCCAACGGTTGCGAAGGTTTTATTGGATTTTATAGTCGCATACCAACGACGGCATTGGAAACCACACTTAAGGGTCAGTCCAATAAAGTGGAGTATCGGCTTTTTGACAATGAAAAAATAGAAAAGGAAATCATTGGGTTTGCCGATATGGAACAGATTTTCCTTCGCTATTTTCCAACCTCGTATCAAAAATGGAAAGACTTATACTTCTATTTAGAACCTGTAAGTCTTTTTAAAAATTATTTTGAACAAAAATACGATTCTTACAGACCCTTTTTGGTGACTCTTTTTGGTTCAGTTGAGAATTTAATTAAGCCAGCCCGTAATTTCACTAGTGTATTAAATCTTCTTCATGAAGTTAATTATGAACTTGTTATTGAAGAGGAACTCTTCGATATCCTTCTGAAAAATCCGATGCTTGAGCTGGAGAATATTGTCTTGGCTCAGGTTGAAAAGAAACATGGAATAAAAATTTCAAAAGGATTGATCGCAATGAATTGGAATCCGATTCCAGAACAGGCGATATCCTTTCTCTTCCCCAACTGTCTCGTCATTAATAGTGGCTTCGAAAAGGTGTTAACTTCAATGTTCATTGACTTTCAGACTATGTTACGGTGAAAGCATTACCGCTAACAGCACCTACTGGCAATTTTTTGCGGGTTAGCGCTCAAATGTGTAGCTTGACATAGCAAAAAACGGCGCAAGGCCGCAAAACGAAACATGTTGTAACAGCGTTTTTAGACTTGATTTGCCCCCTAATTATTGATTTATAATCATAAATTAGCTAAGTAATTTTCAAGCCCTTATGTCCCCCGAAAAACAGCAACTCGAACAAAAACTCTGGAACATTGCCGATACCCTGCGGGGTAAAATGGATGCCGATGACTTTCGCGACTACATCCTCGGCTTTATCTTTTACAAATACCTCAGCGAAAAGATGCATAGCTATGCCAATGCCATCTTAAAGCCCGATAAAATTACCTATGAACAGGTAGAAAAACACAAAGACAAAAAAGCCCTTCTAGCTGCCATCAAAGAAGAAGCCCTGCACAAACTTGGCTACTTCCTGTTGCCTTCCGAACTCTTCAGCGAAATGGCCCGAAGGGGTAATGCCGAAGGCAAAAGCAAATTCATTCTCGATGACTTAACCAAGGTGCTTACGCATATTGAGCAAAGCACCATGGGCAGCGAAAGCGAAGAAGATTTTGGAAACCTGTTTGAAGACCTCGACCTCACCAGCAGCAAGCTCGGCAAAACCGAAACCGCCAAAAACGAATTGATTGTGAAAGTGCTCTCGCACTTAAATGAGATTGACTTCGATTTACAGAATACCGAAAGCGATTTGCTGGGCGATGCCTACGAATACCTCATTGGCAAGTTTGCCAGCGGGGCCGGCAAAAAGGCAGGCGAGTTTTATACGCCTCAGCAGGTAAGCACCGTGCTGGCACGCCTGGTTACCATGGGCAAAACCAAGTTGAAAAGTGTGTACGACCCCACCTGCGGTTCGGGCTCGTTGTTGTTGCGCGTAGCTAAAGAAGTAAAAGAAGTAGGCGCCTTCTACGGGCAGGAGAGTAACCCCACGACCTACAACCTGTGCCGCATGAACATGATCATGCACGATGTGCACTACAAAAAGTTCGACATTAAAAATGAAGATACGCTCGAGCGCCCGCAGCATCTTGACATGCGCTTTGAAGCCATTGTTGCCAACCCGCCTTTCTCGGCCGAGTGGAGCGCCAGCCCCTTGTTTATGAGTGACGACCGCTATGCTCCTTATGGCCGCCTGGCACCCAAAGGCACGGCCGACTTTGCCTTTGTTCAACACATGATCCACCAACTGGCCGACAACGGCACCATGGCCTGCGTGTTGCCCCACGGTGTATTGTTCCGGGGCGGGGCCGAAGGCCACATACGCGAGTACCTGATAAAAGACAGAAACTACCTGGATGCCGTAATTGGTTTGCCCGCCAACATCTTTTACGGCACCGGCATACCCACCTGTATTTTGGTGTTGAAGAAAAAGCGCGAACACAGCGGCAACGTATTGTTTATTGATGCCAGCCAGCATTTTGAAAAAGTAAAAACCCAAAGCGTATTGCGGCCGGAGGACAATAACAAAATCATCAGCACCTACAAAGCCCGCACAGCCGAAGACAAGTACAGTTATGTAGCCCCTTTAGCGGAGATTGCCGAGAACGACTACAACCTGAACATACCCCGTTATGTAGATACTTTTGAAGAAGAAGAAGCTGTGAACTTAAAAGCGGTGAGCAATGAATTGAAGAAGCTGGAGGTGGATATGAAAAGCACCGATGCCACAATCGAGAAGTATTGTAAAGAGTTGGGAATAGAAAGTCCGTTTTGATTTATGAGAACAATTCCATACCTAAGATTTAAAGGGTTTAATGAAAATTGGAAGCTGCATAAGATTGGTGACTTCATTCGCGAAAGGTCAACTCGGGCTGATGCAGAAAACCCGCTTTATAGTTTGACAATTGAAAATGGTATTGTACCCAAGTCTGAAAGGTATGAAAGGAGTTTTCTTGTGAAGGACATTGATGATGCATATAAAGTTATGTATCCAAATGACTTTGCATATAATCCAATGAATTTGAGATTTGGTGCAATTGCGAAGCACATAGGTTCAATGAACGTAGCGGTTTCTAAGTACTACAACATTTTTTATTGTCTTGATAGTTGCGATTCCGACTACTTGAAATACTTTCTCTCAAGTTATAGAATGATCCAGTATTATGATCGGATGTCAACTGGTTCTCTTGTTGAAAAAAAGAGAGTACATTATTTAGACTTCATACACTTTAAAAAATATTTCCCCACCCTCCCCGAACAACAAAAAATCGCTTCCTTCTTATCGGCAATCGATGAAAAGATACAGCAGCTCAGGCGCAAAAAAGAATTGCTGGAGCAATACAAAAAAGGCCTGATTCAACAACTCTTCTCGGGTAAGCTCAGGTTCAAAGATGAGAATGAAAAAGCGTATCCAGATTGGGAGGAGAAGAGGTTGGGAGAAATTGGTGATGTTGTTTCTGGTCTAACTTATAGCCCTGATGATGTTAATGAAAATGGAGTGCTTGTTCTAAGGTCTTCTAATGTTCAAGGTAGGAGAATTGTATTTGATGATAATGTTTATGTAAATGTCAATCAAGGTGACTTTAATCCTGTTCAAGAAGATGATATTTTGATTTGCGTTCGAAACGGAAGTCGAGATTTGATTGGTAAGAATTCAATCATAAATAAAGAATCAGAGGGGTTTGCTTTCGGGGCTTTTATGACTGTGTTTAGAAGTAAGTACAATAGATACTTATTTCATTTTTTTGATACAGATTCTTATAAAAAGGCAGTACATCGTAATCTTGGTGCAACAATTAATTCAATAAATGGAAGCGATTTGAAGAAGTTCAAGGTTCCATTTCCTTCCCCGGAAGAACAACAAAAAATCGCCAGCTTCCTCACCGTGCTGGATGCCAAAATAGAAAATATGGCTTTGCAAATCGCACAAAGTCAAACGTTTAAAAAGAGCTTGTTGCAGCAGATGTTTGTGTAAAAATTGAAAGATGGCAAAAAGACTAAAAACTCCGTTTGAAAAACTTGAAACTAAAATATCAAGTGTTTTAGCAAACAATGCAGGGCTAAATAAAACGGGCAGGCGAATTAAATATCAGGGAGATTTACTTTTAACATTTAATGAAAGTCAAGTTAGTTATTCAAAAAGAAGATACTATCACACTGCTGAGGTTAAAATTGCAGAAGTGGAATATGCAATTAAAATTCATCTAACGACGGATACAATTGGCCTTATTAGTAGAACATCCATAAAACCTCCAAACTTTATTCAATACTTACGAAATTTATTTAAAATTACAACCCAGATCGAATTTAATCTCATTGAAATTGGGACGGTTAATTGTGAAATCGTGGATAGAACATTGAAAATTAGCTACCCTGTTTATTCAACGTTAGAAAGAATTAATAAAGAAGAAAGAATTGATGAAACAATCCGATTCAAAACTCGCGCGGCCAATATTTTGCATTCAAACTATGGATTGAATCTTAATATCGGTAATTTTCAAATTGATTGGGGGGCAAGACTTCAAGAGATTTTAGCAAGTGGGCAGTTTAATCAAAATGATATACAAGCCCTTGCCTCCAAGCTTGAACCTGGAGATAGTAATCAGATAGTCATCAAAAAACAAGTTGACAAACAAGTCGAATGGCTGCTTGATAAATTGGAAGATATATTAGATGAAGAAAATTTAAATAAAACTAAAGCGAAGGCTTTAGGCTCTTCAATTTTTAACTATCCAAAGACTGAAATAAATGGCGCCGAACATTTGATGGAAAAAATATTGACCGATTATGGTCAAAATACAATATTCGGGGTACCGGCCTTAATTAATACTAATAAATATGTACTTCAAGATGGATTGCCTAGAATTCAATTTGATTTACTATTAGTAACAAGTTTAGGTGATATTGAGGTAGTTGAATTGAAAAAATCCGACACAATACTTCTCGACTTTGATTCACATCGAAACAAATTTTATGCTTCCTCAGAATTAAGTAAGGCAATTTCTCAAACTGAAAGATATATTACAGCCATAATGAAGGATAATGATGATGAGTTTACAATAAATGGACAAAGAGTTAGGGAATTTATAAATGCTGAGTTGAGTGGTTTACTGCACGTTGAAACTCTTAGACCAACTGGATTAGTAGTTATAGGATCTTCTAAAACTATAGCAGTGCAATATGATTATTTAAATGATGAATTAAAAGATAAATTTAAAAAGGCAAACTATAATGCAAATTGTGAACGTGCCTATCGAGAACTGCGGGACTCTCATAAAAATATCAAGATCGTAACTTATTCAGATTTAGTTGAAAGTGCTCGATTACGACTACAACTTGATGCTACTTAAAAGAATGGCAACACAATCGGAAGCCATATTAGAAAACAATCTCATCAAGCAATTAACCGGCTTGGGCTATGCGGCTGTTCAGATCCATGATGGCGATGCTTTACTTTCCAACCTTCAATCACAATTAGAAGCGTTTAATAAAACTAAATTCACAGCTAAAGAATTTGATGTCATCCTCAATCACCTGGCCAAAGGCAACGTGTTTGAAAAGGCGAAAACCTTAAGAGATCGGTTTCATTTGACAAAGGAAGATGGTACATCTTTCTATGTGCGCTTTTTTAACAATGAGGATTGGTCAAAGAACCTGTATCAGGTAACTAACCAGGTACAACAGCAGGGTTCTTTTCTCAATCGCTATGATGTAACGCTTCTGGTCAATGGCTTGCCTTTGGTGCAGATGGAGTTGAAGCGGAGAGCAGTAGAGATTAAGGAAGCGTTTAATCAAATCAATCGCTACCAGAAGCATTCGTTCTGGAGCAATCATGGTTTGTTTCAGTTTGTTCAGGTGTTCGTCATCAGCAACGGTGTCAATACCAAGTACCTCGCCAATAATGAGCTGCAATCTGTTTTACAAACATTCTTCTGGTCAGATAAGGAAAACCGAATCACTACCGAGCTTACTGCATTTACCAGTGCCTTCTTAAACACAGAACATCTCGGCAAATTCATTTCGCATTATGTGGTGCAAAATGAAACCTTTAAGAACATGATGATTCTAAGGCCTTACCAGTATTATGCAGTAGAGGCCATTATCAATCAGGTCAGAACCAATAATCGCAACGGCTACATCTGGCATACTACGGGTTCGGGCAAGACCCTAACCTCATTCAAGGCAAGCCAGATCATCATGGACTTGCCCGAGGTGTACAAAGTCGTGTTTGTTGTAGACCGCAAGGATTTGGATTACCAGACCATGAACGAGTTCAATGCCTTCAAAAAAGACAGTGTGGATGTTACTAACAACACTGCCTCACTGGTTCGACAATTGAGTGATGACACCAAGTTGGTGCTCACCACCATCCAAAAACTAAACAACGCCATTTCGAAAGCGCACTTCGAAAACAAACTCACCCACCTGCGCGAGAAAAAAGTAGTTTTCATTTTCGATGAGTGCCACCGCAGTCAGTTTGGCGAAACCCACGAGCGAATCACTCAATACTTTCAAAAAGCACAGCTATTTGGTTTCACGGGCACACCCATCTTTGCTGACAATGCCAGCAAAAATGAATTGGGCAAACGCACCACCAAAGATTTGTTTGGCGAGTGCCTGCACAAGTATGTCATCACAGATGCCATTCGCGATCAGAATGTACTGCGCTTTGGAGTTGAATACATCGGCAAATACAAACAGAAGGGCAACACCTTTATGGATATTGAAGTGGAAGACATCGATCGCCCGGAAGTGTGGAGCGATGAAAAGCGATTAACCAAGATTGTCGATTATATCATTGCCTATCACGGGCAAAAGACTTTCAACAAAGAGTTCTCGGCCCTCTTTGCGGTTAGCAGCATCAAAAGCCTAATCAAATACTACGAAATATTCAGGAAGAAGAAGGAGGCTGGTGAACATGATCTGCGCGTGGCAACGATTTTTACCTATGGCGCCAATGAAGATGATGAAGATGCTCAGGACATGCTGCCAGGTGATGATTTGCCAATGGCTGCTGATCCTAAATTGGCTTATCAATCTTCACATAATCGCGATAAGCTGGAGGCATTTATTGGCGATTATAATAAAATGTATGGCACCAGCTTTTCAACAAAAGATGATAAACTTTTTGAGGGCTATTTTAAAGACATCAGCAAACGCTTAAAGGAGCGGGAAAAAGCAACTTTCAATGATGAAAGAGACAGGTTGGATATTTTGTTGGTTGTGAACATGTTCCTTACTGGCTTCGATGCCAAAAAGGTAAACACCATGTATGTAGATAAGAACCTGAAGCATCATGGACTGATTCAGGCCTACTCCAGAACAAACCGTATTTTGGGAGAAAAGAAGTCGCAGGGAAATATTCTGGTATTCCGAAACCTGAAAGAGGCCACCGATAAGGCCATTACACTTTTCTCTAACAAAGAAGCCATTGAAGAAATCATCCTGCCGCCTTACGAAGCAATCGCCAAACGCTTTGATGAAGCATTACAAGATTTGTTGAAAGTTACGCCAAACCCTCAAAGTGTGGATGAATTGGTCAGTGAAGATGATGAGGCAGCTTTTATTCAGGCTTTCCGGGCCTTGCTCCGCGCAAAAAATGTATTGGAGTCATTCATAGATTTCGATTGGGCCTTATTGGAGATTGATGAGGAGACCTTCATTGACTTCCAGACCAAATACATTGACTTGTATGCCAAAGTCAAACGAGAAAACGCCAAACAGAAAACATCCATCCTCAACGACATTGACTTTGAAGTCGAGCTGATACACCGTGATATTATTAATGTAGCGTATATCATCAAGTTATTAGCTAAATTGAAGCATGCCAAAAAATCTGAAAAAGAAAAACAGCGCAAAGCAATACTGGATTTATTGGGAAGCGACGTACAACTTCGAAGCAAACGCGAGCTAATCGAAAAATTCATTGACGAGAACCTCCCTAAAATTGATGATGCGGACAAGATTCCTGAAGCGTTTGAGCAGTATTGGCAAGATCAAAAAGTGTTGGCCCTTGCTAAACTCTGTGATGAAGAGAATTTGGACAAGGAACAATTCAACGCTTTGATAGAGGCTTACATTTTCAGTGGTCAGGAACCCTTGCGTGATGATGTATTCAAGTGTTTGGGAAACAGACCAAGTATATTACAAGCCAGAGAAATAGGAGAAAGGATAATAAATAAGATGAAAGAATATGTAGAGGTGTTTGAAAGGGGAATGGCAGCCTAACCTTCGAATATTTACTTTGTATATTCACTTTGGGTATAGCTAATCAACATAAATCAATATGAAAAATTATTTCAGAATAATGCCTGGTCCAAAAAGCGTTTATGTTGAAGAATGCCTTAAAGGAAATTTCATAGGAACTGATTTTGGTTTAACTATAGATTTATCTAAAGAATTAACCGAAAATTGGAGAGATTTTAATAAAAAATTCATCCCCATCTATCTTAAGATTCGACCTGATAAAACAAAAGTTGCAGCAGGTTTAGCCTGTGGAGCCTTATGGACAGTAAGTAAAGGATTAAAAATAGGAGATACAATACTTTGTCCAAATGGTGAAGGAGCATACTTGATTGGTGAAATTGCTGGCGATTATTATTACCATCCAGGAGATGTTTTACCTCACCGAAGAGCTGTAAAGTGGTATTCAAATACCATTGAAAGGTCTGAAATGAGTCAGGAACTAAAGTTTTCAACTGGCTCCATTGGCACAGTAAGTAATTGTACCAAGTATGGTGATGAAATAGAAAAATTAATTGGTGGAGATAAACCTACTACTTTAGTTTCAACCGACCAAACGGTCGAAGATCCATCTGTATTTGCACTCGAAAAGCATTTGGAATCTTTTTTGGTGGAAAATTGGTCTCAAACCGATTTAGGTAAAAAATATGACATCTATTCCATAGATGGTGAACTTGTGGGTCAACAATTTCAAAGTGATACAGGGCCAATTGATATACTAGCAATTAGTAAGGACAAAAAAGAACTACTTGTTGTAGAATTGAAAAAAGGAAGGGCAAGTGATAATGTGGTAGGACAAATACAGCGTTATATGGGATACGTAAAAGATGAATTGGCAGAAGATAACCAAATTGTTAAAGGGGTTATTATTGCACTTGAGGATGATAATAAATTGAAAAGGGCGCTGTCGGTAACTAACAATATTGAATTCTATAAATATCAAGTAAGTTTTAAATTATTTAAATAATGGCAATATTCTTAAATCGAGATGGTATATTAACTCACTTCGAACGCATTCTTGAAGAAGCAATCGAAGAATTAATAATGATTGTCCCTTTTATTAAATTAACTTCTGAAATTATTGATCAATTCAAGAAGGCCGAGACACGCGGTGTAGAAATACTAATTGTCTACCGCGAAAACACATTAAGTAAGGAGCAGAAAGATATTTTATTTTCATTTGGCAATGTTACTATTCTGCATCACCCTAATGTTCATGCGAAATGCTATCTCAATGAGCGTTCTCTAATTATTTGTTCTATGAATTTATATGATGTGTCCATGAAGAACAATAGGGAAATGGGTGTTTTATTGGATTACTTTTATAAGAATTTAGAAAGTGAACAAAATAAAAATGAATTTGATTTTTCCAACATTGACGACAGTATAGCTCTTGAAGCTGCAATTGAGGAAATTAAAATTATTTTAAACTCTTCTACAATTGAAAAAAGTAGTGCAAAAGTTATTCAGCACAAGTTTAACTTCAACATACTTAAAAATAGAGAGGAGATCGGTTTGGAATTAATCGAAAATATTAACAAAGAAACTGCTAACAAGAAATTTAAACTTATTAAAAACGAAAAAGACGTAAAAAATGTAATTTGCGCAAATTACTATGAGAACATCGATGTAGAACTTGAAATTGTAATTTATTTCAATGAAAACAACTTGAAATCAGCCTATGTAAAGCGTGTTTTCATGCATTTAAAGCATCCTGAAATACAAAAAAAGAAGATATACTACAATATCAAAATAGAAGAATACTCATATAAATACTATAAAACTTATTGGAATTGGCACGAAAGTCCAATAATAATTTACCGCGACTCAAAATACAACGAAGTATGGGAAAGAGGTACAGACATAGAACATGTTATTGGTTTACTTAAATGTGCTGATAAAATTCTATTTGATCTAAAAAAGGATAAAGCATTTAACCAAATAAGCACGTAGAAAATTAATAGATTCATAATTGCCTTTAAAATGTAGATAAATTATTGCAACAAATAAACTTGCGAAGATCTTATAAAATTCTAAAAGTATAGAAGTATCTGACTTGAGAAGGAAAATCAAATAGCTCCAAAGTCAATTTATCCTGCAATAAAGCAATTAAACATAGATAAGTAATAATTTGGAGCAGCTACCATTCATACCTAACCATATATACAACCGAAGAGCAGATATACACGCTGTATATGGTGGTAATTGGCAAAGCGGTATTTGTCCGTCTGCAAACTACCCCTTCATTTTTATATTTTCAGGAAAATCTGGGCACCAACATGGTTATAAAGATGGATGGGACAACCCTAATGTATTTACTTATACTGGTGAAGGGCAATCAGGAGATATGAAATTTACCAAAGGAAATTTGGCATTAAGGGAGCATTTAAATACAGGTAAACGCGTTTTTTTATTTGAAAGTGAAAGTAAAGGATTTGTTCGCTTTATTTGTGAAGTTGAGTTCTTTGACGCAGACTATTTTGAAACACATGATACGAATGGAGAAACTCGTTTAGGAATTAAATTTTTCTTTAAACGTAAAGGTGCTTATGTTCCTGTTCAACCAGCATTATTTGATCAACCTGATATTGCTGCCGATCCTCATTTGGTTTATGAAAAGAGTGAACCAAACATTACAGAGAGAAAAGGCTTAGTTACTTCACGTGTTGGACAGGGCGCTTATAGAAAAAGAATTATTCATCGTTGGGAATATAAATGTGCTGTTACTGGTTTCGATAAAATAAATGTGTTAATTGCCTCTCATATTTTACCCTGGGCTGATGCAAATGACAATCAAAGACACGATGTGCACAATGGTATTTTGTTATCGCCAACTTATGATGCCCTTTTTGATAAGCATCTCATTACATTTGAGAACACAGGCAAAATAATTCTTTCTGATTCCATTGAAACCCAAGCTTACCAAAAGATTGGAGTCACTGGAAAAGAGAAAATTCAGAATTTTAGTCAGTATAATTTCGACTATTTAGAAAAACACAGATTACGGTTCAATGAAGGCGGTTAAAGTGGTTTGTGGCATAATTTGGCAAGAGGGTAAAGTATTTATTGCCCGCCGTAAACCCGAAAAATCATTGGGTGGTTTCTGGGAATTTCCTGGAGGGAAAATTGAAGTTGCAGAGGATGCAAAACAAGCATTAATTCGAGAATTGAAAGAAGAATTAAAAATGAATGTGTTGGTGGGCGAACTGTTTGGTGAACACATTTATCCTTACGATACTTTTAACATTCATCTGATTGCTTATGAATGTACTTTTGTAGATGCAGAATTTCACTTAACTGATCATGATCAATATGAATTTGTTGCCCCTCAGGTATTAAGTGAATTTAGATTGGCACCTGCTGATTTGTATTTTATGGAAAAGCTAAATGCATAAGATCTATTTATTTCACAATACTAATTACTACTTTTATTTAAGTCCTATTCACATTATCTTTTACCCCATATGAAATTCAAACCCAGCCCCCTTCTCCTCCTTATTCTCATTGAACTTTGCTCCCTCCCCTCCTTCTCCCAAAAAAACAATTACGCCGAATTGATTAGCCAAAAAGCCGGCTTAATCGAGCAGAAGGTGATAGCCTGGAGGCATACCATTCACCAAAACCCGGAGCTGGGGAATCGGGAGTTTAAAACCGCGGAGCTCATTACACAGCATTTGAAAGGGTTGAATATTGAGGTCAAAACCCAGGTGGGGCATACCGGAGTAGTGGGTGTTTTAAAAGGGGATAAACCTGGTCCCGTAATTGCCTTGCGCGCCGATATGGATGCCTTGCCAGTGGAAGAGCTGAATACTTTGCCTTATGCTTCTAAAGCCAAAGCCCTCTACAACGGCAAAGAAAGTCCGGTGATGCACGCCTGCGGGCACGATGCCCATGTGGCCATACTTATGGGCGTTGCTGAGGTGCTGGCCGGCATGAAAAAAGAATTGAAGGGCACCGTGAAATTTATTTTTCAGCCCGCCGAAGAAGGTGCACCCAAAGGGGAAGAAGGAGGCGCGGCTTTGATGATCAAAGAAGGGGTATTGGAGCAACCCAAAGTGGAGGTGATTTTTGGTTTACACATGGATGCCCAAATGGAAGTGAACAAAATTTCTTACAAACCCGAGGGCACTTTTGCCGGGGTGGGCGATTTTAAAATAACGGTAAAGGGCAAGGGCAGTCACGGTTCACAGCCCTGGAACGCGGTGGACCCCATAGTGGTGAGCGCACAAATCGTGAACAACCTGCAAACCATAGTAAGCCGTAACATCAAACTAACCGAAAACCCGGCCGTGATTACGGTGGGATCTATACACGGGGGCAACCGGCACAACATTATTCCCAAAGAAGTGGAGCTGCTTGGGGACGTGAGAAGTTTTACCAATGCCGACCAGCAATTGATGTTTAGCCGCATTAAACAAGTGGCCGAAAAAACGGCGGAGTCGGCAGGAGCTACGGCCATCGTTGAAATCCCCTACTCGGCTTTGTATCCGGTTACTTTTAACAATGTGGCCCTCACTGCGCAGATGCTGCCTTCTCTGCAAAAATCGGCAGGCGCCGACAATGTGTTATTAGTACCTGCGATTACGGGTGCCGAAGATTTTTCTTTTTACGCGCAAAAAGTACCGGGTTTGTTTTTTCGTTTGGGTGGTATGCCCAAGGGTCAGGATCCCAAAACGGCCGGACCTCACCACACCTCAGAATTTATCATCGATGACTCGGCTTTTAAATTAGGCATCATTGCCTTTTGTAATTTGGTGTTTGATTATGCGGCCACAAGCAAACACTGATTAATAACATAGCGACAGACAAAGACAACAGAATTTATATGTGCCGAATTTTCTTCCACTAAGATTGCCGGAACTGCGCGAGGGATTGAGCCATTGTTTGAGCTCCTTTGCTTGTCCTGAAAGGCAAGCAAAGAGCGAGTGGCGAAAGCCCGACCCCAAAATCAAAAAACAGGAGGAGGCTATTTGGTTTTTTGATTTGGGGACGCGCCAATATAAAAAACGCATGTGATGTTTTCCCTTTCACTTCAACTTGTATTCAAAAATTCAGTAATTTCATCTACACGATGAAAAACCTCTTTATTATACCATTTTGTTTTTTGAGTTTTGTGGCTTGCAAAAAAGAAGAAGAGCCGGCACCTGCACCAAGTGTGGACAAGGTAGCGCCAGTGATTACTTTAAACGGAAAACAACAGGATACCGTTTTGGTGCTTAACACTTACCTCGACCCCGGCGCCAGCGCCACGGATGATAAAGACGGCAACATCAGTTCAAGAATTGTGGTGAGCGGCACAGTAAATTCTAGCATACCGGGCACCGTGAACACCTTAACCTATTCTGTAACCGACCTGGCCGGTAATGCGGCTACGCCTGTAATAAGAAACATTTATGTAAAACCTGCTACGGCCATAATTTTGGCAGGTCAATACCAGGTGGCCTGTGCCAGCAGCACACAAAACCCGGGTGTTGATCCTATTGTAAGTGCCAACAACACCTATTCCTCATCGGTTCAATTGTCGGGCCAAACACTTACTCTGGTGAGCATGACGGCGCTCAACATTGGTCCACTCACCACAAATACCGGCATTTTAGGTATTAATAGTGCCAATTTTTCCTTGCCTTTTAGTCCGGTGAACGCCCCGGGGCTGAGCTTCGCTTTCTGCACGGGCACGGTATCGCCCAGTAAAACCTCTTTTACTATCGACACCAAATATTACGATACCATGTATCCTAATAAGTTTTACGAAGCCCGCAATGTTTTTACCAAACAGTAAAAATCAGGTGAGGGTTTACCCTGGTTGTTAGTTCACTTAGTTATCCTTTGCCTTAACAAAAAACGTTTTGTTCTCGCTTAAGCTGTTTGTTACCACAGCTTATCTTCCCATAGCATGACCGGGCTATGGCCTTAGGGTTTTATTTTGTATACATTTGTGGCAAATTTAACGTACTGATATGACAAGCATACTGGTTTTAATTACCCTTTCCGATAGCGGAATAGCAACAATAAAATCGAACCCCGAATTACCCAAAAAGGAAATGGCGTTTGTACAACAATGGCAATCGGAAGGAATTCTGGAAAGCTTTTTTATTTCTGTTTCAAAAAAAGATGCGGTGTTGATTTTCCAAAACTTGGATGAAAACAAAACCAGGGAGCTCATCAGTACCTTGCCTTACTTCCCTTACATGTCGAAAATCGAGTACCACGTTTTGAACAAACAATTTTAAGGTACTGAGCCTTTAAAAGAGTTGCTTCAGGCAAACGCCTGCTGCGGTAAAATCATGTAGAAGGGTTTAAATCATCCTTGCAGTGCTGAATTCACATTTGTACTGCCCTAAATTATGGGAGCCTGCAAGCCTCTTTTTATTACAAAGCGCAACCCGTCACCTACAAACCCATAAAATCCGTAAAAAGTATACAAGAATCCTGAATTCGTATTAAGCAAGCGGCCCATACTTTGCGGACCTTTGTCCCATCATTAGCAACCCAAAACATGAGCAAAAAAGTTATTTTAATTACCGGAGCCAGTTCAGGCATGGGTAAAACCACGGCCCAGCGCCTGATTAAAGAAGGCCACACCGTATACGCGGTGGCCAGACGCATTGAACAAATGCAGGATCTTGAGGCGGCAGGCGGGCACGCCATACAAATGGACATCAGCAAAAGCGAGGACATTGATATGGTAGTGGATACTATACTTAAAAATGAAGGCAAAATAGATGTGTTGTGGAACAATGCCGGTTATGGTCTTTATGGTGCTGTTGAAGATGTGCCCATTGAAGAAGCCAGGAAACAATTTGAGGTGAACCTGTTTGGTTTGGCAGCCATTACCCAAAAAGTGATTCCCCACATGCGCAAGGCCAATGCGGGCACCATTATCAATACCTCTTCTATGGGCGGCAAAATGTACACACCCCTTGGGGCCTGGTACCATGCCAGCAAACACGCCCTGGAGGGCTTCAGCGATTGTTTGCGCATTGAACTGAAAGCGTTTAACATTAACGTAGTGGTGTTGGAACCCGGCATTATTGTGACCGAATTTGGAGAGGTGATGTTAAAAAACATCAGCCGTTTTTCGGCCAAAGGCGCTTATGCCACACTAACCGGCAAATTGGTGGCGGCCACACAAAAGATGTACGACAAGGGTGCCGGCTCAAAACCTGAGCTGATTTCAAAAACAATTTCTACTATTGTAAACGCATCTGAGCCTAAAACGCGTTACCGGGTTGGGATGTATGCTAAACCCATGGTGTGGTTAAGACTATATTTAGGCGATAGGGTATTTGATAAACTCGTAATGAGTCAAGTGTAATATGAAACCCATCATTCAACTAAAAAGTGTTTCGGACATCAACCATTTTGTGAAATCCAAAACCAATCACCCATTGGTGTCGGTGGTGGATTTTAGTAAGGTGGACGAACAACTGGAAGAAGGCACGCGCATCAGCGCCGATTTTTATTCCATCATGTTTAAAAATTACTGTGCCAACAAACTGCGGTATGGCCGTCAGTCCTTTGATTTTCAGGAAGGCAGTTTAATTTGCATTGCCCCCAAACAAGTATTGTTGATGGACACGGAGATGGAAACGCGCCAGGATAAGATGGGCTGGGGATTGTTTTTTCATCCCGACCTGCTGCGTGGCAGTGCCTTAGGAAATAAAATGCAGGAGTACAGCTTTTTTTCTTACGAAACCTCGGAAGCCCTGCACCTATCGGACAAGGAAAAAGAAACCCTTTACGATTGTGTGCAAAAGATTGAAACCGAATTGCAGGAAAACATGGATGTGCATAGCCGTAACCTTATTATCAGTAACATTGAATTGTTGCTGAATTATTGTTCACGCTATTACGGCCGGCAATTTATTACCCGAAAAAACAGCAATACCACTACCGTAGTGCAGGTGGAGCAGCTCTTAAAAAATTATTTTGCTTCGGGAAAGTTAAAAGAACAGGGTTTGCCAACGGTGAAATACCTGGCTGAGCAGGTGCATTTGTCGCCGGGCTATTTGAGTGATTTGCTGAAAAAAGAAACCGGTCGTAATGCTCAGGACCATGTGCATTATTACCTGATTGAAGCCGCCAAAACCATTTTGCTGAATTCTGAGCAGTCGGTGAGCGAGGTGGCCTATTCATTGGGTTTTGAGTACCCCCAGTACTTTAGCAAATTGTTTAAACAAAAAACCGGACAAACACCCGGTGAATTCAGGAGTTTGAATTGAGACGGTCTAATTCAGGCAGGTCGCTGTTGGTTAAGCCTATTTAGGCACGTGGGTTCTGATTCTCTGCACGAAGCATTCGAAAAATCATTACTTTTATTCTCGAACATCCCAAATATGACTACAACTGCTATTCGCACCAAAGTGCATCAGTACATTGATGAGGCCGAACCAAAAGTGCTTGAAGTGGTTTATCAGCTCTTAGAAATTTACCGTCAAAACAATTCGAGTCTTTTGACTGAGGAACAACAAAAAGACGTTTTAAAAAGATCTGCGTCCTATAAAGCAGGTAAAACAAAAGCTTATACAATCCGGGAGGCACGCAAACTGGTAAAACAGAAATTAACCAATTAAAATGGCTGCCTCTAAAATTGTAATTCTTGAACAAGCCGTTTCAGAAATCGCGGAATCATGTGCGTTTTATAACCAAAAACTACCAGGCTTAGGTGATGAGTTTGAGGAAGAAATTTTTCAGCTTTTGAATTCATTCGCAGCAATCCCCTACTTTTCCCGCTTAAATTTGCTCACATTCGCGAAGTCCCAATGAAGCGCTTTCCCTTTGTAATCAATTACGAAATTTTGGGAAAGCAAATTATCGTTTCCGCCGTTTTTCATACCAAACGAAATCCTGCTAAAGAAAAGAAGCGAAAAGGCAGATAGATTGGGTTCAAACACTCACTGAACGTTTTTTTGAGCCATAGCTAAGTCAAGTAAAGCACTGATCAACATCTTTGCTTTGATTAGCTAACTGAGAATTAAACCGAAAAAATTCAGCAAACACGCTTCAGGAAAGAAACGCAATGAATAGCACAGTACTTAAGAAAGCTAGCTCTATTGCTGAACAGCTTTACCATAGTGCCAGTTGAGGCCTACCATTTGAACAAGGCACAAAATTTTGCAAATTCGTGCTATGGCAAAAAAAGAAAAACGGGTAGATGCTTACATAGCCCAATCGGCAGATTTTGCACAAGCCATCTTAAAACATTTCAGAACCCTGGTGCACAACACCTGCCCTAAGTTGGAAGAAAAAATAAAATGGGGCTTTCCGCACTTTGATTACAAGGGCGGCCCTATGTGCAGCATGGCAGCTTTTACCAGCCATTGTGCCATTGGTTTTTGGAAAGCTGAGTTAATGAGAAACGGAACAACTTTGGTAGCCAATGCAAAAAGTGAAAGCGCAATGGGGCACTTTGGAAAAGTGAAATCCCTGCAAGATCTGCCGGCAGATAAAACCATAGTGGCGTACATTAAAGAAGCCATGCGTTTGAACGAAGCAGGCATTAAACTCTCTACTAAAAAACCTTCTGCAATAACTAAACAGGAACTTGAGGTGCCGAAAGATTTTTTCCAACTTCTTTCCAAAACCAAAGGGGCCCTCAGGCAATTTGACGCCTTTACACCGGGTCGTAAAAAAGATTACTTAAAATGGATTGCCGGAGCCAAAACCGAAACCACCCGTCACAAACGCATGAATACAGCAGTGGCATGGATCAGCGAAGGCAAGGACCTCAACTGGCGGTATTCAAAAGCATAAGACTAAATTAACTTTTGTACTGCCCTATTTTTTGCAACTTTAAAGTCCTTAAGTGGTTTTAGTAGCATGCAGGGTTTCCGCTTTCAACAGTTTTCGGCACAGGGTTCATCCAAATTTGAGGAGTTGTTTAAACTCTTCAAACAACTCATTACCCACACCAGTGGTGATGTGGAGGAAACCATTGAGTGGATGCGGGAACTGGACAAAGAATACCAGTTAACAGATTCGAGCTATACCATTGATGATTTTGTAGAAGACCTGAAAAAGAAAGGTTACCTGCGCGAAAAAAGCGATGAGAAAGGCGGGCTGGGCATTACCCCAAAAACCGAACAAGCCATACGCGAAAACGCTCTGGAATTGTTGTTTGGTAAATTAAAAAAAGGAAAAGCCGGCAACCACAGCACCCGTTACGGAGGCAGCAGCGGAGAAGAACAAAGCGATGTGCTCAGAAATTTTGAACCCGGGGATTCCCCCCAAAACCTGGCCCTGAATGAATCGGTGCAACAGGCCCAACTGAATAACGGCTTTGATGATTTTCGTTTAACCGAGCGTGACCTTTTGGTACACGAACAGGAATACAAAACCCAAACCGCTACGGTGTTGATGATCGACATCAGCCACAGCATGATTTTGTATGGAGAGGATCGCATCACCCCCGCCAAAATGGTGGCCATGGCCCTGGCCGAAATGATCCACCGCAAATACCCCAAAGACAGTTTGGATATTATTGTGTTTGGCGATGATGCCTGGCCCATTGCTTTGAAAGACCTGCCCTACCTGCAGGTGGGGCCCTACCACACCAACACGGTTGCCGGTTTGGAACTGGCCATGGATTTGTTGCGCCGCAAAAAAACGGCCAACAAACAAATTTTTATGATCACCGATGGTAAACCCTCCTGCCTGAAAGAAAACGGCAGCTATTACAAAAACAGTTTTGGTTTAGACCGTCGCATCGTGAACAAATGCCTTGAACTGGCGGCCCTGTGCAAACGCAAACAAATTGGCATCACCACCTTTATGGTGGCACGTGACGAGTACCTTCAGCATTTTATTGACGAATTTACCGAGGCCAATCAGGGCAAGGCCTATTTTACCGGATTAAAAGGATTAGGAGAAGTGATCTTCAGAGATTATAACAGCAAAAAATCGAAACGCGTGTAGTATGAAAGCACCAAACATTAGCACTTTAGGCGAATTAAAAAAAGCAGGTTACCGTTACCTCAGTATCAAAGAGGAAATACGAAACAACCTGGTGGAAAAACTAAAACAACAGCAGCCCATTTTTGAAGAAGTGTATGGCTACGAACAAAGTGTGTTGCCCGAAGTGGAGCGGGCGCTCTTAAGTAAGCACAACATTTTGTTTCTGGGTTTACGCGGTCAGGCCAAAACCATGATGGCAAGGCAAATGTGTAAGCTGCTGAACGAATACATTCCGGTAGTGGCAGGCTCTCCGCTGCACGACGATCCTTTTCAGCCGGTATCTGCCTATGCAAAAGACCTCATTGCAAAAGAAGGGGACCTCACCGGAATTACCTGGCTGCACAGAAACGAACGTTATGCCGAAAAACTCGCCACGCCCGATGTGAATGTGGCTGATTTGATTGGGGACATCGATCCCATTAAAGCCGCAGGGCAAAAGCTCAGCCTCTCGGATGAAAAAGTGATACACTACGGCATGATTCCCCGCAGCAACCGGGGCATTTTTGTGATCAACGAATTGCCCGATCTGCAGCCCCGCATTCAGGTGGCTTTGTTTAATATTTTGCAGGAAGGCGATGTGCAAATCAGGGGTTTTAATTTGCGTTTGCCATTGGACATACAATTTGTGTTCACGGCCAATCCCGAAGATTACACCAATCGCGGCAGCATTGTTACACCGCTAAAGGACAGAATAGGTTCACAAATTCTTACCCATTACCTCAACGCTCCTGAGCAGGCCGGTAAAATTACCGCAAGTCAGGTAAAACTGAGTGAGGCGCAAAAAAGCATTCGTGTGCCCGAATTGCTGAAAACCCTTGTTGAACTGGTGGCTGTGGAGGCCCGCAAGAGCGAATTTGTGGATGCCAAAAGCGGGGTGAGTGCACGACTCAGCATCAGTGCTTACGAAAATTTGGTGAGTGCGGCCGAATTGCGTTTTTTAAAAACCGGGCAGCCCTACACCTTTGCGCGCATCGCCGATTTGTACGCTTGTATTCCGGCCATTAACGGAAAAATAGAATTGGTGTACGAAGGCGAGCAGGAAGGTCCGGCTGTTATTGCCTACAACCTTATCAGCATGGCCATACGCAATTATTTTGTGCGTTTGTTTCCTGATCCTTCCAAACTAAAACGCAAAACCGAAAAAAATCCTTACAGCGAAATTGTGAATTGGTTTTCGGGCGGGCAGCGCATTGATTTGTTGGAGCAGCAAAACAACAAGGTGTATGCCGCAGCCTTATCGCTGGTGAATGGTTTGAGTGAACTGGTGGAAAAATACCAGCCCCAGGTAAAAGGCGAGGAAAAAAACCTGATGATGGAATTTGTGTTACATGCCTTGGCCGAGCATTCTTTACTGAATAAAAATAAATTAGCAGAAGGGATTGGCTTCAGTGATTTGTTTGGGGCTCTCTTGAATCAGAATTTGGATTCAGGTAAAAGCGAAAATTGAGCAGAACTTGTTTTTGCTGTACAAAAGAATTTCTCAAGTCCAGCATTTTAAGGGCGGTGATGGCCGCCTCGCTGCCCTGGCGAAATGTCTTTGCCTGCGCTCCCCAATAAGTTTTCGACGTTCTTTTGCTTGATCAAAAGAACCAAAAATCAAGGCTTCCGAAAAATTTGCAGAAACCTGCGGAGGGCTTGAGCTGAAGGTTTGATCATGTCCTGACACCCTATCGGGGTCAGAACAGCAAACCTTCCACGCACGAGCTGCTCGAAAGCATACCTTTACCACCATTGTGTTCTAAGTTTGTGCTTTCATCGCGTCGCCTTCAAGCCTTCCTTGTTTTCTAGGCAAATTTTTCGAAGGCCACTTTTAATAACATTGTCCTGCATTGATAGAACATTACCTTACTATAAAACTGAAAATAGACTTCCTGTGTATTCTTGGTGCAAAGCATCCGAATTCTGGCCCAGCGCGCAAGCTCAGACGCAGCGCGGAGCAAAGTAGGGTGAATTGATTTTACGTTCGAAAGGCGGCAAAGGCCGAGCCGATAGGCGAAGGTTTAATTTCTGCGTCTATCCTTATTATCACAAAGCGCAGAAATTTTACTTTGCCTGCCTTTCGAGGAAAATCAAGAGAGCGCTGACCGATCGCTGCGTCTTGATTTTTGCCTACTTTTTATCAAGAAAAAGTAGGAAAGAACATTTAGGTACAGATATTTTACCTTTCCTCGAAGAATCAAGAGCGCTTAGAACAATCGCTCCGCTTTTTGCGATAGTTATCAGTATTGCGTTCAGTAATTTTTTAGGGCGCTGCTGAATCAAAATTGGATTCAGGAAAAAACAGAAATTAAGCAGGACCTATTTTTGCTGTACAAAAGAATTTCTCAAGCCCAGCATTTTAATGGCGGTGATGGCAGCCTCGCTGCCTTTGTTGCCGTGTTTTCCTCCGGCCCTATCGATGGCTTGCTGCATGGTATCGGGTGTGAGCACCCCAAAAATAACCGGCAAATTGTATTTGATGTTGAGGTCGGTAATGCCTTTGGCCACTGCTTCGCAAATAAAATCAAAATGCCGGGTTTCGCCCTGTATCACACAACCCAGGCAAATGATGGCATCGGCATCGGTAAACTCTGCTGCGTACTGCGCGCCCAGGGTGAGCTCAAAACTGCCGGGCACGGCATGAAGGCTGATGTTTTCAGCTTTGGCGCCAAAATGTTGTAAGGTGTCGATGGCGCCTTGTTTAAGCGCGCCTGTAACGGGGGTATTCCATTCTGCATACACAATGGCAAAGCGAAATGGGGCTGCACTCGGTACTTCACTGCCTTCGATGCTGGAAAGGTTTTTGTTGGCACTGCTCATGTGTGGTCAATAAAAAAGTCTGCAGGATTTGCAGACTTTAAATTAGTTATTCTGTTTGAATTACAGGTTACCCAGTGCTTTTACTCTGGCTATTTCGCGGCTGATATCTTTAGCTTCTTCAGATTTAGTGTATTCTTTGTTCAGGCGCTCGTACACATCGAGGGCTTTCTGATAATTGCCGCTAAGTTCGTAAGCAAAGCCGGCTTTTTTCAGATACAAGGGTGTGGTAAAGGTATTGTTGCTGTTCTCAGCGGCTTTGAGGTAATATTTAATGGCCTCATCGGTTTTGTTGAGTTCCATGTTGGCATCGCCAATGGCGCCAATGGCTATGCTAGAGATGATCTCGTCCTTACCCTCGTATTTTTTCAACCACTCGATGGCTTGTTCGAACTTTCCTGTTCTGAGGTAACAAATGCCTGCGTAGTAGTTGGCGAGGTTACCGCTTTTGGTGAGGTTATAATTTTCGGCCACTTGTTCAAAGCCCATCATTTGTTTCTGCCCATCAGGAGTCATTACCATCACACCGCCTTTAAGTGCCAGATTAAAACTGTCTTTTTCGAACAGGTTTTCGGCCAGGTACATTTCGTTAGCCGCTTCTTTTTCCTGCTCAGGCAGGTAGAACATTTTGAAGTACACGATTGCAACAATGAGCACTGCTAATCCGCCGCCCACGTAGTTGATCATTTTTTTGTTCTTCTCATAAATGAGTTGAAAACCCTGCAAGCTGGGGTCGATGCTTTTTTTAGGAGCTTCTACCTGCTCTTCAACCGGATTGGTTTCGTTGTTTTCTACCGGGTTTTCTTCTTTTAAATCAGTCATTTGAATTTGAAAAATTGAGTTTGCGAAGATAGTCTTTTTTGCAGACTCTCCGAATTTTTTTTGCCCTTTTAAAAAGCCTCAAAATAAGCGTACTTTTGTATAAAATCATGTATTTAAAGCAATTATCCCTGGTGAATTTTAAGAATTACTCAGATTTTGAGGCCAGTTTCTCAAAAAAGGTCAATTGTTTTGTAGGCAACAACGGGGTGGGCAAAACCAATTTACTGGATGCCATTCATTACCTCTCGTTTTGCAAAAGTTTTTTTAATCCGGTGGATAGCCAGAACATCCGGCACAACGAGGGGTTTTTTCTATTACAGGGTTGGTTTGAAAAAGAGGGTGAAACCAGCGAATTGCACTGCGCCTTAAAACGTCACCAAAAAAAAGTCTTCAAAAAAAACAAACGCGAATACGAGCGATTGAGCGAACATCTGGGGCAATTTCCCCTGGTGATGATATCTCCCAGCGATACCGAACTGATACATGGTAGCAGTGAACAGCGGCGCAAATTTGTTGACAGCATTATTTCGCAGTACGATAAAGCCTACCTCGATAGCCTGATAGCCTATAACCATGTGTTAAAACAAAGGAACGCCCTGCTAAAACAATTTCAGGAGCAACGCACCTTTGATGCCGAAACCCTCGACATTATGGACGAACAGCTGGTGATACACGGGCAGGTGATACTTGAAAAACGCGTGGAATTTCTGAAATCGTTTATTCCGCTTTTTAATCGGTATTACCAATACATCAGCAACAGCGGCGAACACGTGAGTTTGAGTTACGAAAACAGTTTGGGTGAGCGCGAATTTAAAGCCGCCCTTATGACTTCATTGAGTCGCGACAGGGTGTTGTGTTACACCAGTGTGGGGCCGCACAAAGACGATCTCGCGTACCAGCTTGAATCCTATCCCCTCAAACGGTTTGCCTCACAGGGCCAGCAAAAATCGTATCTGCTGGCACTCAAACTGGCGCAATTTGAGTTCATCAAAAACCAGAAAAATACCAAACCCTTGTTGTTGCTCGACGATGTGTACGATAAACTGGACGAACAGCGCTTCACCCGTTTGCTGGAATTGGTGAGCGGTGAACAATTCGGGCAGGTATTTATTACCGACACCCATCCCGAGCGCATGGAACAGTTGCTAAGTGCCCGCAGTATCGAAAACCGGATTTTTGTGGTTGGAGAAACCGCATCGGCCGACCTCCTTAGCTAAATACCCGGTTTTTCCCGCTTTTTTGTGCCCTTTGAAGGCCCTGGGCAGTAAATTAGGCCCGATTTTTGTCTATTTTTAAGGAGGCCCAACCCTTTTCTCTTTTCACTTGTATAGATAATTGAGGCCTTCTTATACGTCCATGCTGATTCAGCTCACACTGATAGATTCTTGTATTAATGGCGAGCGTAGAGCCGAGTATGAATTGTATAAAGTGTGTTACCCTTACCTGATGAGTATTTGTATTCGTTATACCCGCGATCAGAGTAAGGCAAAAGAAGTTTTGAATCAGGGATTTTACAAGGTGTTGAGGAATTTAAAAACTTACGACAAATCAAGTCCTATCAAACCCTGGATTCGAAAAATCATGATCAACACCCTCATCAACGAATTTAAAAAGGAGAAGCTGCATTATAAAACCATGCATTATGTAGAGAATTATTATGAGGATGAAACGTATTCTGAACTGAACGAAAGTTTGGCGCGATCAAATGCTGAGGATATTTACCGCTTTATCGGGCAACTGGCACCCGCCTCACGCCAGGTGTTTAACCTCTATTTTATTGACGGGTACAAACACCGTGAAATTGCCGAAATGCTGAATATTACCGAAGGCACCTCAAAATGGCACCTCAATGCCGCGAAAGAAAAATTGAAAGAAATGCTGACAAAAAACGAATTGCTACTTAAGGAGAATAACAATGAGTAAGGAAGAGAAATTTAAAAAAACACTTCAGCAACTTTTGGAGGAGCAACAATTTGCTTTTGAAGAAAGCGATTGGGCCGCCGCCAAAAAAGTTATTGATGACAAACGAAGGAAACGGCGCTTATTGCCAATCTGGTTGGTGTTTATTGGCTTGCTGATAGGCGGCGGCACAGTATTGCTGTGGACAGATGAACAACCCGACCTTCTGAGTGTGGATAAATGTGAAACAGCAAGCGTGCCTGCATTTATTCCTACACCCGAAAAAATTCAAGGGGAAAAAATCCTTTTTGAATCAAACCCCAGCCCGTCTACTTCTGCGAAACAAGCCAGTGGCTCATCGCCTAACCACCCTCCACTTGCCCAAGAGGTAATACGCCCGGTAACTGAACATCAGCCGACTGCAACGGAACCTTCAAATGAAACACACAAAGTTACAGAAACCGAGGCAAACCCTCAACAATTGAGTACCTCAGCTACCAATGAGCATGATCCTACCACAAACACAAATTTAGCAGCGCCTCAGGCTGCAGCGCCCGGCAACACGGCGCCTGAACCCAACAAGGTGTTACCGGCACAGCAAACCACCGAAGGCCCTCTGGTTGCTGCACTGCCCGTGACCTCACTTAACGAAACACCAACGGTTGCACCAACTGAACAACCCAGCCTGGCGGTTACAGCCACTGTTTCTGAAGCGCCTCAGCAAAAAGACAGTTCTGCAACCAGCGCTGAACCTATTGCTGCACTCAGTTTACCGGAGGCTAACACCAATATGCTGTGGAGTGTGGAAGCGGGATTAACGGCCCTGTATGGCTGGAATGCCAGTGAAGGTCGTGAAGGCAGAGGGTTGAATCCTGTACTCGGAATCAATTATCACAATGCCATTACCAACCAATTTGCTTATGCCATCGGCCTGCATTTTACCAGCATAGCTCACCTTGGGGCTTTCAGCGACACCTCAAAAGTTACCAGCTACTCGTTTGGAGAAGAAAGTCAGGTCACCGTCATACGGCCTCAAAGTTTTTATTACCTCCAGGTTCCTCTGCGTTTCACCTGGAACTTTAGCAAAAAACAATTCCTGGGCAGTAGTTTTGAATTGGGGTATTTGCTAAATGTGAAGAGCCGTGTTGAAACTTACGAAACCTCATACACCATGAGTGAAAAACAAAGCAGTACCGCTTATGGTTACACCGAAGGCGTAGCGCCTTTCAATTTTCAAATAGGCTTCTTTTACCGTCGCGAATTATTCAACAACCTCTACATACAACCGGAGGTATTTTTTGGTTTAGTGGATCTCAAGGACGATGTGGTGTTTAAGTCGTCAACAAAAGAAAGAAGTTCGGGACTAAAACTCAGTTTACTTTATTCAATCAAAAACAGATAAAATGTATTTACAACGCCTCTTATTATTTTTGTTTCTTCTGGGCTTGTTCAGTGCCTGTGAGAAGAAAAAATACCCTGAATCGCAAATAACCAATGCGCCTGAGTTATATGTTGACCTGAATGGCAGCGGTGTATCGGCTTTTATGGAAGCGGGCATCAACAATTACCGCCTGTATTCTTCTTACACTCAGAATCAAAAAGGTTTGTACACGTATATTGCCGAGCTGCGACAAAGTACCTGTGCAAGTGCCTGCCCCAACAGCATACGATTTGAGATCAGCGATGCCAAAACCAGTGCAATGGGTGCTGCGGCCGATATTAACTCGGCCATCTTCACCGGCACCTATGCCTACACCACTCCCCAATGGCTGGTTAATTTTCGTTCTACCTTCAATAAAGCAGCTTCAAGTTATTTCTGGAATTTTGGTGATGGTGAAATATCGCTTAATGCCAACCCTTCGCATACTTATAAAAAAGGGGGCGAGTATAACGTTTGCCTCACCATCAAATCTCAGAATGGTTGCGAAAGTTCCATCTGCAATAAGGTAGCGGTAGGTTTCGCTTCAGACTATTGCATGGCCTATGCCAGCGATACGGCGCTTGGTATAAACACCATGCATTTTACATCCCAAACATTTGGCACGGCCCCATTCAGCTACCAGTGGGATTTTGGGGATGGCAAACAATCTGCAGAAGCCAATCCCATTCATACTTACGCTTTAAAGGGTGCCTACCCGGTGAGGCTCCGTGTGCAGGATGCCAAAAACGGGCAAAGCACTTGGAATTACAATACCATTACCCTGGGCGATTTTTCTTCCTGTGCCTCCAACTTTCGTCCTGCTTCTATTATTAGTCAAAATGATTCTCTTATTTATTCACAGGTGGTAATCAAATACCGGGATGCCAGCGGCACTGAATACAGTTCAACTTCTTATGCCCAGGATCCGGACAGCAAGTTTGAAGTACTTTCGGTAAGTGATTATGAACCAAACGAACGGGGCGAAGCCACTAAAAAAATGCAGCTGAGATTTAGTGCCAGCCTATACAACGGAAACAAAAAAATCACATTCAAAAATTCAGAGGCTGTAATCTGTATTTCGTATAAAAAGTAAATTTGAACCCAACCATTTAGCATAAACACTTGTAAGGTTGTAACAAAGGGAGTAAGCTGAAAATCCCAAAAAGAGTAAGCAGAACATTTTAAGCAACGCATGAAAACAATTACCAAACACTTAAAACTACTAACCGTACTGGTTGCCCTTTTGGGATTCGGCAAATCCTTTGCCCAGGGCTGTTTTCCCAACTTCACGTACAACATCAATCCTAACGGCGTGGTGAGTTTCACCAGCACTTCGGCAGGGGTGAACTCCATTACCACGCAATACTACTGGAGCTTTCCGGGCGGAAGTCCGAGCACCTTCACCGGAACCGGAGGGGCTGGCATGATTGCCAGCACCACGTATTCTTTACCTGGCACCTATAGTGTTTCACTTTTTATTTTAAGTGCACCAACTTGTTCCAATCAGGTAACCTATACACTTTCTATCAATAACCCAACACCTAACTGTTCTCTGAGCGTTGGCACAACACCTGCAACAGGCACTGCCAATTGTAACGGTTCGGCAACAGTGACCAATGTTACGGGGCTCTGTGGGGCGCCTTCATACACCTGGTTTCCGGGAGGCATGTCAGGAGCTTCGGTTGGAGGTTTGTGCCCCGGTACGGTATACACGGTAATTGCTTCGGGTGGTACCGGAACCAATTGCTGTGCTACAGTTTCCAACACCTTGGCGGTAACGCCTACAAATAATCCCTGCAATTTGGTGCCAAGTTTTTCATTTATTCCAGGGCCCAATGGACAGGTATTTTATTACAGCACTTCGGTAGGAACCACATCCCTCAGCACCTATTCCTGGAATTTTGGCAATGGTCAAACCGCTAATGGGTTTAGCACTTCTGCTACCTATACAAGTAACGGTGTGTATACAGTGACGTTAACGGTTTCAGTTTCACCAACCTGCACGGCAAGTGCGGTACAAACTGTCACCATCAGCAATGTAGGTGGTAATCCATGTAACCTGAACGCCAACTTTACTTACACTCTTCTTCCAAATGGGGTGGTGAATATTTTTAATACCTCAACCGGTACCGCCTCCAACTCCACCTATGTGTATTTTGTGACACCCGCAGCCTTTTCAAGTACTCTTGCCAATCCAAGTTTTACTTTCACTAGCAATGGTAGTTACACGGTACATTTTGGTGTTACCAATCCTAATCCCTTATGTGTGGACTCATTGATTCAGGTGATTGTGGTTAACAATATTACAGTTCCATGTAATCTGGTGGCCGGCTTCACCCATACCGTGGGTGCCAATGGTGTAGTTAACTTTGCCAACACCTCAACGGGCACTTTAGCGAATACCGTGTACTTCTGGAACTTTGGTGATGGTACAACCGGTTTTGGCGCTAACCCAAACCACACTTATCCATCTGCCGGTGCTTACTTTGTGATCATGACAGCCATCAACAACTCTGTTAACTGTATGAGTACGGCAAGCACGGCCATCAACGTTACAGGCATCAACTGCGTTGCCAATGCCAACTTTAGTGTGGCTCCGACCCCCACTGCACAATTCTGGACTGCCACACCTTCGTTCCCCTGGAATGTTACAAACGCCGTGTGGTCATGGGGTGACGGTTCCAGCAGTAACGGGCTTTACAGCTCCCACACTTATTCAGCTGCCGGCCTCTATTCCATTTGTTTGAGTGTTACCGTTTCTTGTGGCGCCACCTCTACAACTTGTGCCACTTATTCCATTTCAAAAGTAAGTTCATCGGCAGCCATGATACAAATTAATGTGGTACCACCGCAATTGGTTGAGGTAGGTATTAACGATCAGTTGAGCTTGTTCAATGAGGTGAAATTCTACCCGAACCCGAACAACGGTGTACTGAATGTAGAGCTGAATTCAGAGCGTACTGAACCTTATACTATAAATGTGATGGACCTGAACGGAAAAGTAGTTTATTCAGGCAACAGCCAAAGGGCTGATCAAAAAACCACTCAAATTCACCTCGAGTACCTGCCAAACGGTGTATATATTCTTCAACTTGAACAGGCCGGCCAGCGCCTGAATACCAAGCTGGTGATCTCTAAAGATTAGTTCTGTACGAGTTCTGTGTGCAAAAAGAGCCATCTTTCGATGGCTCTTTTTAAACCTTGATTGTTTCACCGATTTCTATTCAAAATAAACGACCACTTATAAAGTTGATTGATTTTAGCAATATACTAACGAAGAATAAGAGCACTATTGACATACCTTTGCGATAAACTTTGTACGTATTAAACTCATAGAGAGTTGATAAAATAGCGTATCAAAAGGAAATAAATTATTATAAACTCTTTAAAAGTACTAATTATGAAAACGCAACTGGGTCTCAAATCAATACTTTTCCTTTTAATTCATGGTATTTATACATCTAACATTAACGCACAAGGTAATTTAGTTGTAAGTTACACATACGCACTATTGAGTAACGGGGTTGTATCTTTTAGCAGCACATCAACAGGTACGACCAACAACACGACTTATAACTGGGCAGAAGAACATTCAATTACTTCATTAGGATCAGGTTCAACTTTTACAACTACATTCAACAATGGAACATACAATATCTATTTGGTTGCATCCAATTCCCCTGGCAGTGCTTCAACAAGTCCCACTTTAGCAATAACAGTAACCTCTTCTAGTTGTAATTTAAACAGTCAATATTCATACGTAACCGGTGCGTTCGGTCAGGTTCAATTTAATAATACAAGCATTGGAACAAACGCAAACACCATTTACAACTGGGATTTTGGAGATGGAACAACATCTAACCTTATAAATCCATCCAAAACTTATACAAATGCAGGACAATATTTAGTTACCTTAAAAACTTATCAATCTAACAGCACAAGTTGTAGAGATAGTATTTCAAAATGGGTAGGTTCTTTTTCAGGGTCTTGCGTTCCAAATTCAAATTTCTATGTATGGCAAACTGGAACGCCGCTAATTTGGAATGCTATACCTGTATTTCCTTGGAACGTAACAAATGCCACATGGAGCTGGGGTGACGGGTCTTCTAGTAATACTATGTACGCCTCACATACTTATTCTGCAGCAGGCATTTATAATATCTGCTTAACAGTTACTATCAATTGTCTTAATGGCACTAGTACATCCTCTACTTGCGTATCTTCCACCATATTCAAATCAAATCAAACAACTGAGGCTAACCTCATACAAATAAATGTAATTCCACCAAATCAGTTCGCTACAGGAATTGAAAGCCAACCAAAAGATAATGAAAAATTAAAAATCTTTCCAAACCCCTGTAATGGTGTGTTGAGCATGGATATAAATTTCAAAATCGAAAGTCCAATTAACCTAAAATTATTTGATTTAAAGGGACTTGAAGTATTTAATATTAAAATAGAATCCAAGTTATTCCCAAAAGGCATCAACCTTAATCACATACCAAATGGCATCTACTTATTGCAAATTGAACAAGGAGGCCAGCGCCTGAATACAAAGCTGGTGATCTCTAAAGATTAGTTCTGTACGAGTTCTGTGTGCAAAAAGAGGGGAAGCTGCAAAGCGACCCCTTTTTTATGTTTAATCATCCAATCTCCTGCCAGATATAAAGCCAATTCGACAATCTATCAATAAGCGCTCTGGTTTGGTTCAGAAATTCTCAAATTGCATTGTGGCTTGAGTTAGATCCACCCTCTGAAAAATGGGGACTACTTGAACTGAAAATTGGATTAGTTCTGTTCTTGTTTTGTTTGCAAAAAAAGGGAGGTTTCGACCTCCTTTTTTTTTAAAACTCACAATTTTTCGGGGTACGGGGAAAGGGGATCACATCACGGATGTTGGTCATACCGGTAACAAACAATACCAGGCGTTCAAAACCCAAACCAAATCCGGCGTGCGGACATGAGCCGTAGCGGCGCGTATCGAGATACCAGTTGAGCTCCTCGGCATGAATGCCCATTTCTTTCATGCGGGTTTCTAAAAGATCCAATCTTTCTTCCCGCTGAGATCCCCCAACAATTTCTCCAATACCGGGGAATAAAATATCCATGGCCGCTACTGTCTTGCCATCCTCGTTCTGACGCATGTAAAATGCTTTGATCTCTTTAGGATAGTTGTACAGTATGACCGGTTTTTTAAAGTGTTTTTCCACCAGATACCGTTCGTGTTCACTTTGCAAATCCACTCCCCACTTATCAACCAGGTACTGAAATTTTTTCTTTTTGTTGTGATTCGATTCGCGTAGAATATCAATCGCTTCGGTATAACTTAAACGCACAAAATCACTGTCAACACAAAATTGCAATTTCTCCAATAAACTCCATTCGCTTCTTTCCTGTTGGGGCTTTTGTTTTTCCTCTTCTGCTAAACGGCTTGATAAAAATTCAAGGTCTTCTTTATTGTTGCTTAGCACGTGGCGTATTAAATACTGCAGCATGTCCTGTGCCAGGGCCATGTTGCCCTGCAAATCGCAGAAGGCCATCTCGGGTTCTATCATCCAAAATTCGGCCAGGTGCCTTGCGGTATTACTGTTTTCGGCCCTAAAGGTTGGTCCGAATGTATAAATGTTGCCAAAAGCCATGGCCGCCAATTCTCCTTCCAGTTGACCCGAAACGGTAAGGTTGGTAGATTTTCCGAAAAAATCCTGAGTAAAATCCACTTGCCCGCCTTCGTTTTTGGGCAGTTTGTTCAAATCCAAATTGGTGACTCTGAACATTTCACCTGCACCCTCGGCATCACTCGCGGTGATGATGGGTGTATGCATGTACAAAAACCCTTTTTGCTGGAAAAATTGGTGCACCGCAAAAGCCAGGCTGTTGCGCAAACGAAACACCGCGCCAAAGGTATTGGTTCGAAAACGCAAGTGAGCGATTTCACGTAGAAATTCGAGACTGTGCTTTTTTGGTTGTAAAGGGTATTTTTCGGCGTCGCTGTCGCCGATAATTTCAAGTGTTGTTGCTTTCAACTCAACTGTTTGGCCCTTACCCAGCGAAGGCACTAAAATGCCCTGGGCACGGATGGCGGCCCCGGTGGTGATGCGTTTTAATTCCGTTTCGGGCAAGGTTTGAAAATCCACCACTACTTGCAGGTTGTTGTTGCTGGAACCGTCATTTAAAGCAATAAACTGGTTGTTGCGGAAGGTTCTTACCCAGCCGTATACGGTTATTTCCTGTTCTTTTGCTTCGGTAGCCAGCAATTCGCTGATGCGTTGTGGTTTCATGGTTCTGCGTTCAAAAAATAGAGTGCAAATTTAATAAGATTTGGGGTTCCTGATCCGATTTTGAACGCTATTCTTGCGCTACCCTGTTGTATTCGGTTTCGCTGATTTCAAGAGCCATTTCAGAAAAATTCAGCAGCAGATCGCGGATAAAAACCTGTTCGGGAAATTGTTCGGCCTGTATGGTTCTGATCTTTTTAAAACTGCCAATTACCTGCACTTCTTCGAATTCACGGGGGTTCAGAATTTTAAAATAAGTCTTCCTGTTTTTATAACACCGGTAAACCGGAAAGTTCATATCTTCAATTTTCATGGCAGTTCCTTTTCTTAAACAAGTGGCCGATCACCTGCTCACGCAATACAAAGATACGCTGGAATCGTGTTGTGTGGTATTGCCCAACAAAAGAGCGGCCCTTTTTCTAAAAAACCACCTGGCAAACCATGCGGGCACCACTTTGTGGCTGCCTAAAATACTGGGGGCCGAAGAGTTTTTTGCCGAACTCAGCGGACTCACGGTTTTGGAAGATATTGACCTTGTGTGTCACTTGTATGAAAGTTACCGCGCCTGTTATGGTGAAAATGCCGAAGGGTTTGATGCCTTTTCCAAATGGGCGCAACTCATCCTTCAGGATTTTAATGAAATCGACCGTTACCTGGCCAATCCTGAGCAACTCTACGAGAACCTGCGCAATATCAAAGACATCGAAAACTGGAGTTTGGGTGAGGAAACACTAACCGCGCAGCAACAGGAGTACCTGGCATTTATGGCTGTAATGGGACGTATTTACACACATTTCAACAGGCAATTACGAAATAAAAAACAAGCCTATCAGGGTCTGGTTTACCGCGAGGCGGTGCAATGTTTCGAGACTGCCGAATTGCTCAACGAACACGGCACATTTATTTTTTGCGGTTTTAATGCCATGAATGCGGCTGAACAAAAAATTATTCATGCCCTCTACCTTCGAGGTAAAGCAGAACTGCTGTGGGATACCGACTTGTACTACATGAGCGATATAGAACAGGAAGCGGGCATGTTTCTCCGCCGTCTGGTTCAACTCATGCCCGATGCGCGAACGAATGGTGCTGAAAACAATTTCAACTCTGCCAAACGCATTCATGTGGTTTCGGTTCCAAAACAAATGGGACAGGCCATGGTGGTAAAACAAAAAGTACAGTCGTTTTTAGATGAGGGGGCTTCACCAGATCAGATTGCTGTAGTGCTGGCCAATGAAAAATTACTTTGGCCTGTATTGCAGCAACTGCCTGACAGCATACAGCAGGTGAACATCACCATGGAATACCCCATTCGCTACACAACGGCTTACAGCCTGCTCGATAGTTTAATTCAAGTACAAGCTTCGCTTTCACGCCGCCCGAAAGGAAAAACGGCTGTGTATTATCAGGATTTTGTTCAGGTGTTGAAAGAACCTTTGTTTTTGCGTTATCTCGAATTACAAGCAGGGGCGGTTGATGTCGAACACCTGCTGTTTCAAATTCGCCAGCGCAACATCAGTTTTTTAAGTCAGGTTGTATTAAACGAATTTTTCGGTGAAGCCTATGCGGCAGTTAAGGTGTTTTTTGAACCCTGTACTGATTTTATTGCTTACACAAGCCATTTGTCGGAACTGCTGCTTGCGGTGTATGAAGGCTTAAGCAGCAAACTGTCTAAAAGCACAAACAGGCTTGAGCTTGAATTTATTCAACTCATACTCCAACAGTTTACCCGTTTGCAGGAACTCCTTGGGCAGTACCCGTATTTTAATCAGCTGAATACATACAGGCATTTGTTTCATCAGGTAATTGGTTCAGCCACGGCGCCATTTTCAGGTGAGCCCCTGAGTGGCCTTCAAATCATGGGACTGCTCGAAAGTCGCACCCTCGACTTTGACTATCTTGTTATGGTGGGTGTAAATGAGGGGGTGCTGCCTTCAGGAAAATCTGTGCATTCTTTCTTGCCGAACGACCTTAAACGGGCCTTTGGTTTGCCATTGTATACCGAAAAGGATGCCATTTACGCCTACCATTTTTATCGTTTGTTGCAACGCGCCAAAAACGTGTGCATTACCTACGACAGTGAAACCGACACCTTTGGCAAAGGCGAAAAAAGTCGCTTTGTAACTCAGCTTGAATTGGAACTTCCCTTGTATTCCAAACAGGTTGAACTGAAAGAAGAAATTGCAGCGTATGCCCAAATGCCCAAAGAACCCCTGGTTAATATCAGCCTCAACAAAAGTGATGAGGTACTAAGCAGGTTATTCGAAAAAGCCGTCAGCAACGAGGAGTACAAAGGCCTCTCCCCTTCTTCGCTTATAGCATTCAAAGAATGTTCACTTCGGTTTTATTTCAGGTACGCTGCCGGATTAAAAGAGAGTGAAGAAGTAGAAGAAAGTGCAGAAAACAACACCATGGGCTCAATATTGCACCTTAGTCTCGAAACCTTGTACCGCGATAGTTGCGGGGAAGCCCTGAATAAAGCCACAATTGCCGCAAAACACAAGATGCTGGCAGGTGTTGTGAGAAACAGCTTCATTTCGTTTTTTGATAACACCGAACCCAGCGGAAAGAGTTTACTTCAGGAGGAGGTAATCAAGGTGTATGTGAACAAACAGTTGAAACAGGATCTTAACACGCTTGAACAACTTGGGCTTGCAAAAAAAGAACTACGCTTGTTGCATCTCGAACATGAGCTCAGCGCAAAATTGCAGATGCACAATTCCAATGGTCTCACTGAAGTATACATCAAAGGCACTGCCGACCGGATTGATTTATGCGGAGAGGCCCTGCGAATTATCGACTACAAAAGTTCGGTGAAAACAAGCGACAAATTTGAATTTACCTCGTTTGATAACCTGTTCAGCAACAGTCAATACAACAAACAACTGCAATTGTTTTTATACGCCTGGCTGGCCTACAAAAATAAACTGGCTGAGGCCAGGCTGATTCAACCTTGCATTATTGCCTTTAAACATTACTACGAAGAACCCGAATACCTGACCAGGAACGGTGAGGCTTTGGTGTTCAGCGATGCCTTTTTTGGTGAATTCGAAACTGCTCTGACCGAATTTGTTTCGGGTATTTTTGATCGTGTTACACCCTTCAGGCAAACCGAAAACACAGAGCTTTGTGAATATTGCGCCTATAATCGTATTTGTAACCGCCCCTAAGATCAGGTTCCCTGTTCAGTTACCAAGATCAGGTTCTCTAAGCTCGCTGTTAATTTCAGGTGCCCAAAATTCAAAACGGCTTTGTCGTTAAACACTTCTTCAACGGTGCCTATTTCTTTTCCATTCAAAACACGCACTTTGCTTCCCACTTTTAATTTCAACCTGAGTTGTTCCACTTTTTTACCGGCTTGTTTCTCTTTTTCACCTGACTTTTCGTATGCCTCCAACTTTTTTGTTTCGGCTGTGAGCCCATCAATAAACCGTTTGATCACCAACTTGCGTTCAGATTTGTTTTTCCAATCCTCCAACAAACGCAGGTACTTTTGACCATAAAGTGCTTGCCTGCGCAATTCGGCGCGCTGTTCCTTTTCCTTCTCCTGTTTATCTTCCCAGTTTTGGTATAAGCTCAGGTATTTTTCTTTCGCAATTTTCATTAAAAAGGCTTCATGGTCTTTTTGCTGCAGCAATTGTTCCAATTTTGCTTTTTGGTCTTGCACTTCTACCAAAAGTGCATTCAGTTTAAGTTTGTCTTTGTTCAGCCGGTTTTTGGCTCTTGTGATGAGGTGTTTAGGAAACCCAATGCGTTCAGCCACTTCAAAGGTATAGCTGCTGCCGGGTTTACCTACACTTAAACTGAATTTGGGTTCCAGTTTATCCAAATCAAACAACATACAGGCATTAAACGCCCCGGGGAGTTCCTCAGCCAAGAGTTTTACATTGCCAAAATGGGAAGTAATAATTGCTTTAGTTTTAGCATTCACCAAACTTTCGAGTACGGCTTCCGCAATGGCCGATCCCAGTTCAGGGTCGGTACCGCTGCCAAATTCATCCATCAATACCAAACTGGCTTCATTGGCGGCTTCAACAATAGCTGTCATGGATAATAGCCGGGCACTATAGGTGCTTAGTTCGTTTTCAATGCTTTGTGTATCCCCAATGTCAACCAGTATTTTTTCAAAAATGGGGAATGCACTGCTTTCGTGAACAGGTATCAGCAACCCGCTTTGCAGCATGGTTTGCAGCAGACCGATGGTTTTGAGAGCAATCGTTTTTCCTCCGGCATTGGGGCCACTGATCACCATCACCCGCTCGGAGTTATCGAGGCTAAGGTTCAGTGGCACTGTGGTTTTGTGCAACCGTTTGTTTTGTAAAAACAAAAGAGGATGGTAGGCATTAACGGCCCTTAGTTCATAGGTTGTATTGATCTGAGGTAAAGTAGCCTCAATACTATTTGCAAACAGGGCTTTGGCCTTTTGCACGTCCATCTCAATCAAAAAAGCGTAAGCCGCGCTCAGATCAGGCATTGAAGGCCTGATAAAATTACAGAGCTCACGCAACAGGCGGCGAATTTCTCTGAGTTCATCAATCTCAAGTTCGCCAATTTCGTTATTGATCTCAATGATCGAAACAGGTTCTATAAAGATGGTTCTTCCGCTTTCGCTTTTGCTGTGAACAAACCCGCTTACCTGCGACTTGAACTCGCTCATAACAGCCAGGGTTCTTCTGCCATTAAAAAACCCTTCTTCGTTGTCGCGCAACACTTCAAGCTTTCTGTAGGTGTTCACCGCATTGTAAAATCGCCTGTCGCTTTCTTTTCTTTTTTCGCGAATCTGCTGTCTGAGTGCAGCCAGTTCCTCAGAAGCTGAATCTTTTACGCCACCTTCATCATCCAGCACGCTGGCGATTTCATGTACAAGTTTTTCGTTTGTTTTTAGTGCTTTGGCTAAATCATACAAGGCCGGTAGTTCGTGCTGTTTACTTTTTAAATATCGGATGAGGGAATCAGTGACCCTGGCAGTTTTCATCATGGCCAACAAACGCGATTCCTCTAAAACCGCCCCATCAACACTTAACACCCGGATGTCTTTTTCAATATCCTGATGTTCAAGCGACGGAAAATACAAACCGGCGGCTAGCAGGTTTTTTAGCTCAAGCCCTTGCTGTAACAAGGCCTGTATGACATCGGGGTTGTTTTGAGGAGAAAGGTTTGTGCAACGCTCTGCAGCAGCTTTACTGAAACAATAGTGTTGGATGTGCTGCACTACCTGGGCAAACTGTAAAAGTTCCAGGCCTTTCGGTTCAATCATGGTTGGGGCGAATTACAAGTTACAAAAATCATAATAAAAAAACAATCCCGGTAAATTTTTGATACCTACCGAAATGCCTTACTTTTGAATTCCTCAGAATTTACTATCACAATGAAAACTGAATTGATTCAGAACTTAGAAGAACTGCTCCTGAAGGATGCAGGTGAAGTGGCTACCGATGTGCGCGCTCTGCAAAAAAAGTACCAAAAACACCGTCACCACGAATTTGAAACAGCCCGCCAGGCCTTTATTAACGAAGGGGGTAATCCCAAAGAGTTTGACCTGCCGGCCGATGCCAACGACCAACGATTTGAAGCACTGTTGGCGAAATACCAGCAATTGCGCAAAGAGCAGGAAGCGAAAATAGCATCTGAACAACATCGCAATTTGCTTATTCGTCAGGAGATCATTGCCAAAATAAAAGACCTCAGCCAACTGAGCGAGAATGTGGGCGCGGCAATAAAAATGCTCGGCGAACTGCAAAAACAATGGAAAGAGGCCGGGCAAGTATCTCCGCATAAATACAAGGAAATTCAGGCAGATTACAGTAAAGCCATTGAAGACATTTATTACAACATTAAAATTTTCAGGGATCTGCAAGAACATGATCTCAAAAAAAACCACGAGCTCAAATCAGAACTCATTGAAAAACTCAAAGCGCTTCAGCAACTCGAAAATGTAAAAGAAGCCGAGCGTTTGATTAAAGTGTACCGCAACGAGTGGGAAGAAATTGGCCCAGTGCCCAATATCAAGTGGGAGGAATTAAAACAGCAATACAAAGCTGCACTTGATGAAACTTATTCGCGCATCAAAGCCTTCTACCATACTATGGAAGAAGCGAAAGAACAGAACCTGAAATCAAAACAGGAACTGGTTGAAAAAGCCAAATCCATCATCGAAAATCTCGACGAACACAAACTGGCCAAATGGAACGAGGCTACTGAAAAACTAATTGCGCTGCAAAACGAATGGAAAACCGTAGGAAGAACCACTGAGAAAGACAATGAAAAAGTGTGGGCCGAATTCAGAACGGTGTGCGATGCTTTCTTTGACAGGAAAAAAGTGTTTTTTGCAGGGCTACACGAAAAATTTGCGGCGAACCGGAAAATCAAATCTGAACTCATCGCCAAAGCCGAAGCCTTAAAGAACAGCGAGGATTGGCAAAAAACAGGTTTGGATTTGATTCGTTTACAAGACGAATGGAAAAAGTACCCTTCGGGAGGCGATAAGGAGGAACCACGTTTGTATGCCAAATTCCGCAAAGCCTGCAACCACTTTTTTGATGCCAAAAAACGCCATTTCGAAAGTTTAAACGCCTCGTTTGAAGGCAATCTTGTGGCCAAAGAAGAACTTTTGAAAAAACTCCTGGCATTTCAACCTTCTGATGATGGGCAAAGCACACGCGAGCAATTGAAAGTGTTTAACCACGATTGGATAGCTGCAGGTCACGTGCCATTGAAAGACAAAAAACGATTGAACGACGCGTTCTTTAATCGTCTGGATGAGTTATATGAACAGCTGCACATGGACAAACAGGAGAAAGCCCAATTGCAATTCCGTTCGAAACTCGACCGTTTAGCTGCCTCAGAAAACGCTATGGACTTATTGAGAAAAGAAGCCGATCATTTGCGCAAACAGGAAGAAGAGATCAAGGGACGCGTGCGTACTTACGATAACAACCTGGGCTTTTTCAAAAGTTCGAAAGGCGGAAATGCTTTCTTGCAGGAAATACAAGATAAAATTGCACTTGAAAAAAGCCGCATGCAGGAACTTAGCGAAAAACGCAAATTGGTGAACGAGGAAATCAATAAACTCAGGGAGCCGGCGAAAACAGTTTAGGTTCTTTAGTTTGAAGGTTTAACTAATCGAAAGTTTATTGTGCCTAGTGGTAAGTCACGAATTACACTAATTCTTACTGCCTAAGGATGTCACGATTGGAATTGTATGTACTTCCCAATAGCGACAATACCTCTGTTAGCTAATTAAGATTGGTCGAAGAAAAGTGAGTAAAAAGGGCTGGGTAATTTTAAATGGTAATTACTTAATTATTGTTTCTGTCCGGCCCTGATGGGTTTATTACAAATCTGATTAATTGCGAGCGCTTTTATTGTAACCTCAGCAGTTTCGGACCTGCTCAGCAATATCCAACCATAGTAAAATGCATGTTCACGATTGATAGTACCGTTATAAACTCTGAATCCAATGTACTTTTCTCCGAATTCACCGTAGTAGTGAATTGAAACATGATTGCCATGTGTGTAAAGAGTAGACTGGGGGTAATAACTTTGTTGGTTGGAAATGAGTGAATCCTTCGGAATATAGGTAGGGCTTTTAAAAGGAAACTCTACTCCTGCAGTTTGTTTGGTGCTCCCTGTAAAGCTAATCATGGGGTCTGACCCATACAATGCCGCTAGGAAATTGTAATTGCCAAGCCCTGAACCAGGGGAAGTAAACAAATAATAATGGCTTAAAGATATCATGATCTTCTTTGAAATAACCGGGCCTAGAGGTATTTCCAGCTTGCAGGAGGAATCTGAAGGGGTGGGCAGTGTGAATGAGCCGCCATAAGGATTGGGTGCCTGGTACCAACTGGATACAGTAGTTAGTTTTTTATCGGGTACAAATTCTACAACATAAATATCGTTATACTCAGTTCCTGTTGTATCAACCGGATTGGCTTGCTCTGCTTTCTTGCAGCTGAACAAAATAACTAGATTCAGAAAAAATAAGCAGAGTTTTATTTTCATATCCCGTGGTATTGCATTTTCACCACATTACAAGTTAATAAAAAAACAATGAAAAACAAATGTATTCGTCAATTTGCAGGCCTTGCTTTTTATAGGGGGTAAGGTTTAAATTACACGTGCGGAAACAAGGTAATTTGAAAGATTTATACGGAAAGTTCAAATCCCCAAAAACTCCTTCACCACTTCTTCAGCGCGTTTGCAGGCTTCGTCGAGGTTTTCGTTGAGGATAAACACATCAAACAATTCGGCTGTTTTGAGTTCTTTCTCGGCTTTGGCAATGCGACGGGCGATGCTCTCTTCACTATCGGTGCTGCGTTTTTTTAAACGTTGTTCGAGTATTTTTATACTTGGCGGCATTACAAAAACACCCAGTGAGCTCTCACGAAACTGATTTTTTAAATTCAAGCCGCCTTCTACATCAATGTCAAAAATAACCGCTTTGCCCCTGGCCCAGATTTTTTCTACTTCCGATCTTAGCGTACCATAATGGGTGCCGGCATACACTTCTTCCCACTCCAGAAATTCATTGTTATCAACCCGTTGCATAAACTCCTCCACGCTCATGTAGTGGTAGTCTTTTCCATTGATCTCAACCCCTCGTTTAGGGCGGGATGTAGCGGAAATTGAAAATTCAATGTGTTCGGGAAAGGTTTTGCACAAATGCCGCACCAGGGTGGTTTTGCCTGAACCAGAGGGGGCTGAAAAAATGATCATTTTTCCACTGTGCATCCACAAATATAACAAAAGATAGGCCACAGCAAGACCAAGGTTAAGAAACCCTAATACACCCCGCCATACCAGCCTGTCGCCACTCATAAAAAAGTGCGGGCGGTATCGTTCATTCTCGTAATTTTGTGGCGCATGAAAAACCCCCTGATTTTTGTTCTGCTTCTGCTAACACTTTGCTTCCGTGCCCAAATACCGGGTGGTAACAATGCCCAAATGGCCAAAGTGATGAAAGATATCAAAGGCCGGGTATACGGAAAAATACTTGATACCGGAACACAAAAACCAGTTGAATACGCCTCTGTAGTGGTGCTTTGGCACAACAAGGATAGTTTACTCGGCGGCTCTTTAACTGCCGAAAACGGGGATTTTAGCATAGACAATTTGCCCCCAATGGGCGGATTCAGAATTAAAGTCACACAAATTGGTTACCAAACCTACACCTCCAAATTTTACATTCAGCTTCCCAATAAAATTGAAGTGGATTTGGGAGATATTGTATTAAAAATTGATCAGAAACAACTGGGAGAAGTGGATGTGGTGGCTGAAAAAGCACAGGTAACCATGAACATTGATAAGCGGGTGTACAATGTGGATAAAGACCTTTCGGTACGTGGCGGAACCGCTGTGGATGCCATGAAAAACGTGCCCGGTGTTTCGGTAGATGCCGACGGCAATGCTCAGTTGCGCAACCAAACCCCTAGCATTTTTGTGGATGGCCGCCCATCGAACCTCACCCTTCAACAAATACCGGCCGATCAAATCGATCGTATTGAAGTGATCACTAATCCCTCTGTGAAATACGAAGCTCAGGCTACAGGCGGCATCCTAAACATCATCTTAAAGAAAAATTTAAAACCCGGATACAATGGCATTGCCATGGGCAACGTGGGAACCAACGACCGTTATGGGGCCATGTTGAATTTAAATGTAAAAGAAGGCAAATGGAATTTTACCGGCATGTACAACTTTAACCAGGCATTCAACAATACCAAAGGTTTCACCGACCGCACCCAACTCAACGACAGCACCCACTTAGCTACCGCCTACTTTAACCAGGACAATACCGTGCGGCAATTCAACTTGTTTAATTTTGGTAAGCTGGGCGCCGATTACAACATTACCAATCGCGACATGTTAAGTTTGAATGCCATGCTGATGGGCGGGCAGTATGACACAGAGGATAACCAGGACTATAGAATTTCAGATGCTGAAGAGATTGAACGCGTGTATGGCTTCCGGCAGAATGAACAATTTGCGAAATTTCAAAACTACAACGGGCAATTGCTGTACAAAAAAACCTATCCTAAAGCCGGTAAGGAATTGAGTGCCGACTTTAACTACAACTACACGAACTCCGACAACGGCTACCTTTTTACTACCAATGACCATCCGGTAGATTCTGTTAACTCCATTCCTGTGTCTTACCAGAAAAACACAGGGGCCAGCAATGCCAATCAACTGGTATTTCAGCTGGATTTCGTAAATCCCCACAACGATACGAAAAAATTTGAAGCCGGTGTAAGAAGTTTTTACAAAACATCCATAAGTAGTAACGACACTTACAATGCAACAGAAACGGAAGAAAATTACACCCGCGATTCACTTATGAGCAATCGTTATGTGATAAACGATATGGTGAATGCCGCTTATGTAAATTATAACGATAAAACCTTTTGGAACATCAGTTATCAGGCTGGCCTGAGGTTTGAGCAATCGTATTACGAAGGCATCATTACCGATCGTAACGAAAGTTTTTCGTATCGCTATCCTTCGGGTTCACTTGAAGATGTGATGAAATCGCTTTTCCCCGGCATCTACCTTTCTAAAAAAACAGACAAAGGACATGAGTGGCAATTAAATTTCAGTCGCAAGATCAGGCGCCCCAACTTTTTTCAATTGATGCCATTTGTAATGTTTTCTGATCGCCAAAACATTCGCATCGGGAACCCTGAATTAAAACCCGAATTCAGAAACATTGCTGAATTGAATTACAACAAGGTGTTTGAAAAAGGGAATTACCTTGGCTCGGTTTACATGAGATACGAAGAACAACCCATAACCAATGTGGCTTACCCTTCGCTTGCTTCGCCAAATGTGTTGGTTAACACCTTTGTGAATGGCGAAAACAGTGTGCAATACGGTACCGAACACACCATTAAATACACGTTTTTTAAAAACCTGGATGTGATGCTCAATGTACACGGGTATTACATTTACATGAAAGGGCTGGTGGTACCAACCGAACCTGAAGTAACGGCCGAAGGGCCGGCATTTGATGCCAAAGCCACCCTTGGTTATAAATTCCCCAAACAACTTACGTTGCAGGTGAATGGCGGTTACCGCTCGCCCCAAGTGCTTTTGCTGGGCAATACGCTCGACATGTATTACATGGATATTTCTCTCAATAAAATGATCGGCACTAAATGGGTGCTGAATGCAACACTCAGCGACGTGTTTAATACCAAACGAATGGGAACACATTACGAAACCCCGTATTATATTCAGGATATGTCGCGGCGGCGTGAACAACGTTTTTTTCGCTTTAGTGTAACCTATATTTTCGGTAAAATGGATGCTTCCATTTTCAAAAAAGGAAAACAAATGCGTAACCAGGACAGCCAGCAAGGCGGGCAGGACGGACTTGATTTTGGGAAATAACATGCAGCATACTATTAACATCGAAGGCATTGAACTCTATGCTTACCATGGTTGTTTGGAAGAAGAAGCCAGGATAGGTGGGCATTACACGGTTGATGTGTACATGCTAACCGATTTTTCTGCAGCAGCTGAGCAGGATGACCTCAGCAAAACCATCGATTATTGCAGCATTTACGAAATAAGCAAAGCCGAAATGGCCATGCGCAGTCGACTCATCGAACAGGTGTGTTTACGAATTTACAATCGTATACTAAAAACCCATCCTGGCATTCAGTCACTTCGGGTTAAGGTCACCAAACACAGTCCTCCCATGAATGGAAACGTGAAACAAGTGAGTGTGGAAATTAACACGTAATTTTACCTTCCCGCCGGATTTACAGTCAAAACGGGCTGACGGAATAAAGGGAATTGGTCTATTCTAATCAGCAGAAACAACACATGGAATTCGACAACAGCGCAGACGTAGAACTATCACAATTGGGTGAATTCGGTCTCATTCAACATTTAACCGAACAAATTGAATTGGTGCAGGACACCAGCATAAAAGGCGTGGGCGACGATGCCGCTGTGATTGACAACACTAACCTGTACACAGTAGTAAGTACCGATATGTTAACCGAAGGTGTGCACTTCGACCTCAGTTATGTGCCTTTAAAACACCTTGGTTACAAAAGCGTGGTGGTGAACCTCAGCGATATTTACGCCATGAATGCTGAGCCTAAACAAATTCTGGTTTCGCTTGCCATTTCCAACCGATTTAAACTCAGCGCGGTTGAAGAGTTGTACCAGGGCATGCTAATGGCTTGTAAAAAATACAAGGTCGATCTGGTTGGCGGAGATACCACATCGAGCACCAGTGGTTTGGTTATTAGCATCACGGCTATAGGTGCCGCAAAAAAAGAAAATCTGGTTTACCGCAACGGTGCCAAGCAAGGCAATTTACTTTGTGTTAGCGGCGATTTAGGTGGAGCATACATGGGCTTGCAGATATTGGAGCGCGAGAAAGCTGTTTTTAAGGAGAACCCCAAAGTGCAACCCGATTTAGAAGGGAAAGATTACATCCTCGAGCGGCAGTTAAAACCCGAAGCCCGTCGAGATATAGTTGAACTCTTGAAAGAACTCCACATTACTCCTACTGCCATGATTGATGTGAGTGATGGTTTATCCTCAGAAATATTGCACCTCTGCACGCAATCTAACCTGGGTGTGGAATTGTACGAAGAAAAAATCCCGATCGACCCATTAACCTTTGACACCGCCAGAGAATTTAATCTGGATCCTACCGTTTGCGCTTTGAGTGGAGGTGAAGATTACGAATTGCTGTTTACTATTGACATGGGAGATTACGAAAAAATCAAACATTCCATGGATATTTCCATCATTGGTCACATGACCAATCCTGAAAAAGGCCGCTTGATGGTTTCCAAATCAGGTAGCGTTCACGAAATTACTGCACAGGGCTGGAATGCGCTCTTGAAAAAATAAACTGTAAGTCGGGGCTTAGTCGGCCTTTACCTTTTCTATTTCAAACCCAAAATCCATAATCAATGGGAGCGGGTCGGTTTCCATGGCTTGGGTGAATTCAAATTTGTAATGCCCGCTTAAAGGAAACCGCACATTTTTTTTGATCGGTACTTTAAGATCATAAATATCTCCGGCTCCATCGCCCTGCCATTCGCCCTTATCGTTGGCCAGCATCACCTGCATGGTATCGGTTTTAACTGCTCCGTCGGGATAAAACGTGGTGACAAACAAATAAATATTGCTGTAGGGGTAAGCGTCGGCATGTCGCAACATTAGTGAAATGGTATTCAGGCTTTGGGTGTCAGTAATATCCATTTCAAATACCGCTTTGTCTTTTGAGGGCCACTCGTTTTCCTCAAAGCTCTTGTATTCGCGGTAAATCACATTTTTACTGCATGCAGCTAATAAAAAAAGCGCCACTAACAGGCTACTTATCCTGCTTAGAATTTGGATTTTGTTTTTGGTCATTCTTTGGCGGATTTGGTTTGTTAGGGTTTGAACCCCTTGGTTTTGGTCTGTTTTGAGACCCCTGTGTTCTGTTAGGACGGTTATCCGGAGCTGCAGCTCTTGGTTGTTCAGGCCGCTGGCCTTTGGGTTTGTTTTTCTGGTGCTGTGTTTTTTGTTTTTGCGGGTGATGGCCGCCTTTGTTTTTTTGCGGGCGTTTTTTATCAAACCGTGTTAAACTTTCTTCCACTACCTGATTGGTATAAGAAGGTTCGCTGAGTACCGGCTTTTCTACGCTGATTTTGCTTGCCACCAATTCTTCCGGTTGCTCGCCGTTTTTATTGGCATCGAGTATAGTTTTAACCGCTTTTACATCCATGGGGATCATCACGCCAGGATCGCTTTTGTAGCTGAACCACATCATGCGTTTAAAAATATCGGTTTTCTGAAGAAATGCTTCTCCCTTTTTTGTGCTTAAGCGTTTGCCTTCCAAGTCAGGAAATTCTTTGAGGGCCTCGGCATAGGCGTCTAACTCATAGTTCAAACAACATTTTAATTTACCGCATTGCCCCGCGAGTTTTAAGGGATTTAAAGAAAGTTGTTGATAGCGTGCGGCGCTGGTGCTTACTGTTCTGAAATCGGTTAACCAGGTGCTGCAGCACAATTCCCGGCCGCAAGAGCCGATTCCACCGAGGCGAGACGCTTCCTGGCGTGCACCAATCTGCCGCATTTCAATACGTACCCTGAACTCTTCTGCCAATACCTTAATAAGCTCCCTGAAGTCTACCCTGGCATCGGCGGTGTAATAAAAAACGGCTTTTGATTTATCGCCCTGGTATTCTACATCGCTGAGTTTCATTTCCAAACCAAGACTAAGGGCTATGGTGCGTGCCCTGTACATGCTGCTGGTTTCGAGTGAACGGGCTTCCTGCCATTTATCAAGGTCGCCTTGTTTGGCTTTACGGTACACTTTTTTGATCTCTTCGCTTTCGGGGTTCATGTTGCGTTTTTTCATTTGAAGGCGAACCAATTCTCCGCTCAAAGAAACTGTACCAATATCGTGCCCCGAATTGGCTTCAACCGCCACCACATCGCCCACATTCAAACTGAGGTTAGAGGTGTTGCGAAAAAACTCCTTTCGCGAGTTTTTAAAACGCACTTCAACAATATCAAAAGGTTTTTGGCCATTGGGTAAGGCCATATTGCCCAACCAGTCGAAAACCGACAATTTGTTACAACTATCGCCTGTACCGCAGGCGCCATTGTTGCCACATCCCGCAGGTATTGCATTGGTTCCGGTACCACATCCGCCGCTACATCCCATAAAATAAATTTCAAAGTCTAAATATACTAAGATTTGCAGTGAAGACCAATTTCAAACGCCTTATCCATCTGCCAGTGAAGGCAGAATGCCTGTTTTTTCCTAAATTTGAGAGTATGAGATACCTTGTACTTGGTTTGGGTTTGCTTGTGTGTCTGCGACATAATGCGCAGGATAAAGTGTATCTGTCTGACGGGCAAAAGCTGGAAGGGGTGGTAACAGAGATCAATGAAGAGCAGGTGATATTAGTGAACTCATCGCTTAAGAGGGAACTGAACATTGGTACTGTGGTGTTGATTGAGTTCAAAAATGGCCGCACACAGGTTTTCAAACAGGTGGAAAAGGACCTTTATCTGCTAAATACCAGCCGACAGAAAAAACCCCCTGAACCTCCCTCTCCTAAATGGCAGAACGAATGTTACATTAACACGCTTGCCCTTTACAATGCCGACCTTTCTATTTATTACGAATACCGTTTGAGAACACGTGCCATTGGCCTGGGTATTTTAGGCACTTATAACTTCAACCAATATGCTACCCTTCCGAATGCCTTTATTGGTATTCTTAGCAATGGCAAAAAACTTTACGATGCCGGTGCTTTGATCAACTTTTATTTGGGAAATGCCAATACAAGGCACAAGGTATTTTTTGGTGGTATTGTCAAATACACGGCATTTAATTTTACAGCCGTGAAGGAAGACAGTGTTTCTTCGGGCCCAAACCCCTCTGTGTTGGTTGACTATGAGGAGGCAAGCGGATCTCAACTTTCTCTGCTGATTAATTTCGGAACTCACACCAACATTTCTGAAAGCGTGTTTATTAAATCAACATTTGCCCTGGGCTTTTTTGCTCTTCAAGGCACTTACAAAGAGCAATTGAATTTTGTATTAAGAAATCCTGAAACAGGAGTGCCTGCTAATTATTCTATACTCCCCAAAGCCAGCATT
>JBPOHJ010000053.1:0-21632 GCA_052035725.1 Bacteroidota bacterium | reverse complement strand
CTGTATGGTATCGGTTTACAACCTTCTCAACGCTCAGTACCTCACCAATGGTTACACGTACAGTTATTATTATGATTCTGACAAACTGAGCACCTTTAATTTTGTAGCGCCGGCAGCACCTTTGAATTTTCTTGCCGGATTGAGTCTGAAATTTTGAGCAACAAAAAACCCGGCAAAACCGGGTTTTTTTGAATTAGAAAATGGATCCTATAACGTGACGTAATTTTTCAATCTGACTTTGCCACAGGAGTTTGGCGGATTCTCTTTCGCCTGAAGTTTCGGCAAAATCAGTGATGATGAGAGAAATGTCGTTGGTAAGATCGTCTTTTTGAATTCGGAATTCAAAATAACTGCCGTCGGTTTTGTCAACCCATTGAAATCGTACCACTTGCAGCTCAACAGTTTTGAGCAATCTGGCTTGCATAAGCTGATCATCCCAGATAAAGGTGTAAATACCATTACGAATGTTGAGGTCATCGCAAAACCACTCAGAAAGGCCGCTTGGAGTAGATAAAAACTCATAAAGCATTTCAGCAGAAGAATGAATCACAAATTCCATTTCAAACTTGCCATTGGGTTCTTTTTCCGGTTTTATCGAATACGATTCGGTTTTTTTAACCGCGTTGGTAATTGAACTCGAAATAGATACGATTTTTGATAATGGAATTTCTTCTTTATTTTTTACAGGTAAGGTATTTTGAACGGCCAGCACGTCCGGTGTTTTTTTCTCAGGTTTACTGAATACGGAAGCCTGAGCCTCAGGTTTTTGCGTTTTGGTTTCTTTTGGTTTCACCAACTCTTTCACCGGCGTTTTTGGACTTGTTTCGGCTTTTTTAGGCGCAACAGTCTTACGAACAGGCTCGGGTTTTGAAACAGGTTTTGGTGCTGGTTTAGCTACTGTTGGTTTTTTTGCTTTCGCCTTCTTAGGCGCGGCTACTTTGGCTTTTACAACAGCTTTGCTCTTCGATTTTTTGACCGGTTTATTAGTCTTTTTTGGTGTTGGTTTAAGGTTTTTTTTGCCTTTAACTGGTTTAGCAGGTTTTTTTGAGCTGGCGCTTGTACCCTTTTTAGGGGCAACTTTCTTTTTAGCAGCAGGTTTTGCCGGTTTCGCAACTTTCTTTTTAGCAGCAGGTTTTGAGTTCTTTTTCTGAGCTTTCTTCTCCTTGCTTTTTGCTTTATTCTTTTTATTCAGAACCTTGCTTTTCTTAGACATACCAAAATTTTTTGGGAAATGTATTAAATAAACAGTAGAAAGCAAATAAAAGCTTCAAAAATTATTTACGCTGTAGCAGAATTCAGGTCAAATTGTGTCAAATGATTAGGAAAATACTATATTTGCACCCCTGAAAATGGCGGGATAGCTCAGATGGTTAGAGCGCAGGATTCATAACCCTGAGGTCACGGGTTCAACTCCCGTTTCCGCTACTGTAAAGCCTTGAAAATCAAAATATTCAAGGCTTTTTTTATGCTCAATACGCAAAACAGTAGAAATGGCTTGATAAGGTAAAACCTGGAAGGTTAGTACTTAATGGGTGATTAATTCTTCAATCTTGTGGCGAGATTCTTCACTCAGCATCACATGATTCCTTACTATCCAGGCATGAATGGATTGAAGAAAGTAGTCCTTTTCGTGAATGTGCTCGAGGTTGATTTGTAAGGACTTGTGGTTTTTTTTGATGAAATAAAAAATACCGTGTCTGAATTCAACAATCATTAACTCAGATGCAAATACCTTCATTGCACCTTGTTGCATGATAAGTATGTAATTGGCATAAATGTTGACAAAACACAAGCCTTTTTTGAATTTCAGCAGCGTTATAACGCTTTCGGTGCCGGCAATGATAAAACAGATGGGTGCCAGGTATTTTACCAAGCTGTCACTTAACAGGAGTAGCGTGCCAAAACTCAGGAACAGCCCGATTTTAAGGGCTCTGAACATAAAATAGGAACTGGTAAAATAGGGGTAACGTTGAATAGGAAGAGAAGCTTTGTAATTGGCGTTGAGGTATTCGTAGCAAGCTAGAAAAACGTAGGCTAAACCGGCTAAAATCTGAGCCGAAACAATTTCTTTCCAGCTAAAGGAAGGGGACAGGTAATTTAAGGCCGAAAACACTAACACCCCAATAAGGATGAGGTTTTTTGCTATGGACGCAAGTGCTGATTTCATTGGTGTTATACGATGAGTAAATATACAAAAATATTCCTTCAAAGAGGCAAGTCAATTAAAATTATGTGCCGGAATAGCAAAACCGGGATTAATTGCACCCAACTTCGTTAAACCCTGGTCAAATTTGTATTTTTACGGACGATGACTTTTCTCCAACCCTCATTTTTGTGGGCTTTAACCGCGCTGGCTTTGCCGGTAATCATCCATCTCTTTAATTTCAGAAAGTACAAAAAAGTGTATTTCACCAATGTCAGGTTCCTGCGTCAGGTGCAAATCGAAACCAAGTCCAAATCGCGTTTAAGGGAACTGTTGGTATTGCTGTTTCGAACCTTATTACTTGCTGCATTGGTATTGGCGTTCAGCCAACCGGTGATTCGCACCAACAACGATGCAGGTGCCCTGGCGGGAATGCGATACATCAGCCTATACATTGATAACTCTTTTAGTATGGAGAATATTGGTCGTAACGGGCCCTTGCTTGACCAGGCGCGGCAAAAAGCAAAGGAAGTAGTGAACGCTTACAATGTACAGGACAAGTTTCAGATCATTACCAACGAGTTTCTTGGCAAACAACAGCGATTTTACGACAAACAAGAGGCGCTTGCGCTTATTGATGAAATCAGATCAACTGCTGCACCAAGGCAACTCGGGCAGGTAATCGAACGTCAACGAGAATGGCTACACGCCACAAATGCAAAGGCTAAAAAAATCGTGGTGTTTTCCGATGCCCAAAAAAGTACCTTCGATCTCGCTCAAATTCAAGGCAAGGACAGCATTCCCATTTCTATAGTACCATTTGCACCAAACCTTAGCAACAACGTATATATTGATACCTGCTGGTTTGAAAGTCCGGTTCAACAGCAAGGAGAAATTCAGCACCTCAGGGTAAGGATAGTTAACGAAGGAGAAAAAACCATAGAATCAGGTTCTGCCCAACTTACTATCAATAACAATCAAACAGCACTGGGTTCTTTCACCCTTTTACCAGGAGCGGATGTTGAATTGCGTTTTAGTTTTGAGTGCAGAACAGCAGGACTCAATTTTGGCACTATTAAAATAGACGATTATCCTGTGACATTTGATGACAGTTTTTTCTTTGCTTTCAATTCTAAATTGAACATTCCAGTTTACCTTATTAATGGTGTCAATCAAACTGGTGAGGCCTTAACTTCACTCTTTAATAACGATAGTTTGTTTACCCTGTTTGTTGGTTCAGAATCTCAGATCAACTATTCGTACTTTGCAAAAACAGAAGTTATTTTATTGAATCAGCTGCAGGACATTCCCACAGGTTTGATTTCTGAGTTGCAAAAATTTGCCGATAAAGGTGGCGCCATTCTTGTTTTACCTCCTGAAGAATTGAATCGTCAGGCCTATGCTGCACTTATGGGTGGATTGCGTTTGCCTTCACTGGAAATTGCCGATACCAACAGTTTAAAAACCGAAAAAATTGAATTGTCATCCGGTTTTTATTCAGGCGTGTTTGAAAAGCTGGAAGCAGAACTAAACCTTCCTGTGATTAAACGGCACTACCTGTTAGGCAAAAACAGCAGAACTGACTTTGAAGCCTTGTTACGATTGATAAATGGCGACATTCTTTTAGGTAAAACAAAATTTAAGCTGGCAGACGTGTATTTGTTTACCTCATCACTCAATCAAACCAGTGGAAGTTTTAGCAAACATGCTTTGTTTGTACCGACATTTTACCGCATGTGTTTTACGGCCATTAAACAAGCCCCCTTGTTTTACACGGTACTTGAAAACACCCCTATCATATTCAGGCAAGGAAACTCAACCGCTGAAGCGCCTCCAAGAATTGTAAGTATTGACAGCGCTGTGGAAGTAATTCCCGAATTACGGAAAACAAGCCATGCACTACAAGTGTTTACCCGCAACCAGATAAGGCAACCCGGACATTATAAATTAATGGAAGGTAAGTTGCCCATACAGGCATTGGCTTTCAATTATGAACGCCTTGAGTCTGACCTGAGTTGTTATACCTTAGAGGAGCTGGAAGCCATCCGAAACAAACACCAGTTGAATAAGGTCACGTTTTTTAATGCCAACGAAAACGATTTTGCTGAGCAAGTGCTTCAGGGAAGTGAGCCCAAGCGATTATGGAAATTATTTATAATTTTAGCTCTTGTATTTCTACTAGCAGAAAGCATTGTGTTACGAATTTTAAAATAAACGAATGACCATTTTAATCAGGCAAGCACGAGTTGTATGTGAAAACAGCGAACACCATGGAAAAACCATGGACCTGCTGATAGAAGCCGGACAAATAACAGCCATTAAAAAGTCCTTGCCCCTCAGTTCAGGTGCTAAAGTCATAGAAGCCGAAGGTTTATGCGTTTCTATAGGTTGGTTGGATCTTCAGGCAGTTTCGGGCGAACCCGGGTTTGAACACCGTGAAACGCTCGACACACTAATCAAATCTGCGGCTGCCGGTGGTTTTACAGGTGTTTGCCTCCATAGCAACAACCAACCTGCCATCGACAATAAAGCACAAGTGGAATACCTACTCGGAAAAACTCGCAACAAGGTGGTGGATGTTTTTCCTTTGGGAACTATTACAGTAAACGGCAAAGGAAAAGACTTGTCAGAGATGTTTGATATGAAACAGGCGGGGGCCCTGGCGTTCAGCGATTACAAACACAGTATACAGGATGCAGGAATGGTGTTGCGAGCTTTGCAATACAGCAAGGGTATTGATTCGTTTATCATGCCGCACTGCCAGGATGAAAGTTTGTCGCACGGCGGTCAAATGAACGAAGGGGAAACTTCCACAGCACTTGGACTTAAAGGTATGCCGGCACTTGCCGAAGAAATTCTACTTGAACGTAACCTGAGCATTTTAGCATACTGTGGAGGAAAAATGCACGTGCCCTGCATCAGTTCAAAAGGTTCAGTTGATCTGATCAGAAAAGCTAAATCGTCGGGTTTGAACGTTACCTGCGGGGTGGCAGCCGTTCAACTCTTACTCGATGAAAGCGCTTTAAAAGACTTTGATTCTAATCTTAAACTAAATCCTCCGCTTCGTTCTAAAAAAGACGTTTTGGCCTTAAGAAATGCTGTTGAAAACGGTACCATCGATGTAATTGTCAGCGACCATTGCCCCCTTGACCCCGAAGCCAAAGAATTAGAATTTGATCTGGCAGAATTTGGTATGTTGGGTTTACAAACGGCTTTTTCCTGCGCCCTTGAAAGCCTAAAGGAAAAAAACCTTCATGCTATCATTCGTGCCTTCACCAGCGCCCCTAGAACCCTGCTTGGGCTTGGTCAACCTCTTATCGCCGAAAAGCAGGAAGCAAATTTAACCTTGTTCAGCTTAGAAGGAAACACGCAATTGACGGAAAAAAATAATGCATCCAAATCGGCCAACTCGCCATTTTTTGAACAGGCACTCAGCGGCAGAGTGATTGGAGTCATCAACGGTTCGAAATCCTATTTTAACTGATCTCCCAGCGTGTTAAGAACGCTCAATCGATAGTGAATATCGAGGTGAAATTCGTTTTCACTCAAATGTTTGTGAAGCCAAGTATACAAATACTTGCACTTTGCATGCAAGTTCCTGGCCTTTTCGTTTTCTTCCATTTCCAAGGTAAAATGGAGTTGTTCATACAATAAATCAGCTAGCAGTTTTACTCCGTCCGGTTTTGTACCAAATTGGCTCTCTACCTGGTCTTGAAACGTTTCCTGCGACATGGTTTCAAGTTCTTTCGAATAAAAAGTGGTGTATTTTTCAAAAGCGAGATTTAATTCCTTTGTGTAGTTCTCGTGGTCCTTGCCTTTTCTTAATCCAAATAAAACAGCCATAACCTTGCCAAAATCTTCGAACTGCCGTTGCAGATAATCCTTCTTGTACATCTACGCGGACTATAATTTGTGATAGTTTTGGTGAAGTTGCATTACCTGCTCAATTAACGAATGCTGTTCATCATTCACGATTATGGCATCGGCTTTTTTTATTTTTTCTTCCTGCGACATTTGGTTGTTTAATTTACCAATTACCATCTCCCGACTCAGGCGGTCTCTTTCCATGGCTCGCCGAATACGGAGTTCTTCGGGCGCTGCTACGACCACTAATTTGTCCATTTTTTTATAAAGACCGGTTTCTATCAGTAAGGCACTTTCCTTAATAATAAAAGCATTGGCGTTGGCGAGGCAAAATGCTTCAAATTTTTCGCCCACTGCAGGGTGAATGATGGCATTGAGAGCTTTAAGTAAGGTGGGCTCAGCAAAAACGGTTGAGCTGATGTAAGTGGTGTTTAATGCGCCGTTACTTTGGTAAGCGTTTTCGCCAAGTAAGTGTTTCACTTGTGATTTGATATACGGCTCATAATAAAGGTCTTTAGCCGCTTGATCACTGTTAAAGTGTTTCCACCCCAAAAGTACAAACACTTGTGCAACCATGCTTTTACCGCTTCCAATACCGCCAGTTAATCCTACAAGCATCAGTTTTTTAGAATTAAAATTTCAACTTCAGCAGGTTCAATGGCCATCACCGTTACTTGTTTTGGTGTACTTTCGAGCGTTACTGAGCATTTATTGGTTTTTGGGTTAACCTTTTCAATATTAATGCGGGCCTTGAACAAGGAAGTATCGGCAATATTGAACCCGTTTTGCAAAGAAGTAAAGGTAACCTTTACGGTTGAAGGAAATAAGCGCACCTGTTGGTTACGAAACGGCAAAATTGGTTGAACTTGTACCGAAATGGTTTCCTGAATTAGTCTGGCTACTTCCAAACGCACCGAAATATCGTTTGTGGTGGTATGCACCTCGGCATTGGGCTTAATCAATTGTAGCTGGGTTTGTGTACTTTGACTCAGGTTGTTCAGGCTTAGAGCTTGTGTATACAGTGTGTCTATTTTTTCAATGATGCTGGTATCGCCCCAAATGGTAAGAAAAGCAGGTTGCAACAAAGGACGTTTATAACCATAACCTTCCTTGCATTTTACAAACAAGGGCACTTTAACCGGCACAATTTTCTGGTACCCGGTTTTTTCGCTAAAGTACAAGGTATCGGGACTAATGCCCTTGATCTGAGCCTCAAAACGAAAACGTTTATTAAGATCGAGAGCCGAAGACGAAAGAATATAATTTTGTTCGCGGTTAACGGTTTTGAGTTGATTGAAATCAATCACAAAGTGACGATCAGATTCGTTGAGCTGAATTAAAGCCAATTTAAGTCCGCTTGCTTTTACATCCACAGTAATGTACTCCGGCAGCTCCAGCATGGGCCGTTTGTTCACAGGAATATTTCTGAATTCTACCGGAATTTTAAAGGTGTATGGATAAATCCTGTTTAAAGAATGTACCAACCACAAAAATGTGGCAATGCCAAGGCAAATAAAAAAAGCCTTGGTTTTTCCAGGCTTTTTCGTTTTTAAAGGGTATTTGCTTTTAGCGGAAGCCAAAGGATTAATTTTGGTTTAGGTTAAGCGAAGCGTCGTGTGATACAGCGTTTTTAGAGATCTTCATTTTGGTGCCGTCTTCCACTTCCATTAAAATAGTGGCGTCGTCATTTACTTCAACAATTTTACCATAAATACCACCTATGGTTAAAATTTTGTCGCCTTTCTTCAAAGCCTCAATGTATTTTTTTTGCTCTTTGGCTTTTTTCATCTGAGGGCGAATCATAAAAAAGTAGAACACAAGGACAACAGCCCCCATAAAAATTAAATTCATAGTACCTCCACCTTGTCCTTTGGGATCCGTCATTAAAATCAGTAACTCGTTCATTGTTTTGTTGTTTATATTAGGTTAAAATGTACAGCAAATGTAGGCATTACCTAGCGGTTTCGGCAACAATTATTTCGCATTTTATTCGTATCACCCGCGTTGAGGGTTCGCAATTGGTAACAACGGTCACTGTTTTCTCCTGGTACCCGCTTTTTCCTTCGCTGCTGAATATCACCTCAATTTTATTGCTTTGACCAGGCAGGATAGGTTCTTTCGGCCATTCGGGAACTGTACAGCCACAACTTCCGCTTGCACTGCTGATAATGAGGTTTTTATTTCCTGTGTTTCTGAAGAAAAAGGCATGACTTACCTTTTCTCCCTGTATTATTTTTCCAAAATCGAACTCTTCTTCATCAAACTTGATGTTTGGCACATCCGAAGATTTTCCTTCGGCGCTGGAAGAATTACTTACGGCTGAAGTATTAATCCCTTCCGAAGTTTCGGGACTGCAGGATACCAAAACACAAAAGAAGGTGAGCGTTAAAAGGGTTAACTTGTGAATAGCAGACGTGTTGGTTTGGATCATGTTGAAAAAGAATTTGAATTCAAATAATTGTGAGAAAAATAAAGCGTTTAGAATTTCGCCCTGATCTTGCGCATTTTACGTTTTTTGCTGAAATAGCCGGTGTTTTTCATACGGTAAAAGCTGGCTTTACCACGTATAACATACGAATAGCTAAGACTAAGGGTCATGTAAGAATCTTTGTTTGTGTTCTCTCCACGTTTAGCCCCCCAGGTGTGCGAATAATAAACGCCGGGATTACTGGCGATGGCGGCATCTCCTAGCTCTGTGGTGCGAAGTATAAGGCCTTTGGTATAAGGATCGGCAGGTTCACTCGGGTATTGCCCGCTGATGTCGTCGAGAAAATCGGTGAACACGTAACGGTAGTTAAGTTCAATACCAATGCGGTGCCGTTTATTGAAAGTAAAATATGCACCTCCGCCAAAGGGAATGTTCATGAAAAACTTCGAATAGGTTTTACCTTCAGTGGCAAGGGGTTGTAATGCTACCCAGGAGCCCTGATATAATGTTTTTGGATTCGACATACAGGTGCCAAGTCCGCCGAAAAAGTACAAACGCATACCGTTGCGGTAACGGTAAGTTCTGCCCAAATCGTTGTTTTCGAAGAAAAAATAATGAATGGTAAATCCGAGATCAAAAATATCGTTCCTGAAATTAAAGTTTCTGTAGTTCCGCGAAGGGTTGGTGGTTAACTTGTCATCACCCTGAACCCTCAGATAATCAAGCGCAAGGCGAATGGAAGTTTTTTGTTTCCAGCGGTAACGCGCAAATCCACCAACATTCCACCGGGTTTGTGAAAGTTTCATGTCGGAAACAAATTTTTTGCCGGTGCCATCACTTCCCCCAATGTCGCCCAGGTAATTTGAGGCACCCACATTGCCGCCAAAATCCCACAGCCATTGAGATTGCATGTATCCGCTTAATACAAAACAAAGGAGTATGAGTAAGGACCTAGGCACGTAATTACAGAATTTCAAAGATAGAAATATTTTGCTTGGTGGAAAGTGAATTAAAAGGCACCCAATAAGCTAAATACACTTAAAAAAGCTAATTTTCAGGCTGAATTATACATCTATGAAGGGAAATAGTATCTGTGAACTCTTTAAAATTGAAAAACCCATTGTTCAGGCGGGTATGATCTGGTGCAGTGGTTGGGAATTGGCCAGTGCCGTGAGCAATGCCGGAGGGCTGGGTTTGATAGGTTCAGGCAGTATGTACCCCGAGGTACTGAGGCTGCACATTCAAAAATGCCGGGCGGCAACGGCAAAACCCTTTGGCGTGAACGTTCCACTTTTGTATCCAGATATCGAAAAATTGATGGAAATAATTGTTGAAGAAGGGGTTAAGATAGTATTTACCTCAGCCGGCAACCCTAAAACATGGACCTCGCATCTCAAAAGTAAAGGTATTACAGTAGTGCACGTGGTGAGCGCTGTGAAATTTGCCCTAAAATGTGAGGAAGCCGGTGTTGACGCTATTGTTGCCGAAGGATTTGAAGCCGGAGGACACAATGGCAGAGAAGAAACCACCACCATGGTACTGATTCCTCAGGTAAGAAAAGCAGTGAGCTTGCCTCTTATTGCTGCCGGAGGTATTGCCACAGGAAATCAGATGGCAGCTGCTTTTGCATTAGGAGCCAACGGGGTGCAGGTTGGGAGCAGGTTTGTGGCTACACCCGAAAGCAGTGCGCACCAGAATTTTAAACAGTCGGTGATTTCCAGCAAGGAAGGTGACACCCAGCTCACTTTAAAACAATTAACTCCGGTGCGCCTATTGAAAAACAAGTTTTTTAAAGAAGTGGATGAGGCCGAGAAAAGAGGAGCAAGCGCTCACGACTTGCAAATGCTGCTGGGAAGAGCGCGTGCCAAAAAGGGCATGTTTGAGGGTGATCTTGAAGAAGGGGAATTGGAAATAGGGCAGGTGAGTGCCATGATCAGAGATATACAACCGGCAGCAGATGTGCTCAACGAGATTTGGCAGGAGTTTAAACACAGGGTTAGAGCGTTTAGCGCCATGGAAAGTGGCTTGGATTAAATAGGCACGGCCTTTAACACCCTTGAATAATTGATACCTTTACCAAAACACGTATGATTGAATTTCAACGATTTACTTTAAAAAACAAACTCAAAGTAATTGTGCATCGCGATGTCAGCACACCCATGGCTTGTGTGAACCTGTTATACGATGTTGGGGCCCGAGATGAGGATGAAAACAAAACAGGATTCGCTCACTTGTTCGAACACCTTATGTTTGGTGGCAGTGTTAACATTCCCAATTACGACGAACCATTGCAAATGGTAGGTGGAGAAAATAATGCTTTTACTACCAATGATATTACCAATTATTATTGCACCGTGCCCCCCGAAAATCTGGAGACCGCTTTTTGGCTTGAAAGCGACAGGATGCTGAGTCTGGCTTTCACCGATAAAAGTTTAGAAGTACAGCGCAGCGTGGTAATTGAGGAATTTAAACAACGTTATCTCAATCAACCATACGGTGATGTGTGGTTGTTGTTAAGACCGCTCGCATACAAGGTACATCCTTACAAATGGGCCACTATTGGCAAAGAGATAGCGCACATTGAACAAGCGGTTATGCAGGACGTTAAAGATTTTTTCAAAAAGCATTATTGTCCCAGCAATGCCATTTTGGTTGTTGCCGGCAATGTAAACACCGAGGAAGTAAAAACCCTGGCCGAAAAGTGGTTCGAGCCAATAGAGGCCGGTAATAAAACTGTACGACAACTTCCGGCTGAACCCTTACAAACAGAGGCCAGACAACTCACAGTAGAACGCGACGTTCCGGCCAGCGCCTTGTATAAAGTCTATCACATGTGTTCGCGTCGTGATCCGGAATATTACACCGTTGATCTCTTGTCGGATATTTTAAGCAGAGGCAACTCATCTCGTTTATACAAATCGTTAGTGAAAGATAAACAACTGTTCAATGAATTGAATGCTTACGTGATGGGTGATATGGACAAAGGACTGCTGGTAATCAGTGGTAAAATTCCTGATCATGTAAAAATGGAAGAAGCTGAAGCGGCTCTCAAGGCTGAACTGGAAAAAATCAAAACCAATGGGGTTGGAGACAAGGAGCTTCAAAAGTGCAAAAACAAAGTGGAGTCCAGCATTTCTTTCGGTGAAACAGACATCCTTACCAAAGCCACCAACCTGGCGGTTTCGGAGTTGTTGGGTGATGCCGACCTAATTAACCGTGAAGTAGAAAAGTACAACGCTGTTAGTCCTGAACACATACGTACTCAGGCGAATCTGATATTGAACGAATCCAATTGCAGTACATTGTATTATTTAGCCAAAAAATAATGAACACTTTTAACGACAGTGCTTTTTTCGAAAAGGCACATCCTTTGAACGAAAGTTGGTTGCATGAGATGGAACAGTTTAAACGTCATCAACACCTGCCTTATCGATCCTATCTGAAGATGCGTTTGGAGTTCTTACAATCGATGCAAAACAGCAACTTGAATGCCGAATTATTGCAAGGCTTTAAACCTAAAATAGCCGTTTTTGCGGGAAGTTTTAATCCTTTCCACAAAGGCCATTACAATGTGTTACAAAAAGCCGAACGTATTTTCGATAAAGTAATTATTGCCATTGGACAGAATCCCGCTAAAGATGAGAGAACATGGGAGATACCCAAGTCGATTAAAAACAGGCAAATTGAACATTACAACAGCTTACTTACCGATTTATTGATCGCAGTAGGGGATGATCCGGTATTGATCAGAGGGCTCAGAAATTCAACCGATTTTCAATACGAACAAAACCAGTACCGTTATATGCAGGAGTTGATGCCTAACATCAACATTGTAAATATCTACTGTGATAAAGAATTTGAACACATTTCTTCTTCCGGTATCCGCACATTGGAAAAATTCAACAAACATCAAAAGTACTTACTTGAATGAACGTTTTTTTGGACAAGTATTTTGTGAGGATGTATTGGCTGCTATGCGGCCTTGTGTTTATTGTTGTGGCTTTACGAGCGTTTTTTATTCCTTTTAGCCACGATGAAGCGTCCACCTTTTTCTTTTATATCCAAAGCGATAATTACATGCCTTACAAGGCGCATGTATACACCAACAATCATGTTTTAAACAGCGCCTTATCAAATTTGTGTTACCATTTAGCCGGCTCGCATCGGTTTGTGCTAAGAATCCCGAATCTGATGGCCTTTCTGGTATTGTGTTTTGGTGTGTTTAGGTTTTTTGGTCACCTAAATCGCTATTCTTCCAAACTGCTTCTCACCACGTTTATGCTCCTTACATTTAATTTCCTAGATTTTTTTGAGTTATGCAGGGGCTATGGGTTGTCAATGGCGTTTTTGGTTTTGGGTTTATCCTACCTTCAAACCTATTTTAAACAAAAGACCTTTATTTCACTTGTATTGTTCTCGTTTTGTTTGCAAGCGGCATTGGCGGCAAATCTCATTTTCGTTGCCATATTTAGTTTGTTGCTACTGCTTATTTACATTTTTCAAATTAAGGAGAAAATTATTCTGAGTTTTAAAAATGTGTTATTGCAGGGGGCCAACCTTTACCTGCTTTATAAGTGGATTAAGTTTTCATTTTATTACAAAAAACAAGGAGTACTCGATAGTGGTGCAGGGGAGAATTATTGGGACATAAGTTTTAAGTCGCTTATCGATATGCTTTATGGAACCCAAGCGTTTTGGATTCAGGCATTGGTGGTTTTGTTATTTGTGGTATCCTTACTTACGTCCATTTATCTATTGTATAAAAGTGCATTTTCCTTCAAAATGTTATTTGAGAACGGCTCTTTATTTGTGTTGGCCTTAGCGGCCTTAATACTTGGGTTTTACCTGCAGAAGCAATTACTTGATGTGAATTATCCCGAAGACAGAACAGGTCTTTTCTTTTATGTATTTTTTGCTTTAAGTGTGGTATATGCGGCTGAAAACTGGTGGAATGTGGCTAGCAGCTCCATGTCGGCGTTAATCACCCTTAGCTGTGTTGTACAATTTATTTTTTCGTTCAACCTCAACAGCTTTATGTATTATTTCTATCATGTAATTCCCAAAGAAGTATACGAATACCTTGAAAAGGACTACAAAACAACTGGACAAAGTTTTACCATTGGTGGCAACATTAGTCGAGAAATGGATTACGCCTTTTTAAATTACAGGGGAGGAGGTATGCTGAACCCCATGCGCACATCGTCTGTAATGAGCATGAACTGCGATTATTATTTTGCTTCAAAACACGAGGAGCCCTTTTACCGCAATTATTACGAAGAAGTGGTACAGGATAAGTTTTGGAACAGGGCATTGCTCAAACGAAAGGAACCAATTATCAGGCAGACTTTTTATACACTTAATGCCACGCCTAAATATTACAGTGGTACAGATGCTTTTTACGAGTTTATTCGTCTTAAGGACAGCCTCTACAAAACCGGTTCCTGTGTGGAAGCCGAATGTAGCTTGTTTTTTAAAAAGGTGCCAAAACCGTTCAGGGCCTTTTTGGTTTTAAGTGCTGACAACGCAAAAGGTGAAACCGTGTTCTATGAAAGAGCTTTATTGAATTGGCTGGAAGACGATTTGAATGGAAAATCGAGAACCATTCGTTTAACCACAGGCGTGTTACCAAATGACATTACTGCGGTGTACGTGTATTTATGGAACATTGATCAGCAACCACTCGATTTTGCGGTGGTAAAACTTCAGCTCTCTGAATTACAAGGCAAAGGGGTGAATTATACTGCTCCTGCTGAATATTACCCGGCTCTTGAATCTCTTATTAAAAAACCCATACTCTAAATGTTAGTGAACCGCAAACAAGCGCCTGCTTTTAAAACAATTGACCGTATACAAGTTATACAGGCAAAATCCCAGACCCTGGACAATGGCATTCCTTTTTATTCGGTGTCGGCGGGTAGTCAGGAGATTTGTAAAATAGAATTTTTGTTTCGTGCAGGCATGTATTACCAACCTTCTACCTTAATTGCCTCCTGCACCAACGCCTTGCTCGAATGCGGTACACGTTCTTATTCAGCTAATGAACTTAGCGACGGTATTGATTTTTACGGTTCGTATTTGGAGTTGCAGGTAGAACAGGATTTTGCTTCTGTGACCTTATTCACTTTAAACAAATACATACGAGAAAGCCTGGTGTTTTTTGAGGAAATGTTGAAATTCCCAACTTTTCCGGAGGAAGAATTTAAAATTCATATCGCCAATAAAAAACAACGCCACATCATTAACTCCCAAAAAGTAAGTATTTTGGCGAGACGAAAATTTGCCGAGTTGTTGTATGGTCCCGCTCATCCCTACGGTTTAATGGTGAAGGATCAGGATTTTGATACCCTGGATATAAATGCCATCAAAACTTTTTTTGCAACACATTATTCATCCGCCAATTGCACCATCATTGCATCGGGCCTGTTACCGGAAGATTTGAGAGCTACTTTGAATGAAAAATTTGGTAAACAAAGTTGGGGAAACACAAGCGCATTAGAGGTTCCTGTAATGGGATTTCAAAAGCCTGCTGAAAACAAACACTACATTGCCAAAGAAGGAGCCATTCAATCGGCAATCAGAATAGGGCGTCTCTTATTCAACAAAACCCACCCTGATTATTTTAAATTTCAAATGCTCAATAACATACTTGGAGGTTACTTTGGTTCACGGTTAATGGCTAACATACGTGAAGACAAAGGTTACACCTATGGTATAGGCAGCGGATTGAGTAATCTGGTGCATGCAGGTTCGTTTTTTATTTCTACGGAAGTTGGTGCCGATGTTACCGATAAAGCGCTGGAAGAGATTTACAAGGAAATAGCAATATTGCGAGAGGAATTGGTGGATGAAAACGAATTGGAAACTGTTAGGAATTATATTTTGGGGCATTTTCTGAGGAGTGTGGATGGTCCTTTCTCCCTGGCCGATAAATTTAAATCCATTTGGGAATATGGCTTAAATTATGATTTTTACGACCGGTACTTTGATGCCGTAAAATCGGTTACGCCAACTGAATTACGTGACCTTGCCAATAAGTACCTTCAGGAAAAGGACCTGATAGAGTGTGTGGTGGGGAAGAGGGGGTGATTAACCTGAACTTTCCATGGGTGAGTTTATCGCCAGGAGCCGTCTCTTCTTCAGGTGGCGCCTGTTGGCTGTTAGCAGCTGCCTTTTGTTTGATTCATAAGGATTCATACCGAATAGATATGTTTCTTATCGAAGTCTCTTGTTTCAAAACCTCTAACTTATAATCGTAAAGTATAATTAACTTATTATTTTTAACCCATCGAAATCTTAGTTGTCCCGTATCCTTTGATAATGGATGGTTCGAGCTTCTCGCTATAAACACATTGCCGTTGCAGGGTATATCATATTTACCAAATTCGCTACTTGTTTGAATTGATAAATTGTACAGACTGTCAGTACTTTTGCCTCCAATTGAAATTGAAGCAATTTCTTTTCTTGAACTATTGGATTTTTCGTAACAGACAATTGCAAAACAGTTTATCGAGTCTGTATTATTAACTATTTGACTTTTTGCGATTCCTTGATTAGTCGTTGTTGTCGAAGATTCTGAACACGAGCATAGAGTCAAAATGAATAATTGTGGTATAAGTAATGTAATTTGCTTGAGCATTTTCTAAAGTTAGCTGCTAACGGTTTTCGGCTTTGCGATGTTGGGGAATTCAAAGTACAAATGTTCAATTTAGTACAAATGCCTAATAGAATTCAATTGCTCAAATTTAGTACCTCTGCCCCAATATCGCAAAACCGATGTTAGCGGCTGGCAATTTGTCTATTACATCTTTGTCTGCTGCTTATTTCCTTAAAATTTTTTCCATTGGTCTGCCTTTAGCTAATTCATCAATCAGCTTATCCAAGCAACGTATTTGGCGCATTAGTTCGTCCTCGATTTCTTCGATTCGAACACCACAAATGACTCCTGTTATAGTTGAAGCTTTTGGATTGATTCTTGGTGCTTTCGTAAAAAAGGTTTCAAAATCAGATTTGTTGTCAAGGTGTCGCTTCAAAGTTTTCTCATCGTAACCAGTCAACCAACAAATGATTTCGTCCACTTCCGCTTTTGTGCGGTTCTTCTTCTCTGCTTTTGAAATGTAGTGAGGATAAACGCTGACAAAAGTCATTTTGTAAATCCTTGAGATATCTGTTTTCATATTACTTGATATTATAGATTATATCCATCCCCTTAATCTTATACAATAGTTATTGTATTCTTCTCCAAAGTCCTTTTTCAATCGCGGTTCTTCATAGAATTTGACAAACAAGAAAAATGCTGCAGAAATCAATCCCGTATAAATGAACAATGAAAAGGATTGGAAAAAAATACTTTCCCCTGTCAAAATCAATGTTACGCCAACATACATAGGGTTGCGTGAGTATTTGTAGAGCCCTGCTACCACCAACTTCTTTGTCGGGTCGACAGGTGATAAGGTGCCCTTGCCTTTGATGGCGAAACTCGCAATGCAAATGAGCAAGACGAGCAGGCCAAGAATAAATGCCATGACACCTACATATTGCAGCAAGCCAAAAGGAAGTTCAGAACGATTCTGCCAGCGGCTGCCCAAAATCAGATATGGAACGAACCCTGCTACAACTCCTGGTTGGAGGATAGTGAAGAAGATATTGCGGAGGAATAAGGAAACCTTTTTTGTAGATTTAATTATCAACTAAACTCAACCATTCTTTTATAGTGTCTTTCAGTTGTTGTTCTTTTAATTTTATGTCCTCCAAACTTTCAAAGTAAATCATCCTTCTGCCGTCTTCATAGCTGCCTTCCAAAATTGTTGTGTTCCTTTTTATACTCATCCCGGTTGGCAACACACACATGATTCTGTCTTTGCGCAAGTTCATTACCAATATGTCGCGTTTGTATTCCTTGGAGTCAAATTCCTTCATTTCACCCGAGTAATAAAATGCCGGAGAGTTCCATTTGATATGCTCTGCTACATTTTTGTCTATGGATAACATTACCCTCCTCAGATACTCGACTGCAGGCTGAATATGTTTTGGTAGTTTAGCGATGTGCTTTGATACCAATTCTTTGTTTGTGAGCTTCGATGCTGCCATATTCAATAATTTATTAGAGACAATTATTTTGTGTGTTGTTTTATTTTGCTTTTTTCAATGCTAAAAACCATTTGCCTCCAAGCCATGCGCTAGGCAGAGCCATTAGAATATTGGCAATGTTATACCATGCAACTGCTTGGTCCCACATAACAAATGCACCGGCAACGGATAGAATAGTCCCGATAACTCCTAAAGCCATGGAGTGGGTTAAAGGATTGGACGGTGCGAATTTTGCCGTAAAAAAACAGGCAATTATACCGAATGCAAAACGATATGCCGTAACTATCACAACAACCCATGTTGGGTTTTGTTTAAAATCATTCATGTCCATAATTCCTGCGGAACTCATGCCATAATCAGCTGCTACAGTTATGATGGAACCAATAATGAACCCTGCTATTACGGCACCAATGCTTTTAAAAATATTTCGTTTCATATTATGCGTTTAGTAGTTCGTTAATATTGAATTTTACCGTTCGCTGAACAACTTCCATTATCCTTGGTGCTTTTTCATTATCAATCATAAGTTCCGGAAGAATTGAAGGAACAACTTGCCATGACATGCCAAATTTATCGTCCAACCATCCGCACTCCCGTTGTTTGCCTCCTTCGCCTAACTTGCTCCAGTAGTAATCTATTTCTGCCTGAGTGTCGCATTCAATTACAAATGATGTAGCGGGCGAAAATTTGTAGGTTGGGCCTCCATTGAGGGCCATAAATTTTTTACCCGTCATCTCAAAGATTACGACCATTGGGGTCTCGGAAATGATTTTTGAATTCTTGAAGATGGAGCAGTAGTGTTGAGCTGCTGATTTTGCTTGTCCGTTAAACCATAGACAAGGGTAGATGGAATGTGTCATATATACTTTTCTGATTTAAAAATTGTGGTGCAAAGTTCCGAAATCGAAACGTGCAAGAATTGAACAAAACCGACAAAATGCTCTTCACCCATCATTACCCAATCTAAGATATTCTGAGGGTGTCATATTGGTAAACTCTCTAAAAGCCCTGATGAAATGGCTTTGGTCTGCATAACCGCAGCTATATGCGATGTCAGTAAGTAGTTTGTGCCGATTCAGATTTATCTGATTAAAGGCGCTATTGAATTGTACTATTCGCCTGAATTGATTAGGTGACACCCCAATTTCGTTTTCAAATATTCTCTGAAATGTCCGTTCAGTAATGCAAAGTTTCTCTTGAGTCATTCGCAGTATTTCCTTTGTCGGTTTTTTTTCAATTAAAGTGGTGGCATGTTTTATCAGATTGTGGTCAGTTTTAATTTTAACGGTCATTGAGAATATATAGTCATTTAAAAGGTCGAGCATTTCGTCAATTGAGTTAGCATGAAGGAGCTTATCCTGCAAAAGATTTGATTTACTTTGATGGATGAGATTTAGGTTTACAGGATTGTCAGTCAGCTCTCGTGCCGATAAATTGAAAATGAAGGATAAAGCGGTTGGCTTGAAAAAGTATGCAATGAGAACGTAATTATCATTAAACTCAATTTGTTGCGGAAGAATTGTTTGCCCGAAAAGAGTCAGGTAGTTAGCGCTATTATTAATCGAAATTTTTGTAGTTTGAAAAAGTAGTGTCGGTTTGCCGTTTGCGAAAAGCGGAAGTAATGGATACTTTTTTACTTCCGTATTTTCGATAACAAGGATGCTGTCAACAAAATCTGCTATTCTCTTGTCAGGTATGTAATTACGTCCTGTCATGGTTGCCTGTCGGTTTGCTTGCCGCTAACGTTATCGCGGTTGGCGCCGGCCGCATTCTCTGAACTTTTGCTGCTAACCAACTCAATGTCCAACGTGAAGATAAATATTTTGAAGCAAACGCGCCACAATGTCCCCCTGCGAAGCAGGCCTTATTTTGAAAAGCGTTTGCTTACGAGAAGCTGTTCTCGTCCGGCTGGCGCCAACCGTGTGTTAGTAGTTGGCCGCTGCACCCAGTTTGAGTAAGTGTCCGTTGATTATTTTGTCCGGACATAATATTTTGTGTTATACAAGGTCGGCGGATTAGTCTCACGAAAGTTTAGTATTGTCAACGTGTCTTTTGTTAGTTTGCCAATTTTATAACTTGATTTGCCAGGCTTCTCTATGATATATTTTCCGTCAAATAACATTGTAAATTCTCGGTTGTTAAGAGTCAATATTTTGTCTTTTTTGCTAAAAACCCAAGTCGCCTTTTCTCTTGAGCCGTCTTGTCTGCACAAATACTTATTATTCGTATAAAAATCTAAAGTGTCAATTGAACTTTTCTCAAGAATAACTATTTTTCCTTTTTCGGTCTTGTCATATAAACGAACCCATGTACCAACAATTTCTTTTGTCTGTCCGAAAAGTTGTCTTGAAAAGGAGATTAAAATAATTATGTAAAGTGTTTTTCTCATTTCGATGTCTGTCCAGCGGCTTACTACTAACGGTTTGCGGCTTGGCGTAGTGGCGGATTTACACCACAAATGTTGATACGAAGCACACTGTTCAAATTTACGAAAAACTGTCATACGAAGAACATCACCCGCCATTACGCCAAACCGCTGTTACCAGCTGGCGTTCTGTCTTTTGTGTCGTGAAAGTCAGGTCTGATAGGGGTTTCGCTGTCATTGTCAAGTGTGTTTTGGTTTTAATGTATCGGCTGTGTGTTGGCGGTTTTAAAAATTTTAGAAGGGAAGGAAATTTTAAAAAAATAATTTTTCGGTCGGGAAAGGTGGAAGCTCTTTTTCAATTTTTGGATTGAGCATTGGCTTGTGTGAATTGCAAATATGCTTACACTTGTGGGTTGGTTTCTATGTTGTCATTCCAATAATAGCTGTCTGGATAAGGTCGTTTGCCGAATATTGCTGTTCCAACACGAATAATCGATGAGCCTTCTTCAATGGCTGTTTCTAAGTCATTGCTCATTCCCATTGATAAATCGTGAACAGGAATGTCTTTGTGTAACATTTGTAACTGAATATTCTTGAGCAATTGAAAGCATTTTCGAACTTTTTCTGTTTCCGCAGAAAAAAGTCCGATAGTCATTAAGCCTTTTATGTTTAATCTGTCAAGTTGTTTAACTTGTTTAGCAAAAATCAAAGCATTTTCGGGTGAAATGCCAAACTTACTTTCTTCATACGAAGTGTTTACTTGAATAAAAACATCTATGGTTCTATCTTCAAATTCTAATCTCTTTTGTAATTTTTCAGCTAATTCCAACCTGTCAACAGATTGTATGCAGTCAGCATATTTCGTAACTTCTTTGACTTTATTAGTTTGAAGATGTCCTATGAAATGGGTTTGATGTGGGATAATTATTAGTGCTTCAAATTTTTCTTTAAGTTCCTGCACCTTATTTTCTCCAATAAGCGTTTCACCTGTTTTCAAGGCTGTAATAATATTTGTAGCCGAAACTGTTTTTGTTGCTAATAGGAGTTTAATTTCTGCGGGGTTTCTGCCTGAAAATTCGGCTGCTGCTCTTATTCTACTTTTAATGTTGGCTATGTTTTCGATTATGAAGCTCATATCAGTAATTCGTGTTCAGGGCAATCCACTCTCAACTCGTTGTCGGCAAGCTTGCTTTTTAGGAGTTTACAGTAGTGAACACCATTATCAAGTTGGTAATTAGAACAAGTAAAACACATTCTTTGAATGGTAATGATGCCTGATTTGTTTAAGTCATAAATCAATTTCAGCAATCCATTAAGCATTATTGCTTTTTGCTCCTGTGTTAGTTTTTCAATAGGTTGTTCTATGGATGATGCAAATAGTGATGCTTTTTTTGCTATTTTTTTTCCTTCGTTTGTTAGTGATAGCGAAAAGCTCCTTGTATCGTTGGGGTCAGTTTCCTTAGTAACTAATTCTTTTGAAAGTAAAACTTTTACGCTATCGCTTATTGTGGCTTTTGTCATATTGAACTCGTCAGCCAAATAACCTACCTTACATTTTTCTGTTGAATGGAAATAGATGAAAATCAAAATTTGTATTTGTATCGGACTTAATGAGTTTTCTTTGCTTTCATTCCATAATAATACTCTGAATGCTTCTGAAATTCGTTCCAAAGCAACAACAATGCGACTTTCAATTTTTTGGTTTTGCTCGTTTAAATTAAAAGAAGAGTATTTCATTTATTCGC
>JBPOHJ010000004.1:0-22484 GCA_052035725.1 Bacteroidota bacterium | reverse complement strand
CTTTGCAAGCCGATGGGGGCAATGTGATCAACAGCATCTGGACCTTCAACAACCAAAGCGTGAACAGTTCAACGGTGAGTTATTGTTTTAACACGCCCGGCAGCTTTGAACTCAAAGGCAGTTTTGAAGATGATAAAACCTGCAGGGGAACCATCACCCAAATGGTGCAGGTGTTCCCTTTGCCTGCTGCCGATTTTGAGTACAGTCCGGCCAAGCCTATAGAGAACCAGGACCTGGTGGTGTTTACCAATACCAGCCAAGGGGAGAACCAAAACAAGTGGCAATGGGCCATAAATGATGGCAAAAACACCAACAGCTTCAGCGAAAACACCTCGTGTTTGTTTGAAGATGCCGGAAATTACGCCGTGGCTTTTTTGGTAAGAAACTCCTGGGGTTGTTGGGATACAGTGGTGAAGAGCATAGAAGTGTTTTTGGATTACAATGTGTACATCCCCAATGCCTTTACCCCAAATGAAGACGGTTTGAACGATGTGTTTTTCCCGGTGATGCGTGGCGTAAAACGTTACGAGCTGCAAATTTTTAACCGCTGGGGAGAATTGATCTTTAGCACAAGCAGTCCGGATCGCAACTGGGACGGCACTTTACAAGGCGAGCCTTGTCCACAGGGCATTTACAATTACAAGTTAAACGTACTAAACAACAAGAGTCAGGAGATCAATTACAATGGCGTGGTTACGCTGTATCGCTAAATCGTTTGTAATTAGTCGTTGGAAGTTATTCGTAAGAGGTAGCGCCCAATTAGCAATCAGCAAATTCCTCTGTATTAATCTGCGTATACGTTTTTATAAAATAAAGAGAAGTCAACGTTCTACTACCAAACAGGCCTCTACTTAATTAGTAAATTTAAAAAAGGCGTTCCATTCACATCTCCTTCCAAAACATCCCCAATCTTTACCGGACCCACTCCTTCAGGGGTTCCAGTATATATAAGATCACCCACTTTCAAACTCACAAACTGAGAAACGTAGGCTATGATTTTATCGAAGGAAAAAATAAGGTCTTTGGAGTTACCCTGTTGTTTGCAAGTGCCATTAATTTTTAATCCAAAGGATATGTTGTTGAGTTCGAGATTTGATTTAGGCACAAAATTTCCAATGGGTGCGCTGTTGTCGAAGGCTTTGGCTTTTTCCCAGGGCAGGCCTTTTTGTTTGCATTGTTCCTGAAGGTCGCGGGCGGTAAAATCAATACCCAATCCAATTTCTTCATAATACTTGTGTGCAAACTCCTCCTGTATGTGTTTTCCCGCCTTACTGATCTTGAGCACCAGTTCAATTTCATGGTGCATGTCCTTACTGAAATCAGGTAGATAAAACTCCTTTTCTTTCAATAAAGCCGTATCGGGTTTCATAAAAAACACGGGCTCGGTAGGCAATTCGTTTTTTAGTTCTTTGGCGTGGGCAGCGTAGTTTCTGCCGATACAAATGATCTTCATGGATGGGGCGGTTTGGGCGTAAATATAAAGGAAAAAATTGCCCCAAATTGTTACCTTTGGGACTTCGTTTTTATATGGAAGAACAATTCGACATCATCATCGTTGGTGGGGGCATTGTAGGCCTGGCCACAGCCTATAAACTCACCCTACAACATCCCACAAAACGTATTTTGGTGTTGGAGAAGGAAAAAGAAGTTGCCCAGCATCAAACCTCCCACAACAGCGGAGTTATACATAGTGGCATTTATTATAAACCAGGTTCCTATAAAGCAAAAAACTGTGTGAGCGGACGTCGCGAACTGGTAGAATTTGCTAAAACGCATAAAATCGCACATGACATTTGCGGCAAGTTAATTGTCGCTACTGAAGAAAGTGAATTGGCGCACATGAATAAAGTGTACCAAAATGGCCTGGCCAATGGTGTTGAAGACATGGAGCTCATCGACAGCAAACGCATCAAAGAAATTGAACCTTACTGTGAAGGCATTGCAGGCATACGCGTAGGTTGTACCGGCATTATTGATTATGGCGACGTAGCCCGAAAATACGTCGAACTTATTCGCGCTTCAGGCAGCAAGGTACTCACCTCGCAGGAAGTAAAAGGCTTTGAACATGGTGAGCACACAACAAAAGTTATCACGCAGAACGCATCTTACATTGGAAAACACCTAATCAGTACTTCGGGCTTACAAGCCGATCGTATAGCCAAAAAAGAAGGTCAAAAATCCGATGCAGCCATTATTGGTTTCCGTGGGGATTATTATGACCTTACCGAAAAGGGTTTGAAAAAAGTTAAACACCTTATCTATCCTGTACCTAACCCAAAATTCCCATTTCTAGGCGTACATTTTACTCGCATGATAAAAGGCGGAACAGAGTGCGGTCCCAATGCCGTGTTTGTATTTGACCGGGAAGGCTATAGCAAAACCGCGTTTAGCGTGAAAGACACTCTTGAAGCGTTTGGTTTTGCAGGTACCTGGAAATTTTTTGGCAAACATTGGCGATTTGGTTTGGACGAATACCGCGGCGCTTTCAGTAAAGCGTATTTTCTTAAACGCTTGCAGAAATTAATTCCCTCCCTTGAAATGGATGACATTGTTTCAAGTCGCTGTGGCATCAGAGCCATGGCCTTAGGTCCTGAAGGGGAAATGCTCGACGACTTCAAAATTGAAAAACACGGCAATGCCATGCATGTGATCAACAGTCCTAGTCCGGCGGCTACCGCCAGCCTGGCTTATGGCAATGAAATTGCTGTAATGGCCTCAGCGTATTTTAATTTGAAATAAGGCACGTATAATTTTTATACATTAGTATTAGCGAACATGAGCAATAAAAATTTAAGAGGAACCGGAGTCGCCATTGTGACCCCGTTTACAAAAAAAGGTGAAGTAGACAGTAAAGGTTTAAGCAATGTTGTGAAACACTTGCATAATGGAGGTGTTGAATACATTGTGGTTTTGGGAACCACCGGTGAAAGTGTAACCCTGAGCAAGGACGAAAAACGACTCGTTATCGAAACTGTGATTAAAGCCAACGGCAACAAATTGCCTTTGGTGCTGGGTATTGGTGGCAACAATACACAGGAAGTGGTGGATACCATCAAACATAGCGACCTGAAGCATTTTGAAGCCATTCTTTCCGTGGCACCATATTACAATAAACCCAACCAGGAGGGGTATTTCCAACATTACAAAGCGGTTTCTTCAGCAACCAAAAAAGACATCATCCTTTACAATGTGCCGGGCAGAACCGGCAGCAATGTGACCTGGGAGACTCAGGTTAGAATTGCAAAATCCTTCAAAAACATTGTAGCCACCAAAGAAGCCAGCGGCAACATGGAACAGATCATGAAAGTGATCAAAAACAAACCAAAAGGTTTTATGGTCATCAGCGGAGACGACAACCTTACCCTGCCGGTAATTGCGGCCGGAGGAGACGGTGTGATTTCAGTTGTTGCCAACGCCTTTCCTAAAGAATACAGCGAAATGGTGCGTTTAAGCTTAAAACACAAGTTTGATAAAGCCCAAGAACTGCATTACTCTCTGATTGACATCACCGACCAGTTGTTTGCCGATGGCAATCCTGGCGGCATAAAATATGCCTTGAGTATATTAAAAAAATGCGAAGCGTATGTGCGTTTGCCATTATGCGAGCCCAACGAAAAAGTAAAACAACAATTGACCCAATTGATTAAAAATTACCGCTCATGAGCAAAGTGAAAATACTCAGCACTCAGCAGATCAAACAAAAACTCAATCGTTTAGCCTATGAAGTGTATGAGAACAACTTCTCTGAAAAGGAATTACTCATAGTAGGCATTGACGGTAATGGTTACAAGATAGCCAAAAATCTGGTGAATTTACTTGAAAGCATATCCTCTCTTAAACTTAAACTGGGCAAAATCACCATCAATAAAGACGAGCCCTGGAATGGCGAACCAATTACCGATTTTACTGAAAAAGACTATGTAAAAAAATGTGTGGTTTTAGTCGACGATGTACTGAACAGCGGCAAAACCATGATGTATGCAGTGAAACTTTTTTTGGATAAACCGGTAAAAAAAATCAACACCTTGGTATTAGTTGACCGCAGCCACAGCCGTTTCCCCGTAAAAGCCGATTTTGTTGGACTAAGTCTTAGCACAAGTTTACAAGAGCACATTAAAGCCGATTTTTCTACAAAAAATAAAGAAGTGGTTTACCTGAGCTGAGCGTGAACACAGGAAACAAAATAAACAAACGCAAACAGCAACAGGACCTTAAACTGAATGCCTTGCTTGAGATAACCAAGGCCATCAACAACAATGTCACCACCTCTCAGTTACTTGATCTGTATCAGGATATTCTTGAAAACCGTTTGGGTGTTGGAAAGCTGGTATTGTTCAGTTACGACAAGTCGTGGAATTGCATTTTAAAGTACGGCATTGGAGAAGATTTTAACCACATCAACTTTGAGGAAGATCTGCTTGATATACATGAGATCAAAACTATCGGTTTCGACAAAGGCGAGCTTAGCAAAAGCTTTGAAATTGTGATTCCTGTTTTTCACAAAGACACGCCATTGGCATTTGTTTTGCTTGGTGATGTGAATCAGGAAAAACTAGAACTCAGTGCAGCCATTAAACACTTGCCCTATGTGCAAACACTCACCAACGTGATTGTAGTGTCGATAGAAAATAAAAAACTGCAAAAGGAGAACATTCAAAGGGCCAAAATCACCAAAGAACTTGAACTGGCGCAGGACATGCAAAAAATGCTGTTCCCAAAGGAACTGCCCGATAGTGAAGCTTTACAAGTGTCTGCCTTGTACCTTCCGCACCAACAAGTAGGTGGAGATTACTACGATTTTTTGCGCATCAACAACCACGAATTTATTTTCTGTATTGCCGATGTAAGCGGTAAAGGTGTTGCTGCAGCCTTATTGATGAGCAACATCCAGGCTACCCTGCATAGCTTAACCAATTATACCCACAACCTTAAAGACATCATCATAGAACTAAACAGAAGGGTAATTGCCAATACCAAAAACGAAAAATTTGTGTCGATCTTTCTTGCAAAACTCAACACAAAAAGCCAACAACTAAGTTACATCAACGCAGGCCACAACCCGCCTCTGCTCTTTCACGAAAACAAATTTTTGGAACTCACTAAAGGCAGTACCATTATTGGTATCGACGAAAACCTTAGAGATGTTGAAGTGGATATTTTTAACTATACCTCTGAATTTACCTTATTGTGTTACACCGATGGATTAACCGACACTTCCAACCTCAACGACGAAAATATCAGTCCTGAAATGCTAAAAGAAGTGCTGCTTCAACATGCCCAATCCAAGCCGGAAGCACTTAACATGGCCCTTCTGAATTTTGCTATCGAATTTAAAGGAGACATTGAATTCCCGGATGACATTGCGATTTTTAGTTTGCGTGTAGCCGATCTTAATTTTTAAGTAGCCTTACAATAATAGGTAGACTTTAGTTTGTTGGGCGCCCGGGCGCGCTTTCGCTACTCGCTCTTTAATTGCGCAACAGATTGGCAGCTAACGCACCAACTCGCTCAAAAACCCACCGGGTTTTTGCGGGGCTCAATCGTTGGCGCAAATTCTCACACTTTAGCATCTTAATTCAAACAAACATTTAGGAATGTATCTCAAAAGTCTGGGTGTCATCTCAAAAAGTACTCTCCTGATCCTTGAAGAGGCTTACAACTAACAGAACTTAATTTGTTGTAGATGGCTTATTGAACTTTTCCCTTTTTTCTGTAGTACAAATCAAAACACACCAGCCCGGCCAGGAAGGCCCAGAAAGGCAAGGACAATTTATCGGTGTCCAGAAAATTATTAAAAAACCCATGGGTGATGTAAGTCACCAATCCCAAAAACAGACCCAGGCAAATCAAACGCTCTTCTTTTTCGGCAAGCGTGTAATACAAACGGTAACCCAAAGCGCTGAGGTACACAAACAACAGCACCACAATTAATAAGCCCGGCACCCCTTGTTCAGCAAGTGGGCCCAGGTATTCGCTGTGGGCGTTACCATTGGTGCCAAAGTTGGTACTGATAATGGTGAGTTCGCGGCTCAATTGGTAAGGTGCATATTTGAACATGTAAGTGCCGGGTCCCCAACCCATCATGGGTTTATCTTCCCACATTCTCAAGGCACAGCTCCAGCGGTTCAAACGCTCAAGGTTTGAGGCATCGGTGGAAATATTGGATACGGAAGCGATGTTTTTTTCAAAACTACCTTCTGAGTCTGTGGTATTTTGGCTTAGCGCCAGCATAATTTCCGTTTGAAACACAGCGAATAAACTCCCTACTATGGCTCCAATGAGAAAAAGCGTTCTGAATCGCACCTTCAGCAATAAGGTGCCAAATACCATGAGTGCCACGGCTAAACTCAACCATCCGGCCCGGGCGTAGGAAACAATGGTGGCAAAAATAAAGAGCACAAAAAAAGACAAAGCCAGAAGTCGAAGGGATTTGCTCACCGATTTCATCAACACGATAGTGAACAACACCGGAATAAACATGGCCAAAGCCGCACCGTAAGCAGTGTGGTCGTTGTAAAACGGAGACACCACCCAATCAGCCGCTTTGTGATTAAAATTATAAGCCAAATGGCGTATGCTGGTGTAAATAACAACAATTGCCATGGCCGAAGCGTAAGCCATCACAAATCGTATGATGTTTGGTTTGGTTTGAAACAAATGCGGGATGATGATGTAACAACTGAACACAAACCACAAACGCGAAATCAAATACTTTACTGATACCACCACATCGGTACTGCTTAAGGTCGTCACCAGCATCCAGAGCAATTGAAGCAAAATGATTTGTGTGATGGGATGTCTGAAAAACCCTTTGTCGGAGATACCCTTGCTCAATTGATTGATCAGGTACATCAGCATGATGCCTGCCATTACAGGCTCCGTTGGAATACTAAGGTCCGGACCCTGCGACAAACCCATTTCTTTTAAACTAATGGCCAATGGCGTTGCAAAGGCCAGAAAAAACACCAGTTGCTGAAGATGAAACACCGCCGCATAGAGGATAAACAACGCGAGGGGTAGCAGGTTGTAAGGATAAAAATAATCCTTCTTGTAAACCATGATGTATACGTTCCCCAATGCAAATAGCAAGCCCAGTAAAAGGGCAAAATTTGCCCAACACAACTGTCTTAACTTATGAATCGCCTGCATCATTGGAGAAGCCTGATTCAATTTACGGTAACAGCAATTGCCATTACACCAGCTTTTCGGATTGTAATTTGTCCTTGATTAACAAAGCAAATAAGGCCAAAAGGTTACAAGCCACCAGCGATATCAATACAATGATCATACGTTTAGGTTTGGCTTTGTATTCATTTGGAAGTGCTTTTTCCACAACAAAACGCGAAGGCAGAAAGGTATTGTAATTCACCAATGCTTCGTCGTATTTCATCTTGATATCAGGGTACTTGGCACCATACCTATCCAGATTGTCTTTCATGTTTTGATAGGCGCCGCCGTATTTTTTAAGGGTATCCAATTTGGCTTCGAGGCGCTTCATGGCTGCCACATCGTTTTTTTCGATGGCTTTAGCATAACTTTTGGAATACGCTTTCACTTGTTCTTTATAATGCAACACGCCAAGTTTACGCAGGTTAATTAAGCTATCTTCCAACTCATTCATGCGCAAGAGGGTGTTATCATATTCTGCTTTCACAATTCTAAGCACTTCGGCAGCTACCTTTTTGGTCATGTCTCTGCGAATGGTATCGCAAAAATCACTGATAGCGTTGGCTACCTGAGCTGCCCCATTGGCAGTGTAATCATGCACCTCTACTTTAACACTGTTAAATTCGGTGCGTTTAATCTTCACCTGATCTTCCCATTTAAGCCTTAAATAATGATAGGAAAAAGTGGTGTCTTTGATCTTCCAGCGTTTCCATAAGTTAAGGTGGTCGGCTACTTTAATTTTTAAAGCATCGGAAGTAAGCAATTGAATCAATTTTTCACAATCATCCTCATCCCCTATTTGCATGTAATCTTCCTGATTGCCTGCATTGGCTTCTATCACCAACTTCGAAACAGAAAACTGCCTGGCAGCAAATAATATGGTGGTAGACTTGTATTGTTTGGGCATCAACAAGGTAACGCCACTCGTTAGTACTATACTGGCTACCGACACCCACAAAAAGGTCTTTTTCCATTTCACAATCTTTCTGATCACCTCAGTTCCCGAAATATTCTCTACCATATTGATTATTTATACTTTATAAAACGTAATACTGATTTAGGACTTACCATGCCTGTGGCAAAGGCTAAAACCCCGCTAAAAATAAGCATTATAAGGAAATTTAGCATCCAGTTAGTGCTTAAAGATAAAGTAAAATAATTGGCAAAAACAAGAGCAAGAATAAAGAGTGATAAGGAGAGCAAAAGGCGTTTGTTTAACCTGAATTTAAACACTTTATAAGAAATAAACACCTGTATTAGGGCCGTTACAAATTGTGTGATTACACTGGCAACGGCACTTCCCATGGCCTGATATTTGGGAATTAGTATAAAATTTAACACCAGGTTAACCAAAATTCCACCAATGGCCATGTAGTTCAAATGTTTGAGGTTACCGTTGGCAGTGAGCAAGGTCCCGAAAATATAGGTGGTGGATATAGCAGTAAAACAACACATCAACAAGGCCAGCACTTCATGACCTTCGGATTCGCCCTTATAGATGAGCTCATAAAAATGGTCAGAATAAAAGATGCTGCTAATCGAAATTATGAGAGCCGGAGTTAGCAATAAGGTAAAGGAGAGTTTCACAATGTTTTCGATGTTTTCTTTGTGTTTGATCATTCGGCTGAACAGCGGCAACAACTGCACCGAAAATAAATACGCAATCATGTTCGCCGCATCAAGCAAGCGGAATGCCTTGGCATAAATGCCGGTTTGTTCTTTACCCTGATCGCCCGGCAATATGCGCTCGAGCATTACCGAATCGAGGCGGTTGTAAAAAGTCATCAACAATACTAGAATTGCAAAGGGAAAACTTTTTTTCAAAATCAAGCGATTAAACGCCCAATCCCAATTCAATTTAAATGTGTGGGTTTTGTTTAGCACAATTACAAAGCCAATAAAGGCCGTTAATGCATATCCCAAGGTTTGCGCGTACACAAAATTCATGATATCTACTTCCAAACCAAACACGTTAAACAGCATAGCCACAACTATCAGAATCATGATTACGCGGTCGAGAACCGACAAAATGCTGTCGACCCTGAACAAATGCAAAGCCAGCAAATTGGATCGGAGGAATAAAATAAAACTCAGGAAAAAATTATTGAAACACAGGATGAGCAAAAGTTTCATGTATCGGAAATCGTAGCCCAGAACCAGAAAACCCACCAAAAGCGTCAATATAGCGTACACAAAGGCCAGAAGAAACTTCAGGCTGAGCATTTTACTGAAATGTTTACTCAGCAGATGGTTATGTTGCGCAATGTTTTTATTGTTGAAATTGGTGAGTCCGAAATCCAAAAGAATGTTCATCATCAGGGAGAAATTAAACAGGGCTGCGAACTCACCGTAACTGATGTCGCCCACCTTTAACTGCACCTGGGGTTCGATGCCAAGAATCCAAAAGGGTTTGATAAGTAAGTTCAGAATGAGCAGGATCGCGAGATCGAATATGAACTTCTTTTTTTGCACCGAAGCCAACAAAGATAGCTTTTTTATGGTTTTAGCCCAGTAAATTTATAGATTTGCTTTGTGCAAATCGTTGTAAATACAAGGCTTTTACTCAAGGACCGATTGGAGGGCATCGGCTGGTTCACCTACCAAACCGTAAAACGCATCACCCGCAACCACCCCGATGTGCATTTTGTGTTTTTGTTCGACCGAGAATACAGTGAGGAGTTTGTGTTCTCAAACAATGTTACCCCTATGGTGTTAAGCCCTCAAGCCCGACACCCCGTATTGTATTATATCTGGTTTCAGGTTGCATTAAAAAATTTGCTCAATCGCATGAAACCCGACCTGTTTCTTTCCCCTGACGGATTTTTGTCGCTTGGAGCAGGCTGTAAACAATTGCCGGTGATACACGACATCAACTTTTTTCATCATCCCAAAGATCTGAAGTGGATGACCTCAAAGTACTATAATTATTATTTCCCTCGATTTGCCAAAGAAGCCACACGTATTGCAACGGTTTCAGAATTCAGTCGACAAGAAATTGCCAAACATTACCACATTACCGATTCCAAAATCGATGTGGTGTACAATGGCATCAATTCCTTTTTTAAACCCATTGATGAGGCCACCCGAAAGGCCACAAGGGCAAAATACAGTTCAGGAAAAAACTATTTTGTAAACGTAGGTTCTTTGCATCCGCGTAAAAACATCAGCATGCTGATCAAAGCATTTGCCATGTTTAAACAAGAAAGTCAGTCGGACATGAAACTGGTTTTAGCCGGTCCAGAATTTTGGGGCATTAGTGATATTCAGAAAACGCTTGACGATAGCGGGGTTAAAGATGACGTGGTGTTTACGGGCCGACTGGCTAACGAGGAATTGTGCAGGGTATTAGGCAGCGCCATGGCCCTAACTTTTGTGCCTTATTACGAAGGCTTTGGCATTCCGCTGGTGGAGGCCATGGAAGCCGAAATTCCCATTATTACCAGCAACAGGAGCAGTTTGCCGGAAGTGGCGGGCAACGCGGCTTTAAAAGTCAATCCTTTTGATGTGAACGATATTAAAAACGCCATGCTGCGCATTTACAATAATGCCTCGGTGCGTGCTGACCTCATTCAAAAAGGCCGATTGCAGAAACAGAATTTTTCCTGGGACCGCAGTGCGCAATTGTTGTGGGAATCCATGGTAAAAGCCATGAGGGACTGACTCTTCAAACTTTTCCGAACAACAAATCCACCACTTTTTGTGTTGACCCGGTGCGAGCTTCAAAATAGGATCGCAGATTATTCTCTAATGTAATTTTTTCTTCAGTAAGGTTCAGCCACTTTTCCATCGCTACAAACAAGTCATCCACTTGTTCAACCGCTTGGGCGCCGCCAATGGCAATTAATTCGAGGGCTTCATTGTATTTACTGTAATCGGCTTTTCCGCCAAATAACACAGGTTTTAAATGCACTGCGGGTTCCAGCAGGTTGTGAATTCCTGAATCAAAACCACCACCCACATAAGCAAAATCGGCATAATGGTACAAACGGGATAATAAGCCTATGGTATCCACCACCAACACCTGCTCAACCCATTTACTTTGCGGAGGCATAGAACCGGCTTGAAGCTCCGAATACAAACAATAACTAAGTTCCAGTGCCTTTAATCGTGTAAGTGTTTCGGTAATGCTTTTTTTGTCAACCTCGTGTGGCACCAATAGAATTTTAGGTTGAACACCTTTATATAATTTCACGGCCTGAAGCAAAAAAACCTCATCATTTGCCCAGGTGCTTCCCGCCACAATCACTTTGTGTCCATGGCAAAAGTGTTCAAACAGCGGAAGAGGCTCAAAATCCTGTTTGATCTGCATCACGCGATCAAACCGAGTGTCTCCACCCAGCACGGCATTTCTAATTCCTGCTTTTTGCAAAAGTTGTAATGAGGAGGTATCCTGCACAAATATGGTTGTAAATGCCGATAACGAATCTTTGAATATACCTCCATACCATCGAAAAAAAGGATGATGTGGTTTAAATACTGCAGAAACCAAAAAAGCAGACGTTTTGCTGCGCTTGAGTTCCATTAAGAAGTTCAGCCAAAATTCATACTTGATAAATATAACTTGTTCGGCTTTCACCAGATTAACAAAAGTGCTTGCATTGTTTGCCGAATCAAAGGGCAAATAACACACCACATCGGCTCCCGGCCAATTTTTAAAGGCCTCGTAACCACTTGGAGAAAAAAAGCTGAGAACTATTTTGTGATTCGGACTTCTTAACCGAATAGCCTCCAGCAATGGTCGCCCTTGTTCAAATTCACCATAAGAAGCGCAGTGCATCCATATTCTGGGGTGTTGCTCTATAGCTAATAATTGGTTGGCTAACCTGTGTTTCCAGTTTTTCCTTCCTTGCACCCACTGTTTTGCTTTTGAATTACGAAAGGCAGAAAGATGAATGAGTGCTGCATAACATCGAATCACAAGGTTGTATATCCACATGCCTGAGGCCCTATTTAATAAAAATAAAAATCATCCGGTGCCTTTTTATAGAGCGGTAAAATCCAGCCTACTCTAAACCCCATCAGCACATCTTGTCGTTTTCCTGTATCTGGTAAACCACTGCTGTAATTCAATTTTCTGACACTTTGGGTAAAGGCTTCGTAAAATTCAAAACCCCCGTAAAAATTGCTGAAGCGTTTACGGCCAATATACATATAGCCTACAAATTGCGACAATGAAAAGCCGGAAGTCAAACGATCGTAACCTTTTACCAGATCCCCTCCTATTGCAGCTACTCGCTGAGACGCATCATACAAATGTACCTTGTGTTGAATGTAACCTCCCCCAATCGTGAAAACAAGTCCAGAGTTTGCATTTCCTGAATGAATTGGAATAAGTTTACCAAAACATAAGCCAAGTAGCAGGCCTCTTTGAGAAATGCGCAGGTTGGCCGGATAACCTTCATTATCGGTCACAAAACCGTCGGGGTTGGTCAATTGTTCCAATACATTTTCCTTCACCTGGCCACCAAAAAGGTAAGAGGCTTCCAATCCAAGGAGCCAGTTGGTGTTGGTTTTAACCAGAAAATTAGCCCCGGCGGTAAAACTGTTACCAAAACGATCTGCCAGGTCGCCAAAGGGTAATTGCGCACTAAAATGTACTCCCAGTAAAGGTATGGTAATGGCAGAATCCTTCTGAGCTTTTGAAATAGAACTAAAAAGAAGAAGCACAATAAGGAACCTCATGCCGCAAAATTAAAAATAATTGGCTCAGTGCGCATGCCACTCAGCTCTTGTTCTGAACACCGGCGGTGCGAAGTTGATAAGTGGTAATGTTGGGATTGGCCTGATCGCTTTCCACCTTACCATCCTTTAACCTTACAATGCGGTGAGCGTGGAGGGCAATGTCTTCTTCATGGGTCACCAGCACCACGGTGTTGCCGAGTTTATGGATCTCTTCAAACAAACCCATGATTTCCACCGAGGTTTTGCTATCGAGGTTGCCGGTGGGTTCATCAGCCAAGATAATCGAAGGTCGATTCACCAAAGCCCTGGCCACAGCCACGCGTTGCCTTTGTCCTCCGCTCAGCTCATTGGGTTTGTGTTTTACCCGATTGCCCAAACCCACGCTTTCCAAAACTTCCAAGGCCCGTTTGTCGCGCTCGGCCTTGCTAAAACCCGCGTACACCAAAGGGAGTGCCACGTTTTCGAGGGTACTGGCCCTTGGCAACAAATTAAAGGTTTGAAACACAAAACCAATTTCTTTGTTACGCACCGCGGCCAACTCATTATCACTCATGTTGGCTACCGATTGCCCATTGAGTATGTATTCTCCGGAGCTTGGGGTATCCAGGCAACCGATTATGTTCATCAAGGTGGATTTTCCGCTACCCGAGGGACCCATGAGGGCCACGTATTCGTTTTTGGCAATGCTCAATGAAAGATCGCTCAGGGCGTGAATGGTTTCATCTCCAATTTGGTAAGAGCGGCGTATGTTTTTCAGGGAAATGATTTCCTTCATCCCCACGAAATTAGGCTATCTCCTTCAGGCAAAAAAACCTTTGGTCACAATTGTTATTTGGTTTGAAGGTTGAAGGTTTGAAGGTTGAAGGTTTGAAGGTTTAGAAGGTTTAGAAAGTTTGAAGGTTTAGAAAGTTTGAAGGTTGAGAAAGGGGCAAATGTGCGGTGCAGGCCAAAGCACATGCTGGCTTAATCATGCACTGCATGATTACCCTGAGCCAGCTGGTGGGAAGGAGTTTAGAATGTTCTATACTGCCCAATTAGAAATCAGAAATCAGTAATTAGTTCTAAGGTTTAGAAAGTTCTATATGCCTAAAGTGCAGCCACCAACCCGCCTGCTGAAGCTGAGGCCTAGTGTTTTAATTGTATTTAAGGTGCAACCAACAATTTTTGTGTGTACACTTTGTTTGCAGTGTGTACCCTCACAAAGTAAATACCTGCATTACCGGGTGTGCTTATTTCATTGTTTGTTTCAAGTTCTTTGCTTGATTTTACCTGAATCAACTTCCCGTCTAAACTCATGATCTCAACTTTTAATACCGTTGAGCTTGATTGTATGCTGAATTTTCCTTTTGCAGGATTAGGATAAATTTTTATTTCGGCTTTATCAATTGTATTTTGAGACAATGCGGTTGGGTTTGGTGAATTAATAAAACTCCAAAGTTCAAATCCTGTAGAACCATCATCAGCTGCAAAGAATATATTATTGGGAGTAACTATGCCAACCAGTTTACCCTCATTACAATGAATTATAGTTGGCGATGAACCAAAAAAACTGTTAGCTCCTGGATAAATATCTTTCAACAAAAATGTGCCGGCAGGGGTGAAATCTGTCTCATATAATTCAGTACCCGTTGCAGAAGAATAACCTAGAAAATAGTTTTTTCCATTTAATTGAAGTATCTCGGGTTTGATATAACCTGTTGGGTTATATGAACAAAAAATGCGGATGTTGGAACCGGGTTTAACTCTTAGCAAAGTGTCTGTAGCCAAATCATAATAAGAAGGTTCAAAACCGATTGAATTGCCGTAAGCCGGCAGGTAGAACTTGTTACCAAACAGCTGTATGTTATCTGGCAAACCAGTGTACAAGATGTTGTTGTGACTGGATAAAAAAGTATGAAGTGTGTTTTGAGCAACATTGTAAACAAATAAATGCGCGTAATTTCCCCCATCCAAAATATACATAAAACGCGGGCCTATCTTATAGGGAAAGGCACTACTTATTGGTTGACTGTAAGGCCATGGATCATAACCTACTTTATTTAAAAGCGTTCGCGAACTGAGTGAAGGAGAAATCCGGTAAAAACAGATGGTGTCTTCATATGGATTTTGTGGCCCGGGCAAACTAATATTGTTATACAACAGATAATAAATGTCGCCATTGTATTCCTGAAGACCAGGTCGCATCAAAAGTGGGGTAAGTGTGTTGCCAAATGTGGGAAGTAATGCCACCGAGGAGGTGTTCGCCACTGTACCATCGGTTTTGAAAAGAGCTCTTGAATTGACAGTGAAATAAGCTGTGTTTCCCAGGAAAAGCGGAGAAAATTCGGGGAGGGCCGACGAACCAGGGCCGTGGTTAAGCAATAAAATGGTGTTGGCGGTGGTACCATCAGTAAACCATGTTTGATAACCGTTGACACCATCATCGGCTGCAAAGTAAACTCCATTGTTGCCTGCCCAAGGTTTGAAGAAACTGGGGATAGCAGATGCAGATCCCGGATGAATGTCCTTTAAAAGTATTGTGCCTGCTGATGTTCCATCTGTTCGCCAAAATTCATTGCCATGAATACCGTCATTTGCCGCAAAATAAAAATAACCATTCGAGCTTACCCAATAAGGCAAAGGGAAAAGAAGGATACTACTTGCTACTCCTGCCCAAGCATCCTTCAAAATATAGGTTCCAGCGGCCGTTCCGTCGCTGCGCCACAACTCGGTTCCACTTGCCGTGTGGGTTCCCGCAAAAATCAGGAGATTGTTCCATACGGTCATTGAAGCAATTGCGGTTAAACCTGGGATAGGTATAGAATCAGTTCCTGCTAATGTTCCGTCTGTTTTCCAAAGTGGATAACCATGGTGCCCGGTGGCAAAAAACTTTTTACCAGCGTAATCAGTAAACTGACTGCCTGCAATCCCTTTCAGTAATTTTGTACCCGCTGTGCTGCCGTCACTTGTCCACAAGCCTACGTTTGGGGTTGGTGTGTTAACAAAGAATAAAATATTGTTGTTCGGTAATAGGGTAAACTGCCCAAAAGTGCAGCCCCCTATACCGGGGTTAATGTCTTTGAGCAGATTGGGCACCTGAGCAAGGCAGAACAGGGGTAAAACGCACGCGAGAATTAGGTATCTTTTCATGGCCGTTATTTTTCGAAAAATAACAAGCATCAGAGAGATTTCAAGTAACATAAGATGTTTAAACGCTTTGGCTTTATATCTGGTAGAAAAATACCATAGCATAATTTAACATTTAAATGTTATAACATATATTGTTACTACATATATTTGTGTCACAAAACTAAACCCATGAAAAAACTATTTATTAGCACCGCATTGCTCCTTACAGGATTGACAAATGCACAAACCAACTGGAAAGTTGACAACTCTCACTCCAAACTCGGCTTCACCGTTACCCATGCTATGGTGAGCGAGGTAGAAGGTAAATTCCGTATTTATAATGGTGAAGTGAGTTCTAAATCCGATTTGGATTTTACCAACGCCAGCATTTCGTTTACCGCCGACCCTGCTTCTATCAATACTGAAGATGAAAAACGCGACGGACATTTAAAAAGTCCTGACTTTTTTGACGTGGCCAAATACCCTAGCATCACCTTCAAAAGTGTGAGTATGAAACCAACCGGTAAAGGCAAAACCGCTTACGAATTGGAAGGCGACCTTACCATGCACGGTGTGACCAAACGCGTGAAACTACTCGCTATTGGCGCCCTTACTACGGTAAAAGATCCTTGGGGCAACATTAAATACGGCTTTAAAGTTACCGGTGTTATTAACCGTAAAGACTTTGGATTGAACTGGAATGCTGTGCTTGAAGCAGGTGGAGTAATCGTTAGCGATGAAGTAACCCTGAACATTAACATCGAATTGAACAAAGCATAAGAATTTTTTTATCTTTAGCCTCCGGAATAAAATACCGGAGGCTTTTTTATGTCATTAGAAGACGATATTCAGCAGCGGTCCTTTCGCAGTATTCAGCACAAGTCCACTGTAAATTTGTTGTATACCATTAGTTGGCTCAACAGCCAACTTAGTCCTTATTTTAAAGATTCAGGCATCACCTCACAGCAATACAACGTGCTGCGTATTTTGCCTGGTCAAAACGGCAAACCCTGCTCACTTAAAGTGATCAAAGAACGTATGCTCGATCGTATGAGTGACGCTTCACGCAATGTGGATAAATTGGTAGTAAAGGGACTTGTGAGTCGCGCTACCTGTGATGAAGACCGCCGAAGTGTTGATCTCACCATTTCTGAAAAGGGTCTTGAACTTCTCAAACAACTTGATTTTGTTGATGACGCAGGTGTAGAAGTGTTTAAAAACCTGAACGAAGCCGAACTACAGTCGCTAAACGAATTACTGGATAAATTAAGAGGCAGCAAAACCCGAAAACACTGAATCACCTGAATTGATGCTGTTGAAATATTGCTATTTTTGCCCCCTATGAGTAAGGACAAAAAAGCACAAGCATCGGCCTCAAGCGCTTCTTCAACGCCCTTTTTACAATTTGAAACCTGGGCTACTAAAAACGAGCCCAAAATTTTTTATTCCTTACTCGCTCTCTGTCTTTTTTTAAGTCTCATATCATTTAACGCCCGCATCAGCGAGGCCCACGACGATGCCCTCTATCTCGAAGGCGGTTGGCGTTTTGTGCACGAGTTTCCCGATTACTTCTACACTCAAAACGCCCCCCTCTACCCACTCTTTTTGGCTTTGTTAATTAAACTTTTTGGGTTCAAACTCATTTTATTTAAGCTGTTTTCTTTGGTATTGAACGCCCTGGGTTTTGTGCTGTTTTTCAAGGCCTTCAAAGGCCGATTGCCTTACATGATTTTTTTGCCGGTGGCTTTTTTCCAGGCCTGCAATTACCTCATCCTGTATTATGCCAGCATGACCTTTACCGAAGCGTTTTACTTTTTTCTTCAGGGTTTGTTTTTTTTCACAGCGTCCAAAGTCATTGACCTGCTTGAAAAAAGCGCGCCTCAGCTCAAAACACAATACCAACTCTGGTTGTTTTTTGGCTTGAGCATGTTTTTGATGAGTACCGCCAAAAGCTCAGCCATTGTGGTCATTCCCGCCGTGGCACTGTATTTTTTTCTGCAAAAAAACTGGAAGGCCTTAGGCTATTCACTGGGCGCTTACCTGGTTTTTAAACTCCTGTACGAACTCATTGTAAAAAGCATTTGGTCAGCACAAAACCAGTTTGCCGGGCAAAGTAAAATCCTCTTGCAAAAGGACCCCTATGACATCAGCAAAGGCAACGAAGATGCAGCAGGTTTTATCACCCGCTTTGTTGAAAACACCAACCTATCCCTCAGCAAACGGTTTTACCAAATTCTTGGTTGGCGAGATGAAAACAGTGTTGAAGTGTATGGTTTGATTTCATTGATCACACTTGGTTTGATGCTTTTTGGATTTTGGAAACTGTACAAAAAAGGCAATAAACTGTTGGTGCTCGCCACCTTGTTCAGCGGTGCGCAATTGGTCTTGTCTTACCTCATTCTTCAAACCCGCTGGGATCAGCCCCGCATCACCCTGGTGCTCATGCCTGTTTTTTTAATGGTGATTTTGTATGCGTTTTACGCTTTCACCAATAACAAGGGTATTGGACCAACCATTTATCTTGTGGTGGTGGTGATGATGTGCGGTTCAGTTTTGCTTTCCTCCCTGAAACGCGGCACCAAAAACATTCCCATCGTGAAAAAGAATTTGCAGGGCGATAAATACTATGGTTACACCCCCGACTGGCAAAACTTTTTAAAATGCAGTGAGTGGTGTGCCGATAGTTTACCACCCAGCAGTTTGGTGGCCAGCCGTAAGGCACCTATGAGTTTTGTGTATGGCAAGGGCAAAAAGTTTTTTCCTATCTATTCTGTCATCAAAAAAGATTCAGCCACCAACCAATCGAATCCCGATAGTGCCCTGGCTTTTTTTAAAGAAAAAAAGGTGACCCACATCATGTTGGGCACCTTGCGTCTGGACCCTAACAATCCCGGCAATGGCTTTATCAATACAGTACACAACATCGCGGCGCCTATTGCTGAAAAATACCCTCAGAAATTAAAACTGGTACACATCGAGGGGCAGTTCGAAGAAGCGGCAGTTTACGAAATTGTGTATTAATTCCCTTACTTTAAATCAAGCCAAATGTCCTTAAGCATACAACTCGGCAACTTCCTGTACAAACATGCATTTTGGCTCTACCGTCCCATGTACGCCGCTTTTAAAAACCGGCAGGACCAGTTTGAAATTGAACTTTTAAAAAAACACCTTAAGCCAGGCGATGTGGTGCTGGACATTGGGGCTAACATTGGCTATTACGCCGAATTCATCTCGAAACTGGTTGGAGAAAAAGGAAGAGTACATTGTTTTGAGCCCGACACTAGCAACTTTAAACACCTGCAAGATCGTTGCACTGGGATTTCCAATCTGGTAGTAAACAACACAGCCGTGGGTCCAAAAACGGAAAAGTTAAAAATTTACACCTCAAAACAACTGAATGTTGACCATCGCACCTATGAACCCGAGGATTACGATGCCGTTTTGGAAATCGACGCGGTGAGCATTGATGATTATTTAAAAGGAAAAGAACAAAAGGTTCATCTCATCAAGATGGACATACAAGGCTTTGAAATGCAGGCAATGCAGGGCATGAAGGACACCCTAAAAAATAATCCGGGTTTGAAAATCATTTCCGAATTCTGGCCTTACGGTTTACGCAAAGCCGGAAGTTCGGCCCTGGCTTATTTTGAATTTCTCCAACAGCAAGGTTTCGAAGTTCAACTTTTAAAAAACAAAACCTTAGAGACCTTAAGCGCTGAAAAAGTAAAAGCCTTAAACGAGCTGGGTGAAGCCACCTATTTTAATATACTTGCACAAAGGGCCCATGTTTAAAAAATACAAAATAGGCTTTGACCTTGATGATCCCAGAACTACGCTGGCGCACCGGGACATCATTCTTCAAAAGAAGTTTTTGAAACGTTTGTACGAAGATTGGTACAAGAGTATGTTTGCCGAAATGGGAGATCTGGCCAAGGGCAAGGTGCTGGAAATTGGCTCGGGCGGAGGTTTTTTAAAAGAGCTCTATCCGAATGTGATCACCAGCGATATATTGGCTTTGCCCAATGTGGACCAGGTGTTCAGCGCCGAAGCATTGCCTTTTCAAAACATTGAACTCAGCGCCATTTGTATGTTGAATGTGTTTCATCACATTCCCAATCCACATGTATTTTTGAAAGAAGCCGAACGCACTTTACTCAAAGGCGGAAAAATTGTAATGATAGAGCCGGCGAATTCGGCACTTGGGCGTTTTATTTACAAACGTTTTCACCACGAACCTTTTGATGAAAAAGGGGGGCGTGAAATCAAAGCCGGAAATCCGCTTTCACACAGCAACCAGGCTTTACCATACATTTATTTTGAGCGCGATCTGGACCTTTTCAAAAAAGAATACCCTCAGTTGCGTATTGTTAAAGTAAAATACCATTCCCCTTTTTCTTATGTAATCAGTGGAGGCGTTTCGCGTTCGGCCCTATTGCCTAATTTTTTATACCCTCTGGTAAAATTCAAAGAGTGGTTGCTCTCCCCTTTCTCCAGGCAACTCGGGCTTTTTTGCACCGTGGTGGTGGAGAAGGTGTAACACTCTTATTTTCCATTTCACCATCGGGTTTCTTTCTGTTCCCTTGCTTTTCAAATTAAGCGTATCATTGCCTGATAAGGCTCCCAATTGATTCTCAGAACATTTGTGCCAACACCTTATGGATGAAAGACAGTATACGGATTTATCGTTAGCTAAAATCCACTCAATTCAATACATTTGCACCTTGTAATTTGGAAACCTCTAAACTAGACTATTTTAACCGCCTTGCCGCCAAACGCAAACAGCGGGTGATCAGCGCCTATTATTGGGATGAGATCAGCGATTACCTGAATTATTTTTCACATCAGGATGCCTCAGTATTAGAGGTGGGTTGTGGTAATGGTGATCTGCTTGCAAAAATTCAGGGTTCAAAAAAAACCGGCATCGATTACAGCGAAAATTACATTGCCTGGGCCAAAGAAAAACACGAGGGGAAAAACATGGAATTTCTGATCATGGATGCCAACAAGATCCAACTCGAACAGAAATACGACCTCATCATCATCTCCAACCTTATTGGCTTTGTGGACGATATCCAGCACGTGTTTGAGGAAGTAAAAAAATGTTGTCATCCCAACACCAAAGTGATTGTTCAATATTACAATTCCATTTGGGAGCCTCTTATTAAACTATCGGAAACTCTGGGTTTAAAACAAAAAACGCCTACCCAAAACTGGCTCAGTACCCGCGACATCAACAACCTTTTGTACGTGTCGGGATTTGATGTGTACCGCAACAACAAACGCCTGATCTTTCCATTTTATTTCCCTATTCTGTCTTCGGTGCTCAACAAGTACCTCGCCAAATTCCCTATTTTTCGTTTTTTTAGTTTCAACATTTACAGCTTTGCCAAACCCCTGTCGGATGAAAAGCCGGAGGACTATGCGCATAAATACTCCACTACCGTTGTTATTCCGGCCCGTAACGAAAGCGGCAACATTGAAAACGCCATTCTTAGGTTGCCTAAATTTGGTAAACACACCGAAATCATTTTTGTTGAAGGCAACAGCACGGATGATACCTGGGAAAAAATCCAGGAGATTCAAAAAAAATACGCAGGCACTCACGATATTAAGATCGCCCAACAAAAAGGCAAGGGCAAGGCCGATGCGGTGAGAGAAGGTTATAAGATTGCAACCGGAGACATTCTGATGATATTGGATGCCGACTTAACTGTGCCTCCAGAAGACCTTCCGAAGTTTTACAATGCCATCGCCGGAGGTAAGGGTGATTTTATCAATGGTACCCGTTTGGTTTACCCCATGGATAAAGAAGCCATGCGTTTTTTGAATTACCTGGGCAATCATTTTTTCAGCTGGGCCTTTACCTGGTTACTCGAGCAGCGTTTCAAGGACACGCTTTGCGGCACCAAGGTCATGTTCAGAACGGACTATGTTAAGCTCACCCGCAACCGCAGCTATTTTGGAGATTTTGATCCTTTTGGGGATTTTGATCTTTTGTTTGGTGCGCACAAACTCAACTTAAAAATTGTTGAAGTGCCCATCCGTTACCGCGAAAGAACCTATGGCAGCACCAACATCTCCCGATTTAAGCACGGTTTAATTCTTCTGCGCATGTGTGCATTTGCCAGCAGGAAGTGTAAGTTTATTTAGTTAGCCTTCAAATACTCTGCATATTTGATTTATAAAGAGCCCCAAATGAAATTGGGCAGGTTTGAATCGCCGAAAAATCTGAATGCACGGTCGAAAATCGACGTTAAATAGCGCTGGCAAAGGCGTTTCGCCGGGCAAGCGAAGGGTGAATTAATTTTTCCTTGAAAATTCAGCGAGGGCGCCTGCCTGCCTTAGCAAAGGCTTGCGTTTATATTTTGCGCTTCTTTTTAGCTGCGCTGGCGCAAAATATTTACTTCGCTTGAATTTTCAGGAAAAATTAAGAGTGCGTGGAAGGATCGAAACGCCTTGACTTTTGCGCCACTTTGTGTCAAGACAAAGTGGCAAATAAAATAATAACAACTTTTTGAGAGTCGACC
>JBPOHJ010000044.1:0-46408 GCA_052035725.1 Bacteroidota bacterium | reverse complement strand
TCAGAACGTCTTTCCCCTTCCCTCTCAATTTCCTTTCCTTCGTTTGGGGGCTGCAAAAGTACTGCTTTTTTCTCCACCAACAAATATTTTTTCAGCTTTTTGAAAAAATATTTCTCCACCTCATCCTCCCCCTCCCAAAAACCCTCTCAATCAGGGCTTGTTCGTTAACTTCTCTACTCAAAAAACGGGAGGGCAAAAATACACACTCTATACCGAATAGACAAGGGAAAAATCAAAAGAAAAGCCAATTTTTGCTTATTGTATCACACAATTGCCCCAGCTTGAGTTTTACGCTGTTTCGCTTACTAACACCTGCCTGCTTATGCAAATACAAATAAGCTCAAGCTTAAGCTGTTTTTTGAGTATCTTTATGCCTTATAACAACCATGGAATACAATACCCAACTCGAACACCTGATCATCCCCGAATATGGAAGAAATATCCAGGGCATGATTAAATATTGCTGCAGCATTCCCGACAGAGAAGAACGCAACCTATGCGCCCGTGCCATTATTCAAGTTATGGGCCAACTGAACCCCACGCTGCGCGACCAATCTGACTATACCCATAAACTATGGGACCACCTGTTCATTATTTCCCAATTTCAACTTGATGTGGATAGTCCCTACCCCATTCCAAACGCCGAGAGTTTTAAAGAAAAACCAAAAATTCTCGATTACCCCAGAGGAAGAATTCGTTATAAACATTACGGCAAAACCATTGAAGATATCATCAATAAAGCCAAAGAATTTCCCGAAGGACCAGAACGTCAAGAATTGACGCGGCAAATTGCCAACCATCTGAAAAAATCCTACTTCAATTGGAACAAAGACACGGTAACTGATGATGTGGTGTTTAAAAACCTTAGTGAGTTATCCAAAGGTGAATTAAAAATCGACGAATCCATTCCGCTCAGTTCACATCAGGAACTCAGAGGCAATACCGGCAAAAAATTCTTCCATAAAGGCGGTAAACACAAAAACAACCACCACAAACACAAGAACAGAAAATTCTAATCACTTCTATGGCCATTTTTGAAGTTCACGGAGGACACAAACTCAAAGGCGAAATCATACCTCAGGGCGCCAAAAATGAAGCCCTTCAGGTTATTTGCGCAGTGCTGCTTACCAGCGAAAAAGTCGTAATTGGCAATGTGCCTGATATTGTTGACATCAATAAATTAATTGAGCTTCAGAAAGAACTTGGTGTAAAGGTTGAAAAAACCGGACATGAAGAATACAGCTTTCAGGCAGATCAAGTCAATATCGATTACCTGGTATCTCCTGAGTTTAAAAAGAAAGGCGGAAGCCTGAGAGGGAGCATGATGATTGTTGGTCCGATGCTTACCCGATTTGGAAAAGCCTACATGCCCAAACCCGGTGGTGATAAAATTGGTCGCAGAAGGGTGGATACTCACTTTTTGGGATTCGAAGCCCTTGGTGCAAAATTCAATTACCTTGCCGACCAGGAACTTTTTGAAGTTGAAGGAAAAAACCTGAAAGGCTCCTACATGCTTCTGGATGAAGCTTCGGTTACAGGAACCGCGAACATCGTGATGGCTGCCGTACTCGCTAAGGGCACCACAACCATTTACAATGCCGCCTGCGAACCTTATCTGCAACAACTTTGTAACATGCTCAATCGCATGGGCGCGAAAATTTCAGGCATTGGATCAAACCTTTTATCAATAGAGGGAGTGACAACTTTGCACGGCACACAACACCGATTGTTACCCGATATGATCGAAATTGGATCATTTATTGGCATGGCCGCAGTTACGCAATCTGAAATCACAATCAAAAATGTGAGTTACGAGAACCTCGGTATTATTCCGAATATCTTTGGCAGACTTGGCGTGAAAATGGAAAGGCGTGGCGATGATATTTTTATTCCGGAACAAGCTCATTACGAAATCGACACGTTTATCGATGGTTCCATATTAACTGTGAGTGACGCCATTTGGCCCGGCTTTACTCCTGATCTTATCAGCATTGCGCTTGTAACAGCAATTCAGGCAAGGGGCAATGTACTCATTCACCAAAAAATGTTTGAAAGCCGTTTGTTTTTTGTGGATAAGCTAATTGACATGGGCGCTCAGATTATTCTTTGTGATCCGCACCGCGCAACTGTGATGGGCCTCGACCGCAAAATACAACTCAAAGCCATACACATGGCAAGTCCTGATATACGCGCCGGCGTTGCCCTTTTGATTGCAGCCATGAGCGCCAAAGGAACTAGTCAAATTTTTAATATCAATCAGATTGACCGTGGGTACCAGCATATCGACAAACGATTGAACGCCATTGGTGCTAAAATCATTCGTAAGAACTCATGAAACCAATTTTCGTTTTCATTGCAAGTTGTTTAGTGGTTATTAGTTTTGGTTTTTTTTCGAAATCGCACATAAACCACCACACAACCAAAGCTCAGCTCCAACAACCCGAACCGGCTATTGGTCTCGGTCTTGGTAACAGAGCTCCTGAAATCAGTTTAAAAAATCCTGAAGGAAAAACAATCAACTTATCCTCTTTGCGAGGTAAGCTGGTGTTATTGGATTTTTGGGCCAGTTGGTGCGGCCCCTGCCGCATGGAAAATCCATTTGTGGTAAATGCCTATGCCACCTTCAAAGACAAAAAATTTCAAGAAGCCAAAGGTTTTACAGTTTACAGTGTTTCGCTCGATATGGACGCAAACGCATGGAAGAAGGGCATACAGAAAGATCAACTTGCCTGGGACAATCACGTGAGTGATCTCAGAGGCTGGAACAGTGAACCCGCTTTGCGTTATCAGGTTAATGGTATCCCTTACAATTTGTTACTGAACGAAAATGGAATAATCATCAGGAAAAACCTGAGAGGTGAAGAACTTCTGGAAACGCTTAATAAACTCGCCACCAATTGATCAAACGCTTCGTATACTTGCTTTTGTTTGCTTTTGCAACCAACACAAAAGGTCAGAATACCGAACTTATCAAGCCCGGTGAAAAGGCCCCACCCTTTGTGTTAAACAGAGGGGAGAATGCCATACAGGGTTTTACCATGCCCTATTTGAACAAAATTGTTTTGTTGCATTTTTGGAACACCAATCAAACAAACACCAGAACAACCAACCTCTTCCTCAAAACAATTTCTGAAAAATACATGGAAAGCGACTATATCAATGCCGAGGGGTTTGAGGTCATTTCCATCGCAGTTCAAACCGATCAAAAGGCTTGGGAAGATGCCATCAACAAAGATTCACTGTTTGATTTTGTGCATGGAATTGCACCGAAAGGGTTTACAAAAGATGATGTGTGTTTAAAATTTGGTGTAAGCAAAATTCCAACTGACATTGTAATTGATGAAACCGGACAAGTGGTACTGATCAATCCAAAATTGGCCGATCTTGAAAATTACCTCGACTCCAAAAAAAACGTGCATCCAATCAAAAAGGACATTTACGGCGTACTTGCGCTTTCTTCCAACAAGGAAGACAAAGTTAGATTCAGCAAGGTGTTTCTATTCAATCATTATGGGGATTCACTTGCTCATTCGCGCACCAATGAAAGTGGCTTGTTTGTATTTCATGATATGAAAGTGAGTCAAGACCATATTCTTAAGATCGACAACCAAATGGACATAATCACCAGCGATCCAACTGCACTTTACAATACCGAAGGTAAGTTACTGCTAAACGGTAAAACCATGGAAGGGGGATTTGTGTTTTACCTTCCCTCCAAGCTAATTTACCAGCTGCAGCTTGCCGATTCCAGTTTAAATACCTTTTCCCCCCTGGAATTTACCGTTACCAAATACCTTGAATTTAAGAATAACAATGCAAGTTTAAGTGTAAAAGATGAGCAGGAAGTGAATGGTATTTTAAGCATCCTCGAAAAAAACAAACAGTCCATTCTTGAAATTGCCGTGCATAGCAACAGTAAACAGGATGAGAAAGCCAGCAAAATCCTTAGTGATAAACAAGCTCAACTCCTGAAATCGTATTTTATTGGCAAAGGCATCCCACAAAACCGCATTCGGGTGCAATCATATGGCAGTGCACTGCCAGCTGTTAACTGCAATCCCAACTGCTCTGAGGACGAGCATAAAAAAAACAAAAGAGTAGAATTTACTATCCTCAAAAACTGACAAATCGGCTCTAAATAAGCCTTGGCAGCATTATTGCATTGGCAGAGCAAGACGTAAAATCAATAGCCACAGATCATGCAATCTACCGAATCTAATTTACCGGAAGGGGAACTGGACCAAAATAGCCAACAGCCTGAAACTGACATAAAGACTGAATCTACCGGCTCATCTGACGAAAAATCAGGTATGGACCCCATACAGCTTATGGAACAAAAATTAAACGAAAGCAACGATAAATACCTTCGCCTCTACTCTGATTTCGACAATTACAGAAAGCGCACCCTCAAAGAAAAGGCCGAAATCATCAAAACGGCTTCTGAGGAGGTATTCAAAAGTATATTACCGGTTTTAGACGATTTTGAAAGGGCGCTGAAAGCCAGCGAATCTGTTTCGGATGTCGCTCCCATTAAAGAAGGCATGTCGTTAATTTTCCACAAACTCCGAAACAACACACAGCAAAAAGGATTATTGGCCTTTGAAAGTATTGGCGAAACTTTTAATCCCGACACCATGGAAGCCATTACTCACGTTCCGGCTATGGACGAGCAAAGCAAAGGCAAAGTGGTGGATGAAGTTGAAAAAGGTTATAAACTTGGCGATAAAGTGATCCGCTTCGCAAAAGTAGTGGTTGCACAATAGATTAATTATGTCGAAGAAAAGAGATTATTACGAAGTGCTTGGTATTGCCAAAAATGCCAGCGAAGAGGATATTAAAAAAGCCTATCGCAAGCTGGCAATCAAATACCATCCTGATAAAAATCCAGATGATAAACAGGCTGAAGAAAAATTTAAAGAAGCAGCCGAAGCATACGAAGTGTTGAGCGATGCTCAGAAACGTCAACGGTACGATCAGTTTGGTCATGCTGGTTTAGGCGGAAATGGAGGTTTTGGCGGAGGCGGCATGAACATGGACGACATCTTTAGTCAGTTTGGCGATATTTTCGGAGGGGCATTTGGTTTTGGTGGAGGTGGAGGATCACGTACCGGCCGTCGAGTAGCAAGGGGCACGAACCTAAGGGTGAAAGTAAAATTGAACCTTCAGGAAATCGCTAATGGCGTAGAGAAAAAAATTAAGGTGAACAAACACGTTGCCTGCAAAACCTGTCACGGCAGTGGAGCGAAAAACGGGCAGTACGATACATGCCGTTCATGCAACGGAACGGGAGCCATTACCCGGGTGCAACAAACCATATTAGGCGCCATGCAAACACAAACCACCTGCAGTGCCTGTCATGGAGAAGGAAGAACCATCAAAGACAAATGCCACAGCTGCCATGGTGAAGGAATTGTAAGAGAAGAAGAAGTAATTGCTATTAATATTCCTGCAGGGGTTTCAGAGGGCATGCAACTGAGCATGAGTGGAAAAGGTAATGCTGCACCAAGAGGCGGCATCAATGGTGATCTCCTGATTCTCATCGAAGAAGAAGAACACCCGCATTTAAAAAGAGAAGGTAACCATTTGGTTTACGATCTCAACATCAGTTTTCCGGATGCGGCCCTGGGATGCACTGTTGAAATTCCCACCATTGAAGCTAAAGCCAAAATAAAAATTGAACCGGGTACACAAAGTGGTAAAGTATTGCGCTTAAAAGGGAAAGGTTTGCCTGATGTGAACGCGTATGGCAAAGGCGACCTGCTTGTAGAGATAAGTATTTACACGCCTACTCACTTAAATCAGGAAGAAAAGAAAGCACTGGAACAATTTAAAGATTCGAAAAATTTTGCACCTAACCCGAGCAAAAAAGTTAAAGGCTTTTTTGATCGTATGAAAGAATACTTCGATTAATTAAAGACCAAGGCTCATTGCCTTGGGAAACGCATTTTTTTGTTGAGAATTATTGTAAGCTTGGTGCCAACACCTTCTTCACTCAACACTTCAATTCTGGCATGATGGCCTTCTATAATTTTGAACACAATTGACATGCCAAGTCCTGTGCCTTCTCCAACATCCTTTGTAGTGAAGAATGGTTCAAATATTTTTTCCCTTACCTCTTTACTCATGCCAACACCTGTATCTTCCACAATAACATAAATATGATCGCCTTTTTCGAACGTTGTAATAATCAGTTGCTTTTTTCCACCAACTTTTTTATTCAAAGCATACAGGGCGTTGCTGAACACATTCATGAACACCTGGTTTAACTTCCCAGGGTAACATTCGATGATTGGAATTTCACCCAGATTCCGAATCACTTCAATTTCCTTAGGAATAGAACTTCTCAATAAAATCAAAGTAGATTCAATGCCATCGTTGATGTTGGCCGATTTTACATCATTCTCGTCTAAACGAGAAAAGTTCTTGAGTCCACTCACAATCTCTGCTGTGCGGCGCGCTCCATCGTCAATGCCACCAAGAATCTTTTCAATTTCCTTGATCATATAATCAAGGTCAATCTTTTTCTTGTAGGCGTCTATCTGCTGAAATTGTACCTGCTTATCACCTTCTGTGCGTAAGTGTTCATATTTGTTGATTAGTTCAAGCAACTCGTATACGTCCATACGCAAAGGCTTGATGTTAGCCAGCACAAAATTGATGGGGTTGTTGATTTCATGGGCAATTCCAGCGGTGAGTTGACCAAGTGAAGCCATCTTCTCAGAATCGACCAATTGTGTTTGCGCATCCTTCAATTGATTTAAAGTTGCTGTTAACTCTTCATTGGCCATTTCAAGTTCATTGGTGCGTTCGTGAACTTTCTGTTCGAGCATGATGTTTTGCTCTTTTACCAGTTTTTGATTTTGTTGCGAAATACTTAAGGCTTCAGCCTGTGATTGTTCTTTCTCGCGTTTAAGGATATTGATTCTATCGGCAAGTGCGAACGAAAGCAAGATCACTTCGACAGCTGAACCAAAATGCATGGTATACCGGGTAAAATTATTGTAAGGAAGAATCTCAAAATCTTTCATCACATAAATAAAGATGCCGATAAGAAAAACAAACCATCCTAATAAAAAGAAACGTGCTTCAGAAAATCCTTTCCTGTAAATCAAAAACGCAACAAGCAACATAAATACCGAAACGCCACTCGCCGTAATCTCCATTATCCTGAAACTCCATTGGAAATTTCCGGTAAAACCTAAAGCCAGTGAAACTGAATACGGTAACCAAAACACAAAGGAAAACTTAAAAGAAGCGAGCATTCTCTCTTTGAGCTTGAGAAACTGTTTAAAAAATTCAAGGCCCACAATTCCTACCAGGGTAGGTAATAAAAATGGAGAATGAACAGCCAGCCAGGGGATTTCAGGCCATATTAATTGAAAGGTATACCCCTGAACACTTGTTTGGGTGAATAAAATAAAAACAATGTAAATGGAATATAAAATGTAAGTTTTGTCTTTGAGTGTGGCATAAATAAAGAGATTGTAAAGTATCATTGCTATCATGATACCGAAGTAAATTCCCGATGCCAGATTTGACATCACACTTTTATTCAAAGTTGAAATTCTGGTCCCTATAAAAATGGGTACTTGCATGTTTTCACTGCAACGTACTTTGAGATAAAAGTGAAGGGTGCTGTCGGTAGGTACCAATATGTCAAACAAGTATTCGGGCGTTTGGTATTTCCGAAGCCAGAATGGATTGTGCTCTCCCATTCTTACCACTTTGTATTTTCTTGTACCCGGTAACCTCGAATACAATTCAATTTCATCGATGATAGGCTGATTGACCTGAAGTATTAAATTTTCAAACTCGGTAAGGTTTTTTACAGTTATCTTAAACCAAATTGCGGAGTTGGTAATCCCAAAATTGTGTACGCCACTTCGTACTTTTTTAAAGTCTTGGCTTTTTTCAACTTGAATTAATGACAAAGAATTGGCTTTATCTTCGAGGTAAAGCAAGTTGCCATTAATAGCCTGATTGATTTTAGGGTTGGTGTATTCGGTTTGGCCGAAAGCTTGGAATCCACTTAGGATAATCAAAACAAAAGCCAAGCCCCGAGTTACCATTTTAAGGTATGATAAGTTTATATTCTACTAAGATAGATTCCTTTGTTTCTTTTTCCAAATACTCCTGAATTGGGTTATTTCGTAATGAGCGCATACGTTCCTTGTCGTATTCAGCCGCTGATTCCAAACTTTCGGCATTCATGATCCCCAGCACCCTGGCTACGTAAGTGCTATTAGGATAGGGAAATTCTCCATTGGTACCCAAAGAATTGTCGACCTGAAACCCTACTTGTTTGAACATTTTTAATGTGTAATCGGCACATATCCCAACCAGTGTTTTGATCTCCAATTGATTGGTAATCGAAATTCCGGCTCTTGTGAGCATTACACTTATTCCCAAACCTGCCACCTTTTTTGAAATCCATAATGCGCACAATTCACCAACCCCTCCATTTTCGTGGTAATTTTTCACTACGCCAAAGATGCCGTCATCCATTTTTCCTATCGCCTTTTCAACAGGGAGGGGAGTAATGGAATCGGCCACCTGAACCCTTATGCCGCCTACTAATTCATTGTTAGCATTAATTGCTACCACACAATACATCTTTGGGTGAAACATCCATTCGTTATTGTTGGAAGTAATGTTGGTAATGCCGTAATCCCTGAGAACGCTCACGTGGCCTTCAAGGTACTTTTTGCACATCTCCGCATCATCCACTGCCCTGAAAGCCTTAAAAATTAATTTCTCTGCCATTTCTCTCTGTTCCTTTTCATTAAAGCACTACTTCGTTTTTTAATTGGGTATCCTTCTTGCGTTATCCCATTTGCAAATGCATAGAGAAAAAACCAACCCATCCAACAAATTTACCTCGCCATGCCGGTGAATGCACTTGTTCAGGATCTTTATTCTCAACTTCAAATTGTTATAAACGTATAAACACTTCCTCAAGGGGCTTTCGTAAGGATTTAATTTTTGGTTCATCAGCTTTGCACAATCTGAAAATAAATATTTCCTTACGGGTTGGAACGATTCCAAGCGCCTTTTCAAATCGTGGTCTCAACTCCAAAAGCGCTTTTCGGCCTTTTTCACTTAAACCCTCACCCTTGCTTTCAAACAACCGTGCGTAAACAAATAAAGAGGAAGATACCGGCTGAAACGCGATACCCGAAGCATTGGCTTCCAGCCATACCTTTTGCAATAACCTGCCTCCGTTCAAATAATCCATGCCTGAATTTCCGGGCATAGAAATCACTCCGATAGCCGAAGCTGAATCAATGGACTTTTTGGTGAGTTTTTTAAAAGCCCCGCCCCCATTCCATTGGTTCAGTAAATCAATGATATTTTTGTCTCTGGCCACCTGTAAACCCACGCGCTCCGCATTGGTGATATCCAAAGTTCTTAGGTCAACACCATCTTTTTTTCTGTCGTTCTCTTGGGCAGTCCACCTTATTTCATGCACAAAATCGCGGTGTCCCATTTCTTCAAGAAGCCTTATTTTTTCAACTTCTCCAAGCACTTCCGCAATTTCATTGAGTTGCTCTTCCTCTGTGTAGAACCTTAAGTCCGCTCCTGGAATTTCCTGTTCAATGTGTTTTAGTTGCAGTATGTTTTTTTCATCAAGTTGTTCGCGTTTGCCCAAATTTCGGTTGGTTAAACGCAATCCGATACATGCGCGACGTTTTTGTGACGTGGTGCTGATTGACAAGCTGCTTGTAAATTCAAATAGGGCAATCACCTCTTTTCTTTCAGAAAAAGGATACGCAGTGTAATGCGCTTCTAACCCTAATTCGTCGGCCTTGAGTAAGAGGTTTTCAATGGCAGCGCCAAAGGCTACAAGTGATGGAAGATTAGCTGTGCCCAAAAAGGTAAGGTTAGCATCGTAGGCATTTACAAGTAACAATCGCCCATTGGTGAACACCCATTTCCAGGGCTGAAAGTTGCCTCCCGAAGGTGCCATACAAGCGGCCGTCACAAGTTCAGCAGCCATCGCCTCACTCAGGGTAGTGGTTGCCGGCAACTTGTGCAAATTAAGATCCATTGTGATTTTAACGGCATCAGTAGGGGTCATCTCCGGCATTTCTGGTTGTTTGCTGGTAACGGGTTGAGGGTCACCTATCAGCTCTTCTACATCCACAAAATAACGACCAGAACTTCTGAACTGATCCAACAAGAGTCTGCGGGCTACATCTGCAGTAATGCCGCCACCCATTGTTACGGCAGAGGCAAGTTGAGGCCAGGTGTTGATGGTTTGTTCGATCTCCAGCATGGAAGCTTTCAATCGCAGTGAAGCAGTGTCAATACCTAACACATCGAGCATGTAAGGAATCTTTTCTTCGGTGGTTTTAAGGGTTTTAAGCGTTTTTAAATCCAGATGGTCAACAAGACCATGCAGTATGCTGCGTGAGGGTTCAAGGTCAAACCGTTCAACGTCAACCATACATCGGTCGCTGGCCTCCATCAAAACCGGTACTTTTAATTCTCTTGCTTTGTAACGACTGAGAATTTTTATATCAAAACCATCCGACTCCTCAATCATCAAATCCAACTTTCCACCTTCGGTAAAAAAGGAATCAATGTTTTTCTCGTGTATACCTTCAGGAAAACAAATGACCTTCAAAAAAGGATCAATCTCAGCGATTTCTCTGGCAACAGAATACACTTTTGCTATACCCAGATTATGCACCCCAGTTCGGATTCGATTCAGGTTGGTAAGTTCGAGTAAGTCAAAATCTGCTAAACGCAATTCACCGCAAATGCGCTCCATGGCTAATGTTACAGCCACCGACTGTCCAACCGATAAGCCAATAATGCCGATTTTTTTTTGCTGAAGGATTGCCTTTTCAACAGGGGTGATTTTATATTGGTTGCGACTGGTGCGGATTTCAATAAACTCATGTTCATCGAGAAGGTGCACCAGACGGTTAGACCAAGGGTAATACACCCACACACCATATTCCTCTATGGGTTTTGTTCCAAGGTATTCAACAACTCGTTGCTTCAGTTTATCACTAGTAAATTTTACTGATGGATGACGGTACTTGATTAACTCGGCAAGCTGTTCGTGCATAGTGTCGTGCACAATCAATCCCGGTATATTCAGGAGTTGTGCAAATTTCTCTTTCACTTCGCTTGTATCTATTCGGTAAAACTCCGGTTGATAAATCGCGTTGCTCTTACTTTTGGTTCGCTCGAGCATTTCGTTGAGCAATGTACTTTCTTTCATGAATGGTGCGCCCTTCTGTTATAACCCGGGCAAGCTTGAATTAAATTTGAAGTAATTAAAGAAATGTGATGAAAAATGAATTTTTCTGTATAAATTAGTCATCAATTTAGAGCCTTAAAATTACACAAACTTTTGCTTACACCTGTTATAAATAGTGCTGAAAATCCGGAAGAGGAAGTTATCATCAACGTGTTGTACGTAGACGATGAGGAAAACAATCTTGAAGCCTTCAAAGCCTCATTCAGGCGGTACTTCAATATATTCACAGCCACCTCGGTTGATGCCGGAAAAGAAGTGTTGAAAGAACATGAAATTCAAATCCTCATTACCGACCAGCGCATGCCAGGCGCATTAGGCACCGACTTACTGGCTCAAGCTGTACAGGATTACCCCGACCAAATCAGGATTTTGTTAACCGGGTATTCGGATATGGAAGCGATTAAGGATGCCATTAACCGTGGACAGATCTACCAATACATTCAGAAGCCCTGGAACGACGATCAACTCAAAAAAATAATTGAAAACGCCTACCATATCTACGCCTTAAAAAAGCGCCAGAAAAATCTGAATGAGCAACTCATGCTCACCAACGAACAGTTGGAATTTATGTTAAGACAAAAGCTCATTTCCTGAGATTCGTCTAAAAAAATAACGTTTCGACCTGCATTTTTAACAGATTGGGCGAAACTTTTTTGCCGGAAAGTTGTATAATTACTTGTTGAAACACTCATCAAGCAAACAACGATGCGCGGGTACTCACATATTATTTTATTAGCATTTGGCTTTTGGCATTACACCAGTGCACAGATTAACGCCTATGCGAAAGTTACTGCCATCTCCAATAGTTCGGTGCTCACACTAAGTAACCAAAATCAAACCTTTGATACGTTTGTTGCGGGCGAATACGTGGTGGTTATGCAAATGCAGGGCGCAAGTATAACCGGCAACACCGCTAACAATGCAAATTTTGGCATTCCGAATTCTTTGAATTCGGCAGGACTATACGAAATTGCAATTATACAAGCTGTAAACGGGGGCGCTACTTCAATGACCCTAAGTACTGCTCTTACCAACGCATATAGTACTGCCGGATCGGTTCAAATTATTTCTTACCCAAAACTGGGTACCAGCTCTTTTTCAACAAGTGCTAACATCAGTGGCGTTGCCTGGAATGGCAATGTTGGCGGTGTTGTGGCCTTTTATGTAACCGGTAATTTGTATTTGTTTCACAACATCAGCGCAGATGCCATAGGTTTCAGAGGTGGCGCCAAATCGGGACAGGACGGAGGTGGTTGTATTGACAATGTTTACAGAACTGCTGCTGGTGACGCCCGTTATGCCAGTAAAGGTGAAGGTGTTTATATTACAACTGCGGGACAGGCTGCGGGAAGAGCTAAAGCGGTGAATGGTGGGGGCGGTGGCCTGGTTCACAATGGCGGAGGCGGTGGCGGAGGTAATTACACGGCAGGCGGAAATGGGTACTTTGGATATACCGGTGGGGGATATTGCTCAGCCGCGCTAAGTGCGGGTGGTCAAGGTGGTTTGGCCGTGAGTTCTACTTTAAATCGTGTTTTCATGGGTGGTGGTGGAGGCGGTGGGCAAGAAAATAATGGTGTAGGTACTGCTGGCGGTAATGGTGGAGGCATCATCATGTTTCGGGCCGATACACTGGTGGTAGCAGGAGCCTGCTCAGCCGTAAGCATCAGTGCAAATGGCGCTACCGCCGCTACAGGAGGAAATGACGGTATGGGAGGTGGCGGTGCAGGAGGCAGTATGGTGCTTGAGGTAGATGGTATCCGTGCCGTAAGTGGTTGTCCTTTGAGCATCTCAGCCAATGGTGGCAACGGTGGGAGTGTTGGAAATGGTACACCACACGGGGCAGGTGGAGGTGGCGGACAAGGTGCCGTATACGTAACTTCGGCAAATGCGTTTACCAATACCACCATAAGCACTAATAACGGTTCAGGAGGCAATGCCAGTACAGGTGGCAGTCCGCCTACCGCAAGCTCTGGAGGAGGCACTTCCGGATCAGGTGTAATTACCGGCACCGTTTCAAGTCCTTTACCTGTGCAACTTATGGATTTTTACGCACAGCAACTCAGCACTACACAGGTGGAGTTGATCTGGCAAACGGCTTCAGAAAACAACAATGCCGGATTTGAAGTGCTGCATTCAGTAAATGGAGGGGAATGGCAGAAAATTGGTTTTGTTAAAGGCAAAGGGCATTCTGATATTGTGAGTTCCTACTCATATACCCATACAGCGGGGGAAGCAGACATGAATTACTACAAACTCAAACAACTGGATGAAAATGGACAGTTTGTATACAGCGACATCATTTACGTTTACCTTAACACTAGAAGTGAAACTGTGAGATTGTACCCGAATCCAAGTAAAGGCCTGCTTTATTTAGAAATGGAGGCTGATTTGCCAGACACAAAATTGAAATTGTTTAATGCTGCCGGTTGGGAACAACCTTTGATCGTTAATGAGATCAACAACAATCGCCTTGTTATGGATCTAAGCTTACTGCCTAAAGGATTGTACCTACTCTGTTCACCTAACTGGACAGCAAAATTCATTCTGGAATAAACACCTTGGTCAAAAAAAAACCCGCTCATGTAATGAACGGGTGTAGATCAAATTTGTGTGTTCTCTTATTTTAATCTTGCTACTTTTTTTGCTAACTTGGATTTGAGGTTAGCGGCTTTGTTTTTGTGAATCACATTTTTCTTAGCCAGCTTATCCACCATGCTGTTCACCTTAGGCAACAAAACTTCAGCTTCCTTTTTGGTTGCACTTGTGCGTAATGCCTTGATAGCAGTTCTTGTGGTTTTTGCGTAATACCTGTTTTCGGTACGTTTAGCGTCGTTTGAACGAATGCGTTTAATTGCGGATTTATGGTTTGCCATGACTTAAATTCTTACTATTCCCATTTTTGGGAAGGCAAATATACAGCTTTTTCTCAATATGCAAGTGTTAAAAAGAATTTAAGCCGGACCCGTGATTTCGGCCTATTTTTGCTCTAATGCGCCCACTTTTTCTTTTTATGGCGGTGTTTATTTGCGTTTTGGGGAGATCTCAAAGTCAAAACCTCAAATTTCAAAAAAACCTGATTCCCAACGGGAGCTTTGAAAATTACCGCAAAAAATCGAGCGATGTGCGAAGAGCCATCCCTTGGAGACAAATCGAAACCATCGATTATTACCAGAAACCCCTTGACAACGACACCACAATAGAGCGAGGGGCATTGCATGGAGAATGTTACACAGGGTTTCGATTCAGAAGAAAATACAAGGAATTTCTTCAAGTGAAACTTGCTGAACCATTACATCGCGGTACCATATATGAATTCAAAATACATCTTCGATTAGCTTATTGGAGTAATGCTGAGCTACGGTCGTTTGGCGCATTATTTACCAAGGGAGGCTACAGAGGTCAAAAAGATGTTTACAAGGGCAGTATGGTGGATAGTAGTTGTCAGAAAGGCGGTTTACAAAATGGCTTCCGTTGGTTTGAAATCAAAGGATTTTATAAAGCCGATGGTGGGGAAAAATACATCACCATCGGTAATTTCGGCCCTGTGATCAACAAAGAGCTTTACCGTATCAAAACCATCGGGTTTCGTGTAAAGGAAGCTTATTATTTTGTTGACGATATTAGCTTAAAACGGGCCCCTCAATTTGAGGAAAAGGTGAAAGTGGTAGTGGTGGGTCCGTCGAAAACAGAGAATGAAGAAGATTCTGTTTTGAAGGTGAGTGAACATCTGAAAGTTGGAGAAAAAGTGAGCCTCAATAACCTGTTTTTTGAAAACGGCAGGTATTATCTGCTCCCCGAGTCGTTTGCCGAACTCAATAAATTATCACAATACCTAATTCGTCATCCCGAAATTGAGATACGAATTAACGGACACAGTGATAATACAGGCTTTGAATTTAAGAACCAACGCATCAGTGAACTCAGAGCCAGGGAGGTGTTTGAATACCTGATTAAAAAAGGTGTACAAAACAAAATGTATTTTAAAGGCTTTGGCAGTAGTGTGCCAATTGCCGACAACACCACCGATAGCGGAAGGGCCAAGAACAGAAGAGTAGAATTTGAAATCATCAAAAATTAAAATAGATTTATCCGAAATTAAAGTGTTTTACTAATTCAATTGGATTTTGAACTCGCATCGCGTACTGCAAAAAGATAATCCTTCAACTATCCGTGCCTGGTCGTTTTACGATTGGGCCAACTCGGTGTTTCCTCTTGTTATTACATCTGCCATCTTCCCCAATTTTTACGATTACATTACAACACACGATGCCGAACATCGTTTCACCGGGCATACCGTTGAATTTTTAGGTCGTTCGTTCGAGAACCAGAACATTTACACTTTTATATATGCTTTTGCTTTGGGTATTGTTGTGTTGATTGCCCCGATACTTAGCGGCATTGCAGATTACATGGGAAATAAAAAACGTTTTCTTCAATTCTTTTGTTACCTGGGTTCCATTTCCTGCATGTGCCTTTACTTTTTTTCACGCGAACATCTTGAATTGAGTTTCATTCCTTTCGTCACCGCCACAATAGGTTTTTGGGGCAGCTTGGTTTATTACAATTCGTACCTGCCTGAAATTGCAAGCCCGGCAATGCAGGATAAAGTGAGTGCAAAGGGCTTTGCATTGGGGTATTTTGGAAGTTCTCTGTTGCTGATAATTTGTTTAATCGGCATCATGGTATTTAAAAAAAATCCCGAAACCGGTGAAGGGTTTTTTAAAGTAGAATATGCGTTTCTCCTTACCGGACTGTGGTGGCTGGGTTTTGCCCAATACACCTTTTTTAAACTTCCCGATCCGGTGAAAAAAGACCACCCTGGTAAAAATCAAACTGTTATCCTCCGCGGTTTTAATGAACTGTTATCGGTAAACAAACAAATGCGCAAACTTACCCGGCTGAAGCAGTTTTTAAGTGCTTACTTTTTCTATAACATGGGTGTACAAACCGTTATGGTGGTGGCTGTGCTTTTTGCCAGGAATGAAATTATTTGGCCCGACGAAAAAACCAAAACCAGCTCTTTGATAATCAGCATCCTTATTATTCAGTTTGTTGGCGTTCTTGGTTCCTTTGTATTTTCAAAAGCGTCTTCCAGGTTAGGCAACATCTATGCACTAATGATTGCTGTATTTATCTGGATTTTTATTTGTGTTTACACCTACTGGCTCGCCACACATCCGGTACATTTTTATCAAGTGGCCTTCTTGGTAGGATTTGTGATGGGTGGAATTCAGGCTCTTTCCCGTAGCACCTATAGTAAATTACTGCCCGAAACCGAAGACCACGCCAGTTTTTTCAGTTTTTTTGATGTGATGGAAAAATTAGGCATGATAGCCGGAACACTTACCTTTGGTATCATCAGTGAAGTTTTGGGCGGCATGCGCCAATCTGTGTTGTCGCTTGTGGTGTTTTTCGTTTTGGGATTCCTGCTTTTGTTGCGATTGAGAAAAATTCGCTTCAGCTCTTAGCCACTGATTATCAGACACTAAACGACTTTTTAACTTTTTTTGTTTAACGTTTTATCAAAAACATTAAACAAACAATTACCTCATTAGTTAGTGTTCAAAACCTCTAACTATGAAAAAACAACTTCTCTTCTCTTTTGGCACTTTGTTGCTGGTTGCAACAACAGCCATTAACGGTTTAAAAGCGCAAACTGCTACTTTGCAGGTTATTCACAATTGTGCTGATGCCGCGGCTTCCACGGTTGACATTTATGCCGGTCCGAATTTGTTGATCGACGATTTGCAATTCAGGTACGCTTCACAAACTTTCACCAACATTCCTGCCGGCACTAACATTGTGATTGCTGTGGCGCCGCCTACCTCCACTTCTGCCACACAAGCCATCGCTACATTTACGGTGAATTTTGCCGCTAACTCTCACAACATTGTTGTGGCCGATGGTATCGTGAGTCCAACCGGCTACTCACCCTCTTCTATGACCCGGCCTTTTACTTTGAATACTTACACATTAGGATTGGGCGCTGCTCCAAACGCTACCACTACAAGTTTGCTGGTACATCATGGCAGCACCGATGCACCTGTGGTGGATGTGGTAGCTCCTTTTACCGGTAGTGTACCGGTGTTCCCTAATGCGCTTGTGAACGATGCTCCTTATGGTGCATTTGCTGGTTACCTGAACCTTCCCACAGCAAATTATAACATTCAAATCAGGGACCAAAACTCAGAGAATGTGGTAGCAGAATACCTTGCTCCTCTTTCTTCACTTAATCTGGGCGGAACAGCATTAAGTGTAATTGCTTCAGGATTTTTGAATCCGGCAAACAATAGCAATGGTCCGGCTTTTGGTTTATACGTGGCTAGTGCTGCAGGTGGTTCCTTACTTCCATTACCTAGCACAACTATCACCTCTACCCGCTTACAAGCCATACATAATTGTGCCGACTTGGCTGCTTCTTCGGTTGATGTGTATTTAAAATCAGCCGCAACCGGAAGTGCAGCAATTAAACTACTAGATGATTTTGGCTTCAGAACAGCTTCACCTTACATTGATGTGCCAACTGCGCAAACGGTTACTGTTTATGTTGCAGCTCCAACCAGCACCAGTGAAGTTGGTGCGATTGCTACCTTCACCTATAATCTTTCATCTGCTTCCAAATACCAGCTTATCGCAAGCGGAATCGTTAGCGCCAGTGGTTATACCCCATCTTCAACTGCTGCACCATTCAATTTAACTGCTTATGCTTCTGCCCGCGAACGTTCATTAAACAGTGCAAATACCGATGTATTGGTTTACCACGGTGCCACTGATGCTCCGGCTGTGAATGTGGTTGCAGAAGGCAGCGGAACTGTGGTTAGTAACATGGCGTATGGTACATTTAACTCAAGTGGATATCTGCAATTGCCATCCAATACCGCTTCGGGTAATTACATCCTACATGTAACCGATGTTGCAGGAACAACCACAGTAGCCAGTTTTTCGGCTCCGTTGAACACACTAGGTACTTCAGGTTTGGCATTAAGTGTAGTTGCTTCCGGGTTCCTAAATCCGGCCAATAACAGCAATGGTCCAGCCTTTGGCCTTTGGGCAGCGCTGCCTGCTGGTGGTAATCTTGTACAATTACCTCCAATTGTAATTACCGGAATTGAAAGTGAAACGGCAGTAATGCGCGGTATTAAAGTATATCCAAACCCATTCACCAATCAACTCACACTTAACAACTCCTCATCAGAAGCAATGGGTATTACTTTAACAGATTTGACTGGTAAAATGATCCTACACACAGAATTACTTTCAGGTGAATTTTCATTCGAAACAAATCAATTGCCTTCCGGTGTGTATTTACTAAAAGTAGCTTCCAATCAGGAAAGCAGAGTATACAAACTCATTAAATAATTTCTTGTTTCCAATAAAAAGCCTGTGTAGTCAAATACACAGGCTTTTTTTATACTATCGTTAATTTTTGTTCCCGGTAAATTGTTCGGGCCTTAATCAAGTATATTTGCTGTTGTGAGAATTTTCAATTACCGGTATTTGTTTTTGCTCAGTTTGTGTTCCTTAATGGGTGTTTTATCCTGTCAAACACCGGGTGGAGATTCCATTACACCACAACAAACTATTAAATCCACAGCTATGACCAACCCGTCAAAAATCAGCGATGCGGAATGGAAAAAGATTCTCAATCCTGAACAGTATCATATCCTGCGTGAAAAAGGTACCGAGCGCCCAGGTAGCGGAGAATACAATCACCATACTGCAAAAGGCATCTACGCCTGTGCCGGTTGCGGAACAGAATTGTTTACGAGTGATCAGAAATTCGACAGCCATTGTGGTTGGCCCAGTTTTGATAATAACATTGCTGGAGGTGAGCGCGTGAAACAAATCCCTGATTATTCTCACGGGATGATACGTACCGAGATTGTATGCGCAGCCTGTGGCGGGCATTTGGGCCACATTTTTGACGATGGACCCACGGCTACGGGTCAACGTTATTGTGTGAACAGTTTAAGTTTGAAATTTATTCCAAGGGAGTAAAAATCACTCGTCAAAAGGCTGACAGGAGCGGTTTATTATTCAAAACACCTTCTACCTTGTCCATTATTTCTGGTTTTAACATGGGGAGCACTTCCAAGGCGCTCAGATTTTCGATTAGTTGTGAAGCTTTGCTAGCTCCCAATATCGCAGTGCTCACGTTAGGGTTTTTTATACACCAGGCAATTGCCAATTTTGGCAAGGAGGTGCCTAATTCCTTTGCAAGCAGATCAAGTTGTTTTGTTTTTTCGATGCGAGATACATCTCCAAGCGTGCGCTCTTTTAGCCAATCCATGCCCTCTATATTCAATCGTGTATCTTCAGGATGCCCGTTGTTGTATTTTCCGCTGAGCAAGCCGCTGGCCAGAGGACTCCAGATGGTGGTGCCTAATCCAAAATCACGGAACAGCAACAGGTAATCCTTTTCCAATTTTGTTCGTTCGAACATGTTGTACTGTGGTTGCTCCATGCTGGGACCGATGAGGTTATTTTTCTGTGCAAACACAAAAGCTGCCATAATCTCATCGTTCGCCCATTCACTGGTTCCCCAATACAGAATTTTGCCTTGCTGAATAAGGGTATTCATTGCCCATACAGTTTCTTCAATCGGTGTATTTTTATCCGGACGGTGGCAAAAAAACAAATCGATGTAATCAACTTGCAAACGTTTTAATGCGGCGTGGCAACCTTCAATTATGTGTTTGCGTGAAAGCCCCGTTTGATTTGGTTTTCCTTCTTCGAAACCGAAATACACTTTACTGCTTACACAATAGGAGCTCCTGGCCCACTTTTTTTTGCGAAGCACCTCACCCATCACTGTCTCTGATTTGCCTCTGGCGTATATTTCGGCATTGTCAAAAAAATTAACGCCGCTGTCGTATGCAATACTCATTAACTCCTCGGCAGTAGTGTCATGTATTTGTTTTCCAAATGTGACCCAGGAGCCAAATGAAAGCACGCTGACTTGCAATCCTGATTTACCTAAACGTCTGTATTCCATATTCTGTGGGGTTTGTGAAACAGCGTGAAGTTACTAAATGCCAAGCAAAAACTACTGCAGAAGCAGTTTGAAATTATAGACACCCACACCCGATTGTATTTTTAGTAAGTACATGCCTTTAGCCTTACCTGTGAGATCGATACCAACCTGCTGAGAATCGGTGTTCTCGTTGAACAATAAAAGGCCATCTGTTGTATACACTTGTAAGGTTCGGGGCATGCTCAACTCAAAGTCGAGTACAAATTTTCCTTCGGAAGGATTGGGATAAATGTTAAGACCCTGAAGCAGGAAAGCCTGCTCATTCAGGTTGACACATGGATCAACTATTGCCTGAACGGTAAAAGTAGCCTTGCATTGATTTGCACCCTGACCAATTAAGGTGTAAGTGGCACTAGTTTGTGGAAACACAACCAAATTGGGAGAGATTAAATTTGCCGGTAACCAGGTATAGGATAAAGCGCCAGAAGCGGTGTATTCGACCGTTTCTCCCGGACAAACCGTGGCGGAGACGGGGCTTACCTGAACCAGCGGAAGGGAATTCGAAATAATAGCCAGTGCTTGCTGAGCTGAGCACCCCGGACCACTCGAACCAAAAACTGTGTAGGTGGTGTTTGTTAAAGGATTCACAACCGTTACAGAACCGGTGGCACCATTTGACCAGGTGTAACTGTTTGCCCCATTAGCATATAAGGTACTGGTTTCACCTGCGCAAATAACAGGAGAGGAAGAAACCGCAGAGATCAGAATAGCAGGAGCTACCGATATCTGTACTGCAGCAGATACTGCCGGGCATGGTTGGTTAAACCCTGTTGCAACGTAAGTAGCATTTCCGGCAGGGGCGATGGTAATTAAGGAGTTGCTCGCACCGGTATTCCAGGTAAACGAATTTGCACCTGTTGCGGTTAAGGTGGCCACATTTCCAACACACACTAAACTTGCTGTGGTGGCAATACTTATAGTGGGATGGTTTGCAACTGTTAGCTGAACCGTTTTTGTTTCAGAACAAAAGGCATTGCTCAATACGGTTGTGTAAATTTGAGTAGATGCAGGTGATGCTTGGGTAAGCTGCAAATTCGTAAATGCCAAACCTAAGGATGGAGTCCAGGTGTAAGTGCCAACAGGGTTACCATTCAACCTGAAATCGGGTCGGGCATTCCCCACGTTCACATTCGAAGAAGTCGCCGCTGCAATAGTAGCCAGATTTTGATTATCAGCCCGATAAACCACTGTGCTTTGGTAGCCTGTCGGGCTATTGTATTGCACTACCGAAGTTGCAGCATTTCCGAAAATGCCGTTAGAAAAAAGTGTTTCAACGATTAAATTGCTTTGGCCATCCCAAATAAATGGATTTGCAAAAACATGGGTGTTAAAGCCTCCAGCAACCGGTGTAAAATTAAATGCCGGTAATACCACATTCAATGGGCCTTGAAAGGAGGTGATGGAACTGAGAGTAGTGTGCCCAATACTGATTTGAAAATCCTGACAATGGAAAATTGTATTACCCCAGGATGCTCCTAAAGACACCACCGGAAATTCTATGCTTGTAATCGGACTACCAATTACAAATCCTGATGCAGATAATTCAGCCGATTGAATAATAAATTGCATTTTCTGACCACCGTAGTACATAGAGTAGGGTGCCGGATATGCGTTGGCTGCATTTTGATTGCTTTGAGGATTGAAAACCAATGTTGGTGTTGAAATAGGAATGGAAGCGGAAAGCAATATGGAATCACCTATACAAATTGCTGGATTGGAAGGCGTGTAAGTGAAAGCAGGAACTGAAGGATGAACATGAACACTATAACTAGCGGCATTTGTGCAGGCATTTGCAGCTGTAACCACAACAGAATACACCCCTCCGTTATACGTCGACAAATTACTTAAAGAAGGGCTTTGAACAGCAGATGTATAATTTGAAGGACCAAGCCAGTAAAAACTTGTTCCAATATCGGTAGTCAGATTGAGTTGTATCCCATTTCCTGAACAAAGTGAGGTGGTGGCTGCACTGATACTTGCGCTTGGTGATGCCAAAACTACTACAGTTGCTTGATTGGACACCGAAGTTTGGGCATTGTTGGTGCAGGTGCTGGTTAAAACAAAATACAGGGTGCCACTGCTTAGCGCACCTGAGGTATATTCTGTTTTATTTGCAGGACTACCTCCTGTGACAGTTGTAAATGGACCCGCCGCAGAACTTGAGAATTGCCATTGGTGCACCACACCACCCGCTGAAGTGTATGTATATCCGGCAGACTGAAGTGTGATATTCTGTCCAGCACAAATGGTTAAAGTAGCAGGCGAAACAGTTCCTGAGTTCACACTACCGCATGGTGGAAGCGCTTGATTAAATTCGTCAGAGCCAATGTCGGGCGCTGTTCCCGTGCCAGCGTATCCCGGGTTACCCTGACGCACTTGCCCGTCGAAATCGTCGGTAATACCAATACTATTCTGCGCACCGCTTTCTGAAGCCGAAGGTAAAACCGGGTCCACCATTAAAAATGCAGCCGAATTGCCTAGTGTGCTGATAAAGGGGGTGTTTTCCTTTTCCGAATTTAACTCCCTCGGGCTTAGCAAATTTTGTAAAGCAAACAGCGTAGCAATACTATGTGTTGGATCAGAATAAATTAGATTATTGGCTGAAAGAGATCCGGCGTAAAACACATTACGGTTCGAATTAGAGCCGTAGGTTTGAAGATTGTTGGTGCTGCGACGATAGGCTGCATTGATGCCTGTGCCATTGGCTGTAGAATTGTTTATGAAAATATTGTTATTCAAATTAAGCGTGGTAGCAGTGTTGGCATAAAGTGCATTGGAATTAAAATTGGCTGCAGAGCCGGTCGCATTTAAATAAACCGTGTTGTATTTCAAATTTACTACGGCTCCACTATGCACATAAATGCCATTCACAGGATTGATTAGTCCTGAATTTGGGGCAAACACTCTGCCTACTCTGTTGTTCCATAGTTCAGTGGTACCGGCGTTGCTCACATAAATGCCATGTGCAACCCCCGAAACACCAGTGGCTTGAATGTTGTGTATTTTATTTTTATACACATTTAACTCATTGGAGATGAGGTTCAGGCAAAGCGGGTACACCGTCGCTGCTATGCCATTGCTGCTAAGGTTATTCACTTCATTAGCATGTATCAGCACTTTTTGGTTGGGAGAACTGAGGATACCGTGATAAATACCGAAAATATTGCCTGACCATGTTACGCCTGTAACGGTGTTGTTATTGATGGATGAGCTTTGCGCTGTTCCGCCATCACCAAGGTAATTGGCATAAATACCCAAAAAATCGCCGGTGCTATTGTAATTTATTGTGTTGATGTGGTTGTGATGTATGTTTTTTAAAGGATACGTTCCCAAAGCTCCGTCAACACTATATATTCCGTAAAACCCCCCCACTCCGCTCACCGAAGAACTAACATTGGTAATCAGGTTGGCTGAAAAACTTTGAACACAAACTGCCGGCACATTCTGCGCATTGGCATAATAAAAATACAAATCAGCAGAACCTGAAAATTGTCTTAAATAGCTGCTGAGTGTATTTGAATGCACAGTGAGGGAGTTCTGAACATTCCCGGTATTGTGCATAAAATAATGTGCGCCTGCATTGCGAAGTTGAAGCGAATTAAACAGGTTATTGTTGATGTTCAATTGTGAAGGATCGGAAGTAGTTCGGATAAAGTAAAGAGGGCCTAAACCGGTAATGGTACTGAACGTTAATGCCGAAAATACATTGCCATTGATTCCAACCTGTGTATTGGTGCTGGATTGACTCGACCATATGCCATTGAATACGCCAATGTATGGCTGCAATGAGTTGGTGAATACATGCCCCAAACTATTATTGTTTAAACTTATTAGCGAATTCACCAACCCACTATTGTAAATAAGTTGCGTATTTCCCGAAACATGTGCCGACTTATTCGCCATTACTGTATTAGAACTGATGCTGAGCGATTGTGTCACCTCTGCTGAATTGTATACACCAAACCAATCTCCTGTAATATCACCGGTAAAATCATTTTGCGAAATCGCGTTGGCATCTGCGTTCAGCACACTTGTCACCGGGCCCGAATTGTAAACCATGTAAGTGTTTCCGAACGGAACAAATACCGTGTTGGTTGTGATTTGGTTATTGTTCATTTGCACAGAATTGATCGCATCTCCATTTTGATAAACCATATAGAATGGTCTGTTTTGCGTGATGCTGAACGTGTTTCCGGATATGCCATTGCCGTTCAACTGGGCCTGATTCAGATTTGTGCCAGTAATTGCCGCATTACATATCAGGTGAAGGCTGGCTGTTTTGGTAGCAATTGTACACCCAGTATACGTATTTGCGTTCATTTGCAACTGAGCCGAAAATGTGCCAACGTTATACACACCGTAAAAGGCATTTGAAAGAGAATCCTGATAAGAACATCCGTTGAATTGATTGCCATTCATAGCTGTCATAACAGTTGAACGGCCAGTGTTGTAAACCAAAAACCTTAATCCCTGCTGAACATTTAACACATGGTTATTAAAATTATTATTATTTAAACTTAGCAATTGTGTATTCACCAAATTATTAAACACCCCGTAAAAGGCAGCCAGCGTGTCGATTCGGTGAAGACCGCCGGTGATGATATTGTTGTTGATCTGAATGGTGTTCACAGTAGTTGTAGCCAGACCGGTGTTATGAATCAAATAAATGGAAACCGAACGCGTGGTAATCGAGGTATTGGTGAGAGAATTTGAATTCATACTCAGAAACTGGGAATTTCCACTTTGATTAAAAAGTCCATAGCAGGTACCCAAAGTGCTGGAAGAAAAGGTAAGACTAGAAATGGTATTGCCATCAAAAATTCGACTTCCTGCAACTGCACCATTATTATATATCGCATAACTTGTTCCGGTGCTTGAGCTCAAGTGTAACTGATCGAATGTGTTTCCAGCAACTTCCAAGGTGCCTGAGCTGGCTCCACCATTATTGATCCCGAAAAATGATCCGGTTGTGGCATTCGTATAAGTAATGTTGCTAAGTGAATTTTGCCTAATGCTGATTAAACTACTTGCCCCTCCTGTATTGTAATACATAAAACGGTTACTACCTGTTAGAGGTGAATTGTGATTGGCTATTTGGTTAGAAAGTATACTCAAACTGTTACTGAAAATTGTGGTATTGCTGATTCCGAAAAACGGACCGTTCAAACTAGCGCTGTGTGTATTACCTGACAGTAAATTGTTACTGATGCTGATGAGGTTCACGGTATTGGTGCTCAAACCGGTATTGAATATCAAGCCCATGGTACCATTGCCGGTACTTAAAGCATTATTAAGAATTACATTGGCGCTTATTTGGTGAAGATTTGCGTTTTGTGGCGTGTTATGAATACCAAAAAAAGAGGTGTTGGTAGTTGAAAGTATACTGCAATTCGAGAGGGTGTTGGAAGAAATACTTACTGAGTTGGAAAGATTTCCACCATTGATGATCAGGTACTTTCTGCCAGTTGTACTTTGAGACTGAATCTGGTCAATCAAATTAAAATCCAAATTCAGAACGGCTGAATTCGGTGAGTTGTTATAAATGCCATAAAAGGCGCCGGTGCTGTTGAGCGGAGACGCATGATTTTGAAGAACGTTGTTTTGCAAGCTGATGCCAAGGCTGCTGGTGGAGGTATTATAAATGAGGTAGCGGTCGGAGGTATAGGTTTGCCAGCTAAAATTGTTAATGGTGTTAGAACTAATACTTAGGCTGGAATTTCTTACTCCATTATTGAAAATCACATAATTCAGATTAGGTAGTGCTGTTCCGGTATTTACCGAACAACCATCCAGGTAGTTGTTGTTTAGCGCCACAAGATTAAAGGTAGTAGTGATTGTACCGCGGTTGTAAACAAAATGCACCGCCCCATTTACCGAAGTGCGCTGTAAGTTGCTGATGGTGTTAGATGATATGCTGAGATCAGAACAGCTTGCAGCGTTATTATAAATGGCAAATTTAGCGCCTCCACCTGACGCGGTGCTTAGTTGATTGTGAATGTTGTTTTGCTCAAGGAGAATAGAATTACTTGAAGATGCTGAATTGTACACATCACAAACAGAACCTGTGGAATGCGATAACAGCGCATTACTAAGTGTATTGGAACTCAAACTGATCAACACCGTACTTGAACTGTTATTATTAATTCCAATAATCTCTCCGCTTCCTGATGTGTTGACTGTGTAATTGCGAATGGTATTTGAATTGATATTTACACCGGCAGATTGCGTGCCTGAACTTGATACCAGTTGTACAGGCCCGCTGTTGCTGCTGAGATAAAGATTCTGTAAAGTATTACTTACTATTGCCAATTGACCGTTTGAAGGGGATACAGCATTGTATATACCATAAAATCCGGCACTAGTATTTAAGGTAGACGTAATTCCATTGCTTAAATTACTTTGAATTTGAGTGGAGTTGTTTACCAAAGAGGTATTTGCAATAAGAAAACGATTGGCATTAACCGAGGTCCAAACCATCGCATCAAGCGAATTGGACATAATGCTTAATTCGTTTAGGGTTCCTCCACCACTCCAGATTCCGTATTGCGCGCCATTACCTGTGACATTGTGCGTAAGGTTGGTTAAATAATTTGAATGTAATTCAGAACGATTGATTACAGTTGCTCCAGTGCCTCTGGCATAGATCCAATAATTAGCGCCATTTGCGCTTTGGCGAGCACAAGATGTAATGGTGTTATCAGCAATAGAAAGTGTTGAACAGGAAACCGCGTCATTGAGCAAACCATAGAACACGCCCCCAGCAGTGTGTTGAGCTGTGAGATTTTGAAACAGGTTATCACGCATCTGAACAGCCGCAGTTGACACTCCGCCATTGCGTATTCCATAGATATCGCCCGTACTGCTGTTCAGTTGTGCAGATACAATTCGGTTGTTGATCAGCTGGGTTCCAAGTGCAGATCCGGCTGCATTGTTGATAAAGTAAAAAACTCCGGTGGTATTGTTTGTGCCATTCAAACTACTGAATTCATTCCCAATTAACTGAACGCTACCGCTTGCTGAACCACTATTAAACACCATGTACCGGGCGCTTACAGAACTGGTGAAATAGGAAGTGGAAAGGGTATTAGAACCAATGTTTAAATCAACTACACTCACCCCATTGTTGTAAAGACCAAAAAAACTGCCATTCCCGTTGGCATTAAAGGTAAAATTTGAAATGCTATTGTTTTGGAATGCAACCGATGAAAAGGTGTTGGAAAGCGTACCCCGATTATAAACTAAATGATTTGCTCCGGTTGATACCGTATTCACCGAATTTACAAAGGTATTGGTACTGATGTTTAACACCTGCGCTGAAACACCATTATTATATAAGGCAAAAAACGAGCCGCCCGACAAAAAATTTCCCGTGTAATTTGCAATCGTATTATCCTTTATGTTCACGGTTCCAATTGTGGTAGCAATCGGACCAGTGTTTTGAATAAGGTAGGAAGCTCCTGTAAACCTTTGTATGCTAAGGTTAGAAAACGTGTTGGCGGCTAAATCGATACGTGTGCTGTTATTTCCAAAATTGTAAATGGCATTAAAATCGCCTGTTCCGCTCGCGCTGAATAAACAATCTGTAAATACATTATTTGTAAAACTCCTGATACCCGAAACTGAGCAATTGTTGAAAATCAAGGCAGTGACACCGCTACTTGCGGTCCCTGAAAGTAAGTTGAATACGTTGTTTTGGATAACCAGATCACCATTACATGGTCCGGTGTTATATACGCCATAAAATCCGCCGGTTGTGTTCAAAGTGTTTGAACACGCACTAATGGTGTTGTTATTGATGTTTAGGGAGTTGTTCACCACACCATTGTTCTGAATTAGGAACTTGGTAGCACCTGAAGAATTCCAGCTCAAATTGGTTAGGCTGTTATTGCTGATGCTCAGTATTCCCGAACTAAGCAAACTGTTGTAAATACCTAAAAACGGTGAACTGGAAGCTGAGTTGAAGGTACATGAGGAAATACTGTTGTAGTCGATACTGTTTAATGCAAACGTGGTAGTTATTGGTCCCCGATTATAGATCAGATGCACCGAACCACTACCGGCTGTATACTGGTCGTTCTGAAATTGGTTGTTACCGATAATTAAGGTTGAGGCTGAAGCTGCATTATTGTAAATTCCAAAGTAGGATCCGGTGGTACTAATAGTTACATTTTCTGAATTGAACAAATTATTGCTCATTTCTGTGTATCCGGATGTCGTACCGGTGTTGTATATGGAAAATACGGCTCCGCTGGCTCCACTAACCGTATTATTGGCGTAGGTATTGTTGCTGAGTTCAATGTTTCCGTTGGATGTACCAGCGTTTTGCACGCCAAAGAAATTACCACTCACAGTTGAATAGGTGTTACCGGATATCAAATTGTTGGTGAAGGTGATGTTTCCTGCAGTTGGCAGAGCGTTGAAAATAATATAGCTTGGGCCGGAATTACTAACGTTGAGATTATTGGAAAACGTGTTAGAACAGGCTTCAAACGATGCAGCAGAGTTGGCGTTATTGTACAAAAAATAGTTAAGGCCGGTTGTACTCGCCGAATTAGTGCAGCCGGCTATGGTATTGGAATTAAAACGAATAACATTGGTAACAGCGGCATTGTTGTATACATAAAAGGCGCTGCCATTAGCAGAAAAAAGCGAATTGTTGCTAAACGTGTTGCCAGAAACACTCAAATACGAAGCCGTTGCCGCGTTATTGTAAATGGCATAAAAAGCGCCATTGATATTGTTTGTGTTGCTGCAGTTCACAATCAGGTTGTTGTCTATCACAACCGAATTACTTGCAGCAGTTGCACCTGCAAGGTTTTCAATTACTGCAACCTGGGCATTGGTGCTAGCACCTGTTAAAGTTAGCGTGTTGTTTCGCACACTCACATTTGCACTTTGAGCAGTGTTCAAATAAATTCCTCTGAGCGTTGTGGCATGATTAACCCCCGAACCATTGTTGTTGTTCACAATGTTGTATGCTACATTAAGACCATATTGCGCTAAAGTACGTATGCCTGCTGCAGGACTGAGGGCAGCACCACCTCCGAAATTCAAAATTTGGTTTCCGTCAGAACTTGAATTACCCCCGATATCGTTATTGGTGTCGGCTAGAGAAAATGGTGAAGGGGCAGCGTAGCCAATGAGTGCAATACCAATATTGCAGTTCTGAATCGTGTTACTGTAGAATCGGTTATTGGAATGGCTTCCAGAACTTGCGGTTACAGTTAACACGGTGGTTTGACTTCCAATTAAACTGTTAACCACATTTATACCTCTTGATCCGTCGGCCGCAGGACCGGCACCGGCCGCGTTGTTGACCCGATTCAGGCTTACCGTGCAATTAATGATGGTGTTGTTTTGACAACCATCGGCTGAGTTGGCCTTAAAAAACCCAAACCCGTATTCCATGGTAGCCGGGTTTGCCCCATTGAAGTCTTGCAAATCAATTCCGTTAATTGTGATATAATCTGAGCCAATAATATGCCAGATTCCATCTTGCACAGCAGTACCCGGAGTTCGAGTTCCTCCCGCGTAAGCTGTAATGAGTGGATTGTTTCCAATTCCGATGCGTTGAAAAGTGATGGTGTTAACCGAAGTGCCGCTGGCTGTAAGCGTATACCCGCCCACCGGAGCCGTTTCGGTATAGCCGGCATTTATGGTAATTACAACCGGGCCATTCACCCCTAGCGTATTTAAGGCACTTATTGCCGAGGCAAGATTGGGGTAGTCTACCGGAATGTTGTAGGTTCCATTAAGTTGAGAGTACAGTTGATGCCTTGAAGTTAAAGTCAGCACAACTACAGCAATCAGTATACGCGATATTCCTTTCATTCTGTTGCAGAGGCAGAAAACCAAATATAGCGATTATACGGTTATTTTAGACATAAGTTTCTAAAAGACTGACGAATATGGGCTATTCATCGACAAATTTCAGAGGATGCCTGTCCTTAGCAATAAAAAAAGCCGTCCTGTTAGGAACGGCTTGAATGTTGGTTGCACACTTTATTTTAATTTAAAGGCTGCTTTCACTTTCGCAACATAATCCAGCTTCTCCCATGTAAACAGTTCCACCTTCAAGGTTTTGCTTTTTCCATCTGGGCTAGTAAAGGTTTTTGTAACCGTTTCGTTCTTACGCCCCATGTGGCCATAAGCGGCAGTTTCACTGTACATCGGGGTGCGTAACTTTAAACGTTGTTCGATAAAGTAAGGACGCATGTCAAATACCTTTTCAACAATTTTTGCAATCTCACCGTCAGTCATTTTTACCTTCGCTGTACCATAGGTATTGATATAGATACCCATAGGTTGGGCCACACCTATTGCATAAGACACCTGTACCAACACCTCTGAACAAACACCGGCTGCAACAAGATTTTTTGCAATATGACGGGTTGCATAAGCTGCAGAGCGGTCTACCTTGCTTGGGTCTTTTCCTGAGAAAGCGCCACCACCGTGTGCACCTTTTCCGCCATAAGTATCTACAATGATTTTGCGACCAGTTAATCCAGTGTCTCCATGCGGTCCACCAATTACAAACTTGCCGGTTGGGTTGATGTGGTAGTTGATTTTGTTATTAAACAGGTGAGCGTATTTTGGGTAGTTTTTCTTCACCCGTGGTATTAAAATTTCAATGATGTCTTTTTTAATTTTTGCCAGCATTTTTGGCTCTGTATCAAAATCATCGTGTTGAGTAGAAACCACAATGGCGTCAATACGTACCGGTTTGTTATTATCATCATACTCTAGGGTAACCTGCGATTTTGCATCAGGACGCAGGTATTTGATCTGTTTATTTTCGCGGCGTAAAGCAGCAAGTTCCAAAAGAATACCATGCGCCAAATCCAAAGCCAATGGCATGTAATTTTCGGTTTCGTTGGTGGCGTAACCAAACATCATACCTTGATCACCGGCACCTTGCTCCTCTTTCTTTTGGCGCTCTACACCCTGATTAATGTCCTGCGATTGCTCATGAATAGCAGAAAGTACCCCGCAAGAATTTGCCTCAAACATGTATTCGGCCTTGGTATATCCTATTTTACGAATCACCTGACGGGCAATTTCCTGAACATCCAGATAAGTTTTCGATTTAACTTCTCCGGCCAGAATCACCTGACCGGTTGTTACCAGTGTTTCACAGGCCACTTTTGAACTGGGATCGAAAGCTAAAAAATTGTCGATTAATGCGTCTGAAATTTGGTCAGCCACTTTGTCCGGATGTCCTTCTGAAACGGATTCTGAGGTAAATAAATAACCCATGATGTGTAGTGAATGGTTTGGTTTAGTTAAATTTTAAGCGACAAAAATAGAATTAATGTTCTGCTTTGAAAAATATATTATTCACAAGGCTGAAAAGGATATAACAAAGAATTAACAAGGGAAGCGCCTGTATTTTGAAGAGCACAACTAACATAGCTGAAAACCCTAAAAACACATACCGCATGCCATTTGATTTCCATGAGAAATCCTTAAATTTTAATGCCAGTAATGGCAATTCAGCAACCAGAGCATAGGAGGAAAGAACTGTAAAGATGAGAAGCACCTTGTAATCACTAAACACCCCGTAAAAATCGTTAGGCTGCTGAAGGTTCAGCACCAAAGCGGCAATTAATATTGCATTGGCCGGGGTAGGTAACCCAATAAAACTTGTTGTTTGCCGGGTATCGTTATTGAACTTGGCGAGACGGAGTGCTGAAAACACTGTGATAAGAAATGCAAAATAAGGCAGATAGCTGTAATAGCCGCTGAGGTATTGGTCGTTTGACAAGTCAATCGCAGAGATGTTCTTTTGTATGGCTATCCAGAACAGTTCTTTTTCCTGTATTCCAATCAAACTGAATTGCAAAAGTCTGAACACCATCAAACCCGGCACCACACCAAAGGTTACCACATCGGCCAAACTATCCAGGTCTTTGCCAATTGGCGAACTCACTTTTAGCAAACGAGCAGCAAAACCATCAAAAAAATCGAGTACAGCCGCCATAAAAACAAAAAATGAAGCCATTACCAAATCGCCTGAAAATATTTGTACAATGGCCAGGCACCCGCAAAGCAGATTACCACTAGTTATGGCATTGGGTAGATGTTTTAACAACTTCATTTGGTTATGTTTTGAGATTCGAACTCAATTCTTCCCATTTTTGCATTTCCAACTCCAATTCCGATTTCATGCGATTGTAGCTATCAAAAAAATGCGCATCGTGTACCAGCTTATCGTATTGTGTAGGATCTGAAAGTTGTTGGTCCATACTTTTGATTTCATTTTCAATAGCTGTGATCTTTTCCTCAACTTTTTTTAACTGTGTTAATACTTGCTTTTGGGATTTATCTTCCTGAACCGGTACAGTCTTTTCAGGCTTTTTCTCAGGAGTTTTTACGTTTGCTTGTTTTGGGCCCGATTTATCTAAATCAAGTTCATTCAAACGTTCTACTTTGCGTAACTGCATAAATTCCTCAATTCCACACAAATGCTCTTTTACTTTCCCATCTCTGAATTCAAACAAACGGTCGCAAATGCCTTTCATAAAGTCGCGGTCGTGGCTCACCATAATTACCGTGCCTTCGTAATCGATGAGGGCTTTTTTCAAAATATCTTTTGATCGGATATCAAGGTGATTGGTGGGTTCATCCATCAGCAAAAGATTGTAAGGTTCGAGCAGCAATTTACAAAGCGCTAAGCGTCCGCGTTCACCTCCACTGAGTACCTGTACTTTTTTGTCAATATCATCGCCTCTGAACAAAAACGATCCTAGCAATCCCCGCACTTGTTTTCTTACCTCTCCTACAGCTAATTCATCAATGGTTTCAAACACGGTTTTTTTGGGATCAAGTTTTTCTTCCTGATCTTGCTCAAAATACCCCATCAAAACACTATGCCCAAGTTTGATAGTGCCCTCGTGTTGCAATTTTCCGGCAATCATTTTCATCATGGTACTTTTGCCTTCCCCGTTTCGCCCTACTAACCCAATTTTTTCTCCCTTGGTAATAATAAACCCGGCATCGCTGAAAATCCTCTTTTCTCCAAAAGCCTTTCCTGCATGCTCTACCGTTAATACAATTTTACCACTGTGCGCTGGAGGTGGAAAACGAAAATACATGGCCTGGTTATCGTCCTCATCCACTTCCACACGCTCCATGCGGTCGAGTTTTTTAATGAGAGACTGGGCAAAAGCGGCTTTGCTTGCCTTGGCCCGGTATTTATCAATCAACACTTCTGTTTGATCGATTATTTTTTGCTGATTCTTAGCTGCATTCTCCTGTTGTTCCTTTCTCTCCTGACGTAGCACCAAATACCTGGAGTAATTGGTTTTGTAATCGTAGATTTTTTGATTGGAAATTTCAATGGTGCGTGTGGTTACATTATCTAAAAATGTTTTGTCGTGCGAAATAAGGATAACCGAACCCTGAAAGGTTTCCATAAATTCCTCCAACCAGAGTATGGCTTCAATATCCAGGTGGTTAGTTGGCTCGTCGAGCAATAATACATCCGGATTTTGTAACAACAATTTCGCCAATTCTATGCGCATGCGCCATCCACCGCTGAATTCAGCTGTTTGACGTTCAAAATCCTTGCGCTCAAATCCCAAACCTTTTAATATTTTTTCAATCTCTTCATTGCGGTTGGCAGCACCTAAAACATCCAATCGCGAATAAACCAATGACTGTTCTTCAATTAAATTCGCATAGGAAGCGCTTTCATAATCGGTACGGGTCTCCAACTGATGATTGATTTCATCGATGCGTTTTTCGAGGATGTTAATTTCTTCGTATGCCGTTTCTGTTTCTTCAAAAACCGTACGCCCATGCTGGTGAATCATATCTTGAGGCAAGTACCCGATTTTGCATGATTTGGGCATTGATACATCACCGGTGGTAGGCTGTTGATGACCCGACAGGATTTTAAGTAGTGTACTTTTTCCCGCCCCGTTTTTACCAGCTAAACCTATGCGGTCTTTTGGGTTGATCAAAAAAGATATACTTTCGAAAAGGTTGTAACCACCAAAGGAAACGGTTACCGAATTAACTGAGATCATGCTTGTGCCTTACTAAGGCTGCAAAGATAAGGGAAATTTATGGGTTTGGAATGGTTAAGGAATGCCAAAAATCTACCGGGCATCCTCAATCAATCCAACTATTCTTACCGAGACCTTTTAAGCAAGTACAAATGGTAATTTTCTCCATCCAAAACAGCACCATCAAAACTATAAAGTTTACTGAGTACATGCTCCTTTTGAAATTGCAGTAAAACAGAATTTGAAATGGGAAGTTGCATTGCCACAATGCATGTATCAATGTTCATTTTGTCCATATCAAAGCAACACTCTCTTATAAAATCAATTGGGAGATATTTACTTAGTTTTATCCAATAAGAATAAGTCTCAAAGCTCTTGTTTGAAGGATAATAAACTGCCTTACCACTATATGCACTAAGGGGTGGTCCTAGGGCAAGCTTTTCACAAAACACGGAGTATCTTTCTAATCCCTCATGCTCAAGATACTTTGCTGCATTTTTAGATTGGGAAAAAGGGAGATTGTACTCTTTACATAGGGTAAAAAAGGAAACCAAAAATTGTAAAGAGATGATTGTCATAAAAAAACCATTCATTAGAATTGTTTTAGGCTGCTTTCGGCTATAAAGCCATGTACACAGAATGAATAAAATATAATACGTTCCCCAATACCTTACTCCAACTGTTATTGGCATGAGATAAACAAAGGTCATGATACAAAATACAGGTAGGATAAATAAAATTAATATAGGTTTTTCTTTTCTAAAATAACCACATAATAAGATCATCAAAATCGGTGACAACAAATAAAACGTAGGTTTATTCAGGTTTTGAATAAGATTGCTGTTCCAAAAATTTACTTGTCTGAAATCTGGTACATTAAGTAAACCTTTGGGCAATGAAGACAATGAACGTTTAACCCGTGCGAGCGACCAAAAGGAAGGTTCATCATACCCCTTATATTGATCAATTATCTCCATAGGAGGGATTATTTGTAATAAACTGCTAACAAGAAGAGCACCAAATAAAAAAGCTAAAAGCAGAGCTTGTTTTTTTTCTGATGATGAATAATGTTCTCTGTACAGGTAAAATAATAAAGGAATAGAGACAAAAAGACTAAATAAATGAATGTTGGCTGCCAAACCAAGCAAGGTAACAACAAGCCATAACGGCTTTCTCTTTTCTGAAAGTACTAGTGCAATAAAAATTAAGCTAAAACCCAGAATATAGTTTTTGGATATAACATTGTACTCATAAATAAAAAAATAGCCAAAGGTCACAAACACTTTAGAGATTTGACTAAATGGAGAAAAACAAACTATGGCATAAACACAAGTTGTGGCAATAAAGCAATGAAATACCTGCATGGCATAAATGCCTGGAAAGAGAAATTTAAGATAATAGAGCAGTATATTCCAGAGTACAGGATGTCCTGAACGCCCTCCATTGCTAAAGAGCTCAAAAACTGAAGTAGATTCTTTGGGTAACAAATAATGGTAAGCTTCATCCACCCAAAGCTCATGGTGCCATGTCATAAAACAACCCAAAGAAAAAAAAACAGCACTCAAACAAATGGCAAAGGCCTTATCGGCTTTTATCATAAAATAGCGTTTAATTTAATATTTATAAATCTCTTACATTTTTCACTTGAGATTTAAGTTTGGTAAAGTAGCTGATTAAATCCAAATTGTACGCTAAATTACCTTTAGCTTTAAGTTGCATTTCTATATTTTGAATTCGTGACTCTATATCAGGATGTGTACTCAGGTACTTCATTAGCTGTGGCATTTCTTCGTTTTCACGTTTGAGTATCTGTAGTAATTTTAACATGCCGTCAGGATTCACCTTGTTCTTCAGCATGATGGCCAATCCTCTTTTATCGGCTTCTGTTTCCAATTCTCTTGAATAATCCAGTTGTTTAAACTGATCGGCCTGTGCAGCTATTCCTGATGCATCTCCCAATAAAACGGTAAACAACAAACTGGAAGCTAAAGAGCGCATTATACTTTTTAAAGAATGTCTTTCACTTACATGGGTAGCTTCGTGACCTATTAAAGCTACTAATTCCTCAGGACTTTCTAATTTTTCGAGTAGGCCAGAATAAATAAAGATGTTGCCACCAGGTACGGCAAAAGCATTGATTTCATTTGATTCAATCACCTTTACTTTTATGGGATACGTCTTGTCAAGTTCAAGTTGCTTCACAAATTGCTCCAGATAATAATTAACGGAATCATTGGTAAGCGATTCAGCAGTGAGATTATTGGTTATACTTTCTCCCAGTGCAATTTCGGTTTCAACCGGAACTAACACAGTGGCTTTTTCAGCAAGCCATGGCAAAACATAAACATACAATAAGACGCCAAATAACAATACTGAGAAGGTCAAACCAACAATGAGGTAGATACTTTTACTGCTTACTATTCCCTGACGTTCGCGCTTTTGTTGCAAATGGGTGAGGAATTTTTCGTTCAACGCCTTGGCCACGGGGCCGCTACCCATCAATGATGACAGGTTTTTATGGGTAAAAAGAAAAGAACTTCCACTAGGTTCAGAAGAACTGAGGTCCTTGAGTGTCCAGGTAATGTTTTTTTCTTCCAGTCCGTTTAACACAATATGCAGAACATTCTCCTCGATTGCATACGAGCAAGGAATTGGCATGCTTGATTTCCCGTCGTTGTAGAATCCTTTCTCCAATTGTGCGAAAACCATCGTTAATTGAGTTCGTATTTTACCGCATTGAATTTATCAATGGCCATAAGAAACTCTGAATTAATAGCCACTTTACTTTTCCTTGAAAAGAGTTTTACACTTTGTTTCAGTTCATCATCTTCCACAAAAAATTCAATGCTGCTTTTCCCCTGGTGTTCATTCATCACCTGATCCAATTTTTGAACCACCTCTTCGTTCAACTCTTTGAGTTGTATTTTCAGTCGAATAGAGTTAAAGCTATTCTCTTTCATGGTTTCAAGAAGTTCAATCGATTTAATTTTCAATTCAAGGCTACCAGGTTGGTTGTAACGCTCCTGTACTCTGGCTTTAACGAACACAAATAATCCCTGCACCATGTACTTATTGTATTCAATGAAGTCCTTTCCAAAAAGCATGAGTTCAACGCTTCCCTGATAATCCTCTACAATCAGCTTTCCAAATGCATTTCCGGTTTTACTGGTGCGATTCTCGAAACCTGTTATGATCCCTCCAAAACTGATTTCTTTATTTTTAAACGGCTCCAATCCAGCTTTGAGAGCTGCACAATTTGCGTTGCAGCGGTGATCAAGAATAAATTTATACGGATCAAGAGGATGACCACTTATAAAACATCCCAACACTTCTTTTTCACGGTTCAACTGTTCAATGTCAGTCCACGATCTGGTTTTTGTAAGTTGAGGTTCTGCTACTTCCACTTCATTGCCTTCGCCAAAGAGGCTGGATTGAGTTGTATCGTTGCCAGATTGTTTTTGATTGGCGTACTTTATCAGTCGGTCGGTTAAGGTAGTGCCATCACTCAGATCGGGTTCAAAAAACATGGCCCGTGTCACATTTTCAAAACTATCCATAGCGCCGGCCAGAGCTAAACCTTCGATGCTTTTTTTATTGATGTTTCTGGTCTCGAGACGAGCTGCAAAATCAAATACTGAACTGAATTTTCCATTATTGCTGCGCTCTTCCACTATCGCGTTGACCACATTTTCTCCAACTCCTTTTATGCTTGCCATACCAAATCGAATACTGTTGTCGGGCATTACGCTGAACTTGGCGAATCCTTCGTTTACATCGGGTCCCAGCACTTTAATACCCATACGTTTGCACTCGTCCATAAAAAATGTGATTTTCTCAATATTCCCGCTGTGATTTAGCACCGACGCCATAAATTCACTCGGGTAATGGGCTTTGAGATAACCAGTTTGCATCGCCAGATAAGCGTAGCAGGTACTGTGAGATTTGTTGAAAGCATAGCTGGCAAAAGCTTCCCAATCCTTCCACACTTTTTCTGCAATAACGGTGTCGTGCCCGTTACTTTTACAACCCTCCAGAAATTTACTTTTCATTTTATCCAGCACATCCTTTTGCTTTTTGCCCATGGCTTTACGCAGGGTATCTGCATCGCCCTTTGTAAAGTTGGCCAGCTTTTGCGAGAGACGCATCACCTGTTCTTGGTACACGGTAATGCCATAGGTTTCTTTCAGGAATTCATCCATGCCTTCCAGATCATACGTGATGGGCTCACGACCATGTTTACGGGCAATGTAATTTGGAATGTATGCCAATGGTCCCGGACGGTAAAGCGCATTCATGGCGATGAGGTCGGTAAAACTGTCCGGTTTCAGATCCTTAAGGTGTTTTTGCATTCCTGGACTTTCGAACTGAAAAATACCATTGGTTTCTCCGCGTTGGAAAAGTTCGAGACTTAAAGGGTCGTTGAGGTTAATCGCATCAATATCTACCTCAATACCTTTGCTTTGTTTAATAAAACGGATGGCATCTTTGATAATCGTTAATGTTCTCAGACCAAGAAAATCCATTTTAAGCAACCCGGCGCTTTCAGCAACCGAATTGTCAAATTGGGTTAACAACATGTCACTGTCTTTGGCTTTGGTTACAGGAACAAATTTGGTGAGTTCATCAGGTGTAATAATTACCCCACAGGCATGCACACCGGTATTGCGCACACAACCTTCCAATTCATAGGCTTGTTTTAATACCGTAGCTTCAAGAGAATTTTGTTCGGCTAATTTTCTGAATTGATGAGATTGGTCAACAACTTCACGTCGGTCTTTTATTTTCTCAAGGTATTTTTCATCTATACCTCCCGGTTTCAGCAAAGCTTTGAGTTCTGCCTCTAAACTATCAGGAAATGACTTAGCCAGTTTATCCGCATCCGCCAGGGGCAAACTCAACACCCTCGCCGTATCCCGAATGGCGCTCTTTCCACCCATGGTACCGTAAGTAATGATTTGTGCTACCTGGTTTGAACCGTATTTATTAATCACGTAGTCAATTACCTTATCACGACCTTCATCGTCAAAATCGATATCAATATCAGGCATGCTGATACGATCTGGATTTAAAAATCGCTCGAAGAGCAAATCGTACTTAATGGGATCAACATTGGTAATTCCCAAACAATAAGCTACAGCGCTACCGGCGGCGCTACCTCTGCCAGGACCAACACTTACGCCCATTTCGCGAGCTTTGGTGGTAAAATCCGAAACAATCAGAAAGTAACCGGGGAAGCCCATACGTTCCATAACAGAGAGTTCGAAATCCAAACGTTCCTTGATTTCATCACTCATATTGGGGTACTTCTTTTTTGCCCCTTCAAATGTGAGATATTTCAAATAGGCATTCTCTCCCCTGTTACCTTTGCCCTCATCATTGGGATCGTTGTCTCTTTCATCCTTGAATGCTTCGGGTATCTGAAATTTTGGTAACAACACATCACGCCCCAATTTGTAATTTTCAACTTTTGAAACAATCTCAGCGGTGCAGGTCAAAGCCTCAGGTAAATCAGCAAATGCGCTTTGCATCTCGGCCACAGATTTAAAATAAAACTCATCGTTTGGCAGAAACAGTTTACCAAAACGCGCCCCGGTCTTCAGCTCCTGCAACTCGGCGGCATTCGCAAAATTTAATCCTTCCTTCACACTGATCAAAATATCGCGTGAATAGGCGCTTTTCTTTTCTAGATAATAGTTAGAATTGGCTGCAAAGTAGTGTACGCCATGTTTTTTGGCGAATCCTAAAAGCACTTCATTCACATGATCTTCTTCAGGTAAACCGTGTCGGTTGAGTTCAATGTAAAAATCTTCTCCAAATTGTTCCTTGTACCACAAAAACACATCTTCTGCTTGTGCTTCTCCAGCGTTAAGAATCAACCATGGTATTTCCCCATTCAAACCACCACTAAAACAAATGAGGTCATTTTTATACTGCAACAACACCTCTTTATCGATACGAGGCACATAATACATTCCTTCGGTGAACCCGATAGAACTGAGCTTGGACAGGTTCTCATACCCATTTTTATTTTTTGCAATAAAGGGAATACTAAACCCATTGTCTTGCTTGGTTTTGTTGTTTCTGTCTTTCGCAATATTTAATTCGCAGCCTATCAAACATTTTAATTCCTTTTTTCGCTCTCCGCTTTTTTCGCCTTTTTCAATGGCATCGTTGTGAGCCTTCACCGATTTGTTGTGTTTGTCGACCGACTGCCAGAACAAAAACGTTGCGTACATGTTGCCGTGGTCAGTAAGGGCCACTGCTTCCATGTTTTGCTCAGCCGCTTTTTTCACCAGTGCTGACACTTCAGTTACACTTTGCAGTACGGAGTATTGAGAGTGGTTGTGCAAATGCGAAAATGGCACATCCGACACAAATTTGCCTGACGGCGCGTGATCGGTTTTGGAAATAATCGGTTCCTGCGTGTTTTTTTTCTCTTTAAGCTCTTTTTCCCTTAGCAACAATTCAGAAAGATCGGTGTCCTGAAATTGAATATTAACCGCTTCCTCAGCGCTGAGGCCTTTGAGCGTTACAATGCGCCTTTTCAGCAATTCAAATACCACTCTGGCGGTAGCCTGCACATCAAATGCAGCATTATGGGCCTCCTCGAACTTGGATGAAAACAATTTAAAGTATAGTTCACTTAAGGTGGGCCATTTGAATTTTCCGCCTCGTCCACCCGGCAAAGCGCAAAAATTTGTGGTGGCGTCGTTTTTGGTATCGAATTGTTGTTTTCCTTGGAATGGATTTTCTATTCCACACCGTAAAAATTCAGCACCTATGATATTTATGTCAAACTCTATGTTATGTCCACACAAGTAATCACACTGCTCAACCAATGTTCTGAACTGTTCCAGAACACCTTGCAAGTCATTTCCCTCCTGTAAGGCCCTTTCGGTTGAGATGCCATGCACCTGAACAGCGTTGAATGGAATGGTATAACCTTCAGGCCGGATGATCAGAGAATTGTGTGCAATAAGGGTTCCTGCCTTATCGTGCAACTGCCAGGCAATTTGCACCATGCGCGGCCAATTGTCAAAATCGGTAAGCGGGGCATTATAATTACGGGGCAAACCGGTTGTTTCGGTATCAAAAATTAAAAACATAGCCTGTGAAAAGTGGTTTTTAAAATTACGGAATTGCATGGTCAGAGGGCCATATGTTGAAAACTGCAGTAGAAACTTTAAGCAAGGAAATTCGAACCCTTTGACCAATAAGCGCCATAAGCTTATCTATTGCGCTGAGAGCCATGTCTTTACAATTTATGTAGAGGTTTCCGAATTTCATGCAAAGCCTTATCTTTGCAAGTCTTAAAAAAATCGTACACGAATACCATGAGCAAAGAAAAAAACGCTTCACAAGCCGAATCAACACCCAAAAAAGAACGCATTAGCGTATTGGAATCAATCAGAAGAAGGACCGGATTACTGGTAGGTATCGTAGGACTTGCACTTGTCATTTTTATTTTGGAGAGTCTTCTTGGCTCTGGATCGTCCATCTTCGGTGGTGACGAACTCACCACTGTGGGCAGCATCAATGGAAAAAAGATTGATCGCAACGAGTTTGTGAATCGTATAGAAGGTCAATTGAACAACTATCGTCAACGCAACCAGAACAATGATGTGGATGAACAAACGCGTGCGTCTATTATTGATAACATCTGGCAGCAATATGTTGTGGACCTCGCTATTCGTCCGCAATTTGATAAAACAGGAATTACCGTTGGTGAGGACGAATTGTATGATCGGGTAGTTGCCAATCCTGTACCATACATTATTCAGCAACTCAGTGATCAGCAAACCGGTAAAGTGAATGAACAGTTTGCCAAACCCGATGGCACCTTAGATTTGGTGAAATGGAAACAAGCCGTGCAAAATTTGCCAGCCGACCAGGAACAAGTGTTGCTTGGCATGGAAGAAAATGTAAAAACCACCCGTTATTTTGAAAAGTTCAGAATGTTGGTTTACAAGGGTCTTTATGCAACAAGCGCTGAACTTAAAGCCAAGGTGATTTCCAGAACTACTAATATTAATTTTTCCTATATCATTAAACGCTACGACTCAGTTAGCGACAGCAGTGTAAACGTGAGTGAATCGGATCTTGAAAAATACTACAAAGAGCATGCTTACCGGTTTCAAAACTCTGAGACCACCCGCAGCATTGAATATGTGGCCTTCAATGTAATTCCAAGTACAGAAGACATTGCTGCGATAGAAAAAGACGCTAACCGTGCAGCAGAAGAGTTTAAAGGCAAAACTCCTGCAGAAGACAGCCTTTTTCTTGCTCAGGAAAGTGAGAATGGAGAAATAAAAATTGAAAACTTTACCCGTAAAACCATGATAGTTCGTGATTCAGCGATCTATACAGCTGCACCGGGTACAGTGTTTGGTCCTTATAATGAAGGGGCTTATTTCAAAATCTATAAATTGAATTCAGTTACATCTCTCGCCGATAGTGCAGAGGTACGCCACATCCTCATTGGCATCAACGATCCTCAAACCCAACAACCTAAACGCAGTAAAGAAAGCGCTAAAAAAACGGCAGACAGCTTGCTTGTTTTGCTTCAAAATAAAACTGCTGACTTTGGAAGTTTGGTCATCAGCATAAGTGATGACATGGGCAGCAAGTCCAATGGTGGAAATTATGGCTGGTTTGATGAGAAGAAAGGTTTTGTTGAAGCATTCACTAAAGCCGGATTAACAGGCACTAAAGGCAATATCAGCGTGGTTGAAACCCAATTTGGTTACCACATTATTGAGGTTCTGAATGTGAGCAACACACGCCATAATAGTTACAGGATCGCACAGATCTTTAAAGCCATTCAGGCAAGTGATGAAACCAACCAGCGTATTTTCTCTGAAGCCAGTCAATTTGCTGGTGAAAATAACACTGGTGAACTTTTTGATAAAGCTGTGGATGCAAAAAAACTAACCAAACGTGTGGCAGATAACATCAAAGAGGGTGATCGTCAATTACCCGGTCTTGAACAAGCGCGTGAGATGGTGCGTTGGGTGTATGAAGCCGAAAAAGGTGATGTGAATATTTTTACTCTTCAAAACAAACACGTGGTGGCAAAACTCAGTGGTATCCGCAACAAAGGTGTGCTCCCTCTCGAAGAAGTAAAAGATGAAGTTACCCGGTTGGTTATTCAGGAAAAGAAAGCAGATTTATTCAAGGAAGAGTTCAATAAAGTAAGTGGATCGGCGAAATCACTAGATGCCCTGGCAAACGCTTTGCATTTAGAAGTCAGAACTCAGGAGAGCTTAAATGGTGAAAACGCCGCCATTCAGGGCCTTGGCAACGACAACGGTATTGCGGGCACAGCCTTAGGTTCTAAGGCCGGAACTTTGAGCAAACCAATCGTTACCGAAAACGGTGTAGCAGTTCTTTTCATCAATTCTGTGAACCCAGGCAATACCAACACCGACCTGCTTGCTGAAAAAACTGTCGTAGAACAAACACTAAGCAGCCGCAGCGACTATGAAGTATTTAATGCCTTAAAAGAGCTGAGCGCAATAGAGGATCATAAATCCAGAATTGACTAAATCCTCCGGAGCATTTGATCCCCTTCCTGAAACGAAGGGGATTTTTTAATTACAATTGATGCTTGTTTAATGATGGTGAAAATTAAAGATATTGCAAACTGCCTTGAAGCCACCGCACCGCTTTTTTTACAGGAAACATACGACAACAGCGGTTTACTTTGCGGAGATCCGGAATGGGAAGCGCATGCCGCACTTTTAACATTAGATTGTACCGAAGAAGTAGTGAACGAAGCCATTGCGCAAGGATGCAATATGGTGATTTCCCATCACCCGTTATTGTTCACAGGTTTGAAGAAAATTACCGGAGCCACTAACGGTGAACGTGCCTTAATAAAAGCCATTCAAAACAATGTAGCGATTTATGCCTGTCATACCAATTTGGATAATGTATTACAAGGCGTGAATAAAAAAATTGCCGAGAAATTGGAGCTGCAAAACCTCCGCGTGCTGTTGCCAAAACAAGGCCAACTGAGGAAACTTGTCACTTTTGTGCCTGGCACTCACCTGAACACCCTGCGAGAAGCTTTGTTTGAACAAGGGGCAGGACGGATTGGAAATTACGATTCATGCAGTTTTAGCACAGAAGGCACCGGTACATTTCGCGGCAATGCTTTGTCGAACCCTTTTTTGGGCCGACCATTGGAACTTAGTCAGGAAGCTGAGCTGCGCCTGGAAGTGGTTTACGAAACCGCCCATGAAAAGCGCCTGCTTGAGGCACTTAAACACAACCACCCCTACGAAGAACCCGCATTCGATTGTTACACAATTACCAATGGCCATCCTGAAATTGGCAGCGGTATGATAGGCACCTTCGAAACCGCTCTCAACGAAAACGATTTTCTCAGGTTGGTGAAAACTGCTTTAAACGCCGGCTGTGTAAGACACACGCCAATGTTGAACAAACCCATAAAAACAGTGGCCTTGTGCGGTGGAAGTGGCCGGTTTTTACTAAATCAGGCGATTGCCAAAAAAGCCGATGCTTTTATCACCGCAGACTTTAAATACCACGATTTTTTTGAGGTAGAGGGTAAACTCCTCCTGGCAGACCCCGGACACTTTGAAACTGAGCAATTTACGCCTGAAATATTTTATAAGCTAATTCAAAATAAATTTCCTAAATTTGCAATCCGTTTATCGAAAATAAACACCAACCCGATACATTACTTCTGACAAGATGAGTTCAAAAATTAAAGAGAAAATCGACGCTTCGGTTGAAGGAAAATTAAAAAGTCTTTACCAATTACAGCTGATTGATAGTAAAATTGACAAATTGCGTACCATCCGTGGTGAATTGCCTTTGGAGGTAAGTGATTTGGAAGACACCGTTGCCGGTTTGGAAACTCGCCTGACTAATATAACCGAAGAAGTAGCGGAGTTGGAGAATCAGTTGAATGAAAAGAAACAATCCATTAAGGATTTTCAATCCAATATCAAAAAATACGAAGCTCAGCAAAGTAAAGTTCGCAATAACCGCGAATACGATGCTATTACAAAAGAGATCGAATTTCAAAATCTTGAAATTCAATTGGCAGAGAAACGCATCAAAGAAGCAAAAGCCAGTATACAGTTAAAAAGCGAAGTGCTCGAAAAAAGCAAGGCCGAATTTGAAGAACGCAGCAAAGACCTAAAGGCCAAAAAAAGCGAGTTGGATGAAATTATTGCTGAAACAGAAAAAGACGAGAAAGAACTTGTGAAAGAAAGCGAAAAAGCATCAGCAGCAATTGAAGATCGTTTATTAAATGCCTACCGCCGCATTCGTGCTAATTCACGTAATGGTCTGGCCGTTGTTGCAGTTGAGCGCGACGCTTGCGGAGGATGTTACAATAAAATTCCACCTCAACGACAATTAGATATTCGCCTGAATAAAAAGATCATTGTTTGCGAACATTGCGGACGTGTATTGGTTGATGGCATGCTGATTCCTGATTCAGGAGTAAACGAATAATTATTAAAATTTGTTTGCCGATTTAAATTAATGGTATAAATTTGCAAACCATTTTGGGAGCTTAGCTCAGCTGGTTCAGAGCACCTGCCTTACAAGCAGGGGGTCACAGGTTCGAACCCTGTAGCTCCCACGAAGCCTTAGATACTCTAAGGCTTTTTTTATGCATTTTGTTTGCCTTGTCAAAGCTTACACTTTTGATAGCTATTGTGTCGGCTAAACCACGAATGTTCAGATAAGACTGCAGTAACGTCACAGGAACTTTTTCAAATTCACTTTTACCTCCATGTAAGTAACAAATGCTGTCAAGAACATTTGTAACAACACTGCCGCTTGAAATATCCTGCTTCTTAATAACAATCAAGCCTTTCTGACCTTCACTACCAAGACATACCTTTTTCTTCCAACAAAAAACCCCCGTCGAAATGACGAGGGTTTGGTAAAGTTTATGGTACTATCAATTCTGTATTATGAGCTTCTGACGCAATTCTTCATTCTTGTCTTTACCACTTATGAAGTACACACCTTCACTCAGGCCTTTTACATTCACCAGGTGATTGTTGCCGGCGTTTAAACTCAACTCCATCACTACCTGACCCAGTTCAT